>FMUA01000015.1 GCA_900100595.1 Ruminococcaceae bacterium P7
GTGAGAATCCCGAACCTGTTAAGCCCAAGAAAAAGCGCGGCAGAGTGAAACGCGGTAAAATTCTCGCGCTCATCGACAGGCTTCAAAATTACAAGGGAGCAGTCTGCCTGTTTTTAGAAAAGCTCTGTGTTCCGTTCGACAATAACCAAGCCGAGCGAGACATCAGAAACATCAAAACAAAGACCAAGGTCTGCGGCTGTTTCAGAAGCAAAACCGGCGCAGAGGAATATATGGGCTTAATGTCATTCATCAGCACCGCCCGCAAAAACGGAATCGATTCCTATCACGCGGTTAAGATGGCTTTGTCATGTCAAACCGATCAGATCTTTGTGGGGTGGCTCTGAATAGTTACAAATTTTTTTCAAAAAAATAAAGGGAAACGCCGAAAAACGGCGTAAGGAATATGTAGAAATGGGGAAAGGAGCGGTTTTGTGGCATTTCCCGAGGGGTTCATTTACGAGCTGAAATCCAGAAACGATATTACGGAAGTCATTTCCTCCTACGTCGCGCTCAAGCGGCGCGGCAGGAACATGGTCGGTCTGTGTCCGTTTCACGGCGAAAAAACGCCGTCCTTCAATATCTATACGGAAACCGACTCCTTTTACTGCTTCGGCTGCGGCGCGTCGGGCGACGTGATTTCGTTTATTATGAAGATCGAGAACCTCGACTATGTCGACGCGGTCAAGTATCTCGCGCAGCGCGTCGGGCTGGATATGCCCGAGGATTCCTACGATAATTCCCTGAGCAATCTGCGCAGACGGGTGTTCGAGGCGAACCGCGAGGCGGCGCGTTTCTTTTACCGCTCGCTGATGTCGCCCGAGGGAAAGGGAGGACGCGACTATCTGCGCGGCAGAATGCTCACCGACGCGACGATACGCCACTTCGGTCTCGGCTACGCGCCCGACAAATGGACGGCGCTGTGCGACCATCTGAAGGCAAAGGGCTTCAAGGAGAACGAGATCATCTCCGCGAACCTCGGCGTCAAGCGTCACAGCGGCAACGGCATCATCGACCGTTTCCGTGACAGAGTGATGTTCCCGATCATCGACCTGCGCGGCAACGTGATCGCCTTCGGCGGCAGAATTATGAGCGACGCCAAGCCCAAGTATCTCAATTCCTCGGATACCCCCGTTTTCAAAAAGAGCGAGAATCTCTTTTCGCTCAACAACGCAAAAAATACAGGCAGCCGCGTCTTGCTGCTCTGCGAGGGCTATATGGACGTCATCTCCGTCAGTCAGGCGGGCTTTCAGAACGCCGTCGCCTCTCTCGGAACGGCGCTGACCTCGGAGCAGGCGGTGCTGATGAAACGCTACGCCGACGAGATCATCATCTGCTACGACGCGGACGAGGCAGGACAAAAGGCGACTGCCAGAGCGATTCCGATTCTGCGCGCGGCAGGCTTGACGGTGCGGGTGCTCAGCATCCCAAACGGCAAGGACCCCGACGAGTTCATCAAATCCAAGGGCGCGGACGGTCCCGCGGCATTCGCCGCGATCATTGAAGCGAGCGGAAACGACGTCGACTACCGCCTGCAGAAAATCAAGGCGAACCATAATCTCGCAACCCCCGAGGGCAAGGTAGACTATCTCGAAGCGGCAGCAAAGCTGATTGCGGATATCGAAAGCCCGATCGAGCGCGACGTCTACGTTTCGGGGCTGAGCCGTGAAACGGGCGTGGACAAGCAGGCGCTGCTGACGCAGATCGACAGAATCATTAAAAAGAAAAGCCGCGACAACCGCCGCAAAGAGGCGCGTCAGCTGCAGACGCAGCTCAGCGGCAGAGATGATAAAATAGATACGGAACGCCGCACCAAGCTCAAAAGCACCTCGGCAGAGGAAGCGCTGGTGGCGTATCTGATCAAGAACCCCGACTCACTGCGCTATATTCAGTCGCAGGTGAACGCGGAGCAGTTTCAAAATTCCCTGATGAAGCGCTATTTCGTCTATTTCAGCGACAGAATCAGCGGAGGACTGGAGCCGCTCAACAACCTGACGGCGGATTTCAGCTCGGACGAGCAGAGTAAGCTCTACCGCATTCTGCACCGGAATGAGGGAATCGCGATGACGCCGCAGTCGCTGCGTGAATTCATCGGCGTGATTCAGGGAGAAAGCCAAAAGCCGTCCGACAAGGGCGCAATGACGACAGAGCAGATCAATACTTATTTTGACCGCATCAGGCGGAACAAACAATAGGTTTTGAATAAGGAAAGGATGTATTTTATGGCACAGCAGGAAAAGAAGTCACTGGTCAAGGATTTAATCGACTTAGCCAAACAGAAGGGCGGTCAGCTGACCAACCAGGATATTCTGGATGCGATCGGCGAAGCGGATCTGGATCCCGAAAAGCTTGAAAAGCTTTATGAGACGCTCGACCACCAGGGCATCGAGATCATCGATGACATGGGCGATATCAAGATCGAGGACCTCGAGATCCCCTATGATGAGAACAAGGACGACGAAACCGGAACGCCTGCTGCGGAAACGGGTATCGCGATCGACGACCCCGTCAAGGTGTACCTCAAGGACATCGGCAAGGTGCCGCTGCTTTCCTCCGAGGAGGAGGTCGACCTCGCGATCCGCATCTCCAACGGCGATATCGCGGCAAGACAGCGCCTTTCCGAAGCGAACCTCCGTCTTGTTGTCAGCATCGCGAAGCGCTACCTCGGCAGAGGTATGCAGTTCCTCGACCTGATTCAGGAGGGCAACCTCGGACTGATCAAGGCGGTCGAGAAGTTCGACTACACCAAGGGCTTCAAGTTCTCCACCTACGCGACATGGTGGATCAGACAGGCGATCACGCGCGCGATCGCGGATCAGGCGAGAACCATCCGCATCCCCGTCCATATGGTGGAGACCATCAACAAGGTCAAGAAGGTACAGAGTCAGCTCCTCCATCAGAACGGCCACGAGCCGACTCCCGACGAGATCGCGGACGAGATCGATATGCCCGTTGACAAGGTGCGTGAGATCATGCGCGTAGCGCAGGAGCCTGTTTCCCTCGAAACCCCGATCGGCGAGGAGGAGGACAGCCACCTCGGCGACTTCATTCCCGACAACGACGCGCCCGCACCTGCTGACGCCGCTTCCCACACCATGCTCCGCGAACAGCTCGCGGACGTGCTCTCCACCCTGACGCCCAGGGAGGAAAAGGTGCTCCGTCTCCGCTTCGGACTCGAGGACGGCAGAAGCCGCACGCTCGAGGAGGTCGGCAAGGAGTTCAACGTCACCCGTGAGCGCATCCGTCAGATCGAGGCAAAGGCGCTGCGCAAGCTCCGCCATCCTTCACGCAGCAGAAAACTCAAGGATTACCTTGATTATTAATTTTCTTTGTTAGAATTATGTATGAGTTTGAAGAAGTAGGGCAGATGCTCGATGAAATCGCCGATTCCATGCCTTATGAGCTGTACCGCGACCTCAACGGCGGCATTTCGCTCCTGCCGGAGACAAAGCTGCATCCGCAGGCGCTTCACGGCGACCTGTACATTCTCGGCGAGTACAGACGCAATTCGCTGGGCAACGCGATCGTGTTTTTCTACGGCTCCATCGTGCGCGTGTACGGCAATGTCAGCAGGGACGAGCTCTACAGGCAGCTGACCCGCATCCTGCACCACGAGGTGCGCCACCACAACGAGTACCTTGCGGGCACCGATGATCTGGGCTTGTGGGACGACGATCAGATTCTCGACTATCTCAAAAAGAACGGCGTGAAGCCGAAAAAGTGATATTTAACGGACAGTTTGCGGCAAGCGGCTGTCCGTTTTTTGACTAATAAAGGGACAGGATTCCACAATGTCTTGTGCAACATCAACATAATTGCTATCGGATTTTCTACAGACGAAAAGCCGGCGGGGAAACGCTAAATTTCTAAAACAGAATTATTACAGTCGCTCTTGTGTGATACAATTAAATGGACAAAATGCGCCGATTAGGAGGCATTCAATTGATCAAAAAAAGAATATTAACAGGAGTTTTGAGTATCGTTATGATGATGGGTATGTGTACAGGTGCAGCCCGCGCGGCTGACGAAAAAAAGGACTACAAGGCATACGCCGCGAAGCTTGACAAGTGGGCGTATAACGGCTCGGATTTAGGCGCGGTCTATTCCGAGAACTCAACGACCTTCAAGGTGTGGTCGCCCTACGCGGACGCGGTATCGCTCGACCTCTATGAAAAGGGCAGCGAGGAAGAGGGCAGCAAGTCCATCCGCACCAAGGAGATGACCTTTGACAAAAAGACGGGCGTGTGGGAGACGAGCGTCAGCGGCGATCTTGCGGGCTTCTACTACACCTATACGGTGACGCACGGCGACGAAAGCTATGAAACGGGCGATATCTATGCCCGTGCGTGCGGTGTCAACGGCAAGCGCTCAATGGTCGTCGACCTCTCCAAGACCAATCCCGACAACTGGGAGAACGACCGTCACGTCTGTGTGGCGCACCAGACGGACGCTTCGGTATGGGAGATCTCCGTCGCGGACTTCTCGTCCTCGGAAACCAGCGGCGTGATGGAGTCGCACAGGGGCAAATTCCTCGCCTTCACCGAAAACGGCACGACCGTCGACGGTATCCGCGGTGGCACGCCGACCTGCGTGGACTACCTCAAAAAGCTGGGCGTGAAGTACGTCCAGATCATGCCCATGTATGATTTCGGCTCCGTCGATGAGAGCAAGGACATCATGGAGCAGTACAACTGGGGCTATGATCCCGTCAACTACAACTGCCCCGAGGGCTCCTATTCCACCGATCCCTACGACGGCAATGTGCGCATCAAGGAATGCAAGCAGATGATCCAGGCGCTCCATAACGCGGGCATCGGCGTCATCATGGACGTTGTCTACAACCACACCTATTCGACCGATTCGTGGTTCCAGTATACGGTACCGAATTACTACTACCGCATGAACGACGACGGCAGCTTTTCCAACGGCTCGGGCTGCAGCAACGACACCGCATCCGAGCACCTGATGTTCCGCAAATACATGATCGATTCCGTCACCTACTGGGCGAAGGAATACCACATCGACGGCTTCCGTTTTGATCTGATGGGACTGCACGACGTCACGACGATGAACGAGATCCGTGAGGCGCTGGACAATCTCTATGAGGACGGCACGGGCAAGAAAATCATCATGTACGGCGAGGCGTGGAACATGCCGACCGCCGCTGACGCGGGCACGGTCATGGCGAACCAGAGCAACCTCAAAAAGATGAACGAGCGCATCGGCGCGTTCAACGACGGCATCCGCGACGCGATCAAGGGCAGCGTATTCGGCGCGGGCGAAGGCTTTGTGCAGAAGGGCTCCAACCGCTCGGGAATCAAGCTCGGATTTACAGGACAGTCGGAATCAGGCTCCGGATGGGCAAACGTGCCGACGCAGTGCGTGACCTACGCGTCCTGTCACGACAACCTCGCGCTGTATGACAAGCTGGTCGATTCCGTCTACGGCAACGGCGAGTACCGCAAGCGCCATGAGGATCTGGTCGCGATGAACAAGCTCTCCGCCGCGATCGTCATGACCTCGCAGGGCATACCGTTCTTCCTCGGCGGCGAGGAATTCGCACGCACCAAGGACGGCGACGAGAACTCGTTCTCGTCCTCCAGAGAGGAAAACATGCTCGACTGGAAGAGCCTCGAGACCTACAGCGACATCGTGGAATATTACCGCGGACTGCTCAAAATCCGCGAGAACTTCGCGGCGCTGTCCGACAGCACCAATACAACCGCCAACAACATCACCTCGCTTCCCGACCTGCCGAACGGCGTCTGCGCCTATGTGGTGCCGAACATCGAGGCAGGCAAGTGGAATAAGCTCTGCGTCGTGTTCAACGGCTCCGACAAGGAGCAGAACGTCAGCGTAGAGGGCGAGTGGATCCGGATCGCCGACGAGCAGACGGCAGGTCTGCGCAATCTCGGCGCCGCCTCGGGCAACCTCAGCGTCAAGCCTCATTCCGCCGCGATCTACGTGGACAAGAGCAGCTATCAGAGCGCGGGCATCGAGGATCACGAGGGCGTGGTCGTCGTCAACTACTATGACAACGCGACAAAGGAAAAAATCAAGACGCAGGTCGTGTCCGACGATATCGGCAAGAGCTACAGTCTCAGCGACCTCGCGAATTCCCTTAACTACGATATCAAATCCACCTCGGGCGACACGAGGGGAGAGTTCACCGACAAGGTGAAATACGCCGACGTCTATGTCGAGAAATTCGACGGCAAGATGTGCGACGTCACCATAAAGTTCATCGACGAGGAAAGCGAAGAAGAGCTTGCCGACGCGTATGTCATCCGCAACCGCGAGGGAAAGCAGTATTTCACCCCCGATCTGCCGAGCGTAGAGGGCTACCGCCTGAACATGGACGCCCTTCCCAAGAACGGCGCGGGACTCACGCCCTCCTCGGACAGCGTGGTGGAATACAAATACAAACGCATCACCGAGGACGACGACGCATCGGAATGTATCGTCAACGCGGTTTACATGGCGGACGACGGCAGGATCATCGAAAAGTCGACCGTCAAGGGAGAGGTTGGGGAGGAATACTCCGTCCCCGACAACGAGTATCAGGACATGACGCTCATTCAGCTTCCCGAGAACTTCCGCGGCGTGTTTGCCGAGGGAGAGACCAACGTCATATTCAGCTATTCCTCCAAGCCCGACCCGTTTGCCGAGGCGCTGAAATATGTGATGATCGGACTCGGCGTGATCGGCGTGCTGTGCATCGCTTCCGTGTTCTACAGAACGCACAAGCGCAGGGAGCGACTGAGAAAGAACATGGACATCATCGAAAAAATCGGGGAAAAGTAAGGTAGTTATTTCCGCTTCTGCGGACTCAATATTATTTCAAAAATCTAAAAGGAGGATTTCTATGAGAACTACAAAGAAAATTCTCGCTTCGGTTCTCGCTGTGTGTGTACTCGCGTCAAGCAGTATACTCACAGGCTTTGCGGCAACCGCGGACGACACCGTCGGCGGCAATACCGACTATTCCAAGGCCTGTGAGACGATCGACAAGGAATACACCTACACGGGCGGCGACCTCGGAGCGACCTACACGCCCGCGGGCACAACCTTCAAGGTGTGGTCGCCGACCGCGACCAAGGTTGTCCTCAACCGCTACGCCACCGGCTCCGATATGGAGACCGGCGCCAAGAATCTCGGCACCGTAGAGCTGGAAAAGGTGATGGACGGCGACAAGTTCACCGGCGTCTGGACGGCGACCGTTGCCGGCGATATCGTCAACACCTACTACACCTACACCGTCACCGCGGCGCATCCCAAGAGCGGCGAGCTTCAGACGAAGGAGATCCAGGACGTATATTCCGTCGCTACCGGCGTCAACGGCAAGCGCTCGATGGTCTGCGACCTCGACAAGACCGACCCCGCAGGCTGGGAAAACGATAAGCACATTCTGTTCGACGAGAGCACCGAGTCCTATGTCTGGGAGCTTCACGTCAAGGACTTCTCCCATGACCCGAACTCCGGCGTCAGCGAGCCGAACCGCGGCAAGTACACCGCGTTCACCGAGAAGGACACTACCCTCAACGGCGAGGGCAATGTTTCCACCTGTGTCGACTATCTCAAGCAGCTCGGCGTGACCACCGTTCAGCTCAACCCCTTCTATGACTTCCAGTCCATCGACGAGACGGGCGACGACGATCAGTTCAACTGGGGCTATGACCCGCAGAACTACAACGTCCCCGAGGGCTCCTATTCCACCAATCCCTATGACGGCAACGTCAGAATCACCGAATGCAAGCAGATGATCCAGGCGCTCCACAACGCGGGCATCGCGGTCGTTATGGACGTTGTTTACAACCACACCTTCAACACCGACTCCTGCTTCCAGGGCACGGTTCCCGATTACTACTACCGCCTGAACAAGGACGGCACCTTCTCCAACGGCTCCGGCTGCGGCAACGAGGTATCCTCCGAGCGCGCCATGACCAGAGATTACATCATTCAGTCCTGCCGCTACTGGGTAGACGAGTACCACGTTGACGGCTTCCGTTTCGACCTGATGGGTCTGCTCGACGTCGAGACCATGAACCTGATCAGAGCGAACCTCGACGAGGTCAGCAAGAAGATCACCATCTGGGGCGAAGGCTGGACAGGCGGCACCTCCAACTATCCCACCAAGACCTGCACGGGCGCAGCGTTCAAGCAGGCGACCCAGGCGAACGCCAAGCTGCTCGACAGCCGCGTAGCGTTCTTCAACGACAAGATCCGCGACGGTATCAAGGGTTCCGTATTTGACACCTCCGACCGCGGCTTTATCGCAGGCACCGACAAGTACGCTCCCAATATCCGCCACGGTATCAGAGCGAACAGCAACGCCCTCAACGGCTGGCTGGCAAAGGCTCCCGAGCAGTGCGTCACCTACGCGGACTGCCACGACAACGCGACACTCTATGACCAGATCGTGATTTCCGCAGACCTCGGAAAGCTCGGCGAAAGACACGAAACAGGCGTCGCGATGAACAAGCTCGCTGCCGCGATCGAGTTTACCTCTCAGGGTATTCTCTTTAACCTCGCGGGTCAGGAAATGGCGAGAACCAAGTTCGGCGACACCAACAGCTACAGAAGCTCACCCGAAATCAACAAGATCAACTGGCAGAATATCGTGGATTACGCCGACCTCGTTTCCTACTACAAGGGACTGCGCACCATCCGCGAGAACTTCAAGCCCTTCACCACCGCCGATAAGTCCTACGACAAGGCGTATCACTTCAATTCCGCGAACAACATGGACAACATGACCAACGTCGTCGCGTTCACCGTTGACAACAACACCGCGGGACAGTGGAAGAAGATGGCGGTTCTCTTCAACGGCTATCACAAGGCGACCAACCTCAAGCTCGATGACACCTCCTGCAAGGATTGGATCGTTATCGCGAACGAAAAGACCGCAGGCGTCACCAAGCTCGCCGAGGTCAAGGGTTCCACCTTCACCGTAGAGCCGAACTCCGCGGTCATCGCGGTCGACAAGGAGAGCTTTGAGTCCACTCCCATCGAGTCCGGCATGGGCACCGTCGTTGCGAATTATGTCTACTACGACGGCACCCCGCTGACCGACCCCATGGAGATCCAGGGCAACATCGACTCCGGCTATCAGGTTTCCTCCGTCGGTAGCGTACCCAACACCTATGTGCTCAGCAAGGTTGAGGGCAGCGCGACAGGCGTATTCACCAAAGAACCCCAGAGCGTTACCTTCGTGTTCAAGGACTATGTTCCCGAATCGCTCGATAAGTACGGCGATCTCAACGGCGACGGCAAGGTCGACATCAGCGACGTCACCTGCTATCAGCAGTACCTCGCAGAGCTGATCACCCTTCCCGAGGACGTCGTCAAGAACATCGACTTCAACTATGACGGCGCCAAGTCCATTGCGGACGCGACCATGGAGCAGATGTTCATTTCCGAGCTGCCCGTTTCCACAGGCAAGGTTGTCATCAACTACTTCTATACGGATGATCAGGGCGAGCAGAAGACCTTTACCGACCCGATCGTGATCGAGGGCAGAGTCGGCGATCCCTTCACCTCGAAGGAATTCAAGGTAATGGGCTACATCATCGACGAGTCCAGACGTCCGAAGGTGACCGAGGGCGCTATCCCGTTCGGCAATACCCTCAATGTCGACTACTACTATGAGCTGGGCAATCCCAACGTCAAGCTGCACATCAAGCACAACGGCACCGAGACATGGGCGCCCCATCTCTGGATCTGGGGCTCCGACCTCAACGGCAACGACAGCGGCAACTATTCGCCCGATGACAACGCGAAGTGGCCCGGAATCAAGATCAGCGACACCGATGGCGACGGCTGGTTCGATTACAGCTTCACCTACACGGGAACGGGTACCTACAACGTCATCCTTTCCAAGAACGGCTCCCCGCAGACAAAGGACTACAAGGGTTATGTCAGCAACGAGATGTGGATCGTCATCAACGACAGCAGAGTTTACTCTTCCAATGACTTTGCGACGCTCTACAGCGAGAATCCCGACGAAAATCCCAACGCGCCCATCGCGCCTCACATCTATTGATTCCGAATAATCAAAGGCGGCTTCCGAGAGGAAGCCGCCGCTTTTTTTATCTGCTGTTATCCTTTGAAGTATACCGTAAAGGTCGTGCCGTCCGTCTGATTGCTCTGTACGGTGATCTTTCCGTTCATATCCTCCACGATCCGCTGCGCGATCGCAAGTCCGAGTCCGTAGCCCTTTGTGGTGCGCGATTTTTCCGCGCGGTAGAAGCGGTCGAAGATGTGCTCCATTTCTTCCTTTGAAATCACGCTGCCCTTGTTGTTGACGGTGAACTCAGTGCCGTCGCCGTGTTTGTGAAGCGCGATGGTGACCGTGCTGTTGTCCTCCGCATATTTGACCGCGTTGTCGATCAGAATATGCGCCAGCTGATTGAGCTGCAGCTGGTTGCCCTGCATCAGGATATCGGGCCGGATATCCGTGTCAATCAGCACCTCGCGCTCAAAGGCGACAGGCTCGAAGTTGAGCGCCGAGCCTTCGACGATCTCGCTGAGGTTTACCTCGGAGAGCTGCACCTGCGTATTGCCCGCGTCCGATTTCGCGAGGAACAGCATCTGGTCGATCAGCTGCTTCATGTGCTGCGCTTCCTCCTCGGTGCTCTCGAGCCACTGACGCTCGTCCGTAACGCGCGACTGCGGGTGCGACATCATGATATTGTTGTTCGCGAGAATGACCGTCAGCGGCGTTTTCAGCTCGTGAGACGCGTCCGCGACGAACTGCTTCTGCTGCTCCCACGCCTTTTTGACGGGCTTGACCGCAAGTCCCGACAGCCACAGGCTGATCAGGAAGATGATCACCATGCTGCCGAAGAACAGACCGACGCTGACCAGCACCGTGTTCCGCAGGTTGGCGAAAACCATATTGTTGCTTGCGAACACGATCTTGTGGACTTCCATGAAGTCGTGCTTGACATACATCAGCCCGTAATCTCCGATCTGACCGCTGATGCTGTTTGACTGCCGCGCGAGCTTCACACATTCCTCCAGATCATCCGCGTCGATGCTGACGTTGTTTTCCGTCGTGTTGGTGATGTTGCCGTCGTCGTCCAGCTCGACGATGACATAGGAGGAAATCTGCATCGGCTCGTTGTCGTGAATATTCGGCTTTTGCTTGAAGCTGCCCTTGCTTTCCTTGTCAAAGGGCGGCGCGTTGTCGTCGGTCGCGCGGTCGCGGTCAAAATCCCTGTTTCCGACCACCTGATTCAGCCCGCGTTCCATGTCGTTGACCGCGTTGCTGTAGGAGCTGACGCAGACCGTTGTGAAGATCGCAAGAATAACAATCCCCATCAGCGCCATATTGATTATAATAATGCGTGCCCGCAGCTTTCTGATCATGACTTCTGCTCCAATCTGTAGCCGACCTTTTTGATCGCTTTGATCTCGGTGGAGGACTGAATGAAGTGGAGCTTGCGTCTGAGGAAGGACACATACGCCTCTACATTATTGGAGCCGGCGTCGGAATCGTAGCCCCAGACCTTGGTGATGATATCCTCCTTGGAGAGGATGATGTCCCGGTTGGCAATCAGAAGCTTGAGGATCTCCGCTTCTTTAAAGTTGAGGTGAACCGACTTCGTTCCCTTTGACAGCATGCTCGTGGAGGCGTTGAACTGAAAGTCGCCGTAGCCCGTCTCGTCGAGCATGACCTCGCCTCTGCGGCGCGTGAGCGCCTTGACGCGCGCGAGCAGCTCCTCGGGAGCGAAGGGCTTTGTCAAGTAGTCGTCCGCGCCGCTGTTGAGTCCCGATACCTTGTCGCTGACGGCGTCCTTGGCGGTGAGCATCAGGATCGGCGTCTGGATCCGGTTCTTTCTCAGCTCGTTCGCGATTTCAAAGCCGTCGCGGTGGGGGAGCATCACATCGAGAATGATCAGATCATATATTCCGCTCATGCCGTAGTCCATGCCGTCGTTGCCGTCGTACACCACGTCCGCCATATATTTCTGCTCCAATAAAATCTGTTTGAGCGCTTCCGCAAGTCGCTTTTCGTCCTCTACGATCAATATCTGCATACTGCATCCTCCTTTGTTTCTTTACATCTGTATATTAATTGGCAAGGCTTAAAAAATCATTAAATAATCAATCTTTTCAAATTTTAAAATCTTTTCAGCGTTTTTTAAGTTTCGTCCCTTATACTGCAGTCAAACAAAAGCAAAGCACCGGTGCAAAAAGCTCCTGAAAAAACTTTTTCGGAAACTTAAAAAATTTTAAGATATTTTTAAGGTTTCGGGTGTAAGCTTTAGTCACAACAGCAAAGGGAGGCAACGACAATGAAAGTTCAGACCATCTTTGAAAGAACAGAGATTAAATATATCATCACCCTCAAGCAGAGAGAAGCGCTGCTCAGGCTGATCGAAAGCTACATCAAGCCCGACGAGTACGGCGAAAGCACCGTGTGCAGCCTTTACTTCGACACCGACGATTTTCTCCTGATCCGCAACTCGATGGATAAGCCCGTCTACAAGGAAAAGCTCAGACTCCGCAGCTATTCCACACCAAAGGCGGACAGCAACGTGTTCCTCGAGCTGAAAAAGAAGTACCGCGGCGTTGTCTACAAAAGACGTCAGACGCTGCGATATGCAGA
Organism: Ruminococcaceae bacterium P7; assembly: GCA_900100595.1. Lineage (GTDB taxonomy): Bacteria > Bacillota > Clostridia > Oscillospirales > Acutalibacteraceae > Ruminococcoides. The sequence goes on from FMUA01000015.1 coordinate 12,611, forward strand.
GGCGATGGATTACCTCAACCACAGCGAGCTGCCCAACGACTCCCAGATCATGAGGGAGATCGACTACACGATGGAGCGTTACCGCAACCTCCGTCCGAGAATGTTTATCGGCTACGACAGGACCGCGTTCTACAGCAAGACGGATCACGAGCTGAGGATCACCTTTGACAAAAACGTGCGTTTCCGCACCGATAATCTCGAGCTTTCCAAGGGCAGCTACGGCGAGACCATCCTGCAGAAGAACCTCTGCATCATGGAGATCAAATCGCTCAACACCATGCCGCTCTGGCTCACCGCCGCTCTCAATGAGCTGAAATTGTTCCCCGGGTCGTTCTCCAAATACGGAACGGCTTACAGGATAGTAACCGAAAGAAAAAATGAGGTATTAGGAGGTAAGTATTGTGCTTAGTCAGTTATTTTCCGCGATTTATTCAGAAACCTTTACACCCGAAATCTACTTTATCTGCACGGCGGTTTCGCTGGTGCTCGGCGCAGTCATCGCCTTCACGGCAGGCTTCCGCGCCAAGCAGAGCAAGAGCTTCTTGCTGGCGCTCTTCCTGATACCCGCCATCGTTCAGACCGTCATCATGCTGGTCAACGGCAGCGTCGGAACAGGCGTCGCGGTCATGGGCGCTTTCTCACTCGTCCGTTTCAGAAGCGTCGCAGGCTCCGCGAAGGAGATCGTCAGCATCTTCCTCGCGATGGCGACAGGACTTGCCACCGCGATGGGCTACATCGGACTGGCAGCGATCTTTGTGGTCATCATCTGCATCGTGATGCTGATTACCTCGTTCATCCACTTCAAGGAGCGCGACGACCTTGTCAGAAGCCTGAAAATCACCGTTCCCGAGGATCTCAACTACGCGCATGAGTTTGATGAGATTTTCGAGAAATACACCCACAACGCCAAGCTCCTCACCGTCAAGACCTCCAACATGGGCAGCCTTTACAAGCTCCTTTACCGCGTCGAGCTGGTCAGTGAGGACGATATCCAGAAGTTTATCGACGAGCTGCGCATCCGCAACGGCAACCTTGAGATCGCCGTTCTGATGCCCGAAACCGAGGAATCCCGCTTATAATTCCTCTAAAGAATTCTGATGACGACGAATTTTTCATAAACATCTCCTTGAAGCAGGTTGGCTATACGGTCAGCCTGCTTCGGCCTTTGCGGGAAAATCAGTCGTTTCTTCCCGCGAAGCCGCGGATATTCCGTTCGGCGAACTGAATGAGGTTAAAGAGCGAGGACGCGCCCTTGTCGAAATATCCCGAGATGATGTCGGGAGAAAGGGCGAGGGAGAGCTTATTTTTTTCGAGCACCGCCTCGATCAGCTCCATATCGAGCAGCATCGCGGCGGCGGTGAGGTTTTTGAAGCGGCTGCGGTCGAGGGAGAACATCGTCTGGGTGTTGCTCTTGTCGGCGCAGTAAATGACGCGGAAAACCTCATATTCCGCGCACATCAGGTAGTTGCTGACGGCGTTTGTCAGCCGCTTGTCGCCGAGCTGCGCGAGCAGGTCGAACACCACCGCGTTTGTGTTGGTGATCAGCTTTTTGTTGACCTGGTTGATCATGTTGCCCTTCATGTGGCCGATCTCATCCGCGTCGGGGATATCCGTCATCGCTGAGGGCTTCCGCTGGACTGTCCTGCCGAGCAGATAGTCGGTCGAGACGTCGTAATATTCCGCCGTGCGGATCAGAAAATCGAGTCCGCACTCGCGGATTCCCTTTTCATAATGCGACAGCAGCGCCTGAGAAACGCCCAGATCGGCAGCCGCCTGTTTCTGGCTCAAGCCCTTTTCCTTGCGCAGAAAGGTAATAATTCTCGGAAAATCGTGATTCAAGTCTTGACACTCCATTCCTTTTGATAGTATAATAATCTGGTGCAGGTATGGACATTTTTCCTGCCTATATACATATAGTATAACGCGCAAATAACGGAATGTAAATATCCCGCAGGAAGATTTTTGCGCATCGGGAGGCTGCTATGAAGTCCTATGTCATTCATTTCATTCGCCACGGGGCGATAGACGAGACCCTTTCGGGCAAATACATCGGTGTCACCGACGTATCGCTTTCCGAGGAGGGAAAAAAGGCGCTCAGGCAGCTTGCCGAAAATTACAGCTATCCGAAAACGCAGGTGGTGTTCACCAGTCCGCTCAAGCGCTGCACGGAGACCTGTCAGATTCTCTATCCCGACCTCAGCCCGCTGTCCATCGCGAACCTGCGCGAATGCAACTTCGGCGAGTGGGAGGGCAAGACAGCCGACGAGCTGAAAAACGAGCCTGAATTTGAGAAGTGGCTCGGCGGTGACAATGAGGTCGCACCGCCGCACGGCGAAAGCAACGCGGATTTCATCCGCCGCATCTGCCGCATGTTCGAGAGCATTGTCGAGGGACTGATGAAAACAGGCACCACCGAGAGCGTGATCGTGACCCACGGCGGCGTGATCATGACGCTGCTCGCGGTCTACGGACTGCCGCAGGCAAAGCCGTTTGAGTGGGTGATGGAAAACGGCTGCGGCTATTCCGTCCGCATCACGCCCATGCTGTGGCAGCGCGGCAAGGTGAGCGAGGTATTCAGCCGCCTTCCCGCGGACAAAGAGGAAGAATAAGTATTTTATTACATCTACATAGAAGGAGCAATTATCATGGCAAATTACAAGATCACATTATTAAAGGGCGACGGCATCGGCCCCGAAATCGTCAACCAGGCGGTCAAGGTGCTCGATAAGGCGGCGGACAAGTTCGGCTTCACCGTAGAATACGACGAAGCGCTGCTCGGCGGCTGCGCGATCGACGCGACAGGCGTGCCGCTTCCCGAGGAGACGATCGCGAAGTGCAAGGCGTCCGACAGCGTGATTCTGGGCGCGGTCGGCGGTCCCAAGTGGGACAACCAGCCGGGTAACAACCGTCCCGAGGCAGGTCTGCTGGGCATCCGCGGCGCGCTGGGACTGTTCGCAAACCTCCGTCCTTCCGTTATCTTCGGACCGCTCAAGAGCGCGTCCCCGATCAAGGACGAGATCATCGGCGACGACATGGACATCATGATCGTCCGCGAGCTGACAGGCGGCATCTATTTCGGTGAGCGCGGCAGGGAAGAGGACGCCGCGTGGGATACCGAGAAATATTCGGTCGCCGAGGTCGAGAGAATCGCAAGAGTCGCGTTCGACCTCGCCATGAAGAGAAACAAGAAGCTCACCAGTGTTGACAAGGCAAACGTCCTCGAATCCTCCCGTCTGTGGAGACAGACCGTCGTCAACGTGGCGAAGGACTATCCCGAGGTCGAGCTGAACCATATGTACGTCGACAACTGCGCGATGCAGCTCGTGCGCAATCCCAAGCAGTTTGACGTCATCGTGACCTCCAACATCTTCGGCGACATCCTCTCCGACGAGGCTTCCATGATCGCAGGCTCCATCGGTATGCTCGCATCCGCGTCGCTTTCGGGCGGCAAGCTCGGTCTGTATGAGCCGATCCACGGCTCCGCTCCCGATATTGCGGGCAAGGGCATCGCCAATCCTCTCGCGACCATCCTCAGCGTCGCGATGATGCTCCGCTATTCTCTCGCACAGCCCGAGGCGGCTCAGGCAATCGAGACAGCGGTTGCGAAGGTTCTCGAGACCAACCGCACCCCCGATATCTATGAAGAAGGAATGAACAAGGTGTCCTGCGAGCAGATGGGCGACCTCGTATGCGCGCAGCTCTGATAATCTTAACAGGAGAGAATTATGCAGCTTTATGATATGCACTCCCACATTCTGCCGGGCTTTGATGACGGCGCGAAAACCGTCGAGGACAGCCTTGCGCTGATCGACTGCCTGAAAAAGCAGGGCGTTTCCAATATCTGCCTGACGCCGCATTTCTACACGCATGAAATGGCTCCCTCCGACTATATCGCAAAGCGGAACGCCGTGTTTGAGAGCTTTCTTCCGCATATTCCCGCAGACGTCAGCATTATTCTCGGCAGCGAGGTGTATGTGACGCAGTTCCTTTTTAACGGCGATGACCTGTCAGGCCTTGCCTACGGAAAATCCGGATATATTCTGACGGAGTTCCCCTACAGCTGTGACTTTGGTGACAAGACCATGAACATGATGGACTCGCTGTGGAGCAATCACAAGCTGACTCCCGTATTGCCCCATGTGGAGCGCTATGAATATCTGATCGATCATCCCGATGAAATCGAGAGTCTGAAGGAATACGGCGTGATCATCCAGACGAATATCAGCAACTATGCGGACAAAGCTCCCTTTTTCCGCAAGCGCAAGCTGCTCAAATATATAGCGAACGGGCTGATCGACATTCTCGGCTCGGACGCGCATTCCTTTACGCACAACACGCCCGAAAAATTCACACAGGCGATGAACACGATTTCGCAGAAATGCGGTGACGGCAGATTAAGCGATATGATGGAGACATCCGCGAAGATTTTCCGTGCTGCAAAGGGCGAATAACAACAGTCACCGACAGGCATTTCTGCTTGTCGGTGTTTCTGCTTGATTTTTTTGAAAGCAACGAATCCTCACGAAAACGTGGTATACTATATACGACAGACAACCAAGGAGATGATGCAATGAGTTTTATCCAGAGAACGCCGATCGCCGACGGCGTATATTTCAACAGCGTCCGTGACAGCCGCTTCAAGACCATGAAGCTTTCGGTTCACCTGTTTGTGCCGCTCAGCGCCGAAACCGCTTCCGAAAACGCGCTGATCGCGGGCGTACTTTCGCGTTCCTGCAAGGCGTATCCCGATTTTACCGCGCTCAGCCGCAAGCTCAGCGCTTTATACGGCGCGGACCTGAATGTCAGCAGCGCTAAAATCGGAGAGAATCAGGTGATTTCGATTTCCGCTTCGGGTCTTGACGACCGCTACGCGATCGACGGAGAGAGCATCGCAAAGGAGCTTTCCGTCCTGCTCTGCGGCGTGATTTTTGAACCGAACCTCAGCGGCAGGGCGTTTGTCGCCGGGGAGGTCGAGCAGGAGCGCAGACAGCTCCTTGACCTGATCGATTCCGAATACAACGAAAAGCGCATCTATGCCAACGCGCGCCTGATCGAGATCATGTGTGCGGACGAGGTGTTCGGCATCAAGCGTTACGGCACCGCAGAGGCGATCCGGGCGGCGACGCCGGAATCCCTCTATACCGCATGGGAAAAGCTCCTCAAGGACGCGGTTGCCGAGATCATCTATATCGGCGACAGCTCTCCCGAAAAGGCGGTCGAGGTATTCACCGAAGCGTTCCAAAGCATACCGAGAACGCCCGTCACGCTCCGCACGGAGGTCATCCGCGAGGCGGGTGAGGTCAAGCGTGTGACAGAGGAGATCGAGGTGTCCCAGTCGAAGCTCGTGATGGGCTTCCGCGCGGGTATCGCGCTGCCCGAAACGGAGACGAGAGCCGCGGGACTGATGTGCGCGATTCTCGGCGGCACCGCGACCTCCAAGCTGTTCTGCAACGTCCGCGAAAAGCAGAGCCTTTGCTACTACTGCGCGGCGCGCTACGACAAGGACAAGGGCATCATCGTGATTGACAGCGGCGTCGAGGGTGAGAATATCGAGAAGCTCGAAGCGGGCATCCTCAAAGAGATCGACGACATGAAAAACGGCGTGATCTCCGATTTTGAGATCGATTCCGCCAAAATGGCGATCATCAACGCGTATCAGGGCAGCAACGATACCGTCGGCGGCATCGAGTCGTGGTTTGCGAGACAGCTTCTTCAGGACGGCTTCCGCACGATCGAGGAGGAGTCCGCACTGCTCTCTGCTGTCACGAGAGAAGAAATCATCGCCGCGGCAAACAAGCTGACGCTTGACACCGTGTATGTTCTGAAAAACAAGTGAGAGGTGAGAGGATGAATATAACAGAAATCAAATCCGCCCGCGCGGGGGACAGCTATTTCAAAATCAAGCACAGCTCGGGACTTGTCGTCTATGTCTACCCCAAGGAGGGCTACCGCTCCGCCTACGCGATCATCGGCACCAAGTTCGGCAGCATCAACAACTGCTTCTCGCTTGACGACGGGGAGAAGATCTCGGTACCCGACGGCATCGCCCACTACCTCGAGCACAAGCTCTTTGAGAGCGAGGAGGGCGACGCGTTTACGCGCTATGCCGAAACAGGCGCGAGCGCGAACGCCTATACCAGCTTTGAAAAGACCTGCTACCTCTTTTCCTGCACGGACAGGTTCGAGGAAAGCATGGAGATCCTGCTCGATTTCGTCGGCGACCCCTATTTCACTCCGCAGACCGTCGCCAAGGAGCAGGGCATCATCGGTCAGGAAATCAAGATGTACGACGATTCTCCCGATTGGCGCGTGATGTTCAACCTGCTCGAGAACATGTACCACCACCATCCCGTCAAAATCGACATCGCGGGCACGGTGGAGACCATCGCGGAAATCACCGCCGAGAAGCTCTATCAGTGCTACAACACCTTCTATAACCTCAATAATATGGCGCTCTGCGTGGCAGGCAACGTCACCGTGGAGCAGGTTCTCGCGATTTGCGATAAAATGCTCAAGCCCTGCGAGGCGCATGAGATACACAACTATTTCGAGGAGGAGCCCTACGAAATCGTCAGCCCCTATGTGGAGCAGAGCTTCCCTGTGCTGATGCCGATGTTCAACCTCGGCTTCAAGGAAAAGGCGGAGCCGCTCGGCGATAAAAAGCTTGCGCAGACGGATATCCTGCTTTCGATGCTTGCTTCTCCGACAAGTAAGCTCTACCGTGACCTGATGGACGCGAACCTGATCAACAACACGTTCAGCTATGAGCTGTTTGAGGGACCGGGCTACTGCTCCGTAATTTTCGGCGGAGAGTCCCGTGCGCCGAGACAGGCGGCGGAGATGATCAAGCAGTATATCGCCAAGGCCAAGGCAGAGGGACTGAGCAGGGACGATTTCGAGATCGCCCGAAAAGCCGTCTACGGCGATGTGGTTTCCTCGCTCAATTCGGTCAGCTCCATCGCCAACACCATTCTCAGCTATCATTTCAGCGATAACAAGCTGTTTGACTATATCGAGGCGATCACCGGCACAAGCTTTGAGGACGTTTCCGAACGCCTTTCGGAGATGCTCGACGTGACGAACTGCACACTCTCGGTCGTCAAAAGCCCCGACGCGGAGGTGTAGGATGAACGAGTTTCACGTCAGCTTCCCGAATCTCGGCTGGGAATTCACCATCAACCGTGTGGCGTTTTCCATCGGCTCGTTTCAGGTGTACTGGTACGGTCTGATAATCGCCACGGGACTGATTCTCGCACTGGTTTACGCGCATTTTTCCGCGAAGCGCTATAACGTCGACGGCAGCAAGCTGATGAACTGCGTGTTCGCGGGCATCATCACGGGCATCATCGGCGCAAGACTCTATTTCTGCATTTTCAAATGGGACTATTACGGCTCCCATCCGCTCGAGATTTTTGCGATTCATGAGGGCGGACTCGCCATCTACGGCGGCATCATCGGCGCACTGCTCGGCGGATTGGGCGTCGCCAAAATCCAGAAGATGAAGTTCATGCCCATTCTCGATATCACCATGGTCGGCTTCCTGATCGGTCAGGGACTCGGCCGCTGGGGCAACTTCTTCAATCAGGAGGCGTACGGCACGCCGACTGATTTGCCGTGGGGCATGATGAGCGAGGGCACGCTCGGAGAAACGGTGCATCCCTGCTTCCTCTACGAATCGCTCTGGTGCCTGCTGGGCATCGCGGTGCTGCATTTTTACGGAAAATACCGTCAGAGATACGCGGGACAGATATTCTATCTCTATCTCGTGTGGTACGGCTTTGAACGCATGATCGTCGAGGGCTTGCGCACGGACAGCCTGTATCTTCCGTTCCAATTGTTCGGAATGGATATCCGCGTGTCGCAGGTGCTTTCGTTCGCGATATTTGTTACAGGAATCGTATTATTAATCATCAACAGAAAGAAGGAGGATCCGTTTTATGCAGATTATAGACGGCAAAAAGGTATCGGCAGAGGTAAAGGAGCAGGTCAGACAGGAGACGCTGCGGCTTAAAGAGGAGCACGGCGTAACGCCCGGCCTCGCGGTCGTGATCGTCGGCGACGACCCCGCGTCGCGCGTCTATGTCAATAACAAAAAGAAAGCCTGCGAGCTGGTCGGCTTCCGCTCCGAGGAGTACGCGCTGCCCGCGTCCGCCACGCAGGAGGAGCTGCTCGACCTTGTTCATAAGCTCAATGAGAAAGAGGACATCAACGGCATTCTGGTTCAGCTGCCGCTTCCGAAGCACCTCGACGACAAGGCGGTCATCGAGGCGATCAATCCCGTGAAGGACGTCGACGCTTTCCACGCGGTCAACGTCGGAAAAATCATGCTCGGCGAGTACGATTTTCTGCCCTGCACCCCTGCGGGCGTGATGGAGATGCTCCATTCCTACAGCATCCCCGTCGAGGGCAGGGAATGCGTCGTGATCGGCAGAAGCAACATCGTCGGCAAGCCGATGGGAATGCTCCTGCTCCATGAAAACGGCACCGTCACCATCTGCCACAGCCGCACGAAGAACCTCAAAGAGGTCTGCGCAAGAGCGGATATCCTCGTCGCGGCGGTCGGCATTCCGAAATTCGTCAAAGCGGATATGGTCAAGGAGGGCGCGGTCGTGATCGACGTCGGCATGGACAGGGATGAAAACGGCAGGCTCTGCGGCGACGTCGACTTCGAGAACGTCAAGGAGAAGTGCTCCTTCATCACGCCCGTACCCGGCGGCGTAGGCCCCATGACCATCGCGACACTGATGAAGAACACGATCAAGGCTTGCAGACTGCAGAACGGTCTTTAAAAACCCTTGACAATATTCTGCGTTTGTGATATAGTATATAAGCCGCATATTGTGGGTAGGGTGCACGTGCGCCCGCAAGTAAAGCGATTTCACCCACAGATAGCGAGCCCATTGTAAAGGATTGAAAGTATGTACGCAGTTATTCAGACAGGCGGAAAGCAGTACAAGGTAACCAACGACGAAGTTATCTTTGTAGAGAAGCTGGAAGCAGAGGCGAACGACACGGTTACCTTCGACGTAGTTGCTGTCGGCACTGACGACGGTGTCAAGGTAGGCACTCCCTTCGTAGAGGGAGCAAAGGTTACCGCAGAGGTTCTCAAGAACGGCAAGGGCAAGAAAATCAGAGTTGCCACCTACAAGCCGAAGAAGGGCGAGAAAAAGGCAAAGGGTCACAGACAGCCTTACACTCAGGTAAAGATCACTTCCATCGAGGCGTAATGATTCAGGTGATCTTTACGGTAAAGGATAATGATATTTGCGGCTTTGAGATCAGCGGCCACTCGGATTATGCCGAGGAAGGCTCCGACATCGTCTGCGCGGCTGTCAGCTCGGCGGCGCTGATGACGGCGAATACCATTACCGAGGTTCAGTCTTTGCAGGCTGACATTACCGAAAACGACGGGTTCCTCAGCTTGAATCTGTCGCAGGGAGACGCGAAAACCGCCGAGGTGATTCTCAACGGTCTGCTGCTCCATCTCAACGCTTTATCGAAAGCGTATTCAGAATTTATCAATGTAAAAATTACGGAGGTGTAAGGTATGCTTCAGATTAAAATCCAGTTATTCGCTCATAAAAAAGGTATGGGTTCCACAAAGAACGGCCGTGACAGCGAATCCAAGCGTCTCGGTGTAAAGCGCGCGGACGGTCAGAAGGTTCTCGCGGGCAACATTCTCGTAAAGCAGAGAGGAACTCACATTCATCCCGGCGCTAACGTAGGCAAGGGCTCTGACGATACATTATTTGCGAAGATTGACGGCGTTCTCAGATTCGAGCGCGTCGGCAAGGACAGAAAGCGCGCAAGCGTTTATCCTGTTGAGCAGTAATATTTGCGAAGAGAGGGTGGATAGGATTATCCACCCTTTTTGTATAGTGAGGAACAGATATGTTTGTAGATAAAGCGCACATCAAAATCAAAGCGGGCGACGGCGGCGACGGAGCGGTGGCGTTTCACCGCGAGAAGTATGTCGCGGCAGGCGGTCCCGACGGCGGCGACGGCGGCAGAGGCGGCAACATCGTTTTTCTTGCCGACACCAACCTCAGCACGCTCGCCGATTTCCGCTACAAAAGAAAATACACCGCGCCGCGCGGAGAAAACGGCAGGGGAGGACGCTGCCGCGGCAAGAACGCGGAGGATCTGATCATCCGCGTGCCGCTGGGAACTCTCGTCAGGGAGGAAAGCAGCAACCGCATCCTCGCGGACGTCTCCGACGGCGAGCCGCATATCGTCGCGAGAGGCGGCAAGGGCGGCTGGGGCAATACGCATTTCGCGACGCCCGTCCGTCAGGTGCCGCGTTTCGCGAAGCCCGGTCTGCCCGGTGAGGAATTCGACGTCGTGCTCGAGCTGAAGCTTTTGGCGGACGTCGGACTGGTCGGCTTCCCGAACGTCGGCAAGAGCACACTGATCTCGGTCGTCTCGCAGGCAAAGCCCGAGATCGGCAACTATCACTTCACCACCATCACGCCCGTTCTCGGTGTTGTTTCGATGGGCGAGGGCAGCAGCTTTGTCATGGCGGATATCCCCGGACTGATCGAGGGCGCGTGGCAGGGAACGGGTCTGGGACATCAGTTCCTGCGCCACGTCGAGCGCTGCCGCATGCTCGTCCATATCGTCGACGTCTCGGGCAGCGAGGGCAGAGATCCGATCGAGGACTTCGAGACGATCAATTCGGAGCTGGAGAAGTTCAATCCCGAGCTTGCACAGCGTCCGATGGTTGTCGCGGGCAACAAGTGCGACATGGCGAGCGACGAGCAGATCGAAGCGTTCAAAGAGTACGTCAACGCGAAGGGCTATGATTTCTTCCCGATCATGGCGGCAATCCGCTATGACGTTGACCCCTTGCTGAAAAAGATTCAGGAGATGCTCTCGCAGCTGCCTCCGATCACGCGCTATGAGGCGGAGCCTGCTCCGGTACTCAGCGAGGAGGATTTTGACGACCACTCCGTCACCATCCGCAATGATAACGGCATCTTCACCGTGGAAGCCGACTGGCTGCTGCAGGTCATGCGCGGCATCAACTTTGACGATTACGAGAGCCTGAATTACTTCCAGAAGGTGCTGACCAACAGCGGCGTTATCGACGCGCTCCGGGAAAAGGGCTGCGAGGACGGAGACACCGTCTCGATCTATGACGTTGAGTTCGACTTCACCGAGTAAGGAGCGCCTATGGAAGAGCGAAAACGCACACCCGCAGACGCGTATTCACCGCTTTCTCTCGCCTTTGTGGGCGACGGGGTTTATGATTTGCTGGTGCGGGACTATCTGATCCGTCAGGCGAACCGACCCGTCGGCGAGCTGAACAAAATGAAGGTCTCGCTGGTCAAATGCGAGAGTCAGGCGCGTTTTGCGTCGCTGCTCATGCAGCACCTCAGCGAGAATGAACAGGCGGTCTATAAGCGCGGCAGAAACGCCGCGCCGAAATGCACGCCGAAGCACGGCTCTGTCGCGGACTATCACAGCGCGACGGGACTCGAAGCGCTGTTCGGTTACCTGTATCTGAACGGAGAGCAGGAGAGAACGCGCGAGCTGTTTCAGATCATCATCGACAATCAGGGCTGCCCGTGAGGACAGCCTTGATTTTTTATAAAAATACATGTATAAATTTACTAAAACCCACTTCCATCTTTGTGATAAATATGTTATAATCATTTTGTGTCGGCTTTGACCGACGAAAGATTAAACGAAAGATGGTGATTATAATTGTATAAAAGAATTATCGCTTCTTCGCTGACCGCGCTGATGCTCACGGGAACCGCGGCGGCTTTTGCGGGCTGTGCAAACTCACAGAGCGGCGGCAGCACACAGCAGGCGAACGACGGAAAGTTCATGCTCGCGGAAAAGGTAGCCGACGGCGCGATTCTGCAGGCGTTCTGCTGGGACTTCAACACGATTTCACGCTCGATGGCGGATATCGCGGCAGCGGGATTCTCCGCGGTGCAGACCTCTCCGATCAACGCCTGTCTCGAGGGTGAGGACGGCGGCATGGAGCTGTACGGCGACGGCAAGTGGTACTATCACTACCAGCCGACCGACTTCAAAATCGGCAACTACCAGCTCGGCAGCAAGGAGGAATTTACCGCCATGTGCGCCGAGGCGGAGAAATACGGCGTCAAGGTGCTTGTCGACGTGATCGCGAACCACACCACACCGCAGTATGACGCGATTGCGGAGGACTTGATTCAGGCGGGCGGCGGCAGTCTGGAGCTGCTTTATCATCAGCACAACAACAAGGAAATCTCTCATTGGGACGATCGTCTGGAGTGCACCACCGCCAAGATGGGCGGCCTGCCCGACATCAACACCGAGCGTCCGTCCTTCCAGGAGTATTTCCTCGAGTTTATCAACGACACGATCTCCTGCGGCGCGGATGGTTTCCGCTATGACACCGCGAAGCACATCGGCCTGCCCGACGACCCCAAGGAGGACGACGGCTTCACAAATAACTTCTGGGAGCGCGTGACGACGGAGGTCGACAACCACGAGAACCTCTTTATCTACGGCGAGGTGCTGCAGGGCGGCAACGACAAGCTTGCCGAGTATATCAATGCCATCGGCAGAACCACGTCCAGCACCTACGGCGGCAAGATCCGCGAGTCTGTCACCACGAACAACGTCAACACCTCGATGGTGGGCGACTACTTCATCGGCAGCTCCGACCCTGCGAAGGTCGTCACATGGGTCGAATCCCATGACAACTACATCAACGACAGCTCATGGATGTCGCTCGACAAGGATCACGTCATTCTCGGCTGGGCGATCATCACCGCCCGCAAGGACGGCACACCGCTGTTCTTCTCGCGTCCCTACATGAGCAACATCGACAACATCTGGGGCATGAACCGCATCGGACCGCAGGGCGACGACATGTACAAGGACGCCCGTGTGTCCGCTGTCAACTTCTTCCGCACCGCGATGAACGGCGAGGAGGAGACGCTTGTCAACCCGGGTTCGGATTCTTCGATACTGATGATCGAACGCGGCACCAAGGGCGCGGTGATCGTCAATACCAACGGCGAAAAGACTGTCGACTTTGAAACCAATCTCAAGGACGGCGCCTATACCGACCGCGTCGACCGCACCACGCAGTACACCGTCAAGGGCGGCAAGCTGACCTGCGAGAGCAAGCTCGCGGAAAACAGCGTCGTCGTGCTCTATAACGACGGCTATCAGGAGTACGCGCCCTGCGCAAATACCGGCGTTGCCGAGGACACGCAGTTTGTGACAGCCGCGGACAGCTATGAGCTGAAGCTCACGCTTGAGAACGCCGAGGAAGGCACCGTGACGATCGACGGCGCGGAAAAGACCTTCAAGAACGGCGACACCGTCACCCTGAAAAAGCCCGCGGAGGGAGAGGTCGCGGTGGCAGAGCTTTCCGCGAAAAACGAAAAGGGAATCCCCACCTACGAGAGAATCGAGATCACGTTCCGCGAGGACTATGAGATCACCAAGGGCACCAAGGTGTATTTCGAGAAGCCCGACGACTGGGGCGACAAGATATACGCCTATGTCTATGACAGGGCGGAGAATGAAAACGCCGTATGGCCGGGCAAGGAAATGACCAAGGAATCCGACGGCACCTACAGCTATGAAATGACCAGAAAGTGGAAAAATCCGCGCATCATCTTCAACGACGGCGCAGAAGATGGCAGCGTACAGTATCCCGAGAAAAAGGGACTGAAGGTCGAAGCGGACAAGACCTACAAGGTAGAATAAAACGGAGGTATCTGAAATGAGCGATAATAATTTAAAAGTAGAGGGCAGCAAGGTGCCCGCGGAAAAAATCACCAATCCCGCGCTGAAAGAAGCGATTGAAAAGATGCAGGCGGAGAACAGCAAGGAGAACGTCGACGCGATGATCAATCAGGTGCTCGAGGCAAAGTTCATCCTTCCCGCCAGAGTGACGCAGATTCCGGCGGCACGCACAGAGAACGGGCAGACCATGATGACCAATCAGACGCAGGTGCAGTTCCGTCTGCTCGAGAACAACAGACACGAGAAGTTCTTCGGCGTGTTCACCGATATCAAGGAGATGTACAAGTGGAAGGGCAACGAGGAGGCGAACAAGGTCGTCACCGATTTCGACAGCCTTGCCCATATGATCATGGATCCCAAATCGCAGGTACTCGGCTTTGTCATCAATCCGTTCGGCAAGAGCGTGACCTTCCCGAAGCCGATGGCGATCTCCATCAAGCAGCAGAGAGATTATATGCGTCTCAACGAGAACACGCTCCGCAACGGCGCGCAGATCAAGCTCGGCGAGCCTGAGGAGTACCCGATTGACCTGATGGCGGCGCTGATCAATCATTTCAGCACCGAGCCGGGTGTCAACGCGGCGTTCCTGCGCCTGATCGAGCAGGACGGTCAGCCCAGCTACTTTATTGTTGTAGACTTTGTCGGCGACACCCAGAAGACCTTCGCGGATATCGCGGACGTGGCGAAGCCCTTCCTCGACGACGAGATCCAGCTCTCCATGATGCCGTTCTCGATGGAATTCGCGAGAAACGCGGTCAAGGGCATCGAGCCGTTCTACAGAAAAGAAGAGGAATAATTCTAAATCAGAAATAAAAGAAAAACCCGACTCAGCCGAGCCGGGTTTTCTTTATGCTCTTATAATCTCACGGGAATGTTCTTCTCGTTGAGGTATTTTTTCAATTCGGGAATCGGAATCTCGCCGAAGTGGAACAGCGAAGCCGCGAGCACCGCGTCGGCTTTTCCGACGGTGAACGCATCATAGAAGTGCTCGAGAGCACCTGCGCCGCCGCTCGCGATGACGGGGATGTTGACCCTTTCGGAAATCGCCTTGGTCAGTCCGAGGTCATAGCCCTTCTTCTGACCGTCCTCGTCCATGCTGGTCAGCAGGATCTCGCCTGCGCCCAGCTCGGCGCATTTGACAGCCCATTCGACCGCGTCAATGCCCATCGGCTTTCTGCCGCCGTGGACATAGACCTCCCAGCTGTCGCCGTTCCGCTTTGCATCGATCGCCGCCACCACGCACTGACTGCCGAATTTATACGCCGCCTCGCTGATCAGCTCGGGACGGGCGACTGCCGCGGAATTGACCGAAACCTTGTCGGCGCCCGCGTGCAGCAGGGCGTTGAAGTCGTCGACACTGCGGATGCCGCCGCCGACGGTAAAGGGGATAAAGATGGTGTTCGCCACCTTTTCCACCATGTCGATCGTAATATTGCGCGAATCGCTCGAAGCGGTGATGTCAAGAAATACCAGCTCGTCGGCGCCCTGCGCGTCATACTGCTTCGCGCACTCCACGGGATCGCCCGCGTCAACCAGGTTGACAAAGCTCATGCCCTTGACCACTCTGCCGTTTTTTACATCCAGACAGGGGATGATTCTCTTTGCGTACATGCTCAGCCCTCCACAATCTCGGCAAAATTTCTCAGTATCCGCAAGCCCGTTTCACCGCTTTTTTCGGGATGGAACTGCGTCGCGAACACGTTTCCGCGTTCCACGGCGGCGTCGATCGTCACGCCGTATTCCGTTGTCGCGGCGACAAGCTCCCTGTCCGCTGCATGAAGGAAATAAGAATGTACAAAATAGACGTAGGGATTTTTCCCGATTCCCTTGAACAGGCGGCTCTCGGGATTGATATCAAGACTGTTCCAGCCCATGTGCGGGATTTTCAGACCCTCGCCGTTCGGGATGCGCGTGATGCTGCCCTCATAAATGCCCAGACCTTCCGCTTCGGGACTCTCCCCGCTCGCGGGGAACAGCAGCTGCATGCCGAGACAGATGCCCAAAAACGGCTTGCCGCTTGCGATATATTCCTTGATCGCGTCCTTGATGCCGTATTTGTTGAGACTGTCCACCGTATCGCCGAAGGAGCCGACGCCCGGAAGAACCGCGCCGTCCGCTTTCAGGATTTCATCTTTATTTCTTGTTACAAGGCAGTCGCATCCGATGTGCGTCAGCGCCTTGGCGACGCTTTGGATATTGCCTGCGCCGTAATCGATTATCGCAATCATTTCATCAACTCCGTTTCTGATTGCTTCATTTTACCATATTCTCATTTTTTTTGCAATAAGAACAGCGCAACAACTTCAAAAATCCGCATTGATTTTCAGAAATAAATTCAGAAGTTATTGAATTTTGCAAGTTGTTGTGATAAAATGAAATATAACTGGGTTATAGGGCACCTCAAAAATATAGAGTTGTTCAGAGGTGCGGATATTTTATAGTAGATTATTGAATCAGCAAGGAGGCTCATCAGATGATTACACATCTTTTGACGAGAATTGATTTGATGATGAACGGCTTCTCAAAGGGACAGAAGCGCATCGCGCTCTATATTGAGGAGCATTATGATAAGGCGGCGTTTATGACCGCCTCCAAGCTGGGAGAGACCGTCGGCGTGTCCGAGAGCACGGTCGTGCGCTTCGCGACGGAGCTGGGCTATGACGGCTATCCCAAGCTGCAGAAGGCGATGCAGGAGATGATCCGCAACAAGCTCACCTCCGTGCAGCGCATCGAGGTCACCTCGGGACGCATCGGCGACGGCAACGTCCTCGACAGCGTTCTCAATCAGGATATCGAAAAGATCCGCCGCACGATCGAGGAAACCTCACACGAGGATTTCGCACGCGCGGTTGACGAGATCTGCGCGGCAAAGCGCATCTATATCTTCGGCGTACGCTCCACAGGCGCGATCGCGTCGTTTCTCGCGTACTATTTCGAGCTGATTTTTGACAACAACGTCATCCTGATCAACACCACCAGCCCGTCCTCGACCTACGAGCACATCTTCCGCATCACCGAGGAGGACGTGATGATCGGCATTTCCTTCCCGCGTTACAGCTCCACGGCGATCGAGGCGATGAACTTCGCGCGTTCCCGCGGCGCTCACGCAGTCGCGATCACCGACAGCATGGCGTCTCCGCTGGTGCAGTCGGCGGACTCGATACTGATCGCCCGCAGCGATATGGCGTCCATCGTCGACTCGCTGGTAGCGCCCCTGAGTCTGATCAACGCCCTGATCGTGGCGACGGTGCTCAAAAAGAAGGATGAGGTCACCGAGACCTTCCGCCTGCTCGAGGACGTATGGAACCGCGAGGGCGTGTATTCCAATCACGACGACAAGGAGACAAGAGCGGAAAAATGATGCAGAAAAAGGTTGTTGTCGTCGGCGCGGGCGCGGCAGGCATGATGGCGGCAGGCACGGCGGCGGAGTTCGGCGCGTCGGTGACGCTGCTCGAGAAGAATCCGCGCGTCGGCAGGAAGATCATGATAACGGGCAAGGGCAGGTGCAATCTCTGCAACAACTGCGACATCCCGACCTTTATCAGCAACGTCCCGACGAACGGCAGGTTCCTCTATTCGGCGATCCACCACTTTTCGCCCGGGGACACGATGGTGTTTTTCGAGAGCCTCGGCTTGCCGCTCAAAACCGAGAGGGGCAACAGGGTTTTTCCCGCTTCGGAGAAGGCGGTCGACGTGGTCGATACCCTGCGTGATTACGTGACAAACAGCGGCGTGCGCATCGTCAACGACACCGCAAGGGCGCTCCTGACGGAAAACGGAGAAGCGGTCGGCGTCAAGGGCGAAAGGGAGACCTACTGCGCCGACAGCGTGATCATTTGCTGCGGCGGAAAGAGCTATCCGCTGACAGGCTCGACGGGCGACGGCTATACGCTCGCAAAGCAGGCAGGACATACCGTGACGGAGCTGAAACCGTCGCTGGTGCCGCTCGAGAGCAGCGACCCCGAGTGCAAGTCGATGCAGGGCTTGTCACTGCGGAATGTGGCGCTGAATATCATAGATAATCATTCCAAAAAAGAAATATACTCCGACTTCGGAGAGATGCTCTTCACGCATTTCGGCATCAGCGGACCGATGGTACTCTCGGCAAGCTCTCACATCCGCGAGATGCCCGACGGCAGATACACCGCCGTCATCGACCTCAAGCCCGCACTGAGCGCGGAGCAGCTCGACAAGCGGCTGCAGAACGATTTCCGCGAGAACGCCAACAGGGACGTATCCAACGCGTTTTCCAAGCTGCTGCCGCGGAAAATCATCGTACCCGTCCTCAAAAGATGGGGCGTACCCTTTGACAAAAAATGCAATGTGATCACCCGCGAGGAGCGACACGCGCTCTGCGGCATCCTCAAGGGCTTTACAATACCGCTCAGCGGCTTTCGTCCGATCGAGGAGGCGATCGTCACCTCGGGAGGCGTCAGAACCGCGGAGCTGAACCCGAAAACCATGGAAAGCAAGCTCGTGCACGGTCTGTATTTCGCGGGAGAGGTCATCGACTGCGACGCGTATACAGGCGGCTTCAACCTGCAGATTGCCTGGAGCACAGGCAGACTCGCGGGCGAATGCGCAGCTTATTGATAATAAGGGAACCTCTAATAATTCCCTATCGCGCATAAGTGCGGCATCTTCACGGCATAATCTTGCCAAATCTCCTTGAAATACGTCAGTATTCCTGCGGAGCTTTGACAACATTCTACCAAAAATCTTCCGCACTTCTGCACAACATTGAATTTTTAGAGGCTCCCATAACAGAAAGGAATCCTAACATCATGTCAATCGCAATCGCACTGGACGGACCCGCGGGAGCGGGCAAGTCCTCCATCGCCAGGAGAGCGGCGAAGGCTCTCGGTTATATTTATGTAGACACAGGCGCGCTGTACCGCACCGTCGGACTCGCGGCTATGAGAAACAACGTAGAGCCGAAGCCCTCCGCGGAGCTGGAACAGCTGCTCGCGTCGATCCGCGTCGAGCTGACCTTCAACGAAACGGGAGAGCAGATCGTGCTCCTCGACGGAGAGGACGTTTCGGGAGAGATCCGCACGTCCGAGGCTTCAAAGATGGCTTCCAACATATCCGCCGTGCCGGCTGTCAGAGCGTATCTGCTTGATTTGCAGAGAGATATGGCAAAGACCAATAATGTGATCATGGACGGACGCGATATCGGCACCGTCGTCCTGCCCGACGCGAAGGTCAAGATTTTCCTGACCGCGTCTCCCGAGGCGCGCGCGCAGAGACGCTATAAGGAAATGGCGGAAAAGGGTATGGACGTCCAATATGAGAACGTCCTCAAGGACGTCATGGAGCGCGATTACAACGACATGCACCGCGAGATCGCACCGTTGAAGCCCGCCGAGGGCAGCATCACGGTCGATACGACGGAGCTGGATTTTGAGCAGAGCATCGAAGCGATCATCAATGTGATAAAGGAGAATCGCTGATGGCACAGAACAAGGTTCTCTATACGATCGGCAAGGCCGTCTGCATGCCGATATTCAAGCTGCTTTACCGCTTCAAGACGGTCAACGCCGACAATATCCCGACAGAGGGCGGCGTGATCATCGCGAGCAATCATCTGTCCAATTCCGACCCGCCGCTGCTCGGACTGTCCTCAAAGCGCAGGATGTATTTCATGGCGAAGGTCGAGCTGTTTGAGAATAAATTTTTCGGCGCGCTGATCCGTGCGCTCGGCGCGTTCCCCGTAGAGCGCGGCGCGGGCGACGGCAAGGCGATCAAGACGGGTGAGGATCTGATCCGCGAGGGCAACGTCATGACGATCTTCATTGAGGGCGGCAGAACCAAAACGGGCGAGCTGATGCGTCCGCGCAGCGGCTGCGCATTGGTGGCGCAGCAGATGCAGGTACCCGTCGTACCCGCGTGCATCACCGTCATCGGCAAATCCAAAAGCATCTTTGCCAAGCGCCTGATCGAATTCGGAAAGCCGCTCACCCCCGAGGAACTCGGACTGACGGTCGAGGGCGGCAGACGTGAGCTGAAAAACGCGTCCAATATGATCATGGGCGAAATCAAACGAATGAGGGAGAGAGCGCTCAATGAGTATAAAAAAGGCTGAATCGGCGGGCTTCTGCTTCGGCGTCAACCGCGCGATCACGATCGTGGGCGACTTCATCCGCGATGGAGAAAAGGTCTGCACGCTCGGACCGATCATCCACAACATGGAGGTCGTCAGGGAGCTGAAGGAGCAGGGCTGCCGTCCCGTCGAGAGCATCGGCGAGGTGCAGCCCGACGAGATTCTGGTCATCCGTTCCCACGGCGTCCCCCGGAGCGTCATTGACGAAATCGAGGAGAAGAAGCTCCGCTGGCGCGACGCGACCTGTCCCTTTGTCAAGAAGATCCACCGCATCGTCGCAGAGGCTGACCCCGAAACCGAGCTGGTGTTAGTGGCAGGTAACGCGCAGCATCCCGAGGTTCAGGGCATCATCGGCAACTGCAAGGCGGAGTGTTACACCTTTAACAATGAAGGTGAATTGGATAATCTGCTCACTAATATTCTAAAAGAGAATAATAAATTAGTGAAAGTTGTGGCGCAGACAACATTTGACACAAAAGAATGGAAAAAATCTGTAAAAAAGCTAAAAAAACTATGTACAAATTCAAAAATATTTGATACAATATGTAATGCTACGTCAGTTAGGCAAAGCGAGGCGGATTGCATAGCCGCTCAGTCGGACTTTATGGTCGTCATCGGCGACCGCCACAGTTCCAACACGGCAAAGCTGTTTGACATCTGCAAACGGCGCTGTGAGAACACGGTGCTGATCGAGACCGCCGGCGAGCTGGACTTGCATCAGGTTCGCTGTGCCAAGCGCATAGGCGTGACAGCAGGGGCTTCAACACCTGCAAAGATAATAAAGGAGGTACTGGATACAATGAGTGAAGAAATGAAATCCGGTGAAACAAATTTTGAAGAATCTTTTGAGGAGATGCTTGAGGAATCCCTCAAAAACTTAAATACAAATGAGAGGGTAATGGGTACAGTCCTTAGCATCGCGCCTAATGAAGTACAGGTTGATGTCGGCAGAAAACAAACGGGCTTTATTCCTGTTTCGGAGCTTTCCAACGATCCGAACGCGAAGCCCGAGGACATTGTCAAGGTCGGCGACGAGATCGAGCTGCTGATCATGAAGACCAACGACCAGGAAGGCACCATCATGCTCTCCAAGCGCAGAGTAGACGCGCAGAAGGGCTGGGAGGAGCTTCAGGAGAAGGTTGATTCTCAGGAGATTCTCACAAGCAAGGTTACCGAGGCTGTCAAGGGCGGCGTCATCGTGATCTATAACGGCGTAAGAGTATTCATCCCGGCATCTCAGGCTACCGCAAGCCGTGACGAGAAGCTCGAGGATCTCGTCGGTCAGGAAGTCAACTTCCGTCTGATCGAGGTATCCCAGCGCGGCAGATACAAGAGAGCGATCGGCTCCATCCGCAGCGTGCTCAAGGAGCAGAGAGCGGCTCAGCGCGAGGAGTTCTGGAAGAACTGCGAGATCGGCAAGAGATACACCGGCGTTGTCAAGTCTCTGACCAGCTACGGCGCGTTTGTTGACCTCGGCGGCGTATTCGGCATGATCCACATTTCCGAGCTGTCCTGGACACATATCAAGCATCCCTCCGAGGTTGTCAATGTCGGCGACACCGTAGAGGTATACGTAAAGGATATCAACGAGGAGACCAAGAAGATCTCTCTCGGCTTCAAGAACGCTGACGACAATCCGTGGGCGATCCTCAAGAGAGATTATCCCGAGGGCACCGTTTGCAAGGCGACCATTGTCGGTCTGACCGACTTCGGCGCATTCGCGAACATCATTCCCGGCATTGACGGTCTGATTCACATTTCCCAGATCGCCAACAGAAGAATCGACAAGCCCTCCGACGTACTCTCCGTAGGCGAGACCGTTGACGTAAAGATCACTCTGATTGACTTCGACAAGAAGCGCGTCAGCCTTTCCATGAGAGCGCTCCTTCCCGAGGACGAGCAGCAGGCTCCCAAGGCAGAGGAAGCAGTCGAGGAATAATTTTTCATTAATCGGTTATTCTAATGCGGCAACCTCCCCATTGGAGGTTGCCGCAGTTTAGTATCAGTACAAAACAAGGAGGGAAGCGTATGACTCCGCAGGAGGAATTTATCAGCATTTACAAGGAACATATCACCCGAAAGGGAGCCGACGAGCTGCTCGACTGGCTGAAGCGCACCGACTTTTTCACCGCTCCTGCAAGCTCGCGCTATCACTGCGCGTGCGAGAGCGGACTGGTGATCCATTCCGTCAGCGTGTTCAACACCATGATGGAGAAGCATTTTGACGAGGAGACCGACAGCATCGAGAGCTTCGCGATATGCGCGCTGCTGCACGATCTGTGCAAGGCGCAGTTCTACAAGGTCTCCACCCGCAACGTCAAGAACGAGCAGACGGGACAGTGGGAGAAGGTGCCCTACTACGCGATCGACGACCAGTTCCCGTACGGTCACGGCGAGAAGTCGGTCTTTCTGATCGAGCGCAAGATGCGGCTCAAAATCGAGGAGGCAATGGCGATCCGCTGGCACATGGGCGAATTCGGCGACAAGAACAGCAACGTCATCAGTCAGGCGTACGACAAGTACCCGCTTGCGGTCAAGCTGCATCTCGCCGACCTCGAGTCCACCTTCCTGCGGGAAAAGGGACTCTCACAAGTAAAATGAAAACGGTGATAGGATGGATATGCAATCTGCAAAAGCGCGGATCCGCGAGCTGACAGAGAAGCTGGAATACCACAATAATCTGTATTACAATCAGGACGCGCCCGAGATTTCGGACTATGAGTACGACATGCTCCTGCGCGAGCTTGAAAACCTTGAAGCTCAGTTTCCGTCGCTCAGGCGTCCCGATTCCCCGACCAACCGCGTCGGCGGCAGTGCGGGAGAGAAGTTTTCTCCCGTTGTCCACGCCGTTCCGATGGAGAGCCTGCACGACAGCTTTTCCGAGGAGGAGCTGCGCGACTTTGACCGCAGGGTGAGGGAGACGGCTCCCGACGCGCGCTATGTGGTCGAGCCGAAGTTCGACGGACTCTCGGTATCCTGCGAGTACCGCAACGGCGTGTTCGTCCGCGGCTCAACGCGCGGCGACGGCGCCACGGGAGAGGACGTCACGGACAATCTCATGACGATCAAAAGCCTGCCCAAGCGGTTGAAAAACGCGCCCGAATTCCTTGAGGTCAGGGGAGAGGTCTATATGTCCTTCCAAAGCTTTGAGGAGCTTGTCAGACGGCAGGAGGAGAATGAGGAAAAGCCCGCAAAAAATCCGCGCAACGCGGCGGCAGGCTCGCTGCGTCAGAAGAACGCCAAAATCACGGCGGAGCGCGCGCTGGATATCTTTGTGTTCAACATCCAGCAGGTGACGGGCGTGACCTTCGGCTCTCACCGCGAGAGCCTTGACTATCTCGCGCAGCTGGGTTTCCCGACCTCGTTCTATACCGTCTGCGACACGGTCGACGAGGCGATCGGGGAGATCCGAAAAATCGGCGACAACCGCGGCAATTACGACTACGCGATCGACGGCGCTGTCGTCAAGGTGGACAGCTTTGCTGTCCGCGAGCAGCTCGGAAGCACCGCGAAATATCCCAAGTGGGCGGAAGCCTATAAATATCCGCCCGAGGAGAAGCCCACCAAGCTGCTTTCCATTGAGATCAACGTCGGCAGGACGGGCGTCCTCACGCCCGTCGGCATTTTTGAGCCTGTGCTGCTGGCAGGCACCACCGTCAGCCGCGCAACGCTCCATAACAGGGACTTTATCGAGGAAAAGGGCATCCAAATCGGCGATACCGTGATTATCCGCAAGGCAGGAGAGATCATCCCCGAGGTGCTTTCCGTCAAGGAGCACGCGGAGAATGCGGTTCCTTTCGTGTTCCCGACGCTCTGTCCGTCGTGCGGAAGCCCCGTGTCTCAGGACGACGAGGCGGCAGTCCGCTGTACCAATACCGACTGTCCGGCACAGCTGCTGCGGCACCTGATCCACTTTGTCGGACGTGACGCGATGGATATCGACGGACTCGGACCCGCTGTCCTCGAGCAGCTGGTGCAGGCGGAGCTGGTACATTCACCTGCCGATCTGTACCGTCTGACGGCGGAGGACATCATCGCGCTGGACAGAAAGGCGGAGAAATCCGCCGGCAACCTGATCGCGGCGATTGAAAAATCAAAGCAGAACGAGCTGTACCGGCTGGTATTCGCTTTGGGCATCCGCAACATCGGACTCAAGGCGGCAAAGCTGATCTGCGAGAATTTCCTGACCATCGACGATATTATGAACGCGGCGGCGGATGACTTCGCCAAAATCGACGGCTTCGGCGCAATCATGGCAAAGAGCGTTGAGAGCTATTTCAGGCTGGAGGGCACCGTCGAGCTGATATCCCAGCTCAAAGCGCTCGGTCTGCAGATGAAGCCGTCGGAGCAGAAGCCCAAGGGCGGCGTATTTGAGGGCAAGACCTTTGTGCTCACGGGCACGCTGCCGACGATGAAGCGCAGCGAAGCTTCCAAGCTCGTCGAGCAGAACGGCGGCAAGACCGCGTCGTCGGTCTCAAAAAAGACCTCCTATGTGCTCGCGGGAGAGGAAGCGGGCAGCAAGCTGACAAAGGCGCAGACGCTCGGAATCCCGATTCTCACGGAAGAGGAATTTCTCGCGATGCTGCCAAAATAAGAATCCGTAATAACAGACCTGTCGATAACGGCAGGTCTATTTTTATGCCTGTCCGCATAGAATGAACTGTAGTTCAAAAAAACGGAGGAATGAAAATGAAACAACTACAGCGATACCGGCAGGTCATCTCCTGCCTCAGTCCGCCCGTAAAGGCGGTATTGTCCGCGAGAGAAGCGCGGCTGGCTCCGACATTGCGTGA
The DNA here is from genome assembly GCA_900100595.1 of Ruminococcaceae bacterium P7. Lineage (GTDB taxonomy): Bacteria > Bacillota > Clostridia > Oscillospirales > Acutalibacteraceae > Ruminococcoides. The sequence continues at coordinate 37,265 of FMUA01000015.1, forward strand.
GATCCGCCTGAGAGCCGACCGTCCGATTCATCTCGTGACAGGGACAGGCAGCTTCTTTTTGACGCAGTCTGGGATGCTCACGCCGTTCTATACGGATTCTTTATTCTGTGCGACGCGCGAGGACGTTCAGCAGACCCTGCAGGCGATCTGCGACTACTCGCTCTACAGCCGTCAGCAGGAGATCGTCAGCGGCTATGTCACGCTCAAGGGCGGACACCGTGCGGGACTCTGCGGAACGGCGGTGCTCACGGACGGCAAAATCACGAATATCCGCGAGCTCAGCTCCCTGAACCTGCGCGTAGCGGGAGAGTACATCGGCTGCGCCGACGCGCTTCTGCGGCAGACAGGAGATCTGCACGGCGGACTGCTTCTCTGCGGCGCTCCCTGCTCGGGAAAGACGACGCTCCTGCGCGATCTGGCGCGTCAGCTCTCTTATGAAGCGACGGTGTCGCTGATCGACGAACGCGGGGAGCTTGCCGCCTGTATACAGGGCGTCCCGCAGAATGACGTCGGCATGTGCGACGTGTACAGCGGCTATCTCAAGGCAAGCGCGATGGAGCAGGCGATCCGCGCGATGTCGCCCGAATACCTGATCTGCGACGAGCTGGGCGGTGACGATACCGAAGCGATACGGGAGTGCGTCCGCAGCGGCGTCGCGGTGATCGCGACGGTTCACGCGCGTGATGCGGACGAGCTGAAAGCGAGGAAGGCGCTGCGGGAGCTTCTGGAAACGGGAGCGTTTGAAAAGGCGGCGTTCCTTGCGGGACGGGAGCAGGTCGGCAGGGTGCGGGAGTGTGTCGGCACAGGTGATGTGCTTGCCGCTTAAAATACTCGGGTGTCTGATATTGACCGCGGCAGGCTTCGGCGCGGGAAGTTTGTTTTCGGCAAGACTCTATCGGCGCAGGGACTTTTTGCGACGGCTGCAAGGCTTTCTGAGCAGCCTGAGCACCGACCTGCGCTACCGGGGTGAGGATATCTTCACGCTGGTGACGGAATGCGCAAAGCGTGCCGGTTTGACCGCGTTGAGCGTGCAGCCGTCGGAGGACAGCTTTGAAAACGCGTGGAACAAGGCGATAAACGGCGTCTGCGCGGCTTTTCCGCTTCAAAGGGAAGATGAATCGCTGCTGCGTGAAATCGGCTCACAGCTCGGGAAAACGGACTTGGAGGGGCAGCTGCGGCATCTCTCTCTGATTGAAACGCGTTTGGCGGAGCGGCTGCGGGACGCGGAGGAGAGCCTTTTGCAGAAGGCGAAGCTATGCAAAACAATGGGATTTTTCGTCGGGGCGGCGACGGCGATAGTGTTGATGTGAGGTAGCGATGGACGTTGAGTTAATTTTCAAAATCGCGGCGGTGGGTATTATCGTGGCGGTGCTGTCGCAGCTGCTGATCCGCAGCGGCAGGGAGGAGCAGGCGATGCTCACCACACTTGCGGGACTGGTGGTCGTGCTGACGCTTGTGATATCCCAGATCAGCCAGCTCTTTTCCACCGTCAAGCGGCTGTTCGGCTTCTGATGAATATTGTTTCGATCGGCGTGCTGGCGGTCGTCGCGGTCATCGTCGCCCTGACGCTGCGTCCGAAAAACGCGGAGATCGCCCTGATGCTGACCGTCGCGTGCGCGGTGCTGATTCTGCTTGCGGTTTTGTCGCAGGCGGGACAGATCATCGGCACGGTCAATTCCATTGTCGCCGCGGCGCAGATCAACACGGGCTATATCGCGATTCTTCTGAAGGTGGTCGGAATCTGCCTGCTGACGGAGTTCGCTGTCAATACCTGCAGGGACGCGGGCTGTCAGTCGCTGGCAGGAAACGTCTCACTGGCAGGAAAGCTGCTCGTCACCGTCACCGCACTGCCGCTCTATACCGATATCCTCAACACCGTTATCGGACTTGTACCATAGAGGTGAGAAGTGAAAAAGCTATTATCGGTTCTTTGTGTTGTCCTCCTGCTCTGTGCCGCCGCCGTGTTCTCCGTCAGAGCGGAGGAGACCTACGACCTTTCGGGCGTTTATAACAGCCTGTCCGACGAGGCAAGGGAGCATCTTCTGAGCCTCGGCGCGGACAGCGCGGACGCCGATACATTATCGTCAATATCCTTTGAGGGCATCCTCGCGGAAATTTCACGCATCGGTTCGCAGAGCGCGCAGGAGCCGCTTCGGGGGCTGATATCCGTGACGGCAATGCTCCTGATCTGTTCGCTGCTGTCGTCGTATCAAACCGCACTGAGCGCCGATATCGGCGGTACGCTCAATACGGTTCTGGCGCTGTGTCTGAGCGCTGCGGTCGCGGTGCCCGCGGCAGGCTTGATCCGTCAGACGGGAGAGATGCTTGTCTGTTCCTCCAATCTGATGCTCGCCTACATTCCCGTGATGGCGCTGCTGCTGACCGCGTCGGGCAGTATCGCGGGCAGCGCCGCCTACTACGCGGGCGTGCTGGCGATGGGTGAGGGCATCGGACAGCTGTCCGCGCGTATCATCGTCCCGTTCTGCAATATGCTGCTGGGACTGGGCGTCGCAGGCGGCTTGAATTCAGCCGTCAATCTCAGCGGCTTTACGCGGTCGCTTGCCAAGACAGCCAAGTGGCTGCTGGGCTTCGGGATGGCGCTGTTTACGGCGGCGCTCGGCTTGAAGCAGGTGCTGTCCTCGGCGGCGGACAGCCTGACGGGCAGGGCGGCAAAGCTTGCGCTCAGCTCATTCGTACCCGTCGTCGGTTCCGCGCTGGGAGAAGCGCTCAGAACCGTTCAGGGCAGCGTCACCGTGCTCAAATCGGGCATCGGCGTGTTTGTGATTCTCGCGCTCGGCGTGACCTTTCTGCCGTCCGTAATGTCCGCTTTGCTGTGGCTTGTGACGCTGTGGGCAGGCAAATCCACCGCCGAAGCCCTCAACCTGCCGCAGGGTGCTTTGATGCTCGAGAGCATCTCGGACGTGTTCCGCGTTATGCTCGCTGCGCTGCTCTCGGTCATGACGGTCTATATCATCACCACCGCGATGATATTTACGATGGGAGGTTCCTCGTGAGCGGCTTGTCGACGGTGGTCATCACCGCGTGCGCCGCATGTATCATCTGTTCGCTGCTCTCGGGCTTTGTGACGGACGGCGGCTTGAAGCGGATCCTCTCGCTGGTGACGGGCGCGTTTCTGGTTTGCAGTCTGCTGTTTCCCGTGTCAAAGGCGCTGGCGGAGTTCCGCCCCGAAACGGAGAATTACCCGAGCTTTGAGGAGCTGACCGCCACCTCCGACGAGGCTTTCGGTGCGCAGGTGGTCAAACAGACGGAGAAAAATCTGGAAAGCACGCTCGAAGCCTTGCTCGCGCAGAACGGCGTCACGCCGCGCTCCTGCGAAATCCTTTTGGCGGAATCGGAAAACAGCGGCATAATCATCTCACAAATCAGCATATATATTGACCAAAGCGACAGCCTGCGCACGAGCGATATCACGGCGCTGGTACGGCAGCATTTCGGCTTGTCGCCGCGCGTCATAACGGAGTAGGATATGAAAGACGGCAAGCTCAGCGAAACACTCAACAAAATAGCGGGCAGCGACAAGTGGCGCAGGATTATCCTGATCGCGGGCGTTTCGGGCATCGCGCTTCTTCTGCTTTCGGGACTGGATATTTCCTCGTGTTCGTCAAAGAGCGGCACGGAGTTCTCGGTCAAGGCATACAGCGAGCAGCTGGAGGATAACCTCGAAGCCGCGATAGAAAGGATGGAGGGCGCGGGAAAAACGCGGGTGCTGCTGACGATGGAGAACAGTGTAGAGTACGTCTATCTGCGCGACAGCGCCACCAAAACCAAGGAGGTCGAGCCGTTGATACGCGGCGTACTGGTGCTGTGCGAGGGCGGTGACAAGCCCGCGGTAGTGGAGCGGGTGACCAATGCAGTGACCAAGGCGCTCGATATCTCGGCGGCAAAGGTATGTATTACAAAATTATCAGAATGAAGGTTGGTCTCATGAAATTTCAAAAACGGCACGTGATTTCGGCGGCGATTCTGCTGGCTTTGGGAGCGGCGGTGTATGTGAACTGGCAGTTCACCTCGGCGCCGTCGGTAAAGAACAAGGAGCTGGGAGCGGCGTCCTATGTGAACGCGACAGTCGCCTCCACCTGTGACGAGGCAAAGCAGACGTCCGCGCTCAGTCAGGAGACGATGGACTGGTTTTCCTCGGAGCGCACGAAGCGGCAGATCGAGCAGGACAGGGTGCTCGACGAGGCAAAGGAGATATTTGACCTCGAAAACGCGCCTGAGAGCGACGTCAGCGAGGCGCAGAAGAACGTGGAGAAAACACTCAAAAGCTTCACGATACAGGAGAGCATCGAGGGGATCCTCAGGGCGAAGGGCTTTTCCGACTGTCTGTGCTGGATCACCGACGAGGGCGTGACGGTCGCGGTGCCCGATTCCGAGCTGAATGAAAAGACCGTACTGATCGCCGACGACGCGGTGATTTCACACTACGACGTGTCCTGTGAGAACATATCGGTCATCGGAGTCTGACGGAGAGAGGCGGAGAAATCCGTCTCTTTTTGCTGTTTACATTTTGCTTCACGCATGCTATAATAAAATAGAATTTAAATGTAAAGTTGGTATCATTATGTGTGAAACAGAAAACAACGAAGTCAAGCTGAGCAGAAGCGAAGCGAGAGAGCAGGCGTTCATGCTGCTCTTTTCCAAATCCTTTGACGACGAGCCGCTGGAGGCTACCATTGAGGACAACGCGGAGATGTTCCGCGGCGGCGTGTGCGGCTACGCGCAGGCGGTCGTGACGGGTATCGAAGCAAGGCAGGAGGAGATCGATTCGGAGATCTCAAAATATCTCAAAAAGGGCTGGACGCTGAGACGTTTGTCGCGTCCGTCGCTCGCGATTCTGCGGTTGGCGGTCTACGAGATCCTCTATCTCGAGAGCATCCCCGACAGCGTATCCGTCAACGAGGCGGTCGAGCTTGCCAAGAAATACACGATCGACGAGAGCGGCTTTGTCAACGGCATCCTCGGTTCGCTGATCCGTGCGAAAGAGGCGGCGAAATGAGCCTGTTTCTGGGAATCGACACCTCGAACTACACCACCTCGACGGCGCTCTATGACAGCGAAACGGGGGAGATGCGCCAGCAAAAGAAGCTCCTGCCCGTCAAAGAGGGACAGCTCGGTCTGCGCCAGAGCGACGCGGTGTTCCACCATACCGCGCAGCTGCACAGCCTGTTTGCGGAGCTGGTGCGGGGAACAGATACAAAGCAGATAGCCGCCATCGGCGCGTCGACGCGACCGCGTCCGTTGGAGGGCTCCTATATGCCGTGTTTCACCGTGGGAGAAAACACGGCAAAAATTTTATCTGCGGCGCTCGGGGTACCGCTTTATGCGCTTTCCCATCAGGAGGGGCATGTTGCGGCGGCGCTGTTCAGCGCGAAGCGGACGGATTTGATGGAGCGGGAGTTTCTCGCCTTTCACGTCAGCGGCGGCACCACCGAGGCGGTGCGCGCAAAGGGAACGGGACGCGGCTTTGATTTGAAGCTGGTTGCCAAAACGCTTGACCTCAACGCGGGACAGGCGGTCGACAGGGTCGGACTGATGCTCGGGCTGCGCTTTCCGTGCGGCATGGAGCTGGAAAAGCTCGCAATGCAAAACACCGAACCCGTCAAGGCGCACCCCAAGCTCAAGGGCTGCGACTGCTGTCTGAGCGGCGTGGAGAACCTCTGTAAGAAGCTGCTCGGCGAGGGCAGGAGCAAGCCCTATATCGCCGCCTTTTGTCTGGAATATATCCGCAAGGCGCTCTCTATGATGACGGACGCGCTGCTGGAGAAATACGGCAGACTGCCGCTTGTCTACGCAGGCGGCGTGATGTCAAATACGATCATTAAAAATTCTTTTACAGAAAAATACAACGCGGTTTTCGCCGAGCCGAAGTTTTCCTCGGACAACGCGGCGGGAATCGCCTATCTATGCTACAGGAACTATCGCCATGTACACACCGAGAATCACTAAACCGACCGCGCTGACGGTCTCGCAGCTGACGCAGTACATCAAGAGCACCATCGAGAGCGACCCCAAGCTGATGATGGTGTTTTTGACGGGAGAAATCTCGGGCTTGCGGATGTTCAGGCCGAACGGACACAACTATTTTGTACTGAAGGACAGCGGCGCGGTCATCAGCGCGACGCTGTTCGCGGGCTATGCGCGCTCGCTGAAATTCCGGCCGCAGGACGGCATGAAGGTCATCTGCCGCGGCAGGATCGAGCTGTATCCGCCGCACGGCAAGTACCAGATCATCATTGAGGACATGCAGCCCGACGGCGTGGGCGCGCTGAACCTCGCGTTCGAGCAGCTCAAAAAGAAGCTCGCTTCACAGGGGCTTTTTGACACGGCTCACAAGAAGCCGATCCCGCGTTTTCCGCGCACCGTCGGCGTAATCACCTCTCCGACGGGAGCCGCCTTTCAGGACATCAAAAACATCCTGACGCGCCGTTTTCCCTGCGCGGACATTATTCTCTATCCGACGCAGGTTCAGGGAGACGCAGCCGCAGCGCAGCTGACGCAGGCGGTGACGGAGCTGGACGCGTCCGGACTTTGCGACACCATCATCATCGGCAGGGGCGGCGGCTCGATAGAGGATTTGTGGGCGTTCAACGACGAAGCGCTCGCAAGAGCGGTATACGCGTGCCGTACGCCGATCATTTCGGCGGTCGGCCATGAAATCGACTTCACCATCTGCGACTTTGCCGCGGATCTGCGTGCGCCGACGCCCTCCGCGGCTGCGGAGATAGCGGTGCCCGACAGAATGGAGCTGAAACGGCATTACAATGCCTTGCATAAAAACATCAACGCGCTTGTCAAGCGGAAGTATGACAGACGCTCCAAGCGGCTGAAGGATACGCAGCGATTGCTGGAAGCGCATTCGCCGCAGAAGTCCTTTGACCGCTATGACGGCGCGTTCAGGCTATATGAAACGCGGATGCGCAACGCGATGGAAAAGCGCGTCCACACCTCCGAAAACCGGCTGAAAGCGACAGCCGCCCGGCTCGAGAGTCTCAATCCGCTTTCGGTGCTGTCCAGAGGCTACGCGGTAGCGGAAAAGGACGGCGCGGTCATCACAAGCAAAAATCAGCTTAGCGAGGGCGACCGTTTCACCCTCACGCTCAGCGACGGACAAGTGCCCGCAATGGTAACAGGTGAGTAAAATGCCATTCACACATCTTCATGTTCATACCGAATACAGCCTGCTCGACGGCGCGTGCCGCGTCAGTGAGATCGCGAAGGCGGCGAAGCGCAAGGGCTTTGATTCCCTTGCCGTCACCGACCACGGCGTGATGTACGGCGTGATCGATTTCTACCGCGCGTGCAAAAAAGAGGGGATCCATCCCGTCATCGGCTGCGAGGTCTACGTCGCGCCCAAATCGCGGTTTGACAAGACCTCCTCGGAAAAATATTATCATATGGTGCTGCTCTGCGAGAACAACACGGGTTACCGGAATCTGATCAAGCTCGTGTCAAAGGGCTTCACCGAGGGCTTTTATTCCAAGCCGCGCATCGACGACGAGCTGCTGGAGCAGTACCACGAGGGCTTGATCTGCCTGTCCGCCTGCCTTGCGGGAGAGCTGCCGCGGCGATTGCTCGCGGGCGACTACAAGGGCGCGAAGCAAAAGGCGGAATACTACCGCGACCTGTTCGGACGCGACAGCTTCTTTGTGGAGCTGCAGGATCACGGCATTCCCGAGCAGCGGCGGATCATACCCGATCTGGTGCGCATCGCCGAGGAGATCGGCGTCGGCATTGTCGCGACCAACGACAGCCACTACATCGAAAAGGACGACAGCAAGACGCACAGCATCCTCCTCTGCGTGCAGACCAACCGCACGCTCGATGACCCCGACCGGATGGAGTTCCAGACCAATGAATTCTATCTCAAGGACGAGGAGGAGATGTACGAGCTGTTCTCGCGTTACCCGGGCGCGGTCGAAAACACGCATGACATCGCCATGCGCTGTAAGGTGGATTTCGAGTTCGGCGTGCGCAAGCTGCCGCATTTTGAGACGCCGAAAAACGAGGATCATCTCGCATATTTCCGCCGTCACTGCTACGAGGGACTTCACAGGCACTACGGCGAACAACCCGACCAAAGCCTGATCGACCGCCTTGAATATGAGATCGGCGTGATTTCCAAGATGGGCTTTGTCGACTACTATCTGATCGTCAACGACTTTGTGCAGTACGCGAAGTCGAACGATATCCCCGTCGGACCGGGCAGAGGCTCGGGCGCAGGCTCGCTATGCGCCTACTGCATCGGCATCACGGCGGTCGACCCGATCAGATACAATCTGCTCTTTGAGCGCTTTCTCAATCCCGAGCGCGTCAGCATGCCTGATTTTGATATCGACTTCTGCAGCGACCGCAGGGACGAGGTCATCGATTATGTCATCCGCAAATACGGAGAGGATCATGTTTCGCAGATCATCACCTTCGGACGCTTCGGCGCGAAGCAGGCTGTCCGCGACGTCGGCAGGGTGCTCGGAATGCCCTATGCCGAGGCGGACCGCATCGCCAAGCTCATGCCCGATAACGGCTCAATCCGGACCGCCGTGGAGCAGAGCGCGGATTTGAAAATCAAATATCAGGAGGACAGCCATATCCGCGAGCTGCTCGACTACGCCATGCGCATCGAGGGCATGCCGCGTCAGTCGGGCATCCATGCCGCGGGCGTGGTGATCACGGAGAAACCCGTTTCCGACTATGTGCCGCTGTCCAAGAGCGAGGGCAGCGTGATTGCACAGTTCACCATGACGACACTCGAGGAGCTGGGACTCCTCAAAATGGATTTCCTTGCGCTGACCAACCTGACGACCATCCACGACGCGGAAACGCAGATACGGCGCAATCACCCCGATTTCGACCCCGACTCCGTCCGTATCGACGACCCGAAGGTCTACGAGCTGTTTTCCAAGGGAAATACCGAGGGCGTGTTCCAGTTTGAAAGTCAGGGCATGAAAAACGTCCTGACGCGGCTCAAGCCCGACTGCATCGAGGATCTGATCGCAGTCGTTTCGCTCTACCGTCCGGGACCCATGTCGAGCATCCCGACCTATATCGAGTGCCGTCACAATCCGGGCAAGGTGCATTACAAGCACCCGCTGCTCAAAGAGATTCTCGGCGTGACCTACGGCTGCATCGTCTATCAGGAGCAGGTCATGCAGATTCTGCGCACGCTCGCGGGCTACAGTCTCGGCAGGGCGGATATCGTCCGCCGCGCGATGAGCAAGAAAAAGGCGGAGGTCATGGAGCGCGAGCGCGAGGTGTTCATCAACGGCGAGACCGATGAAAACGGGAACGTCGTGACCGAGGGCTGCCTGCGCCGCGGCGTGGACAGGGCGACGGCTGTCGCTCTCTTTGACGAGATGGAGAGCTTTGCAAGATACGCCTTTAACAAATCACACGCCGCCTGCTACGCGATGGTGTCTTACCGCACTGCATGGCTCAAATGCCACTATCCGCGGGAGTATATGTCCGCGCTGCTCTCGTCCGTGCTGAGCAAGCAGAACAAGCTCGCGGTCTATACCGCCGAGTGCAGGACAATGGGCATCCGCGTCCTGCCGCCGCACGTCAACTACAGCATGCTCGGCTTCGCGGTCAGCGGAAAGGATATCCGCTACGGACTGCTCGCCGTCAAGAATCTCGGCAGGCAGTTCATCGACCGGATCATCGAGGAGCGCCGCTATGTGCCGTATCAGTCGTTCTATGACTTCTGCAAGCGGCTCCACGGCAGGAACATGAACAGCCGTGCGCTGGAGAGCCTGATCAAATGCGGCGCGCTGGACGGACTGGGGGCGAACCGCCGTCAGATGCTCACGATGAGCAAGACCATCCTCGACGACCTCGACTACGAGGCGAAGCACAACCTCAGCGGACAGCTGTCCTTTTTCGATATGGGGGAGGAGGGCGCGAAGAAAAGCGCCGAGCCTGAGATCCCCGATATGCCCGAGTTTCCGCGTGACGAGCTGCTGCGGATGGAAAACGAGATCGCGGGCATGTACCTCAGCGGCCATCCCGTGGACGACTACGGAAAATATGCGCAGATCATGAAAGCGGACAGCATCGGCGAGATCATCTCCGAGGAGAACAACCGCTATCATGACGGACAGAAGGTCTGCGTGGTGGGCATACTCACGAAGGTCAAGACACAGCTCACCAAGACGAACAAGATGATGTCCTTTGCCACCGTCGAGGATCGATACGGCGCGATGGAGACGCTTGTGTTCCCGAATGTCTATGAGCGCTGCGCGCTCCACCTGATCGAGAGCAACGTCGTCTGCATCAAGGGCAGCCTTAATTTCAGGGAGGACGAGGAGCCGAAGCTGATCTGCGACACCATCGACTTGGCGCGCACCGACGGCGAATGCGAGCAGAGCGGCTACAGTACGCCCGACGCGCCGCAAAAGGGAGCGAATCCCCAACCGCCCGCGCGGAAGGAGCCGCCGAAGCTCTATCTGAAAATCGACGACCTCAACACCGACCTCTACCGCAGGGCAAAGCGCGTGACGGACATCTTTGACGGCAGAACGCCCGTCGTGTTCTATCTCGCAAGCCGCAGAAAGCAGGTCATGGCGCCTGCAAATATGTGGGTCAGCCTCAACGATGTGATGATCAGGGAGCTGAAATACCAGCTCGGAGAGAAGAATGTCGTTGTCAAATAGGGTCGGCTTCACAGAAAGAGTGCGAAACGCTTGTATTTTTTACACAACTGTGCTATAATCAATATAATTATGAAAAAATGGGCACTGCGCCCTTATTGGAGGACAAAACTAAGTGAAAAAGTTAATGTTAGGCAACGAGGCTGTCGCCAGAGGTCTCTATGAAGCGGGCGTGAAGGTAGTATCGAGCTACCCGGGCACACCCTCAACCGAAATCACGGAATTCGCCGCGAAATACGACGAAATCTATTGCGAATGGGCTCCCAACGAAAAGGTTGCTACCGAGGTCGCGTTCGGCGCGTCCCTGCGCGGCGTTCGCAGCGCCTGCGCAATGAAGCACGTTGGTCTCAATGTGGCGGCTGACCCTCTCTTTACGCTTTCCTATACGGGCGTCAACGGCGGTATGGTGATTTTCGTTGCGGATGACCCTGCGATGCACTCCTCTCAGAACGAGCAGGATTCCCGTCACTACGCGATCGCAGCCAAGGTTCCCATGCTCGAGCCTGCCGATTCCGCCGAGGCGAAGGCGTTTGTCAAGGCTGCCTTTGAGATTTCGGAGGAGTTTGACACCCCCGTTATCGTGCGTATGTGCACCCGTATCGCGCATTCACAGGCGGCTGTGGAGCTGGAGGAAAGAGTCGAGCGTGAGCTTCCCGCTTATGAAAAGAATCCTCAGAAATATATCATGGCGCCTGCCAACGCAATCCGCCGTCATCCCTTTGTCGAGGAGCGCACCCGCAAAATCGCGGAGCTGTCCGAGACAAGTCCGCTCAACCGCGTGGAGATCGGCGGAACGGAAACGGGCGTCATTTGCTCGGGTACCTGCTACCAGTATGTAAAAGAGGTATTCGGCAATACCGTATCCGTCCTCAAGCTCGGCATCGTCAATCCGCTGCCGACCCGGATCATCAAAGACTTTGCCGCCAATGTGGACAAGCTCTACGTCGTAGAGGAGCTTGACGGCATCATCGAGTCCCACCTCAACGCTCTCGGCGTACCCTGCGTCGGCAAGGAGCTTTTCTCACCCATCGGTGAATACAACCAGACCACCATCCGCGCGGCGTTCGGACTGCCCCAGCCCGAGAACGTCACGCTCGAGACAGAGGTTCCCGTGCGTCCTCCCGTGATGTGCGCGGGCTGTCCTCACCGCGGTCTGTTCTATACGCTCGCCAAGCACAAGATCACCTGTCTCGGCGATATCGGCTGCTATACCCTCGGTTCCGCGGCTCCGCTCTTCGCACTCGATTCCACGCTCTGCATGGGCGCGTCCGTATCGGGACTGCACGGCTTCAACAAGGCGGGCGGCGCGGACAGCGAGAAGAAAACCGTCTGCGTCATCGGCGATTCCACCTTCATGCATTCGGGCATGACAGGCCTCGTCAACGTCGCCTATAACGGCTCCAACTCCACCGTCATCATCCTCGACAACTCCATCACGGGCATGACGGGACACCAGCAGAACCCCACCACGGGCTACAACATCAAGGGAGACCCGGCTCTCGCGGTCAACCTCGAGGCGCTCTGCCGCTCCATCGGCATCGAGAGAGTCAGAGTCGTCGACCCCTACAACCTCAAGGAATGCGAGGACGTCATTCTCGAGGAGCTGAGCGTCGACGCTCCCGGCGTGATCATCTCACGCAGACCCTGCATGCTGCTCAAGTATGTCAAGGCAAAACCGCCCGTTTCGGTCAATAAGGACAAGTGCGTCGGCTGCCGTCAGTGCATGAAGCTCGGCTGCCCGGCGATCAGCATGAAGAACAAGAAAGCAACCATCGACTTCACCCAGTGCGTCGGCTGCGACGTCTGCACCCAGCTCTGCAAGCTCGGCGCAATCGAGAAAGGAGACAGATAACATGGAAACAAAGAATGTCATGATCGTCGGCGTAGGCGGTCAGGGAAGTCTCCTTGCCAGCAAGCTCTTAGGCGCGCTTCTGGTCGCGGAGGGCTATGACGTAAAGGTCAGCGAGGTTCACGGCATGAGCCAGCGCGGCGGTTCCGTCGTCACCTACGTGCGCTTCGGCGACGCGGTGTATTCTCCCGTCATCTCCAAGGGCGAGGCGGATTTCATCATCTCATTTGAAAAGATCGAGGCGGCTCGCTATGCCGAGAACCTCAGAAAAGACGGCAAGATCATCGTCAATTCCCAGATGATCGACCCGATGCCCGTCATCACGGGGGCGGCGCAGTATCCCGAAAACGTGCTCGACGAGCTGAGAGACAAGGGCGTGTTCGTCGACGAGATCGACGCGCTGTCCTTAGCGCAGCAGGCGGGCAATGCCAAGAGCGTGAACATTGTGCTCATGGGCAGACTTGCCAAGTATTTCTCCATCGACAGGGAAAAGTGGATCGAGGCAATCAAGAACACCGTCAAGCCGCAGTTTGTCGACGTGAATCTCAAGGCGTTTGAATTAGGCTATAGCTATTAAGTATAGCGGGTATATAGAGGAATAACTACAAAGGAGTGACCACCAATGGGCCAGTATTTTCAGCCCGAAATCGAAACCGCCTCGCGTGAGGAAATTCTGAAAATCCAGAATGAAAAAATCGTAAAGCAGGTCAGGCACGTCTATGAGAACGTGCCGTACTACCGCAATCTGATGGACGAGAAGGGCGTCAAGCCCGAGGACATCAAGGGAGTGGACGACATCAAGAAGCTGCCGTTCCTCTCCAAGGCTGACCTCAGAGAAGCGTATCCCTACGGACTTCTCGCGACCGATCTGAAGAACTGCGTCAGGATCCAGTCCACCTCAGGCACCACAGGCAAGCGCGTCGTGGCGTTCTATACGCAGAACGACGTGGATCTGTGGGAGGAGTGCACCGCCAGAGCGATCGTCGCGGCAGGCGGCGATGAAAACGACGTATGTCAGGTCTGCTACGGCTACGGTCTGTTCACAGGCGGCCCCGGACTGCACGGCGGTTCCCACAAGGTCGGCTGTCTGACGCTGCCCATGTCATCGGGCAACACCGAGCGCCAGATCCAGTTTATGATGGACTTGGGAGCGACGATTCTCTGCTGCACGCCCTCGTACGCGGCATACATCGGCGAGACCCTCGCGGAGATGGGCTACAAGCCCGGGGACAACAAGCTCAAGGCAGGCATCTTCGGCGCGGAGCCGTGGACAGAGGAGATGCGCCGCAATATCGAGCAGTCGCTCGGCATCAAGGCGTATGATATATACGGCCTGACCGAGATCAGCGGACCGGGCGTCGCGTTTGAGTGCGAGAGCCAGACGGGCATGCACATCAACGAGGACCACTTCTACGCCGAGATCATCGATCCCGACACAGGCGAGGCGCTTCCCGACGGCACAAAGGGAGAGCTGGTATTCACCTCTCTCGACAAGGAGGCGTTCCCGCTTCTCCGCTACAGAACGCGCGATATCTGCGTGCTGACGCGCGAAAAGTGCTCCTGCGGCAGAACGCACGTCAAGATGTGCAAGCCGATGGGCAGAAGCGACGACATGATGATTATCCGCGGCGTCAACGTGTTCCCGAGCCAGATCGAGGCGGTGCTGCTCAAGCAGGGCTACACCCCGAACTACCAGATCATCGTCGACCGCAAGAACAACAGCGACACCTTCGACATCAACGTCGAGCTGACTCCCGAGAAGTTCTCCGATATCGTTTCCGAGAACCTCGCAAGAGAGAGAGAGCTCGCAGCCGCCATGCGCACCATGCTGGGCATCGGACCGAAGATCCACCTTGTTCCGCCCAAGACCATCGTCCGCAGCGAGGGCAAGGCTGTCCGCGTCATAGACAAGCGCAAGCTGCATGATTAATCCTCGTTACCGAGAGAAAGGAAAGACTATGGCAATCCGACAAGTTTCCGTATTTGTAGAAAATCAACCGGGCAAGCTGCACGAGACGCTCAAGATGATCGCGGACTCGGGACTGAACGTCCGCGCGCTGAGCATTGCCGAGACAAGAGATTTCGGCATTCTCCGCCTGATCACCTCCGACACGCCCAAAACCATCGAGGTGCTCAGCAAGGAGTCGATCATCAACACCACCACCGTCATCGCCGCCAAGCTCGAGGACAGGGTAGGAGCGCTGTGCTATGTGCTCGACTTCCTTGCAAAAGCGGAGATCAACATTGAATATATTTACGCGTTCACCGCGTCCGAGGACTTCGGCGCATATGTCGTCATCCGCGTGGACGACGCCGAAAAGGCGGAGCAGGTGCTCAAGGATAACAATATTCCCACCCTCAACGAAGAGGATATCAAGGATATTTAATCAAACGGAATCGGAAAAACGGCTGTTACAAGCCGTTTTTTATTGTTTCATCACTTGCTGCGTAAAAATGAATCAGCTGAACCTTTCCGTATAAAGACGGAAAGCAAAGCAGAGAAATGGGATTGGAGACAGTCTGATGAACCTCTCCCGCGAAAACGAAGGTTCCGTTAATCAAAAAACGTATAGTACGCGATTTAAAAAAAGTCAAGGAAAGTCAATTTAGGTATTGACATTTCAAAAAAATGGTGTACAATATATATTAGCACTCAGGGATAACGAGTGCTAAGTTACGGAAATAATTCACAGGAGGCAATATTTATGACAATCAAACCCTTACTTGACAGAGTAGTATTAAAGGTCGAGGAAGCGGAGGAAAAGACCAAGAGCGGTATCATCCTCTCCTCAGCGGCTCAGGAGAAACCCCAGTTCGCTACCGTAGTAGCAGTCGGACCCGGCGGCGTGGTAGACGGCAAAGAGGTTGAGATGTACGTTAAGGAAGGCGACAAGGTTATCGCCTCGAAGTACGCGGGCACCATGGTAAAGATTGACGGCGAGGAATACACCATCGTCAGCCAGTCCGACATTCTCGCGACACTGGAATAAGATATACGGAGGTAATGAATCATGGCTAAGCAGATTGCATACGGTGAGGACGCAAGAAAGGCACTGATGAAGGGCATCGACCAGCTTGCGGATACAGTGAAGATCACACTCGGACCCAAGGGCAGAAACGTCGTTCTCGACAAGAAGTACGGCGCACCCCTGATCACCAACGACGGCGTGACAATCGCCAAGGAGATCGAGCTTGACGACCCGTTTGAGAACATGGGCGCGCAGCTCGTCAAGGAAGTATCCATCAAGACCAACGACGTAGCGGGCGACGGCACCACCACCGCGACGCTGCTCGCGCAGGCGCTGATCCGCGAGGGTATGAAGAACGTCACCGCGGGCGCGAACCCGATGGTGCTCAAGAAGGGCATCGCGGACGCCGTCAACGTAGCGGTCGAGGCTGTCATCAAGAACAGCCAGCAGGTCAGCGGCACAGAGGACATCGCGAGAGTCGCGACCGTATCCTCTCAGGACGAATTCATCGGCAAGCTGATTGCCGAGGCGATGGATAAGGTCACCACCGACGGCGTTATCACCGTTGAGGAGAGCAAGACCGCCGAGACCTACAGCGAGGTCGTCGAGGGCATGATGTTTGACAGAGGCTACATCGCTCCCTACATGGTCACCGACACCGACAAGATGGTTGCGGAGCTTGACAATCCGTTTATCCTGATCACCGACAAGAAAATCTCCACCACACAGGAGATCCTTCCGCTGCTCGAGACGATCGTGCAGTCGGGCAGAAAGCTTCTGATCATCGCCGAGGACGTCGAGGGTGAGGCGCTGACCACACTCGTGCTCAACAAGCTCAGAGGCACCTTCACCTGCGTAGCGGTCAAGGCGCCGGGCTTCGGCGACAGAAGAAAGGAAATGCTGCAGGATATCGCGATCCTGACAGGCGGCACCGTCATCACCTCCGACCTCGGTCTGGAGCTGAAGGACACCACCGTTGACCAGCTCGGCACAGCCCGTCAGGTCAAGATCGAGAAGGAGAACACCATCATCGTTGACGGCGCGGGCGATCCCGCAGCCATCAAGGGCAGAGTCGCTCAGATCCGTCAGCAGATCGAGACCACAACCTCCGACTTTGACAGAGAGAAGCTGCAGGAGCGTCTTGCGAAGCTCGCGGGCGGCGTAGCGGTCATCAAGGTCGGCGCGGCTACCGAGGTCGAGATGAAGGAGAAGAAGCTCCGCATCGAGGACGCACTCGCGGCGACAAAGGCAGCCGTTGAGGAAGGCATCGTAGCAGGCGGCGGTATCTCCTGCATGAACGCGATCCCCGCTGTTGCGGCGTATGTCGACACCCTCGACGGCGACGCAAAGACAGGCGCTCAGATCGTTCTCAAGGCGCTCGAGGAGCCGCTCCGTCAGATCGCCGCGAACGCGGGTCTGGAGGGCAGCGTCATCGCCGAGAACATTAAGAGAGAGAACAAGATCGGCTACGGCTTCAACGCGCTCACAGAGGAATATACCGACATGATGGCGGCAGGCATTGTTGACCCGACAAAGGTCACCCGTTCCGCTCTGCAGAACGCAAGCTCCGTTGCGGCGATGGTACTCACCACCGAGTCTCTCGTTGCCGACATCAAGGAGCCGACACCTCCCGCAGCACCTGCACCCGACATGGGCGGCATGTACTAATGGCGTAAAAAAACGAATTTTTCAAGGGTATCCGTGCGGTACCCTTGATTTTTTTCGGCGATTCGTATATAATAGCATTGCTGGGAGGAATCAGAATGAAAATAAAAGATAATTTTCTGCTCCGCAAGGTTGCGGATTCCTATGTCGTTGTTCCCGTAGGCAAGCTCACGCTTGATTTTAACGGCATCATCACCCTGAACGAAACAGGCGCGTTCCTGTTTGAGCAGCTGCAGAAGGGTGCCGAGAGAGAGGATCTGATTGAGAATCTGCTCAAGGAATACGATGTGGATCCCGAAAAAGCGGCGGCGGATATCGATGTGTTTCTGGAGAAGGTGAAGGATGCCGATGTCCTCGAGTAAATCGGTCAGAATAGACGATGTGATAGACGTGATGACGGAAAAGCTCAAAGAGGGCGGCACGGTGACCTTTTCACCGCACGGGACGAGTATGCTCCCGATGCTGCGCGACGGCGAGGACGTTGTCGTGCTCAAGGGAACAGGCGGCAAACGGCTCCATCTGTTTGACGTGCCGCTTTACCGGCGGGACAACGGGCAGTATGTGCTCCACCGCGTGCTGGACTTCTGCAGGGACGGCTCCTATGTGATGTGCGGAGACAACCAGTTCGTCAAGGAAAATGGCATCCGCGACGATCAGATCATCGCGGTGATGACGGGCTTTTTCCGGAAGGGAAGGGCATACACAACGCAGTCGCTTCTCTACCGGCTATACATCAATTTCTGGTACTATACCCGACCGTTCAGGCGTTCTTACCGCTTCGGAAAAAGAAAGGCTTTCGGGCTGGTCGGCAGGATAAGGAAGAAAAAAAATAACGCGGACGGTTAATCGTCCGCGTTGTTTGCGTTTATGCTTTTGTTTTACTGTGTTTTTTGTTGATTTTTTCAACCAGCTGTCTGATCTTGGCGTAATCGCTGAAAAGAATCTTGTTCATGGCGTAAGCCGCCGTGGGAACCAGCAGGGGAATGTAGGTGCAGGCGTACTGCGACTTCGCTTCAAACAGCAGGTGATAGCCGAAGGCGCCGAGCAGTACAAGCGGCAGGAGAACCGTTTCGATATTCGTCTTTCTGTCGATAAAGAGCAGATAGATGCCCAGCGCGAAGAGCACGAACAGAATCTGCATATAGAAATTGAAGTGAAGCGCGAACAATTGTCCCCAGAAGCCGTTGTTATAGATATCCTTTGCCAGATCGCTCAGCTCATGAGAGTGCTGCTTGACCTGACTGATCCAGATGCTCTCATAGCTCGGCTCGTTCCATTGGCTGAGGATTTTCTTGCCGAAGAAATCGAAGGCATAGCCGAGGTCGTCGCTCATTTCCTCAAGGCGTCTGTCGATGCTTGTCTGGGCGACCGCGTTGCCTCTTTCGGCGTCGAAGCCGCCTTTCATGTAGTCGTTGACGGCTGTTTTGGTGTACCAGCCGGGCGCCATGGGGGATTCCTGCAAGCCCAGATCGAAGTACATCGTCTGAGTCAGACCGCTTTCAAACTGCGTGTTGGCGCGCGCCTCATAGCTCATGATGATCAGCTTTGACGAGCCGACGCAGAGAATGCACATCGCAAGCGCAAAGGCAAGGCTCTGCCACTTTTTGTTTTTGACGGCGTGGAGGATCAGCATGATGACAAAGGCGACGAGATAGATGAGGTTGTTGTACTTGACGATCGTCGAGAGCATCAGCAGGCAGCCTGCGGGAATGATCCAAACCCAACGGTTTGTCTGAAAATACTTGATCAGGAACAGGCACGCCCAGACCGCGGTCGACATGCCGATGATATTGCCGTAAACAAAGGTGCAGAGGAAAACCGGCTGGAAGCAGACCGCAAGCAGGAGGATCGCGATAAACTCAATGCTTTTTCTCTTGAAGAGGAGCGCGGTGATTCTCGCGAGCGCGAAGTAGGCGGAGGCGAGGCTGAGCACGTTGATGATCTGAACGGGCATCGAGCTGTCCGTGCCGAAGATGCGGTAGACGATCTCCGAGAAGAACACAAAGCCCAGCTGGAAGGGGAAGAAGTGGAAATAGTTGTGACCGTTGTAGTACTCGCTGAAATAGAAGCCCGAGTTGTTGAAGAACTTGGAGTAGTCGTCATTAGCCGAGTTGGTCGCGGCTTCAAAGAGGTTGGCGCTGTCCGCGGCGGGAACGGAGGTGACGGAATAGATCCAGATCACGCCGAGGATCGCCGTCCAGACGGCAAGACCGATTTCCAGGATACGGATGCTGACCTTCGCGAAAAAGTCGTAGAAACGCCGCAGCCAGAACAGAAGGGCGATAAACAGCGCGGTAAAGAACAGGTTGAGAATGATGTTGTCGCCCTCAAAAATCACAAGCTCGCTTGCGAGATTCGTCTGGTCAAAGACGCTTGTCTCAAAAAAGCTCATGATGCCGATATAGCCGAACGCGAGAAAGATAAAGAGACAGAGAATATTGACAACGATGAACTCAGCCTTGTTTGCTTTTTGGGTGGTTGGAATGGTTGCCGCCTGCTTCGGCTTGGCGGCAGCAGTTTTTTTGTTTTTACTCATTGATTAATTTAGAACTCCTTTTTTACGGAACGCTCAAAGAGCCGTTTGATGCGTTCCTGAACATTCTCGCCCTCGAAGAGCACCCGGTAGACGCTCTCCACGATAGGCATATCCACGCCGTATTCCTGACCGAGCAGGAAGAGCGCCTTGGAAGTCATCACGCCCTCGGCGAGCTTTTCAAAACGGATTCCCTGAACCAAGTCCTCGCCGAATTTACGGTTGTGGCTCCACGGAGAAAACAGCGTCGCCTCATAGTCGCCGAGGTGACACAGTCCGTAGGCGCTGAACTCGTTTCCGCCGAGCGCGGCGATCAGACGCGCGATCTCACGCGTGCCTCTTGCCATCAGCGCGCCCTTGAGCGAGGTGTAATGCAGACCGTCGAGAATACCCGCGGCGATGCCGATGACGTTTTTCGCGGCGGCGCCGATCTCGCTTCCGATCAGGTCGGTGCCGAGGTAGAAGCGGATAAGGTCGGAGTTGAATTCGCTGACGAGGCGTTTCTTGACCTCCTGATTCGCACTGTCAACGACCATGCAGTTAGGGATTCCCCTGACGTAATCCTGCGGATGACCGGGACCGACCCAGACGGCGACCGGCGTTTTGCTCTCGTCGACAAAATCGCCGACCACCTGACTCAGGCGTTTTCCGGTTGTGACCTCAACGCCCTTCATGCACAGCACGATGGTCTTGCCGTCGAGGTTATTTTTGGCGATATCCGTCATGTAGGAGCGCAGGTGCTGCGAGGAGATCGAAATGACGATCACCTCGGCATGCGCGACCGCTTCGCTCAGATCGCTTGTCACGCGGATAGACGGGGGAAAGGTCAGATAGTCGTTTTTGTGCTCAGTTTTGAGTTGGATGAACTCAGGCGCGTCCGCAAGACCGCTGCTGATGACGTCGTGCCCGATCTTGTCGAGATACCACGCGATACAGCTTCCCCAGCGGCCGCAGCCCAGAACTGAAATCTTCATAATTTGCTCCTGTATGGTGAATTTTGGTAAAGGGAATCTCCGGTCATTCCATGCCGTGAAGGTTCCCAAAATAAAAACGGGCAATAAAAAACCCGCCCGACCGTATGATTTTAATAAATAACCTGCCTACGAATAGAACAGGTGGGTGCCCACCTTCGAGCTTCAGGCTCCCTTCTTCCAAAAAGTGGGAGGTCTGCACACCACTCAAAGAGTAAAGCTCCCGATTTAAGAGTTGTAGGGTTATTTGAAAATCATTCACGCATCGGGCAGGCAAAAGACCAACCCTTTTATTCATTTGTACATAAGAAACCGTTATCTTTGATTCTATTCTACATGGTTTTCCGCGTGAAGTCAAGTATAATATTGTATTGAGTCACCAAAAAATTTTGGCTGATTTCTGAATGTTTGCCCCGCACAATGAAAAATCCGGCGGATAATAAAAAGAATTCAAATATTTTAAAAAAAGTGTTGACAATTCACAATCGATATGGTATAGTATATCCATTGAATCCATTACGACTTCCTTTCTATGTGCTTGATTACTCCATAAAATTACCTAAAAACCGACGGACTCCACCGTCGGTTTTTACGTTTCTGAGATAATTAGTTAAGCTTTTGAAACATCTATTGTTTTTTCGGCGAGCAGACGGTATAATCAAGACAAATGATACGATCCGAAAGTATGTGCACGAGGTATTGATTATGAGAGCTTTTGAGAAGCTGCCTCCCGAGTTTCAGAACCCGCAGGTGAAAAAATATTACGACATTCTCAGAAAGAAAAGTGCGTCGGTCGTCATGAAGCGCGTGTTTGACATTGTGGCCGCCTTGCTGATTCTGTCGTTTCTGCTGCTGCCGATCGCGGTGATCGCCGTGCTGGTCAAGTGCGATTCCAAGGGACCGGCGATGTTCCGTCAGGAGCGCGTGACCAAATACGGAAAAAAGTTCCGCATCTTCAAGTTCCGCACGATGGTGGTCAACGCCGAGAGCCTCGGCACCCTTGTGACGACGGACAGCGACAGCCGCGTGACAAAAATCGGAAGAACGCTGCGCAAGTACCGCCTTGACGAGCTGCCCCAGATCTTCAACGTCCTCGGCGGCAGCATGTCGTTTGTCGGCACCCGTCCCGAGGTGCCGCGGTATGTCGACGCGTATGAGGACGTCTATTACGCCACGCTGCTCCTGCCCGCGGGCATCACCTCGCTTGCGTCGATCATGTACAAGGACGAGGAAAAGCTGCTCTCCGCGGGAGGAGATACCGACAAGGTGTATCTCGGGCAGATCCTGCCGGAAAAGATGAAATACAATCTGGATTATCTCGAACACTTCGGCTTTGGCGCGGATATCAAACTGATGTTCAGGACCGTCAAAGAAGTGCTGCATTAAACAGGGAGTTGCTTTCATGACCGCTCTGAGGGAAAAGCTGAATGATACGTCGCTGTTCCGTATTCTCTACGTCATCGACCTATTCTTCTGCATGATCTCCTTTGTACAAATACTCGCCTATGTGCTGCTGGTGCCCCTGTTTGTCTGGGGACTGCGGCTGGTTTATCTCAACCAAAGGCGCTACGAAACCTTTGCGCGCATGCGCTTCGGCATCTGGGTCGGGGCGTTTCTGATATGCTCGCTGATTTCGATTTTGTTCAACATCTCCTATACGCTGCTGTTCAGCTTCATCATGTTCCTGCACGTGCTGATCTGCTTCTGCATCTTCTACGGCATGCACACGGAGCCGGAGCTTGATTTCCGCGCGGAGCTGGATATCATCGCGAAGGTCATCGTTGTGCTGACGACGCTCTTTGATCTGGCGGGCTTTTTCTGTCTGCTGTTCGGCGTTCATTTCGAGTTTGAGCTCAGCGAGCTGTATTTTGTCCGCTTTCCCATCTTTGAGAACCGCTTCACGGGCATCTTTTATAACCCGAATATGCTGGGATTCGCGTCGGTCGTTTCGGTCGTCTGCTGTCATTTTCTCAGCAAGCCGACCATGCGGGACGTCCGTCCGCGGCGCATCATCGGCACGGGCTTCCTGCTGACCTGTGCGATCATCAATCTGTTCGCGCTGATCCTGTGCGATTCCAACGCCGCCTTTGTGCTGATGCTCGGCTATGTGATCGTGTATGTCGTCTATATCTTTTTTGACACGCGCGCGGGAATGAGCCCGTCAAAGGTTTTCATCCGCATCGTGGTGCTGATGATGGTGATTTGCGTGTTCATCGGCTCTTCGCTGATCTTCCGCACGGTGTTCAAGGCGGGCTTCGCCGCGGTAACCACCAAGACGAACGCGCTGGTGGACGTGCTGTTCGACGATGAAAAGCTGATCAATGAGATCACCGGGGGCGAAATGCCCGAGAAGCCGCAGGATCAGGCGGTGACCTTCAACCACGAGAACGCCAACATCGACAGCGGCAGGTTCAGGCTCTGGCGCGAGTCGTTCGACCTGTTCAAGATATCGCCGATCATCGGCATCGCCAACGGCAACATCGTTTTTTACAGCGAGGAATACCTCAACGGCTCGCTGCAGTTCAGCTACCACAACAGCGACCTGCATAACGGCTTTCTCACGATACTGGTTTCCACGGGCGTGATCGGGGCGCTGCTGTTCGGCACCTTCGGCTTCCGCTTTGCCAAGCACGCCGCCGAGCATCTGTTTCTGCGGCGCAAGACCGTCCGCGACGAGATCTATCCCTGTCTGTTCGCGTTTTTGTCGGCGTACCTCGCCTACGCGTTCTTTGAGAGGGCGCTGCTCTATGATATCTCGTTCCTTGTTCTCTGGTTCTGGCTGATGATGGGCTACACGGGCTGCTACGTCGCGAAGTACGAGCACCTCATTGAGTCGCAGTACCTGTTCCACCGCAAACGCGTCCGCAGAACATTGCTGTAAAAGACTTGTATAATTGATTTTTTTGATGTATAATAACCATAGGCGTCTTTGCCTATGGTTTTATCTTTAGTCTGGTGATGCATATGAGGCTTTTTTTGAAAAGGAACACATTTGACGACAGCTGCTGCTTCACGGTTTTCGATGAATCGGAGGAGGTAAAATATGTCGCATCCCACGTTTCATCCATGCGGATCGCGCGGCACCGGCTGGCGGTCGCGGACAGCGCGGGAGAGGTCGTCGCCAAAATCCGCCGTCTGCCACTGGTGGGCACCGATACCTATGTGCTCAAATTTCAAAGAAGGCACGTCACCTTTGTCACACTGCCGACACCGAACGGCAGCCGTTCGTTCTTCTACGGGAGCAACTGGCGCGTGACGGGAGAGATACTCTCGAAGAATTTCAGTATCATCGACGTTGACAAGACGCTGATTCTCGCGCACAGAAAGCACGCGGACTACTGCGAGCTGCTCATTCCCGACGAGCGCAACGAGCTGTTCTGTGTGGCGATGTCGGTGTGCGTCAACCTGTTCAATACGATAGAAAGTCCTGCACTGCAGGCGGTATAAATAGATTGGGAGGAAATGAAATGGACAAGCTGCTTCATCTGTTAAGCAAAAATTCGCAATTTACCGACGCCGAGCTGGCTTCGATGCTCGGAGAGCCTGTTGACTACATCCGCGCTCAGATCAAGGAGTACGAGAGCAAGGGCATCATCAAGGGCTATCAGGCGGTTGTCGACTGGGAAAACGTCGAGACGGACTATGTGGAGGCGCTCATTGAGCTGAAGGTCACCCCGAAGAAGGAAACGGGCTTTGACGAAATGGCGAAGATCTGCATGGCGTTCGACGAGGTCGAGGCGGTCTACCTGATGGCGGGCGTTTATGACTTCGCGCTGATCGTCAGAGGCGAAACGATGCAGGATATCGGCATGTTTGTCGCCAAGAAGCTCTCGACCATTGAAAGCGTTGTCTCAACGGGAACGCACTTCATCATGCGCCGCTACAAGGACAAGGGCATCAACCTGTTTGAAGCCGACAAGCAGGCGGACGAGAGGAGCTTAATACTCTGATGGACTATTCAAA
This sequence comes from Ruminococcaceae bacterium P7, assembly GCA_900100595.1. GTDB lineage: Bacteria > Bacillota > Clostridia > Oscillospirales > Acutalibacteraceae > Ruminococcoides. The sequence goes on from FMUA01000015.1 coordinate 61,879, forward strand.
ATATCTCAACAGCAGCATACAGTCGATACACCCGTCGGGAATCCGCAAGTTCTTTGATATCGCGAATGAGATGGAGGACGTGATCTCGCTGAGTATCGGCGAGCCGGATTTCCAGACGCCGTGGCATATCCGCGACGAGGGCATCCGCAGTCTGGAGAAGGGCAGAACATGGTACTCGCCCAACCGCGGCTTTGCCGACCTGCTGAAGGAAATCACGAAATACTACAAAAGGCGCTTCGGCATTACATATGAGCCGCAGACGCAGACGCTCGTCACCGTGGGCGGCAGCGAGGCGATCGACCTCGCGTTCCGCACGCTGGTGGAAAGAGGGGACGAGGTCATCATTCCCCAGCCCGCGTTCGTCTGCTACGAGCCGCTGACCGTAATGGCGGGCGGCGTACCTGTCATCATCAACACCAAAAACGAGGATAACTTCCGTCTCAGAGCGGACGACCTGCGCGCGGCGATCACCGACAAAACGAAAATGCTCGTTCTGCCGTTCCCGAACAATCCCACGGGCGCGATCATGGAGCGTCACGATCTCGAGGAGATCGCGCAGGTCTGCATCGAGAAGGATATCCTTGTCCTTTCCGACGAGATCTATTCCGAGCTGACCTACGGCGGCAGGGATCATGTTTCGATCGCGTCGATCGACGGCATGTACGAGCGCACGATCGTCATCAACGGCTTCTCCAAATCCTACGCGATGACGGGCTGGCGTCTGGGCTATGTACTCGGACCCGTCGAGGTCGTCACGCAGATGACCAAGCTGCACCAGTACGGCATCATGTCCGCGCCGACCACGGCGCAGTACGCCGCGATCGAGGCGCTGCGCAACGGCGACCGCGACGTCAGAAAGATGCGCGACGAGTACGATATGCGCCGCCGTCTGGTGGTCGATTCGTTCAATGCAATGGGACTGAGCTGCTTCGAGCCTCTCGGCGCGTTCTATGTGTTCCCCTGCATCAAATCGACGGGACTCAGCTCCGAGGACTTCTGCACCCGCCTGATTATGGAGAAGCACGTCGCGGTCGTTCCGGGCAACGCGTTCGGCGCGTGCGGAGACGGCTTCATCCGCGTGTCCTATTCCTACTCTCTCAAGCACCTGAAAATCGCGCTCGAGAGGATCCGAGAGTTTCTTGAGGAACTGAAAAATGGAAATTAAGGTCAAGGCGCCCGCCAAAATCAATCTGACGCTCGAGGTGCTCGGCAAGCGCCCCGACGGCTACCATAATATCGCCACCGTCATGCAGGCGGTGGATCTGCACGACGTGATCACCCTGACGGACAACGACAGCGGCAGGGTCACGATCTCGTGCAATTACGAGGGCGTGCCCTGCGATGACAGCAACATCTGCGCCAAGGCGGCATACCGCTTCTTTGACTACTGTAAGATGGACGTCAGGGGCGTGCATATCGACATCGACAAGCGCATACCCGCGCAGGCGGGACTTGCGGGAGGAAGCACCGACGGCGCTGCGGTCATCATGGGACTGAACGCGATGTTCGGCACGATGCTCAAGCCCGCCGAGATGTGCGCGATAGGCGAGAGAGTGGGCGCAGACGTGCCGTTCTGCGTCGAGGGAGGCACGAAGCTCTGCACGGGTATCGGCACGACGATCAGGAAGCTGCCGACGTTCCACTGCCCGGACATCGTGATCTGCAAGCCCTCCGCGGTCAGCGTCTCGACAGGCTCCGCCTACGGCAAGGTCGACGCTCTGCCGCCGCATCCGTCCTATACCGACGAGATGGTCAAGGCGCTCTACAGCCGCGATATGTTCATGATATCGACCACGCTCTACAACGACTTCGAGGTTGCGCTGCAAATCCCCGAGGTCAACGAAATCAAGCGCGTGATGCTGGGCTGCAAGGCGCGCGGAGCAGGCATGAGCGGCTCCGGCTCGGCGGTATTCGCGCTGTTCAGCTCCTCGGGCAAGGCGCAGAAATGCTATGAAAAGCTCAAGGAGACCTATCCCGAAACCTTCCTCTGCAAGCCGCAGAAAATCGGCTGCGAGGTTGAATAAGTTGATTAAATGATCAAAAACCTGTCCATACTCATGTTGAAAGGACAGGTTTTTGTTTATGAAGAATTGGATAAAAGCGGCTTGCGCCGCGTTCGTACTCACCGTGATTTTTTCGGTCATACCCTTTCAGGCGGATTGCCGCGATATCGCCGACAACACCTTCCGCCTGCATATCCTCGCGAATTCCGATTCGCAGGACGACCAGACGCTCAAATTGAAGGTCAGGGACAGGGTGCTGTCCTGTACGGAACAGCTGTTCCGCGACGCGCCCGACAAGGAAACGGCGATGCGGTCGGCCGGAGAGCATCTCGGAGAGATCGCTCAGACCGCCTGCGATGAGGTGCGTGCGAACGGCTGTGACTACTCCGTCAAAGCGGAGATCACGCGGATGTACTTCAACACCCGTCACTACGACGGCTATACGCTGCCCGCAGGGATGTATGACGCGCTGCGGCTTTCCATCGGAAAAGCCGAGGGACATAACTGGTGGTGCGTGATGTACCCGTCGCTCTGCCTGTCCGCTGCGGCGGAGCGTGAGGACAGGGCGAAAAGGGTCTATTCCGAGGAGGAGTACGATGAGGTGACGGACGATTCCGTCGCCTACAAATTCAAGCTGGTGGAGTGGTTCGAGGAGCTGCAAAATCTGTTCCGATGAGCCGTTTTTATCCCATATAAACAATTATCATAAAGAAAAACAAAAGAGGGTGATACCATGCTGCGTTTTATTCTCGGAAGAAGCGGAACGGGAAAAACGACGGAAATATACAGGCAGATACGCGAAAAGGTTGCGCAGGGCTGCGGCAAACTGATTATGCTCATACCCGACCAGATCAGTCTGGAAACGGAAAAGACGATGCTCAGTCAGCTGGGCGCCGCGGATAAGCAGCGCGTCAACGTGTTCGGCTTCAACAAGCTCTGCCGCTTTGTCTATGAGCAGACGCGTCATCCGCAGGGCGTCGCGATCGACAACGGCACACGCTCGGTCATTATGAGCCGCGCGCTGGATGATCTGGAGGGCGATCTGCGCCTGCTGCGGTCGCGGAGCAACAGGAGCCTGACGCGGCTGATGCTCGACACGCTCACCGAATGCAAAAAGAGCGGCGTCAGTTCAGAGCAGCTGCGTCATGCGGCGCAGAACGCGGAGCTTGCGGACACAAGCCTGAAAAACAAGCTGCTCGACACCGCCGACGTATTCGACGTATTCGGCGGCAGATTGTCGGGAACGCACATCGACCCGCTGGACGACCTCGACAGAGTCAATGAGATTCTTCTCGACAACCCGGCGGTCTTTGCCGGATACACGGTCTATATCGACGAGTTCAGCGGCTTCACCGCGCAGCAGATGCAGCTGGTGCGTCATCTGCTCGTGCACTGCGGCGAGCTGGTGGTGTCGCTCACCCTCGACCCGTTCTGCATCTCCGAGAGCGGCGTTTTCGCGACCACCGCGCAGACCTACCGTCAGCTCAAACAATTCGCGCAGCGCGAGAGCGTGCCGATCAAAAAGCCGGTCGAGCTGACGGAGTTCCGCCGCTTCCAAAACAAAGAACTGCCGCTCCTCGAGGCGGGCGTGTTCCGCGCAGGAGAGTGTGAAACGTGCGATACCAAGCCGGAGAACATCGTGATATTCCCCGCGGACGACGTCTATGACGAGTGCGATTTCATCGCGCGCGAGATCAAAAAGCTGATTTTGCACAAGGATTACCGCTACGCCGGGATCGGCGTGATCATCCGCGACACCAAGCCGTACAGCGGCGTGATCAACGCAGTTTTCGATAAATACGAAATCCCGTATTTTCTCGATGAACACAAGGAACTGGATGTCAAGCCCGTTGCCCGTGCCGTCAACGCTGCTTTCCGCATCCTGCTCGACAACTTCGAGCGCGAGGACATGCTGCTCCTGCTCAAAAGCGGCTTGCTCGACTTTACCGACGGCGAAATCCGCGACTTTGAGGACTACATATTTGTCTGGGACATCAACAACGCGGGCTTCAAAAAGCCCTTTGTCCAAAGCTCGCGCGGCTTCGGCGAGCCGCTGAAGGACGACAGAAAGCGTGACAACGCAGAGCATATCCGCAAGACCGTTGTCGACACGCTGCTGCAATTCCGTGAGGATTGCAAAGAGCTGACCGCCGACGGCGTGACCGAGCGGCTCTACAGGCTTTTAGCCGAGGATTTCGAGGTGCGCAAGGGCATCGACCGCCTGTGCCGCAGGCTCGAAAACGGCGTTTCCGCTGCTGTTTCGGGAGAGCAGGTGCGCATCTGGGAGCTGTTCGTCAGGGCGCTCGACAAGCTCAGGGAGGCGCTCGAGGGAGAGCGCATGAGCCTGAACCGCTATTATGAGCTGCTGTCATTGCAGCTCTCGGCGATCGAGTTCGCGGAGATCCCGCGTTATCTCGACGCGGTCATCATCACCAACGCCCAGCGTCTGCGCAATCCGCACTACAGGGCGGTGTTCCTGATTGGCTGCAACGAGGGCAGCTTTCCTGCCAATCCGCAGACGGGCGGCTTGTTCTCGGACTATGAGCTGCAGACGCTGACGGAGTTCGACTTGAAGCTGCAGGACAGCCCCGTCGACTTCGCGAACCTCGAGCTTTTCATGGCGTACAACTGCATCGCGGCGGCGTCGGAGCGGCTCTATGTGACCTATCCGAAGCTCGCGCTTGCGGCGGCAGGCGAGGAGAGCGCAGGGGGCAGGCTCAAGCCGTCGGTGTTTATCGACGAGCTGAAACGGATATTTCCCGCGATTCAGCCGCTTGTTTTCAGCGGGAAGCCCTATGCGGACATGCTGACGACGCGCGAAACCGCGTTTGAAGCCTACGCGATGTCGCTGACGGACGATGACGCGGATTTGTCCTCCCTGCGTGATATTTTCGCGGATGACGGCGAATACGCCGCACGGCTCGAGGCGGTCGAGAGCGCGGTCAGAAAGGAGCCGTTCGCGTTGAAGAACCGACAGAACGCCGATCTGCTGTTCGGCAGGGTGCTCGACAATTCCGCCTCGAAGGTGCAGACGTTCTACCAGTGCCCGTTCCGCTATTTCTGCGCCTACGGAATCCACGTGGACGAGCGCAGACGCGCCGAGATCAATCCGATCGAGCGCGGCAATCTGGTGCACAAGGTGCTCGAGGAGTTCTTCGACACCTACCGCAAAAAGAGCGACTATGCCTCGCTTTCTGTCACGGACGTCCGCGCGTTTGTCGAAAAGGCGTTTGAGCACTACCTCAACGACTTCATGGGCGGCAGTGACGGCAAGGACGGCGCGTTCGCGTTCCAGCTCGAGATGCTGATGGACAAGACCGTCAAGGTGATTTTGTGCATCTCCGAGGAGCTTGCGAACAGCCCGTTTGACGTCGAGGACACGGAGCTTGATTTCCCCAACGACATGCTCGGCTACAGCTACATTCTGCCCGACGGTCACGAGATCCGCATCCGCGGCAAGGTGGACAGGGTCGACAGCTCCGTCCAGAACGGCGAAAAATACATCCGCATCATCGACTACAAGTCCAAATCCGTCAGCAAGGGATTCAGTCTTGCCGAGGCGTACAACGGGCTGGATCTCCAAATGCTGATCTATCTGATCGCGATCACGCGCAACGGCGCCTACCGCTACGGCGACTTCAAGCCGGGCGGCGTGCTCTATTCCAACGTGCTGTTCAACAGCTTTTCCGAGGACAAGGCGAAGGACAAGGACGTCAGCGAGCTGATCCGCGACGCGTTCAAGCTCAAGGGGTTGTATATCGATGAGAAGAAATTCCGCGTCGCGTCACCCGAGTCCTTCAGCCCGAAGTCCAGCACAAAGGTCACCGCGGACGAGCTGGAGCTGATTTTCAGGAAGGTCGACATGCTCATCCGCGAGATGGGCGAAAGCATATACGGCGGCGTGATACCTGCGCAGTCGCAGCAGCTCGGCGCGAAAAATACCTGTGAGTACTGCGCCTATCCCGACGCGTGCGCGTACCACAAGCAGGAGCCGAAGCTGTCTGTGACGTCAAGGAAGCGCGAATACCTGCTGAACAAAATGAAAGAGGACATCGAAGGCGAGGTGAGCGGCAATGAGTGAGGTAAAATGGACGGACGATCAGCAATGCGCGATCGACTCACGCGGCACGGTGCTTGTCGCGGCGGCGGCAGGCTCGGGAAAGACCGCGGTGCTTGCGCAGCACGTTATCGATATGATCACGGGAGAGAACCCGGTCGACGTCGACCGTATGCTTGTGCTGACCTTTACGCGCGACGCGGCGGCGGAGATGAAGAACCGCATCCGCAAAAAGCTTGACGGGCAGCTGCTCAAAAGCCCGAATCCGAATCTGGTGCGGCAGAAGCAGAAGCTCTACAGCGCGCACATCTCGACGACGGACAGCTTTTGTTCGTCGCTGGTGCGCGAGCATTTCTCCGACCTCGGCATCGCGCCCGACTTCCGCATCGCGGGCGACGATGAGATCGCGACGCTGAGCGAAAAGGCGCTCGACAGCGCGCTCGAGCCGTTCTATCTGACGAATTCTCCCGATTTCAGACGGCTGCTGCGGGCGTTTGCCTCGGGCAACAGCGACAGGGGACTGCGCAGGGTCATCATACAGCTCCACCGCTTTCTGCAGAACCAGCCGTTCGGTTCGCGGTGGCTCGACGAGATGGTCAGACGCTACACGGATATGCCCTTTGCCGAGACGGAATGGGCGGAGGAATACTTCCGCAGTCTGCCCGATCAGCTCGCGGATTTGCAGAAGAAATGCGCGGACTGCGCGGCGAATGACCTGACCGTCCTGCCGGAGAAGCTGCAAGACCTTTTCGCGCCGTTACTGCAGGAGGATTTACTGAATCTGCAGCGGCTGGAGAAAGCGGCGGAGCAGGACAACGAATCGTTCTGCATCCTCGCGGATAAGCTGTTCCGCGGGGGATATCAGCCGAATCCCGCGCTGACGGCAAAGGACACGAACCGCATCAAGGGAAAGGTCGACAAGGTGATTCTCTGCCGCGACAGCGTGAGGGAGTCCGTTGTCGCTTTCCTCCGTGCGGAGGACGAGATCAAAGACCTCAGCGGCATGATGGTCACGCTCAGCGAGACCGTCCGCGCGTATGACAGGGAGCTTAGCGCGCTCAAGGACAGGCGCAGCGTCAAGACCTTTTCGGACGTCAGCCTGCTTGCGGTGCGGCTGCTCGCGGAGAGCTGCAAAAGGAGCGAAGCGCAGTTTGTGACAGGCGGCTTTCCGTACCGTCAGACGCCGCTCGCAAAGGAGCTGTCCGCGCGATTCGCGCAGGTGATCATCGACGAGTATCAGGACGTGAACCTGATTCAGGAGGTCATATACAACTGCGTCTCCGACAGCGGCAAAAATCTCTTTGCGGTCGGCGACATCAAGCAGAGCATCTACGGCTTCCGCCAGTCCAAGGCGAAGCTGTTCGCGGAGCGCAGGAGCAGCTATCAGCCCTATGACAAGGACAATCCGCAATATCCCGCGGTGATCTATCTCAGCAAGAACTTTCGCAGCCGTCAGCAGGTCTGCGACACGGTCAACTTCATCTTTTCGCGCATCATGCCCGACTACACGCCCGAGGAGTATCTCAACTTCGGCGCGGAGGGCTACGCGTTCGATTCCGCGTGCGATACCGAGCTTGCCCTGATCGAAAAGAGCAACTTTGACGAAAGCAGTTCCAAAACCGCTCTGGAGGCGCGCTACACGGCGAGCCGCATTTGGCAGATGATCAACGCGGGCGTGACCGTGACCGAAGGAGATCACAAGCGTCCGATCACGTTCCGCGACTTCGCGGTGCTGATGCGCGCCAAGAGCGGCGCTTCCAATGAGGACGAGAGCAAGCAGAAGGGCAGCGCGGAGTTTGTCCGTCAGCTCGCGCAGTACGGGATTCCCGCGTATTGCGAGGAGAGCGGCGACTTCTTCCGTGCGCAGGAGATACGGCTGGTGCTCAATCTGCTGCGCGTGATCGACAATCCGTCCAACGACGTCGCGCTGCTTGCGGTGCTGCTCAGTCCGCTGTTCGGCTTCACGCCCGACGATCTTGCGGTGCTGCGTCTTGCCGGAGAGCGCGCGTCGCTGTACCGCTGTCTGAATCTCTGCCGTGAGGACGACAGCGCGACGGGCAGGAGGAGCGGCCGCTTCCTGACGGAGCTGAGCCGGCTGCGCGATCTTGCGGCGGTCAGCACCGTGGACGATCTGCTCGAAGCGCTCTATGAGCGGACGGCGATCATCGCCGTCACCTCTGCGATCAACGGCGGAAAGGCGCCTGCGCGCAACCTCGACCTGATGCGCGTCTATGCGCGTAAATTCGCGTCCAACGGCTACAAGACGCTCTCCGACTTCAACAGCTATATCGACAGGCTGATGCAGAGCGAAAAGCAGCTCGCTTCCGCGTCCGACGCGCAGGGAGGCGCTGCGGACTGCGTGCAGGTCATGAGCATCCACAAGAGCAAGGGGCTGGAATATCCCGTGTGCTTCCTCGTGGACACCGCGCGCGAGTTCAACATGATGGACTTGAAGGAGCCGATCCTCATGGACAGCGAGGCATACGTGGGCGTCAAGCCCTATATCAACTACGCGCGCCGATCGACCTTCCCGTACACCGCGATCCGCATGCGCAAGAAGCGCGAGAGCATCGACGAGGAGATGCGGATGCTCTATGTGGCGCTGACGCGCGCGAAGGAGAAGCTGATCATCGTCGGCACCGCCGAGGAGGCGGAAACCAAGCTGTTCAAGCCGATCGCGGCAAAGACCGCAGGCGGCAGGGTAGAGGAAAAGGACGTCTACGCGGCGAAGTCGATGCTCGAGTGGCTGCTGCTCTGCGCGGCGGTCAATCCCTCGACGGCAGGCGTATTTGCCGGCGACCGCGCGGGAGAGAGCGATACCAACTGGATTTTACATAAAATCATGACCGAGGAGGAGCTGTATTCCGTCGGGGAGAGGGCGGAGCAGGAGGAAGATAATTCCGAAAAAGAAATAAAAGCCGATTACGCAGCGCTTCTGCGCGAGAATCTCGCGTTTGTCTATCCCGACGCGGATATCATCGGAATCCCGCAGAAGGTCAACCCGTCGCAGGTCTCCCACAGCGAAAACAGGGAGTTCACGGCGCGTGCGCTGGTGATGCCCGTATTCGCGAAGGACGCGCAGAAGCGCAGCCCGACCGAGATCGGAACGGCGCACCATGAGTTCCTGCACTACTGCGACTTCAACGCCGCGCGCGCGGATATCGAAGCGGAGATCGCGCGTCTCCGAAGCGCGGAGAAGCTGACAGAGCGGCAGTGCGAATGTCTTGACCGCGCCAAGCTCCAAGCGATACTCGAAAATCCGCTCTTTGAGAGAATTATCAGTGTCGTCAACGCCCGTCCCGAGGATGTGTTCCGCGAGAAGCAGTTCACGGTCTTTGTGCACCCGTCCCTGACGGCGGAGGACGGCAGGCAGTTCCGTGAGGACAGAAAGCAGATCGTCGACGGTGAGGTAGACTTGTGTTTCATTGAGGACGGCGCTCTGGTGATCGTCGACTACAAAACCGACCGCGTCCGCGAGACGGAGGAGCTGCGGCGGCACAAACCGCAGCTGGATTTGTACGAGCAGGCGATGACGCAGATTCTGAATCTGCCCGTCAGGGAAAAGATCGTCTTTTCCATCACGCTCAACGATTATATTGTCGTATAAAGAAAGGGTTGGCTCTTTTCGGAGCCAACCCTGATTAATTCAGTTGATTCTTTTGTCGCAGAAGTCGCACATCTGCATGCCCAGCTTCTCATAGCTGAGGTTCGGGAGGTAGTCCTCACTCTGCGTGATGCACTTGGGATTCCTGCAGCGGTGTTCGCTGACGGTGGTTTCGCGTTCGCTGAGGATAAAGTCCTCGTCCTGCAAAAGCAGGAGGATCAGCGCCATTCTTCCGTACATGCCGTACTGCGCCTGCTTGAAATAGAGGGCGCGCGGGTCGTCGTCGATATCGACGGTGATCTCGTTGACGCGGGGCAGGGGATGGAGGATGATCATATCCTCCTTTGCGTTTTGAAGCTTCTCGCGGTCGAGCACAAAGACGTTTTTCTGCGCCTCGTATTCCTCGGGACTGCGGAAGCGCTCGCGCTGGATGCGCGTCATATAGAGCATATCGAGATCCTTGACCGCGTCGGCGAGGCTGTTGGAAATCTCGTATTGGCAGTGATGCTTTTCGAGGATGTCGATGATATAGAGCGGCACGCTCAGCTCGGGCGTGGAAATCAGCACGAACGAGTTGTTTTCATATTTGGAAAGCGCCTTGATGAGCGAGTGGACGGTTCTGCCGTTGAGCAGATCGCCGCAGACGCCGATTTTGAGGTTGTCGAGCCTGCCCTTCTCACAGCTGAGGGTGACGATATCCGTCAGCGTCTGGGTGGGATGCAGGTGGCCGCCGTCGCCGCAGTTGATGACGGGCACCTCCGAATAGAGAGAAGCCGCCATAGCGGTGCCCTCGGTGGGATGGCGGATCGCGATGATATCGGCATAGCCGCTGATAACGCAGATGGTGTCCTTGAGGTTCTCACCCTTTGCGACCGAGGAGTTCATCGGATTGTCAAAGCCGATCGTCCGTCCGCCGAGCTTGAGCATCGCGGTCTGAAAGGACATTTGCGTCCGCGTGCTGGGTTCATAAAAGAGCGTCGCCAGAATTTTGCCGTCGCAGGCGTGACGGTAGTCGGCAGGACTCTGCATGATTTTCTTTGCCTTTTTCACGAGCTTTTCGATCTGTTCCACAGACATCGCTTCGAGGTCGATCAGATTCTTGTTGCCCATATACCTGACACTTCCTTTCAATATCTAACCTATTGTAGCATATCCGCGCGGAAAAGAGAAGTGCAAAAAGAAAAAAAGCGAAAAAACTGTTTTGTCCTTAAGGAATTTTTAGAGGTTCCCTTTGCTTTTTCGGGCGCAATATGGTATCATGGATGCAGAAAAGAGGTGAGCCGTGTGAAAAGAGTGATCGTCCTGCTTCTGACGGCAGTGCTGATGGTGCTGCCTCTGCCCGTTCACGCGGCGGAAAACGGTGAGGTCAGGCTGACCGCGTATCTCTATAACGCGGACGACGCCGCAAGGGTGCGCTGCCGCTTCTATGATGCGCAGCGGCAGATCCCGTATATCCACGTGCTCGACTTCCTGACAAGCGTCTACAGGGGCAGCTTCTCACTCAGACAGCTGAACAAAAGCATCTGGCTGGTGAAGAATCCGCAGGACAGCACCATGCGCATCGACGCCGAGAACGGCACGGTTCACTTTGACGAGTATGAAGCGTTTCTCGACGGCGACCTGCGCGGCATCGCGGAGACAAAGCCGAGAGGAACCTATATCCACGACGGGGTCAACGCGTACACAGGCAGCGTCAGGGGAGCGGACTTTGACTGCAGGCGCTGCGGAATCGATCTGAAAGCGGAGGACGGCGCGGTATACCTGCCGCTCGCGACGCTGAGCGACCTGTTCTCACCGACCTACCATGCCGCGCAGTATATCAACGGCGCGATCTATTTTTCCGACGTGATGGAGCCGCAGTATTTTGAAAGCCGTCCGCTGATCGCGGAGCCGACGCGCGGAAGGGAGCTTGCGGATTTCACCTACAACGAGCTTTGCTTTGTGATGGACAACCTCTACGGCTTTCCGCCGAAGTCGCGGATGGCGCGCGAGATGGAGGACAAGGGCTTTGACGCGTGGCTCGGGGGGCTTGACGGCGATTACGCCGAACTGAAAGACCTGCTGCATGCCGAGCGGCTGACGGACTTTTTCTGCGGACTGGCGATGCTCGACAGCCTTGCCGATGACGGCGGACATACGGGCTTCTGCGCCGGCTATCTGAACCTTGCGCTGCACTGCATTGACATGGAGTTTTCCGCACAGGTGCGCGGGATGCTCAACGACCCGAAGGATGCAAAGGAGCGGTATGCATCGGAATATGTCAAGGGGCTGAATGCGCACTACGAGGACAGAACCGCGCTGCAGGAAACGCGCAGGAAAGCGTTTGACTCCCTGATTTTGGTCAAGTCATGGGAGGACGCGGATTCTCCCGGCGCCATAGCCGCGGCGCTGTATCAGACCGACAGGGGCGTGATTTTCTCCTTCGACGAATTTACGGACGCGGTGACCGAGCCGTTTTTATGGTCGCTGCGCTACGCGGAGGAGGAAGGCTATGACAGCTTTGTCATTGACGTCACCTGCAACGGCGGCGGTTCGTCGTCGGTGGCGCTCTATATGCTCTCCCTGATGACGGGGCAGAGCTATCTTCCCGAGCGCTGTCACCATACGGGCAACGTGCTGATGGAGACGGGAGGGATAGACAGGAACCTCGACGGACAGGTCGACGGGCAGGATGATTTTCAGTTTGATTTTCAATACGGTGTACTCGCGTCGCACAGCTCGTTTTCATGCGCCAACAGCTTCGCGGCGCTGGCAAAGGACAACGGGATTCCCGTTCTGGGAGAAACGACCGCGGGCGGAACCTGTATGCTGATGATGCTCGGCTTTCCCTGCGCGCCGGTCTATTCGGTTTCGGGCGTATACGTCATGACCGACAACAGCGGCGGCGACGTCGACGCGGGCGCCGCGGCGGACTGCGTGCTGACCGGGGAAGGCAATGACGGGCTGTTTGACGCGGAGGTGATTTTCGATGACGTCGGGGCGTTTTATCTCGGGAAAACGGAAGCAGAGCCGCAGCAGACCGCCGCGGAGCCGACGGAGACCATACCCGCATGGGTCATTCCCGCTGCCTTTTCGGTTCTTCTGCTGATAGCCGCAGTGTTGACAGTGTTTATTATTCTATTGAAGAAAAAAGAAAAGCCGCCTGAACCGTGACGGGAGCAGGCGGTTTTTTTGCTTGTTTGAAAAACAAATATTTACTATCTTTTTCAAAATAACGAAAGGGCATCCGCGGAACCAGACAAATTTTTGTCATTGACAATTTTTTTGGCAACATATATCATAGAAGTATCACAAGGAGAGGAGAAACGCCATGTTTACCGAAAGAATCAACGCCGTGATGAGCGGTCTCCGCATCTCTGTTTCCGATTTGTCGCATTATCTCGGCTGCGACCGTTCCAACGTCAGCCGCATCGTCAAGGGAAAGCGTGTCCCGAAGCCCTACGGAAAGGCGGCGTGGAAGCTGGTGTCCGCCGTCTATCACATCGCGGAGCACAGCGGCAGGACGAGTTTTCTGCGCATGATCACGCGGGAGAGCGCCGCGATGACTGCGGAGGAGATCATGCAGGTGCTGATGTCGTGGCTGTTCGAGGAGGAGTCCGCGGGCAGGGCGTCTGCGGGTGAAGGAAACGCCGTCGTGCCCTTTCAGTCCTTCGGTCAGCGGCTGGACACCGTCATGCGGATCTCGCAGACCTCCAACATACAGCTGGGGCGCTATCTGTATACCGACCCGTCCTATATCAGCCGCTTCCGCAACGGCATCCGCTATCCGAAATCGAACCCGAAAATCAAAAACAAGATGTGCTATTTCCTGCTGGAGCGCATGATCGAGAACCATCAGCTGGACGAGCTGGCTGTGGTGCTGCGGGTACCTGCCGCGTTCCTGAGCGACAAGGAGGAGGGCTACACGATCCTTTACCGCTGGCTCTACGGCGCGGAGCAGAACGACCTTCCCGAGGTGGAAAAGCTGATCGAGCAGATCGGCGGACTGGCTCCGGAGCAAAGGCTGTCCGACAGGGATGCCGCTGAGAAGCCGGAGCCTGCGTCTGCGGACGACCGCACGGTCTATATCGGCAAAGAGGGGCTGCGCAGCTCGGTGAAGCGGTTCCTGAACGCGGTGATCGGCGCGCGTGCAGGGGAGATCTTTCTCTATTCCGACCAGTCGATGAACTGGATGACCGACGACGAGACGTTCTGCGCGGAGTGGAGACGGCTGATGCAGGCTTGCATCGAAAACGGAACCGTCATCTATATCATCCACAACATCGAGCGCAATACGGGCGAAATATCAAGGGGCGTCAAACACTGGCTGCCGCTCTATCCGTCGGGAAAGATTCGCTCCTACTACTGCATACGGGAGCAGGACGCGCGTTTTTCGACCACGCTGTTTCTGTGCCCGTCGGTGGCGTGCGTCTCGGGCAGCAGCTTCATGGGAACCGAGGATCATACGGGTATTTACCGCTATGACACCGGGATGCAGCTGCTCACGTCCTACGGACGGATGTTCGGGGCGCTGCTTGCGGACTCGCTGCCGCTTCTCAAGGTATATGAACGGGAGCAGGTTCTGCGGTCTGACATCGGCTTTGACTCGGACAACACGATTCTGACGGGACGGCTGTCGCTCGCGACGATGCCGAAGCAGGTGCTGTTTTCCGTGATGAGCCGCATCGGGCTTGACGATAAAAAAATGCAGGAAATCACGGGCTTCTGGCGCCACCAGCAGGAGCTGTATCGGCGCTGCCTGAAAAACTACATCATTCACGAGTGCATCGCGCTGATGCCGTTCGCCCGGATCAAGATCGACCTCCCGTTTGCGGAGGCGTATTATACCAAGGAGGAGTATATCGCGCATCTGCGCAATCTGGCTTCTCTTTCGGAGCGGTATGAGAATTACAGGCTCTGCCTTCTGCCCGAGCCTGCGTTTGACCGCGTGCGGATACGCGCCTCTCACGATCACGTGCTCGTCACCCGTCTTACTACTCCCGTCTATTCCTTCGTGTTTGAGAATCCGCGTCTGTGCGCAGCGTTCCGTTCCTACGCGGAGGGCGTCAGGTCGGCGTACAACATCGACAAGCAGACCGTCAGGAGCCGCATCGAGAGCTACATTGCCGACGATATTTTGTAAGCGGGCGGCAATTGACTTTTTTCGCCTCATATGATAAAATGAGATAATAAAATTGAAACGGAAAGGAGGGAAAATATATGAAATTTCCAAACGCTGCAAACGGTGTGAAAAAGATTTTCACCGCAGAGATTCTCTCGCTGATTTCCAGCGTCTGTGTCTTTGTGACGATCGTTCTGATGTTAGCAGCGCTCGCGTCGACGGCAGGCGCAGTCAGTGACGGTTCTGACGGAGCCGCAGTCGGTGCGCTGGCGTCAGGCGCAGGCACGGTCGTTTTCGGTATCGCGACCGTCGTGCTCGCGATCATCGCGTTCATCCTCAACATCGTGGGTATCACCAAGGCGTCGAAGGACGAGGAATCCTTCAAGATGGCGCTCTACGCGCTGATCGGCGGAATCATACTGAGCGTAATCGGCAGCGCCTTCACCAACGTGAACGGTTATGTTTCGAGCATCATGCAGGCGCTGCAGGTCGTAGCCGACCTTCTCGTGCTGCTTTACGTGATTCAGGGCGTGCGTTACCTCGCGCTCAAGCTGAACAGACCTGACATCGACCAAAAGGGACAGAATCTGTTCAAGATCATTTTCTGCGTACTGGTGCTCCAGTTCATCGCGAGAATGGTCGTTGTCATTTTCGGCGGACAGGCAGCTTCCGTTACGGCAGCCGTCATCGCACTGATCGCGGTCGTGCTGAGCTTTGTCCAGTACATTCTCTATCTTGCATTCCTTGCAAAGGCAAAGAAGATGCTCGCCGAGGGCTGATAAGCGCATATTCCGAAAAACGCTGCCTCTGTGCTGACGCGCAGGGGCGGTTTTTTGTTTGGGCTTGTATTTGCGCCGCCGCCGTGCTATAATGGAAGCGGAAAGGGGAGATCGGGATGGAGAGCAAAAAGATACGCAGGCGCTATCACTTTTACGGACGGGTGCAGGGCGTGGGCTTCCGCTACTACGCGCAGTACGCGGCGGATGCGGCAGGCGTGACGGGCTGGGTGCGCAACGAATACGACGGCACCGTGACGATGGAGGCGCAGGGCAGCGAGGCACAGCTTCTGCTGGTGCTGCAGTCGCTTCAAAAGGGGCGATACATCCGCATCGAGGGCATCGATACGAAGGACATTCCGCTCCGGGATGACGAGAGGAGCTTCCGCGTGCGCTATTAATTCGAGATTTTTTTCATTGGGGACTTGCATTTTCCGAAAAGATAGTGTATAATAATATTTGTGTGATGATTCACCTATGCTAATGTGGCGCAGCCGGTAGCGCAACTGATTCGTAATCAGTAGGTCAGGGGTTCGAGTCCCCTCATTAGCTCCAAGATAATAAGCATTTCGGCAGTGTGAGATACTCTGCTCACGCTGTCGGATGTTTATTGAAAGTGATATATGCCAAATAAAAATGCTCAATGTAGGTATTGCGTATCTTTACCCCATTCAACAACGTCCGGTAAACAATGTTACAAGCACTGTCCTCCTGATGTTTCCCAACATAAGAGTGAGTTGCCGATGTAGTTACTAAACAAGAGGAAGTTTTCATACAGTTATTCCCTCTTGCAGAGTGGATTAGGCTCTTACTCCGTCAAATGGTTATTCCCCGAGAATAACAACTGTATGTTGGTCGCTTTCCTGCTCCAACAGGTCTAAGCCTTAAAAGTCTTAGAGGTTGTCGCGTAACTCTTATCTGACGGTTGAGTACCAGATACAAATCCTATTAAATTGTAAGTGATGAAAAGAAAACCCGTGTCCGCAAGCCGCCAAGCATAAACAGACACAGGTGTATTGACAAAAAAACTATAATTAGGTATAATATACCTGATTAAGTCTTAACGTCACTCAGCACTGCGAATGCTTTGTTGACGGGCAATCAGACTGACGGCAATCGGTCTGATTGCTTTGGACTTAGACTTTTAAATCCATCAAGATTATTATATATTATTTGTAAAAGGTTGTCAATGGTTTTGACAATCTTTATTTTTTTCTTTGAAAATCCCCCACAGAAGAACAAAAAATGATTTACAGCTCCAAAATCTGCTTTACCAGAGCCTTTGTTTCTTCCAAGGTAAACGGTCTGATGATGTCATTCTCGGTGTTCCAACAGCTTGCGCTGTCCTCGAACACGCCCGAGCTTCTGACCTTTTCTTTAAGCTCTCCGATCGCCGTGAGCCTG
>FMUA01000027.1 GCA_900100595.1 Ruminococcaceae bacterium P7
GAAAGTGTTTTCTGAGCAGCGAATTGACACCCAGCTTATGATAAAACTCCTTGAGCAGAAGCAGACCGCCATCCGAAGAAAGATTGCCACCATCGAAATTTACGCGAAATTTCTTGTTGCTTTCCAATGCAGTACCTGTTATAATAGCCATGGGACTTCTCTCCTTTGGTTTATTGTTTGTGTCGTAACTACATTATACCAAATCTGAAGTCCCTTTTCCATACCTTGCGGGCTTCATCTTTTAGGTGAAAGCCCATTTTTCATTTTTATCAGTGTTTTCCCGGTGTTGAAGCGATTACCAGGCGCTGGCGTGAATAATTCAGGTATAGTAGGTTTTGTTTGCAGCTGCGTCAAACTTGGTGTCCGCTTTCTTTACCAAAATATCCTTTGTATCGAACTGCTGCTCATTGGTGGGAATCACAAAGTGAAGGTATGCCGTGTCGCTGTTGGCGATTGCGCTGTCAAGCTCCATATAGAAATTGACGCCGATGTCCCCCGCAAGACTCAGGGAGTGACCGACAACTCTCGCACCGATGCCGTCGGTAAAGAAGAAGTCAGCCGTGACCGTTACATTCTCTGCGGGCATGGTAAAGGTATAGGTACTATCGGTCGAAGTGAGGATATCGTTATTCGCCTTCACGGTGCCAATGGAATAGCCTTCATCGGGAATTACGCTCAGCGTGACGGTATCGCCCTCCTTTGCCTCCTGCACATCCGCTGTCACCTTACCGCCGTTGATTGCGGAGTCAACCGTGATGGTGTAGGTGGATTTCATGTTGCGCATGAAGGTCGGTTCGATATAGCCCTCATTGGGAGAGGGTGCATAAACGCCCCAGAGCTTATCGTCAATGATTCGCAGACCATAGAGTCTTTTATCGGTAACTGTTGAAGCAGCGAATTCCGTTTCTTGTCCTGTAGCAGGGTCATATTCGTAGACCTTGTCGGGACCGTTATAATAGAGCTTTCCGTCATAGAGAGCAAGGCTTGAATAGTTTGCGGTATATACATATCCCGGATCATCAAGTACATCCCAATAGAAATTCATGGTATTCTTAATTACAACGGAGTCATCCGCGTAATTATAAGTAACCAGTCTGCTCTCCCAGCTTTCCGAATCATAAACAATAGCGTAAAACGTGCCGTCTACTTTACAAAGCTGCGTCGTAAATTTATGAAGGTTATCAAAGCTATCAAAGGTCGTATCATCTGCCGCGTGAATGGAACGATACCCCCAATGCGAGTCTTCTCGATTCGCACTGCTGTCTGCGGTTTGAAAAGCGTCGTCACTGAGAAGGAAATAGCCATGATGAACCAACCCCACTCTGTCAGGCGTCGGATCGTCCCATATGGAATCCACGTTATAATACTTTCCGTTGATCTGAACTTTAAGCCACGCGTGATTCATTGATTTGGAGGAAACGATCTCGCTCTTTATGCCGCACTGCGCCAAAAGATACGCATAGCATTCGGCGTAGTACTGGCAAACACCGTAATTCTGAACCATATAGGTATAGTTATTGCCGCGGTCATTTTCCAAATCCTTGGTATAATAGGTATTGAGCACAAGCGCGTCATGGAGCGTGACTGCCTTTGTAAAATCGTCCATGCTGTCGTCAATCAAAGGCAGATATTTCTCCGCAGGCGCTTCGAAAAACTCCTCTTTTTTCTCCTCAAGGTCACTATCCGTCAGATACTTGGGAACAATCCTTGTAGCATATGTTGAAGAATAATAGTAAGTATATTTGTCCATATACCAGATTTCAGGATAACAGTAAAAGAAAATATCCATCAGAACCTTCATATCACTCTTCGGAATCTCATAACTTCTAATATCGATTTCCGTTTTCCATATTGATCAGCCCGTTGTAAATCGCACTGACAACACCGTTATCTTCCTCAATAAATTGTTTGTAGCGGAGATACGCCGGGTCAGACAGCACATCATCCTGCGCTACCGAAGTCGGAACCGCTTCGATGTACCCGATCGGTGTTTTTATGTCTGCCGCAAACGCCGTAATACAAACGGAGGAAAGCAGCATGACTGCGCTGAGAACCGTTGCCGTGATTTTCAGCAAATGTTTTTTGAATTTCATAGAGTCCACTGTAGCTTTTCGCGCAAAATAAAAAAACTTCTCGCATAAAATAAAAAACATGAGAAAAAGCAAAATGAATATCCTTGCAGAAATATTTCCCAAAAATATAAGACAAAAGGCTTGCAGAGAAACAAACTCCGCAAGCCTTTTTTACGTTTTATTATGCTTTTTTCTGTTGCCGTGACTTTCAACAATAAGATTTTTTCCTGTCGTTTTTTCTTTATTAGGCACGTATTCAAACAAATCTGAAATATCACAATTCAACACTTCGCATATTTTATCAATATGATTTAGGTTAACACGTTCACACAATTCATGATACATTTCATTAATTGTATTTGCTCTAATTCCGGTTTTTCTTGATAATTCAGCCTGTGTCATTCGTTTTTTGCCTAACAACATTGACAGATTAATCTTAATCATAATAACGCCCCAGAAAATATTATATCCGTTTTTGCTAATAATAGCATAAAATCGATATAATATAGCGTATTACGATATCAGTAATTCGTGATAATGACTTCTTTGTATTCTCCCCGACTGCATTCCTTTGATGGAAGAAGATTTTTCCGGGATACATACCTGACATTAAAGTCGCAGTAATGTTCTGTGACGAAATCACAGTTATTATAAGACAAAATAAAACGTCCTTTAATACCTCTTAAACAAGCGTTTAATCGTCTGTGATCGTCCATGGTAAAATGACAATACTTTTTATTATAATACTTTTCAGCCCCAACATATGGCGGATCAATGTAAAACAATGCTGATGGACGGTCATATGTTTTAATAAGCTGTTGGAAATCCGCTTGCTCAATAATTACATCCTTCAATCGTTCCCGATACTCAGGAAGCTCCTCGACAATTCTGCCGAGACATTTTACAGTAGTCGCAAATGAGTTTCTGTTTGATCCAAAGCTGCTTTTAATCAGATAAAGATACCGCGCAGCACGCTGTACATCGGTTAATGAAATTTGGTTTTCAATTTCATAGCGGTAGAGTTTGAATAATTCTCGGGAATGGAGCCAATCTATTTCTTTCTGCAAATCTGCACAATTGTTTTTTATTTGTCTGTAGAGATTTATCAGATCACCGTCAACGTCATTAAAAACCTCCATTTGACCTTTTTTCTTCTCTTTACCGAACAGTACCCAGCCGGCTCCGCCACATACTTCTATGTAGCGATCAATATCATTGGGAATAAGTGGGATAATCAGATTTTTGAGATGACTTTTTCCACCAATCCAACCTATAAAACTTTTCAATTCTTTCACCTTCCATAATAACTATCAGGGCGTTATTATGAAAATGTAGAAAGCTACTTTACATAAACCTCATCGCCCGTTCGGGCACAGATCCAGCCTGAAGGGCAACGGAACCAGACGTCAACGCGTTCAGGAGAGTATACAGCCTTAACCTCAAGAGCAGTGATTTCCGTACCTTCTTTGAATACCGCGGATGCTGAAGCTGTTTTGTCAATTACGAATTCTCTGCCGTTTGCTGTAATCTGGCTGACTGTCTTAACAGGGTAATTGGTGCCTGCTCCGGTGCGAATATTCATGTTTTCCGTCAGGATAAAATCACAACCCTTTGCAAAGAATTCCAACTCAGTTTGACGACGTCTTTCCAACCCTGCAAGTATCTGATACCCCATACCGCGACGCCATGAAGGAATATCAACAGCTGCATGACCGATCTTTCCTTCGTTCAGATACTGCACAGTATCTGAATCTGCTATAGCGCCAACACCGATATTGTAGGATAAACTGACAAGAGCATCAAACTGCGACTGTGATATTTCTACTTTGACGTTAGTATTTACAGCGTTTTCGAACTTAAGAATATCGCGTCTGAGTAATTCTGTTGCCTCTGCATCAGTGATAGTCTGATTTGCGCCAACATCGGAGCCGTAGTGACCGTAACCTATGGTGAAGTAATCTTCTCCTGTCAGCTTAACAGCTTTTGGAGAGAATCCCTCATAGGTTTTGATGATGTCAACCATTTTTTCAGACGTAGTATAGCTGTTCGTTACTGTTTCGGGTATGGGGAATGTGTTGCTTGATGCAGATAAGCCGGCATTAGAATAAACTTCTGCCCTTGAAGTGCCTGTATAAGAGTAGTAATCACCCTTTTCAACAAGTGCGTAATTCCCGTTCCTATCACGTTTTGCTTCATCGCCGTACCAAATATTCACATCATTCCAAACACCGAAATGACGCAAATCAAAGTGAGTTCCATTCGGATTGCCACCGCAATTAAGTCCGATTCCCATAATACCCAAATCTTTGAGAAAACATGCTACAAGGCGACTGGGAACAGGATTGTTTCCTTTGTAAAAATACACGTCTACGGCAATTCCGACAGTGTGCGGACCGCCGCCCGTACCACCAACATCAACGTCAGCTTCAGGTGAACGGTATCCGGAGTTGATGCTGCCACATGTACAGCCGAAATTATTGTAAATTTTTTCAAGGATTTCGGGCAACTTGTCATGTATCGGTATGGTTTCCGGAAACGGAACACGCTCGTAGTCTGAAGGATCAGCAAATTCTTTGACCTGAAAGTGTGGAGATAAAAATTTTTCGCCGTCCTGAGCCAAATTGTAATATGTAATGCTCATACTCAGTTCACTCCTTGTCGCTTGGTTTAATGATATCGGAGATAGCTTTGTTATCATCTATCATCCCACGCATAACCACTAACGCTGAATCTACCATCCAGCAGAAAAAAGAAAATGGAATTGTCTTTGCTAAAACCGGAAATGCCTCTACCGCAAGGTCGTAAACATAGCGAAGCTTAAGCTTTCCGGTCTTTCCACCAAACTTTTTCTCCGCTTCGCTGACTGCAAATACAAGCCAATTGTGGAACGCTGAAAAATTCAGAGCAACAATAATGGAAATAATCAAAAACACTGATACAGCGATTATCAAGATTTTAGGGTTCATATCCTCACCTTAGCCTTTCACAATACGATTACTTTGAGACGATAATGAGTCGTTTTCAGAGTTAACATTACCTTTGATTTTTTGATAATTCTCCACTGCTGCCTTTCCAAAATACATCACCAGTCCTGCAGTAATTGGCGCTGTAAAATAAGCAACTACATCTCCAGCGGAGATATACTCCGGTGTAAGTGTATGAGTCAGCTGAAAATAAACCACCCAAAGCACAAAAGCACCCCCGACAAAATAGCAGATGGCGAACAAAATCAAAATGAATTTTGAAAACTCCGCAAAACGGTTTTTCTTTTCATTGGATTTAGTATTTTTCACCCGTAATCACCTCGAATTCATCCTCGGTTATCCAACTTTTATCGACGGCATTGCGGACGCGCTCAAGGCTCCACAAGCCCTTTTGATAGTATTTTTTTACCAGTTCAAAGTGTTTGCTCATTCCAGCTCAACCTCCGTCATCATTGCGAGATATTCCAGATCCGCCTGTGTTTTTTGGTTCTGCTCGTTACTCATCTTGATGTACTCCTCTTTGGTGTACTTTTCCAGATGATACTCCCAGCCGTCTGCCGTCTGCGTGATATCGGTTTTCACCCACACGGAATATTCGTCGATGACGATTTCCTCGGGCTTTATCGAACTTTTTGCCGTTCCATAATCTTTCATTCTGTTTTACGCCCCTTCCCTTTATATGACTGCCGTCGGGACATACAGCAGGCGTCCGCCGAGAGTACGTGCCTTGTTGCTTGTTCCTGCTGTTGCGTAGCCGTACCATGAAAAGCCGCCTGAGGTATCGCCGGTTTCCCATGAACCGCCGAATCTGAGCGTATAAGTACCGGTAGCGTTTGTTCTGCAATAAGCTCTGTCACCGACGGGTACCGTGTTGTCCGCGCCGTTTTCATTTACTGCGGTTGGCAGAAACAACCAATCGTATTTCTCGCTTCCGTAGCCGAACGCCGAGACATAGCCGTTTGTGTTCGTGTAAGTGAATCCCGCGGGCTGATAGTTGCCGCCGTGTGATTCTTCGTTGAAACTGAAATTCTCGGCAATATAGGGCTGACCGCCGTTCATCGTTCCGTCACCCCAGAGATTGACGCCGTTGATCTGCTTGTAGATGTTGCCCCACGGGTTTTCGACGCCTCTGTAGCTGACAGATACTTTGCCGTTAATTGTATTGGTTTCCGTTCCCGCACCGTTTTCAAAGACGGTCGCACTCGCCATTCCCGTTTCGTTTCCGAGTCCTGCGGTTGAACCCGTCAGGGATGCGCAGTTGTAGGTGTCGTTGCTTACGTTATCGACAACGCCGAGTCCTATAGCGGTCTGC
This sequence comes from Ruminococcaceae bacterium P7, assembly GCA_900100595.1. Taxonomy (GTDB): domain Bacteria; phylum Bacillota; class Clostridia; order Oscillospirales; family Acutalibacteraceae; genus Ruminococcoides. The sequence goes on from FMUA01000027.1 coordinate 6,369, forward strand.
GTGTTGAACTGCCCCAGCTCGATCAGCATCAACAGCTGATTTGCCGATACCGACTTGATGGTGTCGAGGTGCCAGCCCGTACCGTGTGCCTGTGCCATTTCCTCAAGGGTCGCCTTTGTGCCGATATTTGCCATATTTCCCATCTTACCGCTGATGGGCTTTTTTCCCGCGACGGAACAAAGACGGTCGCCCTGCGCGTATGTATAGGAACCGGGCGCGTTGTCGTTGATGTAGGCGCTCTCGGAAACGTCGTACAGACTGCCCTCATACGCCGAAAGCAGGACGTATTCGACCTCGTTGCCGTTCGCGTCATAGAACAGCGGATGCAGCTTGAAGCCCGCGTGCGGCGTTGCGGTGACGTAGTAATTCGCCTTACGGATGTGATAGCCGAGTCCGCTTGCCTGCTTCTCGAGCTTGAGAGGAACCACCTTGTAGTAGAATTTCGGCTGATAAACCATGACCTGACCGTTTGAGCCGTCCTCGGTATAACCAGCGTCGCCGTAAAAGGCGTTGATGGTGCCGTCGTCTGCGACGTTACAGCGGCGGCGTCCGCCAAACATGGAGAATCCGTCGAAATCCTCGCCTGCTGTGAGTCCTTCCGCGCCGGCGATACGGATAAACGCCTTGCTTTTAAAATCCGCATGCAAACCGAGAATATCGGATTCGGTGTAGCCGATGTAGGCTTCTACATTCGCCAATGAGCTTTGCAGATAATGCATATCTTCAACAGATGTATAGTGATCCAATCCATATTGATACGCCGCTAATGCGCTCAGATATTTTTCAGGGGATGTTTTGTTCTGCGAGAAAGCTTCTCCCGATGTGAGTTTATCGGACGTGTTTTCCTTTTCCGTGAGCGCCGTGTTGACGTCAGCAGTATTCGCCTTGCCGCTGATCGCAGATGCAACAAACGCGGTCACGAAGTTATAAACCGCCTGAACGGTCGGATAAGCGCCGCTTGTTTTGTTGCTCTCCCCGATCGACGTAGCTTTCAAGTCAATCCAGTTGCCATACGCGCCGTTTGCATAGGTGCGGCAATACAGGTGACCGTCCTTGTACATCGCAAGCTGAGAATCATCCCCGAGAGTAAAAACTAAGGTAGGCTTGTTGCCGTTCACCCTTGCGTTGGTGTAGATGGTTCTCGGATTATCCGCGCTGTAAACAACAGTCTCGGTCGTGTTATCCAAACGATACAAAGAATTCTTCAGCGCCGTGGCAAGGTTGTTCTCCGTTACCGTTCCGCTGCCGTTGCCGATATAGTTCGCGACGAGGTAACTGACGACCGCGCCGATGGTCGGGATGAATACGGAGCTGTTTTTGTTATCGTCGTTGATGACGTTTTTCTTGTAGCTGCTGCCATAGAGCACCGTCCAGTCGGTCGGATATGTACCGCCTCCGCTGCGCATGAGGATGTCGCCTGTTACCGTGACCGCAAACTGATAGGCCTTGCTGCTCGTCGTGATCACAACAGCCGCGCGGTTGGAAACGCTTCCATAGGAAACCCGTGCGTTCAGATAAATGGTCTTGGGGTTGGTATTGTCGTAGGTGAGCGTCTGTGTCGTTGTGTCAACGTGATAAACCGTTGCGTCGTTCGCGTCCATTTTGGCGTTGATCGCCTGCGTCACGATTCTGTTCTGAACGGGATGCGTGCTCGTGGTGCTCAGCGCGTCATCCACCGGAATGCCGCCGTGTTCGTCAATCAGCTGAATCTGGCGAATAAGGCGGTCAAGGATCGAATATCTTTCATCGAGAGTAATATTTCCATCCAGAGAACTATCAACCTGTACTATGAATTTCTGTGTAGAATAGGTCTTTACGGAGTTGGAAATAACAAATTTACACACAGTGAGACCTGCGACCGAAAACGTGGTATCTTCCGTCGAAACAATTGCCGTACCATTATCTTCAACATTACAATCCAGCAGCAAATATGTTTTATCGGCATTAACTCCCTTTAATACCACAGTACAATCAGACAGCGAAAACGGATTGCCGTTTGAGGTAACGGTCAGATGAATCTTCCTGCCTTTGTCAAACTGTGCCGAATTAATGATCGGCGTATTTTTATTACAGTTCAAGTCAAGCGTCAAACTGTAAATATAATCATCCATCTTTCTCACCTTCCCTTTGTTTTTGAATATCAACAAGCAGATCCGCTGTCACTTGCGAACGAATATCTGCGAGAATACCCGCCACAATACCGTCCATCATTGCTGCCGGGATACCGTAATTCCGCATAATTCTGTTGGTTGCATCAATCATCTGAAACTTTGCCTGTTGCAGAATCATTGTTAGCGGAGGTTCCAATGGATTCCTCTCACACAAATTTTCCGTTTGTTGCAGATCTATCGGTACTTCTACTTTGCAGTTCATTTGCTCGTCCATTGTTAATTACTCTCCCTTCTTTTTGTTGGGCAATCTTAGCTGATGAACCGAATCCCGATACTGTAATACGTTCCTCTGTATTAACAGCCTTTTGACCCGGCTCCTTGTTTTGAATAGGATTAATAATCATAACAGCACCTTTTTAATTCCAATATCCTACCACGATTCCATTGGAAACCCTGAGCTTCGAGGAACTATAATTGACCGAAACATTTACACTTATAGAGAAATCAGTAATAGCGCCATCTGAATTGCGGGTTACATTATTTACATTTGCCGAAACAGTCGGACTGGTAATACCTGTAACAAAAGTAATTTCCCCTGAATATCCTGATCTGTTAGATCCATTGTACCTGACGCTGATTCCGTCCAGATACACATCATGAAGCGTGTTATTGTGACCGTACATATCGCATCCAAGATGCATTCCGTAATTGCTATAAATTGAATTTGCCCTTGAGAAGCAAAGCATGGTGGTATATATTGAATCAGACTCCGAGGGCTTTTGAGCAAACGCCATGTATTTTCCTTGGTAATCAAGGTCAAACACCAGACCTTTATGAGAGATATCCTTTCGATAATAGGTGTTGGCGGTAAACGTAGGCGCCGAACTGTCCGTAACGGTTTCATATGTGTTCCTGTTTTTTCTATAGTAGCTTCTATATTCCGTTTCCCAGTCAGGGGGCTTTGATGATAATAGAATATATTGATCCCAATTGTTGGTACCGATTTTTCCGACGTAATAATCATCCCTGTAGAAATGATTTCCGCTTTCATTAAACTTGGCGCGCAGTTTCTGCGTGGCAGGGACTGCTGAATCGTAAATACACAGCTCTCCGGATTCAAATTGAATATACTTACTGATGTTGTTCCACGCGATTTTAACATCTGTAGCGGATTGCTGGAGCAATGTGCTCCATCTGTTAGTACCAACAACCTTATTGACCTCGAGAAACAAACCTTCTGCCGTCTGCGTAAAGAGCGATTCATTGACAGAACTCGCCCAGCTTTCCGAGACATGAAGCACCGTAGTATCCAAATCCTGCTTGATTTCATTTACTTTTGTACGATCGTGCAGCTGCTGCGCATCCAGCTCCGTGAGCCTGTTTGCCAGCGTAGTGATTTTTCCCGATATTCTTCCTGTGACGTTGGAAATAACAACAGTATCGAGCGTGTGATCGGCGGGATACTCGCAAAGCTCCACGATTCTCAGATCGCTTCTAATCCTGCTGTCACGGTCAATCAGAGTGACAATATCATAGAGATCATAGGCAAGGTGATTTCCGTAAATTTCAGGCTTTGTTTTCGCTAAATCAATGACCTTGAGCTGATAGGATATTTCAGGAACCGCACCCGCGTCAAGCTTGACTCTTGCATCATCAAGCAGAGCGTAAGGATCTGTGTACCGCTCATCACGCCACGTTTTGACGATTACTCTGTCCGTGTAAGAATAATTCTCAATATATTCTAATCCGCCGTTTGCCGACGCAATGGTCAGACCATCTTTGCCGTAGGCGTAGAGTTTAGTGAACAGTCCTGAAGATGAACCTTTTGAGCTGAGATCGTCAAGGTTCATCTCGTCTGTGAAGTAGGTGCCTGTCGGTGTTGTATTGTTGTATGGCTTAATACTGTAAATAACCTTGTTTTTATTATCGAAAGAATAGCAGGTACCAAACGCCGTCTTGTTTGTGCATCGTTCAAGAATTTCACGCGGCGTATTATCTTGGGCTTCTATCGTAGTCCTGCGGCCGATCAAATCGGCGTCAACGATTCTCCATCCTGTGTTCGCCAAGATTTCTCTGCAGAGACCGCTGAAGCTCACGGTTGTAAATTCCCGTGTTATCTTTTTGCTGTCAAGTCCGTTCAGATCCAGCTCGCAGTTAACGGTGCAGATTCTCGCTTTTGAACGTGAATTCATTCCTTTGATGACATACAGGTCATCTAAGTATTCTACCTGACCTTCAAGATGGAAATAGCTGTAAAGCGGATGCCTGGTCGAAATATCGAATTGGAGATACTTCATTCCACCTGCGCAGCGGCGTCGGAAAAAGGATTTGTCGATATCCTTATAGGCAAGAATACCGACGTTTGTAAACACCTTTAAAAGCACATTTAACACCCCTTTATCATATAAAAATCGGCGTATATTCTACGCGAACCGCCGCACTTGCCGCTGAACAGGATATTGTGTTCTCACCGGGAACCAGATAAGGAAAGTCAACCAAATCAGTGTCAGCGAATTTATTCGCGCCGCCGCAGGTAACCAACCCGTTGACGCTGTCGATTATCAGCTCGGTATCCGCAGGGATGCTTGTGACGGTTATTCCGCAAATTGTCAGACTTTCTAAAGCGGTTTCGGAGGTTAACACAAGCTTGAAGGCGGTTTGTGCGGTTGATAAACAGTCGATTCTGCCGCTGGCAGGTAATTCTTCGATAACCAAGGGTAAATGTCTGATTCCGAGGAAGGTGTATGTAATGTCAATAATACCCGATGCATCAAGCTCCCCGACCGAGGAATTTGCATGCAAACAGGTATACAAATAGCCGTCGGGCAGAAGAATTTCAAATTGTTTCCCCACGATTTCCGATTCAAATGCGACGATATTCTCTGTTGCACGGTGGAGCCTGTGAGAAATCGACCGTTTGCGGCTGCTGCCGTTGATTCCTTTCGGATGAAATGCCAGCGACACAGTAACCGTTCTGGGCGCTACGGTGCAGCCATAAAGAATCGGTATCGTCAGGAGGCTTCCTGCCGCCGAGGTATTGTTGGTGACAGCGGTTCCCGATACGTTAAAAGACATCAACCGCGCACTGAATGTAGCGATATCCTTGTTGTTAATCAGCATTTCAGTCATGTAAACACCTCCTCATAGGCTAATTCTTCGGAAACATAGGGAGTAAGAGCTATGGCGGTTTCTCTGCCGTCAATGTTGAGAACGCTATGAATATCTCCCTTGAGGACAACCTTACGGTTAGAATCCTGCGATGTAACGTCAACATTGTGAAGCACCTTAGCAGTCAGAGTCTGAGTTACAAGCGCTCTTCCGTGATCAATGCCGGCACGCATTTTTTCAATAAAGTCACTCTTGTCGAGTCCCACCTTCATGCGCTTGGTATAGGTTTCGGAAACATTATCAGCCTGCCTGAACAGCTTGCCTTTTTCATCGTCGGTACCTAACTCTGCACCTTCAAAGTTTTGACGGAACATTTTGCGAAAGCGACGCGATGGGGAATGAATATCAAAAATGCGATTAAAAGTGCCAATAAAACCGTTCGCAAGCTCCATTGCTTTGCTAAACAGAGAATCTTTTTTCTCCTCGCAACCGTCAATAGCTCCGCTAATTGCCTTTTTATACGCTTCCTTACTGTCTGCGTCCAGATTTTTCATAGGAGCGAAATATGCATTAACAATATTTTGGGACTTTTCGCCTATAGTACCTGTATAGGTTTCATATAGTGATTCCAAAGAACTCCATGCTGCAACTTGTTTTTTATAATTTTCATCATCCAGTGTTTTCTGCTGTTCATTGCGTATGGTGTTCAGGGCATTGATATTTCTTGTGTTTTCGGCAATGATTTCTTCGTCTGCTTTATGACGGGCTTTTTGTTTTTCCCTCGCTTCATGATCATCACTAAGTCCTTTTTCTTTGATTTCTCGAAGGGAAGCATTTAAATCGGATTGTATTTTTTCCAGTTTGGATTTATGAAGCGCATTCTCATCGGCTTCTTCCTGGTTTAGCCTATTTAATGTCTCGGTACCATTGTGAAGTGCAGTAGCTCTGTCAGAATAACCTTTTTGTAAAATATTAAGCGTATCGCCAGCTTGCTTATTTGCCGCTGCTACTGCTTCATTGTACCTTTCTTCAGCCGCTTGGACTTCCGCATCATGCTCGCGCTTGGAATAATCTGCATCCGTTTCCAGACGAAGGTCAAGTAATGCAACTTCTTCTGTATATTGTTCATATGCTTTGTCAATTACTGTGGTTCGCGTTTCCTCCGCTGAATTCGCCAGTTTTTTTGCTCTCTGTTCATATTCATCTAGGGAGATTCCCGCTGCGCTATTCAGGGCTTCTGCTTGTGAAACAACAACACCTTGCTTTTTCTCCTCAAGCGCAAGCTCCTGATCAGAAAGCTCATGCATTTTCTGAAACAGTTCATCCAAGCGCTGTATTTCACCGCCTGTCAGCTCACGGCGTTCATCTGCAGCATGACGGCAGATTTCCGAAATATCGCTTTGAACGGAATCCATGTTTTCGGAAAGGGCTTGCTTTTCCTCGTCAGAAATCAATATGTTTTCATTGAAATTATCAAAAATACTGCCGGCGCTTTGAATGCCGTTCATAAAATCCGAAAACTTATTGCCTATATCTTCATAGGAGCCTCCGAGCTTTGCGTTTGTCTCTTCTAAACGGGATTGCGCTTCTTCCAAGAGCTTAGTGGAATCAGCAGCGTCACCCATAGTCATTGCCAATGCCGCTACACCGGCAATCAATCCTGCAACAGCTGCGACAACCAAGCCGATCGGGTTCATTGTCATGGCGAGATTCCAAGCATACTGTGCTGCTGTAGCAAGAGTAATTTCGCCTGTCAGAGCACCGACAGCGATTTGCTTCATGGTGATGGTACCCAGTGATGCCGCTTCGGCAAGACTTTCAGCTGTAACCGCTGCAGTATGTGCCTTGAACAGTGCGGTCAGTGCAGAGATAATCTGATACGACTTGTATGCCGCGTAAACCGCAGTAATAATCGGAAGCAGCGTCTTAAAGCTTCCTGCGAGATGATCAACCGCTTTCGCCATGGGAGGAAGCACCGCTTTAGCAATATTGGTAACTGCTTTGCCGAGATTAACGATAATATTGCGGACGGCTTCAATTGCTTTCTTCAAACCACCGGACTCAAATGACTTCTGAATAATGCCGATTGTTTCTTTGACAGGTTTTTGAACCTCAGAAGGAAGCAGTTTTACCAGTCCATTGACCAGTGATTTTACGATACTCTTTGCCGCTGTTATCAACTTATCGGAGTTATTGGCTATTCCGTTGATAAAGGATTGCAGAAATCCGATTGCCGCATCGACCATCTTAGGAGCTTCCTCAGCTGCTCTGACAGCAAGCTCTCCAAAAATATTTCCCGCTTCTTCAATCAGACCGGAAAGACCGCCTTCCTTAAAAGCTTCGGTCAGGCGGTTAACATAATTCTGAGCTTCTATTGCAGCCCCTTTGAGCGGCTCAGACATTCCCTCATAGATTTCAATGCCCAATCCCTCTAACGAGGATTTGAGTATGGTTATCTGTCCCTGCAGATTATCCTGCATGGTGTCTGCCATCGACTGAGCCGCACCATCGGCATTATAGATATTATCGGTCAGCTTGGTGAAATCAGAATCGGAAGCATTGATGATAGCAAGCATTCCCGACATTGCTTCCTTTCCGAACAGCGTACTTGCCGCTGCAGCCTGTTCCGTTTCCGACAAGCCACCAAACTTCTCGCGAAGCTGCTTTAGAACGTCAATCAGCGGCAGGGAGTTTCCTTCTGCATCAGCAATGGAAATTCCGTATTCATCCATAACGCCTGCCATAGCCTTAGTCGGTGAAGCAAGGTTGGATAATGCTGTTTTCAGCGAGGTACCCGCCATACTGCCCTTGACCGAGGCATTTGCCATCAGTCCAAGCGCTACAGAAACATCCTCGGCAGAATACCCCATTGTGCCTGCGAGAGGAGCCACATATTTAAAGCTTTCGCCAAGCATGGACACGTCTGTGTTCGCCGATGAAGATGCTTTGGCAAGCACATCGGCAAAATGAGAGCTGTCCTCTGCTTTCAGCCCGAATGCCGTGATAGCGTCGGTAACAATATCTGAGGTTGCAGCAAGGTCAAGACCGTCAGCAGCGGCAAGAGACATAATACCGTCAATGCCGTTGAGCATCGATTCCGTGTCCCAGCCTGCCATAGACATGTATTGCAACGCCTGAGCGGATTCAGACGCGGAGAATTTTGTCTTGGCTCCCATCTCCTTCGCTTTGTCCGTCAGAGCTTGCAACGCTTCTCCTGTCGCTCCGCTGATTGCGGAAACCTTGGACATTCCCGATTCAAAGGATGAACCGACCTCTGCCGCTGCTGTTCCTCCGGCAATAATGCCGCCGGAGATTGCTGCCAATGAAGTTGTAATAGCTGAAACACCCCGTTCCGCTATTGACTTCATTTTATCGAAGCCGCTCTCAAACCCTGTATTGTCTATTTTTGTGTCAATTTTAATAGAGCCGTCATATGCCAATTCTCTCACCGCCTTTGTGTGAGGTCATCGGCACATAATGGCTCTACCTGACCTTATTCTCATTGATTATGATTTCAAATTTCTTTTTGCATTTCCGTCCTTTGCAGAAAACAAAAACGCCCCTACACTTCGATTCCTTATCGAAGTATATGGGCATTTCATAACCGCAGAACGGACATTTTACTTTTAATTTGTCTTCCATTTTATCAGCCTAAGATAAATCGTATTGAGTTATCGAAGAAACCTCGTTTTCGGGAAACTTGGTCATTATATCCTTGGGAGATTTAAGGCTATATTCAATTTCGGCATATCCTGTCGTTTCACCCGGATATTTGTAAACAGTAATATACTCAATATACTTATCAGTATCATTCTTCGTTTCAGATATCTTTGTACCTTTACCCCCGATAATATCTTCAACCTTTTTTTGAGTCATTCCCGTCGAAATCTTCTTGAATTCTTCAAAACTAATTCCAGCCGCTCCTGCTCCACCATTACCCGAACAACCGCACATAACAGCGCCGAACATCATTGTTGCGGCAAGCACTGCCAAAACCGCCTTTTTCAAATTGACCACCTCTGTAATATGATTTGTATATATTATACATTCATCATATCAGATCGTCAATAGGCTCTCCGTTTATCAGAGCTTCCTCCAAGCGGCGGGTGTGCTCTTCGACCTCTTGGGCAACAGGCAGCTTGTGAAGCTGTTTCATGCGCTGATAATAGTTTCTCGTCGCCGCGGGCAACTTCGGGTCGATTCTCATGGCGCGAATACCCATGATTTTGACAAACTCCGTATCCTCTGACAATGCGAGCATATAGGAACGGAACTCCCACCAATGTAGTTTTTCGTGGTTGAGATTAACACCGTACTGCTGCTTGAAGGCGGCAGTAATGTAGCCGTCGTCATAATCGTAAGAAAAAATATCCTCACCGCTGCCGCTTGAAGTTTTCTTTTCCTCCTTGCCGCAGCGGTAAAACCACATGATTTGCTCTGCCGTTTCCGCTCCCAGCTCGTCTGGCGGTCGCCGCTCCGGAAAAACCAAGCAAAGGATTTTTTCAAAAAGCTCCCCGTCAGACAACTCGCTGTCTGAGGTCAGAAGCTGCTCGTAGCGAATCCATGTGCTGTAATCGGTGTTTATTTCGTATTCCCTTCCCGCGACCGTAATAGCTTCGGGAAGGGAATCTGTCAGCATACTCATTACTGCTTAGGAGCGGCAAGCTTCGGCTTAAAGGTATTGTATCTCTTTTTCGGAGACTTCTTTTTTGACTTCTTTTTGCCTTTGCTTGCGCCGTACTTTGCGGTATACTTTGCCTTGAGCCGCTTTCCAGCCTCCGCATCCAAGCGGTTGACCTCTGTCAGCGCCTGACCGTAGGCGTCCACGCAAACAACCAAATTTACTTTTTCGCCGAAAACCTTCTTTGCAGTTCCTTCTCCGAACACATTGTCGAAGAAATTGAAAACAGCGATACACTGTTCACGCATGATCTGCGCACGGCTTTTGCCGTCTGAGCTGTTGACCTTGTTCTTTACAATATCCTGTTCGCGCTCAAAGTTTTCCATGAACAGAACATCAGAAACATCGGGATCCGAAATGTGAACGCTGTTGATTATCATGATGCCGCTCCTGTCTTGGTAAATGTCTTGCTTTGGGTGTTGAACTTGCCTTCTTCCCAGTCGCTTACGGCGAGGAGATTACCTGAGATTCCAAGCTCGCCGTCGTTGTTCGGGTTTGAAGCAACCTCAACCGCAACGCGCCTCTTTCTGGCGTGGTAAGTGTTTTCCTCATTGCTGATCGCCTGGTCAAGATCAACCTTGACATAGTCTGTTTCCGCATCCTCACCTGTCTGCTCGTTGTCGGAAATGCTTTTGATATAACTGATAGCTGCCTGCTCGGGAATCTGATCGGCAGCAAACGCTGACGTCCACGCGTAACCGCTGATGCTGGTCGAGCTTGAAGTCTGGTTAATGTACTTGCGGCTCCTCGTCTGAGCGGCAGGATTTTCATCCAGCGAGGTAAAGCCCGTGCCCATGAGGGCAAAGACGGGGTTTTCTTCGTTCGGAGCTGTATTGATATAGTCTGCCTCTGTCGGTCTCTGTCTGATTTTACTCATGTGCTTTTGCCTCCTTAATGTACTTTAATCTGCACTGTATCTGATACCGTGCGGTTTTCGTGTCGTTGTCCATAACATAGCCGCTTGTTTGAACCTCAATAGACTGTGCCGTACAGCCGTCCGGAAGTTCCGGCAGTCTATCGTTTATGTTCTGCTCCGCCATCCATTCCTGCAAATCTTCATAGAATTCGAGGTTTTTCATGTTGTTCACTTCATCGGAGCTATAGTATTCACGGCTTGCGAAATTAAAAATATACTGATTCTTGGAACCGCCGTCAGGATATCTGCTGATAACGGGATTGCACGGAACCACCTCAAGACAGTAGTTGCCCGCTTCTTCCTCAAGCTTATCAACATTCAATGGCGTTTCTGTGCTCAGCAGCTCACAGTCCTGAAACCAGTGAAACAGTGAACGAATAACGGTTGTGTCTTTCATTATTTTCCTCCTGCGGCATCCTTGGCGGTTTTCAAAATATCCGCGAGATGGTCAGCTTTCATGCGTTCAAACCAAAATTTGCCGCGTAAACCGCCCTTTGCGGTTCCCTGCTTTCCTTTACCGGCATTGTGATAATAGTTTTCATCCGCATAAACTGCGTTGTAAACAACCTCGCCGCTGCCTATTTTTGTGCCAAGGATACCGCTTTTTTTCAAGGCGCCCGTATCCATAGGTACATAAGGATCGGAACGCCGCAGAACCTCGCTGTCAATAGTTTTCTGAACCTTTCCGCCTTTGTTAAGACCATGATCTTTTAGTACCGTTGAAAACGCATTAAAAACCGCTTTAATAATCATTTAACCACCAGCTTTATATGCTGAGAATAGGACGAAGCCCTGAGATTCTCGGTGATTTCCGTTATCTCATAGGCTTCGTGAAATTTGAGTATTTCGGTGGAGCTTGATACATCATCCTCCACAATGCCTTTGACGATATAATCGCCTTTGGCAAATGTGAAGAAGTCGTGGATTTCCTCCGCTGCGAGCGCTTTCCATGAATAAGCATCGACGTATTGTTCAAGTTCAGCGGCAGGAACACGAATAACATATTCCTCGCGTCGCTTTACTTCTTTATCTCCGTTCAGCAGCTGATCGGTACCGTGAAAGTTGACGTTATGCAGCACATGACGTGTCCAGACCTTTTCACGACCGAGCTTTTTACTGCAAAACAGGGTAACTGTGGTATGATTGGTAAACAATCATCTCACCCCCTGATAGAGAAGATCGGTACCGCTGAGTTCAAACATAATCGCTTCCAGCATGGCTTCCTGCTGCTGACTTCGGATCTCACTCGCGTCAGCTTCGGTATATGTCACGCTATAACCATCGGTGTTTTCTGACTTGATGCCGCCGGGGAGGTTCGCGTATCGTTGATTGACCTCAAGCAGCGCTTCGGCAGCAGCACAAACGGCATTTTTTACTACGTCAATTGGTTCGGATATTCTGTGCTGAGTAACATAATCAAGAAACCGCTCCGCTTCGGCTGCCAAAGAGGGGAATTCCTCTGCGGATATCTTGGTACCCGCAAAGGATTCCGTGTAGAAGGTGTAATCAGCGTACATTTTACTCCACCTTAATGTTACGCAGAACACCGCACTTGGTAGTATCCTTCAGAACCACAGCGGCAATCATCTCAACCTCCAGCTTCTTTACTGCGCCGGGATCCTTAAAGTTGGGAAGGTATGTGTCGATGATGTTACCGCCTGAAAGTGATGCGCCGTGGAACGAATCCAGACCAAACTGCACTGCGTAGAGGTCAGTCAGTCCTGTCACGGTATTGTTACCGGAGCCGGTGCTGTAAATCGGGACGCAGTCCTTTGTGACGCTGTTGGTCTTATCGTAATACTTGCCCATGTCATAGAACAGGATATTGTCGTATCCCTGCACCGACTGACCGAACTTATCCTCGCTGCGCGTATTGTAACCGGCGCGAAACGCAATGGATTTAAGGCGGGAAATGATCTTGCTGTTACCGAGGAACATGGTCGGCTTGCCGTTGAGTGTGGCAATAAAGTCGTTGAGCATATCGATTGCCGATTTGTAGTTGCTGTCGAGATTGGCACTTGTAGAGAGATCGAGCACCACCGCGCTCGCGCCGACGTTGCATTCCGTGCTCTTGCCTGTCAGAAGCGTACTCAGACCATCGAAGTCTTTGGCGTTTGCCGTCTTGCTGCCGTTGATGCAGGTATACTGGAAATGATTCTTGGTAGCAAGGATCTTCTGCTTGAGCTGGAAGGATACCTCAGTCGGGGAAGTCTTGTTAAGCACACGGTCAATCGCCGCCGAACCGCCGAAGATTTTGAGGTACGCTGTCTTTTTCTCGCGCTTCGCCTCGTCGGCGGTGTATTCCTCGTTGATGGCTCTGCCCGTTGCCGCTGACGGCGTAGAAAGCTGCTGATAGCCGTAAATCATGGTGCTGCCGCCCGTGCCCGGAGAAACCGTATTGTCAAATGTCAGCAAGTCCATGAACTGTGAGCTGCGTCTGAATTCATCAATGACTCCCTGCGCAACCTTGTCGGAAAGACCGACGCTTACTTCTGCTAATGTTAATGCCATAGTGTATTACCTCCTGTTAATTTTCACTGTAGAAATCGGCGACTGCCGCTTCCAAGCCTTTGACTTCTCCGGCGCCCTTTACGCCCGAGGTTGAAGAACCAAGGTCGAGCAGCTTCTCAGGTTCCTTAAAAAGGAATGGCTTCGCGGTCTTAAGATCCGTGAGCTGTTCCTCCAAGCCGATCAGCTTGCCGTCCTCGCCGAATGTAACGGCTTCAAGATTGAGATTTGCCTTTACGGAAACCTCATCGGCGGAATTTGCCGCTGAAATTGCCTGAGAGATTGCAACATCACGCTTGTAAGCGTTGAGAGCATTTGCACCTTCGTCCTTTGCCGCCTGAAGCTGAGCCTCGAAGTCCTTGTACTTCTCAGCGTCCTCCCTCGCCTTGGTGTTCGCTTCTGTCAGCTGAGTGTTCACTGCGTCAAGCTCCGACTTCGGAACATACGCGCCGCCGGCAGCGTTGACAACCTCAATTTCGGGGTGTTCCTTCAGCTTTTCCTGAAGCTGCTCATAAGTCAGCGGTTCTCCGCCGAAAATCTCTTTAAGAAATTCCATGTGTATTACCTCCTGTGCTAAAAATCTGTGCCCGGTAAAAACAGGCAATATTAAAAGCCCCCGAAACGGGAGCTTATAACCGAAATAATATGAAGTTGAAGGCAAAAGGAAAAGGAGTGCGTCAAACACCCCTTTAAATACCCTTTAAAACCGTTTAATTTTGATTTTGGCGAATAGTTGATATAAGTTTACGCTTTAGCAGAAAACGCGAATACGAGCGAAACAGGCTATTTTTTCAACGCCGCCCTCACAAAGTCAATATCAGCTTGGATCAGCGGAATATCGCCGGGTATGATATCAGGATGGAATTCACCTTTGTCCCAGCGTTCCGCATATTGGATGAAGTCTGCTTTCATACGGTCAGTAAGGATATTATGCTGAACCTCATAGACCGTAACCTTTAGATGGTTCATGAACATATCAGGTTCATCTTCGCATTCGGCGTAGAAATAAGTTGCTTCCAAATCAGTTGTCCGATACTTCGGAGCATTTTGACCTTCAAAAACATGCGTAATATCGCTTTCTTCCAACTCAGAATAACTATAGTCAAGCATACGGTTTCCTTCCTTTCCATGAAATCTTGGTTGCACTTCTTCCCGAAACAATATTCACCCGGGCTTCGGGATGTTTCTCCATAAACTGAACAGCAACCCATTTGCAGCTGTCACACATACCGCGTTCCGACAAGATATTGATCGTCTTGTGTTTACTATTATACCACAGATTCTCAAGACTTTCAAACATTTTCGCTTCGGTATCTTCAAAAGTATTTGTACGTATATCACCTGTATAATCTTTAGGTATTTTTTCGCTTGTATCCTGTCTGACGTCAATGGTTCTGAAGCAGCGTTCGGATTCATTATTGCTTGTTCTGGCAAGGTGAGTTTTATCGCCTTTATATTTTGAAAAAGCGCCTGTTTCCACCCCATCAGCTACGTTAGCCATGGAATGGGCGTAATAATATTGCTTACCATATTCCATGATAGCAAAATTACCTGAATTCTTGTATTTACTGGGAAAATTCGTTAGCTTTTCTGTTAAGGCTCGTTGGTCAAGCTCAAAGATTTTCAGCTTGTCCATGTGACCGAAGTCAACCTTGTACAGCTCACAAACCGCATCGATTTTCTTGTTGCGCTGCACAACGCTTTGCGAAAGGCTTTTCCCGAAGCCGTGTGTCTGAACGCGGGAGCCGTCGACCCGCAAGCCGGTATGTTGACAGAATGCGGATAACTGCTGTTCCTGATTTTTGAGCTTGATGGTATATTTGTCAAATTCATGCTGCGCAAGCTGCTTGGTGCCAGCGTCAGAGCTGTTTTTCAAAAGCTCCTCCTGAGCGATCAGCTGACGGCGGCTCTCTCGGATTTTCCGTTCACAGGCGCGCTGGTACTGCTCCGCCTCGTAGAGTGTGTGCATGGAGCCGTCGGGATACTTAATATCCTTTGCTTCCAGTTTGGCGAGTTCTTCTGCCGAATACATCCGCTTGCTGCCCTCAAAGTACGGGTACCAGTCGTGCCGGCAGTTATAGCCTTTGAAACCTTCTCCTGTGCCGTAACCGATATCCGTTAAAGATAGATAACCGGGTTTGCCGCTCAGGCTGACAATTTGCCCCTGCCATCGTGAGTGGGAGGGTCTCGCTCCCGCGTGTGCGGTGATTTCCATTAAATCGCAGCCAAGCTCCCTGGCGTAACCCAGACAGATTTCTCCTGTAGTCTGTCCGATTCCTGTCATAACATTGCGGCGGACAGCTACGTCGATCTTATCTTTGTGTCCGGACGGATACCGCACTACCGCTCCGTCCTTGGCAATCTGCTTCACCGCGTCTACAATCGCCTGCTGCGGAGAAAACGCGCCGCTTTCGACCTTCATTTCAGCCAATGTGCAGGCATTGATAAAGTCAGTCTGAGAAGTAACGGCGGTGGTTCCTGTCAGGTTCCTCAGATTGCCGCTTGTCTTTTTGTAGCCTGCCTCAAGGGTCTGCATCGCAGCGGGAGACATATTCAGCGGCAAAGGCTTTAAGCCGTTTGCAGTGTAGATATCCATGTCGTATTCCACTGACATAATACCCACATCCTCAAACAGATCATGAAGAAGCTGCTCCGACATCCCGCTGTATTGGGAAACCGTCTGCAAGATATCTGATGTCAGCATCCCCACATTCTGAAGGGCGAGTATCTGCAATCTGCCTGTCGGCGTCACGTCGCTCGCTTTAGCGACACGGCGGGCGATGTCTCTGACAATTTCCTCGTTGAGCTTTGAATACAGCTCGACAATATCGTCCGTGCAATGGGCGAGCTGTTCAGGCGTCAGCATATCTCACACCGCCTTACTCAAAAAACGGTTTGTATTCCGTGTCCTTGGGTATCATTTTCGCCGCTTCGGTTTCAGAGACGCTGTACCGCCACATTAGATAGGCTTCTTTTGTAATGATATTGTTATTAACCTCCTGCAGCTTAACCTGCGTTTCCTTGTCGGAATCCTCAAGGACTCCGTCGCCCCAGTTCCATTTGATATGGTATTTTCCCGGAGGCGCGAGGTTGCAGACGGATGCGTATTTATCAATAGCGTAAATGTATTGTTCCAACGCTGTTTGCAGACTCTTTTGCATATTACTTACAAAGGTGTAGCTGCGCTGTTTGCTTGCCTTGACCTCCTCGGCGGTCTTGTCAACATCTTGCGGATCAGACAGACTGCCATAGGCAAGACCGACAATCCATTCGATAGCGCGAAGAATACGATTCAAACCGTTCCCATAGGAACTGTCACGCAAGGCAGGTGCAAAGACCTGATAGAACGCGGAATTGTCCTGCTTGCGGGCGTTAAGCCTGCGGAAGAGTCTGTCCTTCGTTTTAGGCATTTCCTGTTTGACCAAGTTGCCTTCGCTGTCCTGAACAGGAGCCTGACGAAGCGCAAATTCACTGGCGTCAATTGCCAGCTCACCGCCCTCGAATTCCCACAGAAATCTGTCCCACTGCTTGTCGGCTTCCTTGATATTTCTGGCAGCCCGGGCAAAAACAGAGATTCCCAGCGGACTGTCCTTTTCGACCGTATTCGCTAACGGAACACGCCAGAATGCAAACAGCGGCATATCACAGTTAAAAATGGTGAACTCTTTTAGAACGGGAATCGGATATTCCGAAGCCTCAATCTCCTTGCCGAGCCTGTCGGGTGCAACGGAAACAAAGAATTTGCTCTGGCTGCTGTGCGTTTTCGCCGCGAAATCATACCGCTGCTTTTCGAGCTGCCAGTAGTAGCGGTCACCTTTCGTGATCTTGTTCACGAAAACGGCGCCGACACAGATATCATCGAAAAATTCAATGGGAATAAATTCATCCTGGATAACGCAGTCAGTCAGAATGATGCCGCCGCTGACATATGGCTTGAAAACAATGCCGCCGACGGAGCAGCCTTTTTCCAGATTGGTTTGAAGATTTGCCGCAACCCGCTTGAACTGCTCGTTGAGAAAATCGGCTTTCGGTGAACCTGAGATCTCCACGTCGAACTCCACCATTACAAGGCGAGCAAATTCAGCGGCAATGGAAGCAGGCAGATTCAGAGAGTGTCCGTTTGTCTTTTTTAACCACAACGGTTCATCGTAGTACATGCGGAGCCACTTTTCCATCGCGTTTGCCATAGAGCTGTAGGTATAATCCGCTGCATCGCCTTTGAAAAATCGGCTGACGATCTCACGCAGCCATCCGAAAACGCTGAATCTCGGTTTACTCATATTCTCCGTCTCCTCTCACAAAGGACTCGAATTGATAAATATCGCTGAGAACAGTGTGGCAGAAATAACGGATATCGTCCATAGCATGGTCGTTTTCCTTGATAACCCTGTCGTCGGATGATTGTTCATCCCAGCGGTACATACCAAATTCCTGTTGAGCGGCAGCGCATGACGCGCTGATTTTCGCCAGTCCGCAGGAGAGCATGCCGCTTGTGGTTCTGATTCCGTTTATTACGTCGTTGACAGCGTTTCTGACCTGAAAGCGGTTGTGACGCCAGATTGTTTCCTTGAAGGACGCTGCAGACGGGTCAACGATAATCTCCTCAATATAATGGTCAGCGGCAAGCTTTTCCAAATCCTTGTAGTGCTCCTCGTCGGTTTTCTGATAGCCCTCCTCGCGGCTGTTAAAGTAGGATTCCTTTACACGGATGGCTTCACGCGGCGTAACGCACCATAAGCCCATGCTGCACGGATTGACCGTACCGTAGTCGACGGAGATATACCAGCGACCGCGCAGCTTCTCAGCGTCGCCGCGCCAAAGGTAATCAGAAATGTGGTCATTGTAATGCTGATATACCAAGCCTTCCGCAATAACCCACTCGCCGCGGATAAAGCGGCGGTAAAAGGTTCCCTTGTACAGGGAATAGTACCGCTGCTTCACTCTTTCGGAGAGAGAAAGGTTATCGTCCATCAGGAATTTCAAACGCAGAGCACGCTTTTCCTCAGCATTCTGAATCCATTCCTTGTAGAACCAATGATTAGGATTATCGGGGTTGCAGTTGAACCAGTAACGGGCGCCGTCCACAGAGCAGCGCGCCAAACCCTGTTCCACAAAGGAGCGCGGCATCAGAGCGACCTCGTCAAAGAGTATGCCCGCGAGCGTAACGCCCTGGATTAAGTCCTGCGAGCTTTCGTCCTTGCCGCCGAAAATGTAGAAGGTGTTCGAGCTGCCCTTGTGCGTAACCACAAGAAGGTTTTCGGAACGCTTGTCTACTATCTGAAAGCGCATCCGCATCATGCTAATCAGCGGCTTGATAACGTTGCGGCGGCAGGAACCGACGGTTTTGCCGCAAATAGCAAAGTTGCAGTCGCAGAAACAGGACATTGCCCATATGAGGAAAGAAATGCTCATGCTGACGGTTTTGCCCGAACGGACAGAGCCGTCAGCGATAATCGCGTCATATGTATCCTTGATACCGTCGGTGTACCACCAACCGAGTACCTTTTTCTGCTTTTGTGAAAACGGTTTAAATTTCATCGGCAAACGCCTCCTTTCCGGCAGCTGCAAGCGCCTCAAGCAAGCCGTCATCTGCTTCCTTTACCGTATCGGGCTTGAAGAATTCCGCATATAGGCGAATTGCCTGAATATCACCCTTGCGGCATTTCTCCATCAGAGCCTCGCGAACCTGTGTCAGCTCGTTTTCTTCGTATTTCCGGATAAGAGCCTTCAGCTTTTTCCGGAAGTCCTTTGTTTTGACGATTCCGAACGAAAGCTCAAGGCTCTTTAAATCATCCACTATATTGAATTCCTGCTTGATATTCGCTTCCTT
>FMUA01000008.1 GCA_900100595.1 Ruminococcaceae bacterium P7
AGCCAGAGTAGTCAGTTCTGCAAGATATGTGTATTTTAAACTGTGCAGTTACTGTCCATATCAGACGCAATTTTTCGAGACTCTCGCCAATATCGAAAAACTCAGTCCGCAACTCGAATAACCGTTACCCCGTGTACCTTGACAGCTTCAAAGAAACCTCGTTAAATGAAGATCTGAAAACCCAAGGGCGAAGTGCGCCTTTTTTCAGCGGAAAACTTGTCAGGTTATCAGCTTTGCATCTGTCTGATAATGCATAACCATTTGCAGATGCAGTTCAGGATGTGCGTGAATAATTTGGGCTATATTTTCAAATGTGATGTAGCCGCAAAAGAAATCAGCTCAGAGATTACGGCGCAGATTATCGATGGGGAAAAGAAGAGTGACGTACACCCCTATTCCGTCAGGGAATATGAGGAATATCTGCTCACTCATACGTCAGATAACACGGAATTTGCTGCTGCTGCGCCGCTTGTCAAAGCAATGCTCAATTACGGCGCATATTCGCAGCTCTATTTTGACAGAAACGAGGGCGCTCTTGCCAATCAGAGCCTGACAACAGCGGAGAAACAGCTCGGTGTTATCACAGCCGGAGATATTAATAAAAACTCCGAGGCGAATCTTCCCGATGATGTGACCTTTACAGGCGCGACGCTTTCTCTGAAATCAAAGACCACTCTTTCTTTGTATTTTAAGAGTAAAGAGAACAGACCTTTGAATTTGACCTGTGGCGGCATGACAACCGAAACACAAACGATAAACGATGAGCAGTTTATCCGTATCAGAGATATCGCGGCGAAAAAGCTGAGCGAGGATGTTACCGTTAATGTTTCAAGCCAAGAGGGTAACGGTACTATCACATACAGTCCGCTGACTTATTGCTGCAAAGTATTAGCGAAAACAGATGCCAATCCAAAACTGCAGGACGTCGTTACGGCGCTTTATTGGTATTGGAAAGCAGCGGATTTATATTTTCCTGATTAACGGAGGAGCAAAAAATGAATAAGGAACGCTATACACAGTGCGTGCTGGAGATTTTGAAATTGGATATCGAAGATGTCATACTGGTCAGTCCGCCTGTTGAAAGTGACGAAACGGAAAGAGATACGTAATAGGGAATAGCAGGGTTCCGATGACAGATTTCAGCCGTAACTGAATGATGAGAGGTTCCCTGAAAGGATAAGCCGCAGCACTTTTCGGAGTGCTGCGGCTTTTGCCTTATTCATTACTATTTTCAATTTTTTCCTGCGGTGTTTCCTTTGCTTTGCCGAAGCGGTAGAGAATAAAGAAGACGCCGAACACATAGAGCACGGTCAGCGCGATATTAATGTGCATATATTCGCGGAACAGCAGCATCAGCAAGACGAAGCTGACAGCAATTCCTGTCATCAGGAGAATGAACCGCGCGATCGGACGGCACCGCGATTTGCCGTATCGCAGCGTAAAAAACAGCGGGAGATAAAACATCAGAACAGATAGAATCAAAAGGATCATCTTGGGCAGCAGGTTGATTTCATCATTACGCATGAATTCGAGCGAAGCGGTAATGAGGCTCAGCGCGAAAATCAAAATAATGTGGAGCAGCATATAAATCAGCCCCGGGGTGGACATTTCCCTGTCGATCAGGTGGTCGTAAACCGTTCCGTAGCTGAGGAACAGTCCCACGACGATCAGAAAGCTCATCAGAGCGAAGTAGACGGAATTGACAGTCAGCTCTCCCTCGAAATAGCCGCTCAGCGCGATGATCATCTCGCCGAACGTAAAGACCACATAGAGCATGATCCTTTCGGAAAGATGTGTAAAATCAACCAGCCGCACCTTTGCATTTTTGCCGTGCACCATCGTGCCGACGATGCCGTAAAGGATCGCGGCAGGGGCAAGGTTAACGCCTGTCGCGTGATATACAGGGAGAATGCAGAGGACGATCGCCGCCTCTCCGAACAGAACGATCAGCATGCGCCTTGTCTGTCGGAAGATCATCGGATCATTTTTGCGGTTGCGCAGCTCGAGGATGTACTGCGTTCCGATGTTAATGAGAATCAGCGCCCATGCAAGAACGTATTGCAGCTGATGCTGCTGCCAATCCGCACGCGTTCCCTCGCCGAGAAAGTAGAGCAGGAACATATTGATCAAGATAAAGACATGCTCACGCAGTCCGTTTCGCCCGTGCATATTGATGTAGTAGGTCGAAAAGCTCCAGATCTGAATCACCGTCAGCGAGCAGAGGAGGTAGGCGGCGAACATATTCATTTCGACAAATCCGTTGGACACATTATGGAGCAGGGTATTGTTTCTGCCGATGACATAAACGAAAATCAAGTCGTAGATCAGCTCGAGATATTCGACCTTCTTTTCTTCTTTTTTCAAAACTTCACGTAACACGGAAAACCTCCTTTTGCTTGACGTTCGGTATCGTATAAAAATATTATATCAATGAAAACAGACAGTGTCAATATAACTGCTGCTTGAAATACGTCAGTATTCCTGCGGCGTTTTGACAATATTCTACCATAAATCTTCCGTACTTCTGCATGACATTGAATTATTAGAGATTCCCTATACAAAATCAACAGCCCGCTCCAATCGGAACGGGCTGGAAATCAAAATTCAATTGTGCAGGTCAGTGTGGAATCCTTCATGCTCATGTCAATGCGCGCTTTGTGCAGCTCCATAATGGATTTGACGATGGACAAGCCCAGACCGTTGCCTTTCTGGTGGCGGCTCTTATCCTTGCGGACATAGGGCTTCCAAATCTGTTTCAGGTCGTCCTTTGTGAGCGGTTCGCTCTCGTTCGTGATCGTGATGGTTCTGCCGGTGACGCTAATGCGTATCACACTGCCCTTCAGCGAATACTTCGCCGCATTGTCAATCAGATTTTGCAGCGCGGTTTTGAGAAGCTCCCTGTCCGCGCTGACAGTATTGCTGCCGCTTTTTGAAAAGCTGACGCGCTTGTTGTCGGGCAGGGCGGCGTAGTTTTGCAGGATGCTTTCCGTCAGCTCTCCCAAATCAACATCTGTGCGGTTCAGCGTCATTTTGTAGGAATCCAGCTTGCTGAACGTGAGCATCCTGTGCACCAGACCGTTGACCTCATCGGTTTGCTCGATAATCTTATCAATATAGAGGTCGCGTTCTGTTTCGTCGATGTTCTCTTTCAGACTATAGGCGTAGCCGCTGATGACAAAAAGCGGCGTTTTGATATCGTGTGCCAGAGCGTTTGTCAGATCCATCCGCTTCTGTTCCTGTATAAGCTGCGTCCTTACTGTCCGCCAGATCATCACGCACAGGATAGCGGCGATCGTGAAGAAAAAGCCGAAAAGCATCGCGACGCCGACTGCCAGATCTTTTTTGCAGTTATGAAAAATATTGACCTCTTTTGCGTACTGAATAAGCCATGTGTTGTCCATATCGTCGGAGGCTATCTGATATCCGAAGTAGTCCGACGCGTAAAAGATATAATCAAACGCGTTTTGCTGGATCATATCGACCGCGCTTCTGCGCTGTTCCTTTGTCAGCGAGCTGATGATATCCTTGCTGCCTGCGCCGGTGAGAGCGAAGTCCTTCGGGATGGTGTTGCGCCGCGTATCAATGCCCTCCAAAATCCGTTCACCGTCCACCTTGTTTGAGCTGAGGTCAAACAAGGCAATATTGTCGTCTGCGACAAAACGCGCGTCACTGCCGTCCACCAAAACCATTTTTAACTCCAGCGGGATAACATATCCGTTCTTGATCTGAAACCGTGTGCAAATAAGCTCGTAATAGCTGCCGTCGTCGGTTTCGGCCTGCAGCAAATCGGTGATGCTTTGGTATTCGCTGTCGCTCAGAGAACGGCGGATGCTGTAAAAATCAAGCAAGCCGATGTAATCTCCCACAGAATCCGCGCCTTCTCTCCATGCAAAGGAAACGATCATGGTGTTTGTCGTATCGGCAATCACCTGCTTGGTAGCGATGTCGGTGACGATGATCTGGGTGTCCGGTGAATCCTCAATGTAAAACTGTTTCAGGACGTCAAGGTTGTTGAACCCGACAATGATCAGCTGTTTGATTTGATTCAGATTTGACAGCTCGCTGCTCTGAACATTGACCTTCTCCGTGTTCAGTCGAACCGCGCAAAAGACTGCCGAAACCGTCAGCCACACCGCCAGCAATATCAGAATGATGCGCAAAAAGAGCCTGTTGCGTTCCCGTTTTAAGCGTTCTTCCATCTCGAAACCTCCTGTCTGACATCATGATAGCACGACAATCTGAAGCTTATCTGAAGCTATTATAACACAGCCGCCAAAGGAATGAAACGGGTTGATGCTGTTTTGTGAAATCTTTTCACTTTGTATTTCGCGCATAGGCAGGATGATGGGAATGGCTATTGATAAATGCGGCAAATTGTGATAAGATATGATAGAATAATCGGGAATTACATCTGATATTTTGTGATTCTTCCATGAAAAAACACAGGTAAAGGAGAAGATGGTGTGAAAAAGACAATTATGGCGATAGCCTCTCTCGGGTGCGTGTCTGTTCTGTGCGGATGCAGCATGATGCTGAATCATGTCCTGCCTGCTCGGGAGAGCACAACAACGGCTTCCAAGGAAATGACAACCACCGCGGAAGCTGTCGCTGCAACCGAAGCGGAGAGGGAGACTGTCACGGAAAAACCGACGGAACCGGAAACAACTGCCGCGATTGTCACGACAGCGGAGCCGACCCTTCCGAACGATGAATGGAAGGAGGCTTATGTCGAATATATAGACAGCCTGAAACAGTTGAACATGGCAGGCTTTGCTTTGATTGATCTGGACGGCAACGGCATTCCCGAGCTGTATTTTGATTCGGGGTTCACGGCAGGAGGAGGCTCGCTGAGCGGTTACTCCGACGGCGCCATTAACACCGTCAGAATCGGAAGCGGAGGCAATTATTATGCGGGCAACCGTCTTTGCTGCGATTCCGGCAGAATGGGCGGATATACCAATACGGTTTATGAGGTCGGCAACGGGAAAATCAGCATGGTGTTCAGCGGATGTTATGTCGCAAAAGCGAGCGAGTTCGACATGGACAATCCCGACGACTTCAACTATAGCTATTCTCCCGACTTTTCGGGAAATTTTGTTGACATTTCTTACGATGAATACAACAGCATGTTTTCCGAGGCGTTTGACCGCGGCAGTCAGCAAGTCATCAAATGTCCGTATAATCCCTCGACTATCGTGGATGCGATTTGGGATTATTAATACTCTTTTCAAAACGTCAGACAACAGCAGATAATTGACAGGGGGCTGCCGCTTTTTTTATGCGGCAGCCCCCTGTTGCTGACTGAGCGAAAAAAATCGCTCTGACCGGTGTGCGTTATTATTTTACGTTTCGGTTAATAAATCTTGTTCTCCGCTTGGAGTAGATGATTTTTTGTCCTGTGTATAGTCCGTAGTAGCCCGAGAGCATAAAGCTGATACAAACGGCGACGGCAAAGAGAACCAGTCCCTCAGCGCCGAACATCTCTATGGAAAGAATAATGGAGGCGATCGGGCAGTTCACAACCGCGCAGAACAGGGCAATCATGCCGACAGCCGCCGCAAATGCGGGAGGAAGTCCGATCAGTGTGCCGACAAGGGAACCGAAGGTCGCGCCGATAAAGATGGTCGGAACGATTTCGCCGCCTTTGTAGCCGAAACCGATTGTGATAGCGGTAAAGATGATTTTCAGAATGAAATCATAGGGCAGAACCTCTTTGCCGCTCAGCGCCAGATCAATAATATCCGTGCCTGCGCCCGAGTACCGAGTGCCGATCAGAAGCGTCATTATTACGATCGCCGTACCTCCGACGCTTAATCTGAGGTACTCGTTTTTGAAAAAGCGCACGGCGAGCTTATGCGACCATTTCAGCGCAAGGCAAAACAGGATGCTGACGATCGCGCAGCCGACGCCGATGACTGCGGTCAGCAGAACCGACATAATATCAAGCGAGGGAATCTTGTCGATGGAAAACGCGGTAGGGCTGAGTCCGAACAGCTTTGTCGTCCAGAACGCGGTCAGCGCGGAAATCAGGCACGGTACAAACGCGCTGTAGTACATAATGCCGACAGAAATGACCTCCATCGCGAAAATAGTCGCTGTCAGGGGAGTGCCGAACAGAGCGGAGAAAAGACCGCTCATGCCGCACATGATCGCCATATGCATATCCTTTTCGCCGAGCCGGAACAGTCTGCCGAAGAAGCTGCCGATAGTGCCGCCGAGCTGCAGGGCAGCGCCTTCTCGTCCTGCCGAACCTCCGAACAGATGGGTCAGAACAGTCGAGACAAAGATGACGGGCGCGAGTAAAATCGGCAGTCTGCCGTCGGTGCGTACCGAATTGATAATCAGGTTTGTGTCGGCGTGTCCCGACAGCTTCGTCACGCGGTACAAGAACGCAATAACCAGACCGCCGAGAGGCAGGAGATAGCACAGCCACGGCAAATCGGTGCGCAGACCTGTCACAAAGTCGATCGAATAGCGGAACGCGGCGCCGATGCCGCCACCGAGAAATCCCGTCAGAGCCGCAAACAAAATCCATTGAATAAACGAAATCACATATTGCTTCACGCGGACAGCATCATGCGACAAGACATTTTTAAACTCATCCATTGTTTATCACCACTTGCATTATACTACTTTCTTTGCGTGATTTCAATAAAAAAAAATCTCCGTCAGAAGACTCTTTTGATAATGGACTTAGTTCTCGGGCAGTGTGCAGATGATTTGCAGCCGTCCGTTTCCGGTCATCCGCGCTTTGATGGTGCCGCCGTGTTTTTCGGTAATCGCGCGGGCGATCGAAAGCCCGATGCCGAAGCCGCTGTTTTCTTCCTTGGAGCGCGACGCGTCTCCTCTGTAGAAACGGTCAAAGAGGTGAGAGAGCGCTTCCTCACTCAGCGGCTCCTTTGCCGCGTTTTCCGTTGAAAAGATGATATTTTTACCGGCGCGGCTCAGCGTAATCAGAATATCGCTGTCCTCGGGAGCGTGCTTGACCGCGTTTTCACACAGGGTGCTGAGCAGTCTGCGTACCGCCTGTTCGTCGCCGCAGAGCATGAGATTTTCTTCCGCGTCGAGCATCAGGTTTTTGCCGTTGAATTCCGCCATTCCCGCAAAGGGAGCGGCGACATCCTCCAACGCGTTAGAGAGGTTAAAATGATTCCTTTCGAGATGCGAGTCCGCTTCGTCCATGCGTGAGAGATAAATCAGCTCATTCACCAGCTTGCGCATGTTGGAAACCTGTTTCTGTGTGCTGTGAACCCACTCGTTCGGTCCCAAATCCATAGAGAGAACGTCCATATTGGCGGAAATGACCGTCAGCGGCGTTTTCAGCTCATGTCCCGCGTCCGTGATGAATTGCTTCTGACGTTCGATGTTCTCGACCATCGGCTTGATTGCTTGATTGCTCAGCAGAGAAACCACCAGCCATGCCAGCAAAATACCCGCGATACACGCGGAAAGCGAAATCACGGCAAGCGTCGCGACCTCGGCGTATTTCGATTCGCAGTTGAGGAACACCGCGACCCGCGCGCCGTCGGGCTGGTCGGTTATCTGATAGCGGTAATTGCCCAAATTGCCGGCACTGTTCCCGGAAGTGAAAACCTCCTCGGCGATTGCGAGCTGTTCAACCTCGCTCAAATCGGTTTCCTTGGAGCCTGACCCGAGGAACAAGTCGCCGTCGGTTCTCAGTATCACGATAAAGTACCGCGATTCCTCAAGCGTGTTCTGCATGTGGTTGTGACCCTTCTGCTTAATTTGCTGACCGTTTTCGCCGATGCTGTCGGCTGTCATGCCGTTGTCGGGCTTGTTTTCCTTTTCATCGTTCTGAAAGCCGCCCTTTTTCTGTTTGTCCTGAGAAATCATGTTCTCGTTTTCGACCAAATATCCCAGCGTGGTATTCAGCTCGTTGTTGGCGCTTACCAGATGCACAATATTGATAGAGCCGGCGACGAGCAGCATCGCCATCGTCAGCGCAAGCAGAGCGATACGGATGAAGCGCTGTCGGATTTGTTTCATCATAGCGTGTTCTCCAAGGTATAGCCGACGCCGCGCACGGCTTTGATGTTCGCGTGTGCGCCGAGTTCACTGAGTTTTTTGCGCAGGAATGAGATATTCACCCAAACGACGTTGATTTCAGATTCGCTGTCCCAGCCCCAGATGCGTTCCATGATCTGGGAGATGCTCAGAACAGCTCCGGGGTGCTCGACCAGCATTTCCATCAGCTGGAACGCTTTGTTATTCAGACGGACACTTTTGCCGCCGCAGCTGACAGACATAGCGGACTTGTCAAGCTCGATATCCGCGAAACGGATGACGTCGGGCTTGAATTCCTCCTTGCGCCGCAGCATCGCGCGGACGCGCGCCAGCAGCTCGGAGGCGGCAAAAGGTTTTGGAAGGTAGTCGTCCGCACCCGTGTCAAGTCCCAGCACCCTGTCCTCGACCGCGTCGCGGGCGGTGAGCATCAGCGCGGGAGTGGAAATTCCCTCTGATCGTATTGCCTGCAAAACGTCGATTCCGCTGCGCTTGGGCATCATCCAGTCGAGGATGACCCCGTCATAGTCGCCCGCCTCAATATAGTCCAAGGCGTCCTGACCGTTGAAAACGACGTCGACGGAATACCCCGAACGCTCCAGAAGCGTCTGTACCGCCTTTGAAATATCGCGGTCGTCCTCGGCAAATAAGATACGCAAGTCAGGTCACCTCCATATTTTTGCTTTTCCTAATTATACCAAAACAGAGAAACGATTGCAAGAATCAAAAACGCGATATACACCGTCAGCTGCACCCAGGGCATCGCCTTTCCGAGCTGTGTGCGGATTTTTCCGCTGAGCGCGCCCGAAAGGCCGAACACCAACAACATAGGGGACAGGGAGCTTGACAGCGCGAATACCGCTCCGAGCAGGAACGCCGCGGGCAGTGACAGCGTGATTGCATAGCCCGCGACCATCGTCAGCGGTACGCAGGGATAGGCGCCGTAGGCAAGACCGACGCTGAATGACGGAATCACACGGCTCGCGTTTTTGGAGGCGCATTTGCCGTGGCATTTGCTGCAATTCTGCTTGCGGCTTCGGAACCACTTCCAGATCAGGTAGAGTGCTGAAGCGAGCATCACCCAGGAGACCGCATAGTGAAGATTAAAGCCGCCGATATAGCCGTTCTCGTCAATGAATACCTTGCCGATAGCCGCGGAGAGCATCGTGATCGAGCAGACTGCCAGCACCTTTCCGAGAAAGAAGCCGCCGACGTGCTTCATCGAGGAGGCGAAGCCGCCGCCCTCGGAGAGGATGTACACCGCGAGAAACGATGACGCCGAAGTGCCGCAGCAGGTGCCGCAGCCGAGTCCGACGGAAATAGCCGCTGTGAGCGCTTCCGCTAACATATCCTCAACCCCTTTCGCTTGCGAGCAGCGCCGCGCCGATAGCGCCGTTGAACTGCGGATAGTTCGCGACGAAAATATCGCGCATCAGCTCGTCCTCAAACGCCTTGCGCAGTCCGATGTTCAGCGCACCGCCGCCTGTCATCAGAACGTCGCCGTTCTTTTCGCTTTTCTTCATCATCTTGATGATGCGCTTCGCCATCGACAGGTGCATGCCCGAGAGGATGTCCCTGCGGTCAAATTTGCGCGCGATCAGCGAGATGACCTCCGACTGGGCGAACACGACGCAGGTGCTGTTGATGTCGCAGGGAGCGTTGCTTTCGAGAGAAAGAGGTCCGACCTGATCGATCGTCGTCTCGAGAATCTGTGCGATGACCTCCATGAACTTGCCTGTACCCGCAGCGCATTTGTCGTTCATGCTGAAATTCTTGACGGAATAATTCGTGTCCAGATAGATGATTTTGCTGTCCTGACCGCCGATATCCACAATCATGCCCGGATGGTATTCCTTCGGGGCTGTCACTCTCACACCGTAAGCGTGAGCGGTGATCTCGCTGACGTCGTCGTCTGCGATTTCGAGGATCTTGCGGCTGTAGCCTGTCGCCATTGTGTAGGCGATGCGGTTGACGTTGCTTTCATGCATGAGTTTTTCCAGCAGCTTTTTTGCCGCAGAATTGTTGTCGATACCCGTTGAAGTGACGCCTGTGCGGATCACCCTTTTATGTTCATCCAGCAGGGCGGCTTTCAGGTAGGTTGAGCCGCCGTCAAGTCCTGCGTATACCTTCATTGTGATTACCCCTTTCCGTATTTAATCAGCTCAATGAATGCCTCAACGCGGATCCTGAGCTGTTCCACATCTTCTTCATTATATTCGCTTTCCACGCGGATAACGGGAATGTTCAGCTTGCCTAGCTCCTCCTCGAGCACCCGGTACTCGTAGTCGTAGACAAGACATCCGCGCAGAACATGATAAATAACACCCTGCACCTTGTAATTCTTTAGCATCTGCATGATGCGGTAGACCCTGCGCTTGTTGTCCGTAAAGGTCGGGCAGGTGCAGGGGCGTGTACTTTTATTCGCAAGCGCCCGCATGATGCCGTCGACGCTCCGGTCGGCGATAGCGGGCGGGTCGTATGCGCCGCGCTCACCCATGCAGGTTTCATCTCCGACCAGCACACCGCCCATCTCCTCAATCAGAAGCGGCAGCTTGAAGTTCGGGAAAACGATGGGGGAACCTGTAATCAGGATGCGCGGACGGTTCTCTTTCGATGCCATTTCTCCGCGTTTGATTTTCTGTTCCAACTCGTCGTTGAGCGCGCGCATGTATTCTGTCCAGATGGAAATATGGGTGTAGCTCATTGCGTTCATCACTGCCATGTAGTGCGTTCCCTTAATGACAAGGGGTGCCTTGCGACGCAGCTCAATGAACCGCGACAGCTCATACTGTGCTGCGGCGGTCATGCCGCAGGCGTAGGAGAGCCTTTCGTAGCTGAGTGGAACGCCCGTCAGATCGGTCAGCTTTTGGCTGAACAGATAGAGTTCCCTGACATATTGCTCCATGTCCGCGTCGCGGTCGCGCCTTGACGGGACGTGCAGCGTGACGGTGGGATGGTGCTGACCGAGGTAGCCCGCAAGCTTCTTCTTGCAGTCGCAGGTGATCGGAACCGCCATCATTTCACATTCCTGATAGACGGGCATGACGTCGATGCTCTCAAAGCCCATCACAGCCTTGACCAGCGGACAGACGTCGCGCGGCGCGATATCGTCGCCGATATTGAACGCGGTGTAGCTGCCGCCACAGAGCTTGACGGGCATTGCGCCTGCCGCGTAGATCAGCTCGGGAGGAACCATCACGCAGTAGGTGCCGACCGACGGTGTGTTTTCGGGCTTCACCGCACCCTGCATGTCGACGAAGATGTGACGCAGAATGTTCATAAACGGCTCGAGTGCTTCCGGCTTGTGCGGCAGGTCGTCGATTTTTCTCAGGTATTTGACGGAAACAGCCGCGGATTTATTGATGAATCTCTGCTTTCTGCGTTCTTCGGCAGAGCTTTTTCTCATATCATAATCATTCATGGTCTTTTCCTTTCTTTTTGCAGGGACGGGGCGCGTACTGCTTCATAAACTTCATACGGTCAGCAGTGTAAATCTTCTTTCCGCAGAAGGTGATCGCCAGCGCGTTGTTTTCGGGACAGCAGCGGACGCATTCGCCGCACATGATACAATCGGAGGTGGTGACGTCAATGCACTGAATGTCATACTTGCCCTTGCCCTCTCGGACGGTGAACACCGACTTGATACCCATTGGGCAGGCTTCATAGCAGGCGCCGCATTCGGTGCAGGCAACCGCGTCCTTTTTGAGCTTGAACAGTGAGATTTTATGGGTGAGTCCGAGGATGAAGCCCAGCGGACAGATATTGCAGAAACATCTGCGCTTGAAGAAGCCGCTGACGAGGACGATAACCATGACGAAACCGCCTAGACCGAGGCTGAGCTTGAAGCCGGCAAGTGCGGGAGAGAGTGCCATCGCGGGGCAGAAGTCGCAGAAGTTTCCGCCGACAAAGCCGATGCCGAGGAAGATGATCAGCATGACCCACTTGACCATTCTCAGAACGGCGTAAAGGCGTTCGTTGAGGGAAATGCCCTCGATGTGAAGCGCCTGACGCGCTTCATGGGCAACGTCCTGAATGAAGCCGAGCGGACAGACAAAGCCGCAGAGCACCCTGCCGAGAAGAACGGCGCAGACCAAAAAGGTTCCGAAAAAGGCGAGGATTTCTTTCCATGAGCTGACGAGTACGTCGAGGTGGCTGAGCATATAGCAGCCCGAGCTTGTCAGCTGGTCGAGGTTGTAGGGGCAGGCGAAAATGGGAAGCTGGACGCTGGAGAACACGGTTCCTGTCAGTCGGCTGCCAAAGATCAGCAGCGCGAAGCTGAGAATCATGATGATCCAGCGGACGGTCTCAAAGCCGAATACAAAGCGTTTTCTTCGCTTGTCCCTTGCCATGATGCCTGTCTTGCCGATGGGCAGCTTTTCGTTCTTGTAGAGCAGCTTGCGCAGGAACACGTCCAGCGTGATGCAGACGGCGGAAATCAGAATGATGATACCGAACGGCAGCATCGCGGAGAGCCAGCGCACGGTGAATATCGTGTCTGCTTCCACTTGGTAGTGTATGGATAAGGTTGTCAGTGGGTTGGGACGGTAGGTGAAGGTCAGCCCGTTTCTCACGTCGTTGAGATTCAGCCCCGTGATATCGCCGCTTTCATCGGTGGTAAAGACCTGCTCCGAGCCGTCGGCAAGCGTCACCGTGATTTCTGCGTTTTTTACGGGTTTTGCAAGATAATATACCGTGAACTTTTCTCTGTCTTTATAGACGACCTCCAGAGGAATGTCCTCACTCAGAAAGGCGTTCGCGGTCGCGTCATAGCCCTGTGTGTATTCCATATCGGTTTTGGCAATTCGGGTGATGTCCTCTTTCACGCCGTCGCCGTCCGTGTCCTCCCGGATGCCTGTCTGAACCGCCGCGAAGCTGCCGGAAAAATCAGACGGGAACGATTCGGAATAGGTGTCCTCCACAACGGCGGTTCCTCCCATCGTCAGGGCGTAAACCGTGGTATTATCTCCGCCGTGGAGCGTGATAGCGTCGTTGTCATATGTAAATGAGAGAGCTTCTCCGTCGTTGACAACGCTCAGCGTTGCTCTTTCCAGAGGATCGTCGTATTGGAAGAAAGCCAGGTCTGCCGCGAAGTATGCCGCGGCGCAAAGAGCGACGGCAAAGACGGCAAACAGGATTCTTCCCACTGTTTTGTTTTTCATTTCGCACCTCCTATGCGGTGTGTCTGAACCGCTGCGCAACCAGCTTCCGCTGCGTCAGCATTTCTCCGAACGCCTCCATGCGGATTCTGAGCTGCTCCATGTCCTGATACTGATAGTCGGTTTCGAGCCGGAACACGGGAATATTCTTTTTCTCCGCTGCCTTTTCCAGCTGCGGCAGCTCGAAATCGTATTCGATCTGACCTTTGAGGATATGACAGACGATTCCGTCGGGCTTGAGCTGTTCAATCAGCTTCATCACATAGGAATACAGCCCCGTATTATAGATTCTCGCTCCCGAGGAAATCATGTTCAGATGAATCTGTGCGATTCTTCGGAGCAGACTATCCGCCGACTGGAAACGGTTGTTTCTCGTGATTGCAAGAGCGGCTTCCAGAGAGAGGCTGTCCGCGACTGCCGCGATATGCATTCCTGCCGAGGTAATCAGCTGCGGTACCTTATAGTTGGGGAATACAACCGGGGAGCCGAGTATGAGGATGCGCGGCTTGTCCTGACGGCGGAAAGCATAGTGCTTTAAGAGGTTCTCAAGCTCACCGCAAAGGCGGGAGATATGCGAAATCCATTCGTCAAGGCTGTCCGCAAAGTAAAGACTCTGCGCCACCAGCAGTACCGTTTCGTCCGAGATGATGCTCCCTGCCAGACGCGCGGTATCGAGGAAATGCTGTCTTGTTCCGTGCGCTTTTGCGACCTTTTTGACCGACTCGCGGAGATGCCGTCCGTTGAAGCGCTTTCCCGTATGCTTTCCAATCGTCTCGGCGAGCGTCGACAGCTGTTCGGTATAGTAGCGGATCGCGTTTTCGCTTTGGTCAGCGGGAGGAACATCGATCGCCGCGACCTTTCTGCCGCTGCTTTGCAGAATGGAAACCAGCTTGCGGCGGCTGTCCGAGGAAACCGCCGTCACAATCAGGGCGTTCTCCGTGAGGTCAAATGCAGGGTTCAGCAGCCAGCCGAGTGAGGAACGGCTGAACGGGTCGGTGTCGCGCGGTGTCAGCTCGTCTGCCCAGTGCGCTGTTTCCAGGCTGCCGCCGAGAACATAAAACGGGCGGTCACAAACGGCGTAAAGAATTTCGGCAGGGATATCGTCACCGAGTACGATCACCTGAGGATTTCTGCTCTCCAGATAGTGTTTATCAAATCTTGCCGCCGCTGCCGCAAGGAACCAATTCAGTTCGGGCAGCATGCGGTTATCGTTTTGTATGCGGTTGATTGTTTCCATTGCTTCATTGAAAAATGAATTATGCTCCATAGGTTTCATAATATTCCACCGTCGAGCTTTCTGCTTTTGCGCGTCCTTTCATACATCTCGGGTTGACCAGCAGGCAGTTGTGCCGGCAGCCTCCGCAGGTCATGTTTCTGAGAAACTGTTCCAGCGTCGGCACATCGCCGCTTGTGTCGTTCTGCTCATAGCCCCACACGTTTTCATCGTTGCTTTCGGGGGAGTAGTCGTTGGTGATGATTTCCTCGGGTTCCGATTGCTCTGTGATTACCTCAGTCTGCGGAACGGTCGTTTCAGGTTCCGCGATAATCGTCGTCGGTTCGGGGATCATGTACTGCGTCGTGCTCTGTGTCGCGGGAGCGGTTGAAGCAGTTTGCGTCGAGGGAGTTGTTTGCGCCGCTGTTGAAGGGGCGGTTGTCCACTCGGTCATGGTTTGTGCGGGGTTGTTTATCATGGAAAACGGCAGCCGAACCAGCGCGTACGTGAAGCAAACGCCGACGGTGCCTGCCATAAATCGTTTGATGATTTTTGTTCTCATATGGGTCACCTCCTGTGTTTTGACTATATCTTACATACCGTTCCTAATATGAACTTAAAATCAAAATTAATGTTTCGCGTTCTTTCACTTTTTTCTTGAACAAGGAATCGTTTTGTGATATAATGAATAAGAATTTGACTAAATTATTGAAAATTATGTGATTGAAAACTATTTTGTATATACAACGGGTGGGAGATAGAATGAAGCTGTTGATGATACATGCGTGGAATGAGGAGGAAATGTCCTACCGCGGACGTTTTTCCGGGATGCTGTCCTATCCGTCCATGACGCTTGCGGTGCTGTACTCGCTTGTTCCCAAGGGGATTTTTGAATGTGTCGACACAATTGACGAAAATTCGGCGCGGGTGGATTATGATAAAACGCACTATGATCTGGTGATGATTTCCTTTGAAACCTCGTCAGCGATAACCGCCTACAAGCATTGTGACGCATTCCGCAAGCGGGGTTCCTATGTTGCGGTCGGCGGTTATCACCCGACTGCCATGAAGGAGGAAGCCCTGCAGCATGCCGACACTGTCATCGCGGGGCCTGCGGAAAACTCAGTGCCGAAGTTCCTGCATGATTTTGCGGAAGGACATCCCGGACAGTACTATCGCGACTATAATGTATGTATGGCAGACCACCCGATACCTGCGAGAGAAATCACGACGAAGAAGCATACGCTCGGTATTCCTGCGGTGATAGCTGACCGCGGCTGCTTCAATAACTGCCGTTATTGCTCGATGCGCACGATGTGGAAAAGCGACCCGCGTCCTGTCGAGGGCGTCATTGAGGAAATAAAGGGACTGAAAAGCAGGCTTGTGATATTCTATGACCCGAATTTTTTCGGCAAGCGCGAGTACGCGCTCAAACTGATGCGTGCCATGAAGCCGCTGAAAAAGCTATGGGCATGCAACGCAACCGCAGATTTCGGTTATGACGAGGAGCTGATGCAGACAGCGTATGAAAGCGGCTGCCGCGGCGTATTGATCGGACTGGAATCCATGAGCAGCTCGTCGCTCGGCGACGCGGGAAAGCGGTTTCGTCAGGCGGATAAATATAAGGAAATCGTTGACAATATCCACGCCCACGGAATCGCAATAAACGGCTGCTTTGTCCTCGGTTTTGACAGTGATACCGAGGAGGAGCTGCGTGCGCTGCCGGAGCGCGTCGATTCACTCGGACTGGATCTGTGCCGTTTTGCCGTGCTGACGCCCTACCCGGGAACGCGTCTCTACACCGATCTGGACAAGTCGGGCAGACTGATCACCAAGCAGTGGGACCGCTACAACCAGCACAACGCGGTATTTACGCCGGCAAACATGACGCCCGAGCGGCTCAATGAGATTTATCGAGAGGTTTGGAAGCGGTCGTTCGAGTGGAAGCGGATTTTCCACAGAATGAGAGTTTCCCCGTGGCGCCATAAATTCTATATCTTTATCCTGCTCGGCGCGAACGTGGGCTTCAAGTTTCTCGGAATCGACAAGAAATATAAAAAGAGATGAAAATAGCAGTAATACGACTGAATATGTTCGACCACATCAGCTCCGACGCGATGAAGCCGATTTTGTTCGGCATTTTGAAGGGACTGACGCCCGAGCGGTTTCAAATTGAATTTTACGACGAGCGGACGGACAAGCTTCCCGAGTGCATTGATGCTGACGTGATTGCATTCTCGGTGGAGACCTTCACCGCAAAGCGCGCGTATATCATGGCGAAGCGATACCGCACGCCGACGAATATCATCGCGATGGGCGGTTTTCACGCGAGTGTGATGGCGGATGAAATGCTGCGCTATGCCGATACGGTGCTGGTCGGCGATGCGGAGGGAACATGGGAACGGTTCCTCACGGATTGCGAGAGCGGCAAGCCCAAACGCAAATATATTGCTGACGAGAGTACGCCTTTAACCGCACTTTTTGACGACGGCGCGACATACAAGCACCGCTACTACGGCATCGGCGTACACCAGCTCTCACGCGGCTGCAAATTCAACTGCGGCTTCTGCTCGATCAAGACGATGTACAAATGCGTCCGCAGAAAGCCGGTTGATATGATTGTGCGGGAGCTTTCCGCGGCAAAGGAGAAAATCATCTTCTTTGCGGATGACAATATTTTCTATGACCGTCAATCGGCGGTGGAGCTGTTCAGGGCGCTGATACCGCTGAAAAAGAAGTGGGCGTGTCAAATCAGCATGGATGCGGCGCGTGATGACGAACTGCTGACGCTGATGAAAAAATCAGGCTGTT
Source organism: Ruminococcaceae bacterium P7 (assembly GCA_900100595.1). Classification (GTDB taxonomy): domain Bacteria; phylum Bacillota; class Clostridia; order Oscillospirales; family Acutalibacteraceae; genus Ruminococcoides. The sequence continues at coordinate 17,203 of FMUA01000008.1, forward strand.
TTCTGGTGCTGATGGGCTTTGAGAGCCTGAGCCGCGAGAGCCTTGCGGAGATGCACAAGGCGGCAAACCTCGCGTCCGATTATGACGCGCTGATACAGAACATCTATCGGCACGGACTGCTGTTGTACGGAACCTTTGTCCTCGGCTGCGACGGAGACAGGGCGGACGTGTTTGAAAAGACCTATGAATTTGCGGTCAGGAACAAAATAGCCGTGACTAACTTCAATCCGCTGATTCCGATGCCGGGCACAGAAGTCTATGCCCGCATGGAACGGGAGGGCAGGCTGCGCTACCGCAAATGGTGGCTGTCCGACAGGTACCGCTACGGTGAAACAGCCTTTGTGCCGAAGCATATGTCGCCCGAGGATTTGCAGAACGGCTGTCTGAAAATGCGGACGGATTTTTATTCGTTAGGCTGCATCTTCAAGCGGTTGTTCGGAAACAAATACAACTTTCTGCCGTTGAATCTGTTTGTGTTTATGGCGGCAAATCTTATTTCTGGAAAAGAAATAAAAAAGAAACAGGGACAGATGCTGGGAGGTGTGCTCGGTGAAACTGACGCTGATTAAACCGAATATCGGGCGCAGGGAGCATAGCCTCTATGTGGACGAGGGACGGATGGAACCGCTGCCGCTGGGGATTCTCGCGGCGCTGACGCCATCGGATATCGATGTAGTGCTGTACGATGACCGCATGGAGCCGATTCCCTACGACGAGCCGACGGATATCGTTGCGATTACGGTGGAAACCTTTACCGCACGCCGCGCCTATGAAATCAGCGAGGAATATCAAAAACGCGGCGTGAGCGTCATCATGGGCGGTATGCACGCCAAGCTGATTCCCAACGAGGTCGCAGAGCACTGCGACTGTGTGATTATCGGTGATGCGGAGCCGGTCTGGGCACAGATGTGTGCGGATTTCCGTGCAGGACAATTAAAAAAGCGCTATACTGCCGCTCAGCCGCAGTGTCCGCAGGAGGGCATCATCGCACGCCGCGATATCTTTGAGGGCAAGGGCTATCTGCCGATCACGCTCCTGCAGTTCTCGCGCGGCTGCTCCCATAAATGCAGCTTCTGCGCGTCGTCGGTCTATTTCGGCGCAAGGCATTTCTGCCGTCCCGTTGAGGAGGTTGTGCGCGAGATCAAATCACAGAAGCGCAAGCTCCTGTTTTTTGTCGATGACAACATCGTATGTAACCATGCCAAGGCAAAGGAGCTGTTCCGCGCGTTGATTCCGCTGAAAGTACGCTGGGTCAGTCAGGGCAGCATGGACATGCTGAATGACGAGGAATTAATGCGCCTGATGGTGCTGAGCGGCTGTCTCGGATTGGTGATAGGCTTCGAAAGTATTTCGCCGCAGTGCATCAGTGAAATGCATAAATATACAAACAAACGCGCGTCGGGTGATATGTACGCGCGCGAAATCGCCGCGCTGCGCAAGTGGGGCTTGCAGACATGGGCGGCGTTCACCGTCGGTCATGACAGCGACACGATTGAATCCATACGCGCCACCTGCGATTTTGCGATCCGCAATAAGTTCACGTTTGCGGCATTTAATATCCTGATGCCATACCCGAATACGCCGCTCTATGAGAAGCTGGAAAAAGAGGGGAGGTTGCTCTACGGCGGCAAGTGGTGGCTGCACGAGGACTATCGCTTTAACTACGCGAGTATCGTTCCGAAAAACATGACGGCGGACGAGCTGACCGAGATATCCTTTGACTGCCGCCGCCGTTTCAACAGCGCGCGCTCAATATTTACCCGCGCTTTTGAGCCGCATACCAACATGCGCACCCCATACCGGTTTTTGACATATTTAATGTATAATCCGCTGTTCCGCAAGGAAGTATTCAAGAAGCAGGGACTGCGGTTCGGATTGGAACAGACGAAAGGAGACGACCAATGAAGGGCAGGGTCATTCCGATAAAAGAGGTATCCTCGACTGACGTAGACGCGATGTTTGCGCTGATGGACGAGTTTTATGACAACATGGACAGAGCCGTATTCGAGAGCGACTTCTACGCCAAGGACTATTGTATTGTCCTGCGCAATGACGAGGGCAAAGTGGTTGGTTTCACCACGCAGAAGGTTATGAGCGTGGATGTGGACGGAAAGGAAATCCACGGCATGTTCTCGGGAGACACGATCATCCATAAGGACTATTGGGGAGATACCGAGCTGTTTCGGGTATGGGCGCAGTTCTGGTTCCCGTATGCCGAGAATTATGATGAATTTTATTGGTTTCTGATTTGCAAGGGTTATAAAACCTATCGTATCCTGCCGCTGTTCTGGCGGGAGTTCTATCCGAAATGCAGGACAGAGACGCCCGAATATGAAAGGAAAATCATCGACGCCTACGCCTTCAAGCTCTATCCCGACGAGTACAACCCCGTGACAGGCGTCATCGAATATAAGCATACAAAAGATAAATTGAAGTCAGGCGTTGCCGACATTGACGAGCGCCGTATCAAAAATAAGGATATCGCGTTCTTCAATGCCGCCAACCCGAACCATGCGGACGGAAACGACCTTGCCTGCCTTGCGAAAATCGACCGCACGCTGCTCAGACGGCACGCGGAAGATTTACTGTTCCGATGATGAGCTGCAGAATTCTCAACGGCGCATGCAGGCTGCTCTATCAAAAAGAGTACAGGCGCTTTTGGGCAGTCCGTGACGCCGAAAAGGTACAGCGGGACTACCTCATGCGATTATTGAGAAAAAACGCCGCAGCCGAATATGGAAAGCGGTACGGTTTTTCGTCCGTCGCCTCATATGAGGAATATGCGGAGAGGGTGCCACTCACGAGATATGAGGATTATGAAGGGTATATTTCGGAAATCGCAAACGGAGCGGAGAATATTCTGACCTCAGAAAAGGTGCTGCTGTTTGAGCCTACAAGCGGCTCGTCAGGCGGCAAAAAGCTGATTCCGTATTCAGCAACGCTCAAGGCGGAGTTTCAACGCGGCATCAAGCCGTGGCTTTATGATATCTTCTCCAATGTCTGCGGTGTGACGGGCGGCAAAAGCTATTGGTCGATCACACCCGTGACGTCAGGAAAAACCGTGACAAAGGCGGGGATCCCTATTGGCTTTGAGGAGGATTCCGCGTATTTCGGACGTCTGGAACAGTCGCTAGTCAATCGTGTTTTTGCGGTCGACGGGAGCGTCAAGTTCCCCGAAAGTATGGACGCGTTCTGGAAGAAGACCGCGCGGCAGCTTTTGAAATGCAAAAGCCTGACGCTCATTTCCGTGTGGAACCCCACGTTTCTGACGATACTGTGCGGACATATCCGCGAGAGTTTTAATTCTATAAAAGAAGAATTGCCGCTTTTGCGTGCCGATGAAATAGACCGCGCGTTGAAAGATAACCGCTTTGACCATGTGTTCCCGGATTTGAAAATCATCAGCTGTTGGGCGGACGGAAGCGCGGCGACAGACGCAGCGGAGCTGCAAAAGCTCTTTCCGACGGTGTATTTCCAACCGAAGGGCTTGCTTGCTACCGAATATTTCGCGTCCTTTCCTCTGGTCGGAGAGGAGGGCGGCAGACTGAGCGTCAATTCTCATTTCTTTGAGTTCAGACGAGCGGACGGAAAGATTTTCACGGTGGGCGGTTTGGAAAAAGGCGAATATGAGCTGATCGTTACCACAGGCGGAGGATTCTACCGCTACAGAACAGGCGATGTGATTGAAGTGTTGGAAGCCTGTGAAAAAGTGCCGCGTATTCGATTCCTGCGCCGAAGCGGTATCGCGAGCGATTTGTACGGTGAAAAGCTGACGGACGATTTTGTACGTCTGACATGTGAAAAGCTCGGCATTTCCGAACACTTTTGTCTGCTTGCGCCCGAGGGAAAGGGCTATGTTCTCTATACCTCAGCCCCAAATGTTACTTCCGAAATCATAGATAACGCCCTGCGTGAAAGCTACCACTACAACTATTGCCGCGAGCTTGGTCAGCTTGCAGGTGCGCGTGTTGTCAGAGTTGCTGATAATTCCCATGAAAAATATCTGAAGCGCTGCGTCGACGAGGGCATGCGTCTCGGAGATATAAAACCCGCGTACCTCAGCCGTAAAAGCGGATGGTACGAATGCTTTGAAACAGGTGAAACAAAATGAAAATAGCGCTGTTGGCGCCGGCAGGCGCTATGCACAGATACTCCGGCAGCTTCGGCAAATCGCTGCACTATGCGCCTTTGACGCTCACCACGCTTGCCGCGCTGATTCCCGAGGAGGCGGAAGCGGAAATTAAAATCTACGACGAAACGGCAGGGAAGATACCGCTCGACATCGACGCGGATTTAATGGGCATCACCTGCATCACGGGAACCGCGCCGCGCTGCTATGCCTATGCCGACTATTTCCGCAGCAGGGGTATCACGGTATTTATGGGCGGAGTGCATCCGTCGATGCTGCCCGATGAAGCCGCACAGCATGCCGACGTTGTGTTCACGGGCTTTTCGGAGCAGACCTTTCCGCAGTTTATCCGCGACTACATGAGCGGCAGCTATAAAAAGCTGTATGCCCAGAACTGTGATTTTTCGATCGAAAACAAACCGCTCCCGCGGCGTGAGCTTCTCAACAAAAAACGCTATATTACGATCAATACCGTCGAAGCGATACGCGGCTGCTGTCACCGGTGCAGCTTCTGCGCCTATCCCGCGGCGTTCGGACATCCTGTTTATAAACGCCCCGTCAAAGAGGTCGTCGCGGAGATCGAAGCGCTGCATTCACGCCACGTTCTCTTTCCCGACGTCAACCTGATCGCTGACAGAGCCTACGCGCTCGAGCTGTTTTCGGCGATGATTCCGCTCAAAGTCATGTGGGTCGGCTTGGTCACCTCTGCGGTCGGTATTGATGACGAGCTGATAACCGTATTCCGAAAAAGCGGCTGCAAGGGCTTGCTGATCGGCTTTGAATCCATCACACAGGAGTCGCAGCAGTACATCCACAAGGGCGTCAACAGGGTAGACGGCTATGTCGACCTGATGAATCGCCTGCACGACAACGGGATATTGGTACAGGGCTGCTTTGCGTTTGGCGGTGATGAGGAGGATACAAGCGTGTTCGAGAGAACCGTTGAAGCTGTTATCAAAGCGAAGATCGACCTGCCGCGCTATTCGATACTCACGCCGTTTCCGCGTACCGAGCTATACGCGCAGCTGGAACGCGAGGGACGCATCACCGAGCGCAACTGGGCAATGTACGACGTTCAGCACTGTGTGTTCCGACCGAAAAAGATGACAAAGGAGCAGCTCGAGGAGGGCACCGACCTCGCGTGGCGGCTGACCTATTCCACGGGAAATATGATGAAACGGCTCATGCCTCTGCGCAGCAGTCCGTGGCTCTCGATTCCGCTGAACCTCGGCTATAAGGGCTACGCGGACAAGTGGCACAAATTCACCCGCGACGTGATGTGCGACAATTCGGACATTCCCGTCGCGGCGGAGAGATGATATGAAGATAACCTTTATCCTGCCCGCTATCGGAAAAAAGCGCGGGCAAAAATATATCGGAACATGGAAGATGGAGCCGCTGACCATTGCGGTGCTCAAGGCGCTCACGCCTGATGATGTGGAGACGGAGTTTTTTGACGACAGAATCGAGCTGCCGGATTATGAAACGAAAACCGACCTTGTCTGCATCACGGTTGAAACCTATACGGCAAAGCGCAGCTACCGCATCGCGGCGCGTTTCCGTGAACGCGGTATTCCCGTGGTGATGGGCGGCTATCACGCGACGATCTGTCCCGAGGAAACAGAACAATTCTGCGACAGCGTCATTGTCGGAAACGCCGAAACCGTGTGGACGCAGATGGTCAGCGACGCCAGAACGGGACAGCTGAAAAAGCGCTACAAAGGCGGCATCGGTACCTATGGCGTCACGCCCGATAAGAGTATCTTCACGGGAAAAAAATACCTGCCTGTGTCGCTGGTGGAAACGGGTCGCGGCTGTAACCACAACTGCGAGTTCTGTTCCATCTCGCGCTTCTACGACAGCCGCTACCATGCCCGCAGTCACGCGCTGATTGAGGAGGATATCGCCGCGTCACCGTACAAATACTTCTTCTTGGTGGACGATAACCTTGTCGCGAACAGGAAAAACGCGCTCGCGCTTTTCAAACGCATCGAGCCGCTGCATATCAAATGGGCAGGACAGGGAACGCTTTCGATGGCAAAGGATCCGGAGCTTTTGAAAGCGATGAAGAAAAGCGGTTGTGAGATTATCCTGATCGGCTTTGAAAGCCTTGACAAAGAGAACCTGCGTCAGATGAACAAGTCGTTCAACTACGCGCTGGGTGAGCGCGACGAGCTGGTAAAGCGCGTGCACGATGCAGGTATCGGCATCTATGCGACGTTTGTGTTCGGTTATGATAACGACGACGAGGGAACCATCGCGCAGGCGCTGGAGTTTTCAAAAAAGCACAATTTTTATACGGCGGCATTCAATCATTTGCTGCCGTTTCCGAATACACGGCTTTACGACCGTCTCAGGAACGAAGACAGGCTTCTTTATGACAAGTGGTGGCTTGCAGACGGCTACAACTACGGAGAGCTGTCATTTGTACCGAAAAAAATCTCACCCGAGCAGCTCAGCAAAGCGTGCCGCGACGCTAGAAAAGAATTTTCGTCATTCGGCACGGTTATGAGCCGCGGATTCGCGTCTCTCGGACGGACGAGTCCGCTGCTCTGGGGACTGTTCTGGGGAATGAACCTGCGTATCGGCGGCGAGGTCGACCGGAAAATGAACGTGCCGATAGGAGAGAACTTAGATGAATTTCCAAAGTGAGCAGCACGGAAAATACATCCTGCGCCTTGCGAAATCCTCCGATAATAACGGCATACGGAGCATCTTTGAAAGCGGAAGCTTTGCGGGAGGAATGAATATCCGGTTTCTGCGCGGTGCGCAGCCGCTTTCTTCCTTTGAAGCAGACGGCGACAGGGCGCACATCCTCGTTGCCGAGGATACGCGGGAAAACAGGCTCATCGCGGTCGGCGGCGCGGTAGTGCGTACGGAATATCTGAGCAGCGTTCCGAAAAAATGCGCCTACCTGACCGGGCTGAAGGTGCATCATGATTACCGCGGGCGTTTGTCGTTTATTCAGCATGCCTACGGCGTTATGGGAGAGCTGGTTGCGGACTGCGCCGCAACCTATACCACCATTCTCGACGGCAACACCGCCGTGATCAGAATGCTTGAGAAACGACGGAAAAATATGCCCGAGTACCGCTACCTCGGGCATTACACGACGTTTTGTCTCGGACGCGGAAAACGGCTGATGCAGGTGGAAAAGAATCAGACAGAAGGCTTTGAGGATCTCATGAAAACGCATTTTTCACGCAAGGATCTGAGCCCGTGCAGGCGCGAGTATCGCGGCTTCGGCAAAAAGGAATTTTACTCTGTCCGCGATAAAGACGGAAGGATAATGGCGTGCTGTTTTATCGGTGACCAGAGCGCGACAAAACACTACAAAATGTGTTCCTACGGCGGCGTTTACAAGCTCGTCTCACATCTTCCGACCGCGCTTCTGGGTTATCCGCGTTTTCCGAAATCAGGTGAAATCATCCGAAACGGCGTGGTTTCCTATCTATATGTGCGTGATAATGACCCTGCTCTATGCAGACGTTTTTTGCTGTCTGCGGCGTATGAGAGCGGCTTTCCGATGCTGCTGTGGGGCGGCTTTGACAGCGAACCTCTCTGTGATGCCGTCAATAAGCTGAAAACGGTGAAGTACGGCAGCCGGCTCTATGAGGTGCTTTGGAACGGAGATACAAGCGGCAAAATCGGTGGAAGTATTGGTATGGAGGCTGCGCTGCTGTAGCGGATTGCACGGATTATGTACAATAAATTTTCTACGGAAAACAGAAAAAGATAGTGATTTTTTGTTTAAAGTATGCTATAATGGGTGTGGCATAATTAATTAAATCAAAAAGGAGTTGTTGTCTCAATGAAAAAGAAAAGATTACTTTCCATTCTCGCGATCGGCGCGGCTTCGCTGATGGTTATCGCTTCACTCACTGCCTGCGGTTCCTCGGGCGGTTCAGGCAGTTCCGCGAGTGATTCCGGCAGTAAGGCAGAAGGTTCCTATTCCTCTCTCGCTGACGGAAAGGCTGCCGCGCAGAAGTACATTGCGGAATATGAGAAAGGCAAAAGCGCCGCGTCCTTCAAATTTGCGGACAGAGCGTATGCCAAGGCAAAGGAAGCCGCCGAGAAAGTATCGGCTGACAGCTCGGCGGACGACGTGAAGAAGGTCGTTACCGACCTTGCGCTCGAAAGCCTCACCATCACCGACGAGAAGGGTGACGTAACCGTATCCTACCCTGAGGGAGACGCCGGTAAGAACATCAAGGAGCTGCCTGACCGCGCTATCTTCAATAAGATTGTCAAGGGCATTTCCGACAAGTTCATGAAGGATCCCGAGTATAACGCAAAAGAGAACACCTATTCCATCCTTGCGGGCGTCAGAAAAGGCGACGAGGGCGGCGTAGCGGTTGTCGGCTATAATGACGAGGGATATGCTTCCGTCATCGGCGGCGACATCGCGGAGAAGTGCGGTCCCAACACTGTTGTGCTTAACGACGGCAAGGTTGTCGGCAGCACGCTCGACGGAGTGGGCTTAGGCGCGACTCTTGAAGATATTGGCGTAAAAGAAGCGGATCTGAAATCAGACAGCTTCAGCGTGAAGGCAGGCGACAAGAGCTACAACGCCTCAGCCGTCACAAAGGGTAGTCTGACCGTGATCGTATCGGTCCCCGCATAACCCAATCAAATTGATGTAACCAAACAATCCCCGAAGGAGAAGAAACCTTCGGGGATTGTTTTTCTTCGGTGTAACACACAACAAAGCGAAGTGATTGTTTGGCATGTTGCTCAAAGCATTGTTATATTGCACAAAAAAGCCAAAGTGCATTTGTACACTGATGCCAAAACGCAGAAATCAAAACGAATTTGCAAAAATTGCTTGATTTTTTTGAAAACTTCTGATAACATGGTGAAGCGCTTGGGGAAACAGACAGAATCCCCGAGAAAACAAAACAGCCCGAACGGGTTTCCTGTGATTATGACGGAGGGAAAAAACATGACAAAGACACGCAAATCAACAAAGATTGCAGCATTTATTCTTACATTGGCTATGTTCTGCAGCATGTTCTGCATTATCGGCGCGACACACGCCGGCGCAGCTACTCAGAGAGTCAGCATGTATTCATCCAACGTTTCATTTGCGAAGTATGGCGCCGCTACATATGAGGTATTTGTAAAGACCAATGACGCTGCTTCCGACCAGCAGGTATATGTTCACTACAACTACATGGACAACATGGCTTGGAAGGACAGCAAGGCTTCTTATGTTGCCACTCTTGACGACGGTTCCAAGATTTGGAAAGCCGTTTTCAGCAGCTTCAATACCCGTTATGCAATCAAGTATGTTGCTGACGGCGAGACCTTCTGGGACAACAATAACGGCAAGGATTACACAGGAGCTGACGTGATCGGCTCTGCACCCGTAGCTTCCGAGCGTCTCGGCTACCAGTATGACAAGGCAAACTACCAGATTAACGCCGTTCTCCAGAACTACGCATATAATAAGAGCGTATTTGTAAGATACACAACCGATGGCTGGAAGACCTTCGACGACCAGGCGCTCATCTACAACAAGACCAACGCCAATGGCACCGAGACATGGACATCCAAGCTTGATCTTGCCAACTACAGCAACGTTGATGATTTCCAGTATGCCATCTGCTACAGCGTATACGGCACGGAATACTGGGCAAACAACTTCGGAGAGAATTACAACGGTATGTATTACATCCATCATTAATCGTATAGTGATGATAGGATCGGGCAGTCCGAGAGGGCTGCCCGATTTTTTTCAAAAAAAGAATCTGAGAAATGACTTTTTTGTAATGCTTTTTACCCGAAATGTGATATAATAAATTTAAAGGGGTAAATTAAGGGGCATTTTTGCACTTTTCCGAATGAGGTCAGATGATGAAAAAAAGAAACGCAAACAAAACCGCTGAGGTCAATCTGAAAATGCTCGCGGACCTGAAAATTGAAGAAGCGGTTCGGTTTGAACGGATCTTAAAAATCCCGCAGGGATTCATGGGAATACGATCTCATTTTCCGCATATCAGACGCCTTCCTCTGTGCTTATCGCTGATAGCGGAGCTGCTCTATAAGCGGACGAACCGGTTGACGGAACAGGCAAACAACCCCGTGATACTTGAATGGATGTGCGGCTATTCGCCCCGTGTTTTGTTATTCAAGGACAGGTACCGCTATATCGGCACGGATACGCCCGAGGTGACAGATGAACTGAAATCGCACGGGGATGAATTATTTGCCGAGGGCGAAGCCGGGAACTATTGCAGCGGTGACCTTACCTTATGCGAAGTTCCGAAATCGCTGATGGAAGAAATAACAGGTTCCGTTACCGTCATTACACAGGGTGACCTGACGCAATTAACGACAGATCAAAAAGAGAACCTGATGAACAATATCCATACGATTCTGAAAGAAAAGGGCGGCTGCTGGATTATTCCCGACGGAACACCCGACAAGCTTTTGCCTCAGACCATCGAGTCCGTGGTGGGAAAGAGGGGAAACAAGGTATATCAGCAAATCATTCGCCTTTGGAATGAAAAGAGTCAGCACAGCGAGAGTAAAAACGGGTGGCAAAGCACGAATGAGATCATTGCGGGGCTTTTATCCAAGGGGTATTGCGTACAACCCGTGCTTCTCTTCGCAGATGACCTGAACATGGTATCCCTCAAAAAGCTGAGTACGGTTAAGGCGAACCGATTGACCGCGAGATGGAATGAGATGTTCGCATTAGTTGTAACGGCAGACAGGATCAAATACTGATAATTCAAAAATAATGCCGACGGTCAGTTCATGCTGCCGTCGGCGTTTGTATTCTTGCTTTTTATCATAGAACGGCAGCGCCGCATTCTGGTATGCGGGCGCTGCCGTTCTCAGTGTGGTTCCATAAATTATTTGTCGGCAGGAATCAGATCCGTCAGCACGTCGTCCGCGATGCCTGTCATGGCAACAGGGTCGACGTTATTGCTGATGGCGACGACTGTCAGCTGTTTGTCCGTGTTGATATAATCAAACGCGGAGTATATGCCGATCGCGCCGTAGTGACCGACGCCTCCCTGTAGCTCCAGAAACATGCCGTAGCCGTAATGTGTCTCGGGGGAATAGTCGGTGGTCATTGCCTTGAAGCTGTCCGCCGAAACTGCCTTGCCGCTGCTCAGCGCGCTGATCCACGCAGTGACGTCCGCGGCGTTGGAGATCATGTCGCCGCAGCCGTTGGTCAGTCCCGGCTGAGCGTCAACCTGCTCAAAGGTCAGTCCCTGTGCCCATGCGGGTGAGGAAGCAAGCTCGCCGATAGAGCCTGTGTGATTCATTCCCAGCGGCGTGAAAAAGCTGTCGCGCAGGAAGTCGATGTACTTCTGTTTCGAGACCTGCTCCACGATGTCGGAGAGCAGGAGATAGTTGACGTTGGCGTAGGCGTACGCTGCATCGGGTTCAAACGCGAGAGGCTGGCTGAACACCCATTCCTTGATGGCGGCGATATTCTGCGCTTCGGTGTTTTCCGTTTTGACAAAGTCGCCTGCCTCCTCGGTCAGATCGGGGATGCCTGCGCGCATGGAGAGCAGATTGTGCAGTGTGAGCTTTTTGCCCTGCTCATAGGAAGGATAGTACTTGTCGAGGGTGTCATTGACGCTGAGCTTTCCCTGTTCCTGAAGGAGCAGGATAGCAGCGGCGCAGAATTGCTTGGAGACCGAGCCGATGGGCATCGGAGTGTCAAGGGTAATTGCCGTGCCGTTTTCCAGCGTTCCTTTGGCGTAGGAAGCGATGGGCTTTCCGTTTTGGGTGGCGTAGACCACGCCCTCCAGCTCATTGCTTTGGATGGTTTCCTCCAATGCTGACGGCAGGGCAGGGTTGGCGGTGGCAGCGGTTGCATCGGGAGCAGCAGAAGTGACAGCTGCGGCTTGTGTCGTTTCCGTACCGGAAGCGCTGCTTTCCTTTTGTTCGGACGTGCAGCCCGACGCTGCGCAGATAATCAGTGCGGACAAAACAATAGCGAGTAGTTTTTTCATGGTTCAAAACCTCCTTCTGCTTCTATTATAATGCAGAATCCGAGGTACTGCAAGCTACCCGCTGTTGTTTTTTTATTTTACCTTAAACGGTTTCTGTACCGACGGTACGTTACGCGTTTTGTGTCAGAAGCTCCTTGTGCATACGTCTGCAGTCGAACTTCCAGCTCTGAATGATTTTGTTGTCAACCGCAGCATAGCCCAGTTTTTCATAAAAGCCAACGGCGACGACACGGCTGTCGAGGTAGATATCCTTATAGTCAAGCTCCCTGATCCACTTTTCGGCTTCGGAGATGACGCGTCTGCCAAGCTCTTTGCCGCGGTATTCGGGAAGGACAACCACTCTGCCGATCAGTACGCTTTGCTTATCCAGCTCATAGAAGCGGCATGTGGCAATCGGATAACCCTCATCTGCAAGGACGATATACTTGCTGTCAGCGCCGTCATGCTCGTCAAATTCTTCTCTTAAAGAAATATGATACTGCTTGTCCATGCCTTGAATCCGCACGGAATATGCGCCTGCCTGCTGCCAGGTTTCCTGTGCTCTGATTACTTCCAAGTTACGCATAGCTCTCATTCTTTCCATCGGGTTTCAGCTTATGAATTGCCGCTCTGCGGAGATGTTGCAGGTTGGGTGGGATCGATTTTTTCTTTGAGTTTGCGGATTTCATCCAGCAGTTTTTCAATTTGCTTTTCGAGGGCGTCGATTTTGTCGTTGCTCTTCTTTTCGGAGTCCGACTTGTCTTTCAGCTCTTCTTTCAGCTCATCAAGGAGCTTTTCCAGACTCTCGATCTTCTTTTCATTCTCAGCCCGTTTGTCCTGCTCGTCTTTCAGCTCATCGCGCAGACGGTCAAGCTCGTCTTTTTTCTCTTTTTCCTTGGCTGCCTGTTCTTGCGATTGCTTTTCGGCAGCCTTTTTATCCGCTGCCGCCTGTGCCTGTACCTGTTTGATTTTACGTTCGGCGTCAGCCATTTTTTTCTCGACCGATGTGGTTGATGATGTCGGATTTGACTTGCCGCCGAAAAATCCTGTGTTCACTCCCGCGATTACACCTACCGCTGAGAGTGCCGCGACTACGCTCAGAGCAATCGCGATGATTCTGATTTTTGCGTTGCTCAGGTTAAACTTCTTTTTCATGGTGATTACTCCTTTACAAATATATTCCGGAGGGTGATTGTATTCTTTGTTGTGTGTATGGTTGTTTCCCTCTGTTGTGACTCCAGTATAGCATACAGACTATGACAAGATACATACAGAAAGCGCAGTAATGAAAAAATATTTATAATTCGCATTAAGAATTATAATAAATTATTAACGTGTGGTAATGAGCTGTTTTCGGTAAGAATCGGATGGTTTTTCCGCAAAAGGTATTTTCTTTTTTGATTTTATCACTTATAATAGAAGCAAAAGGGGAGAGGTGACGCTGATGAATAAGGTAAAGAACAATCTTTTGTTTCTGTTTTATACGGGTCTGCTCGGCGCGATTGTCGGCACCATTGTATGGGGATTCCTCAAATTGATGAATCTGGGGATTTCATTTATATGGGATTATGTACCATCACAGATCAACTTTCCGCTGTATACGCTTCTTGTCTGCACGGCGGGCGGACTATTGATCGGATTGTGGAAGCGCAAATTCGGCAATTATCCCGAGGAGCTGCACGTTGTGATCGGCAGGGTGAAAAAGACGGGACGCTATCCGTACCAAAACGTCTTTTCCACTATCGGTTCCGCTCTGTTTCCGCTTCTGATCGGCGCGAGCGTTGGTCCCGAGGCAGGATTGACGGGTGTGATTGCAGGCTTGTGCACATGGGTCGGCGACAAGTTTAAACGCTACAAGTCGGAGGTGGAGGAACTGACGGCAATCGGACTGAGCGCAACGCTTGGTACGATATTCCGCTCGCCGATGTTCGGCTTTATGGAGCCGCTCGAGTCAGACAGGGAGGCAACTCTGCCCAAAGCTTCAAAAATTGTGCTCTATATCACCGCGATACTCAGCTCCTTCGGCGTGTTTCTTCTGCTCAACAGACTGACGGGAAGCAGCAATGCGATGGAAAGTATGCCGTTCGACGGAATTGACCTGATGCAATACTTCTATGCCATTCCGCTGACGATTGTCGGTATTGCGGCAGGCTATCTGTTTTTTGCTTTCAAAAAGATAACCGCAGTTTTGGAGAAAAAGCTCAGGCGGTTTACAGTTCTGCGCGCAGCGGCAGGCGGACTTCTTCTCGGCATTGCAGGTACATTTCTGCCGCTCTGTATGTTTTCAGGTGAGCATCAGATCAGCGAGGTGATGGAATCCGCGCGTCAGATCGGCGCGGCGACATTGCTGACGATCGCGGCAGTCAAGCTGCTGCTGACAAATATCTGTATTGATTCCGGCTTGAAGGGCGGACATTTCTTCCCGGTGATCTTTTGTGGAATCTGCATCGGGTGCGCCATGAGCTTGTTACTTGGCACTGATCCCGTTTTCAGTGCGGCGGTTGTTACAACGGCACTTGTCGGTCATACGCTCAAGAAACCGCTTGCAACGGTGTTGCTTTTGATGATCGTCTTTTCTCCGCGTTTGATTCCTGTGATGCTTTTTGCGGCGGCGGCAGCAAAGTTTATCCCGACGCCCAAGCCGCTTCTGTCGGAATAAACGTAACAATTGTCCTGCAAAAAAATCTGCTGATAAATGGTTTTTAAACTATGATCACGTCGATCTAATTTCGTAATAAGATTGTAACATCAATGAAAACGAGAAAATTATTGATGAAGTTAGCAAGGTTGGCGATATTAAAAAGATTGCGCTTCAAAACGCCGCTGATGGAAGAACGTGGAACATAGCGGTCTTTGTAAATGCGAGCCAAATTGAGTGCAATTTTTCGCATGATATTCAGATTTTGTTGAACATTCATATCCCACACCTTTGTTTTATCTTCCAAAAAATGCACATCCAGCAGCCAATGCATGCTTTCGACAGCCCATTCGAGTCGCGCGTGTTTCAAAAGCTCCTGCGCAGTCAGCTTTCGGCTTGAAATATAGTAATGCCATTCGCTGCTTTTGTTTTCTCCCTTGATAAACTCCGTGTGGATTGCTCCGATAGTGGTGAGATTTTTCCAATCCTTCTTTCCGGTCAGCAACTCAATGTCGGCGGAAACATAGGCAGTTCGCTTTTCGATTCTTCCGCCGTTTTTCTCTGTCTGGCTATGGCTTTCCGATTCTTCATTCTGAAAAAATAGTTCAATTTCATCATGAAGCGTAGGCTGATTTTCTTTCACCACAAACAAATAATCTCCGCCCTCAGCTACTACCTTTGCGGCAGATTCTTTTTGACAATGGAGCGCGTCAGCAACAAGCATTGCTCCGCTGATATCCAAAATATCAACTAATTTTCTGAATATTTTGGGTTCTGATATTTTTGAATCGCACGGCAGAGAACCGATAACCAGTTTGCTTTCCGAGATGATTGCGCTTAAAATATGAAGAGGTTGACCATCTTTTGTTCTTTGGTCGGTTGAACAGATGGTTTTTCCGTCGATTGCGATTGTTTTATCCTTGTTTTCTGCTTGGACTACCTCGCTGACCCATTCTACAAAAACCTCTGTGAATTTTTCAGGTTTTACGCAACCGATTAAATTGTAAAACTGCGCTCTTGATGGTATTTTGTATATACCAAACTGCTCATAAAAGAAATCCTGAACCGGTTTCTCCTGCGCCCAATCATAAATATCTGAAATGTTCTGCAAACTGCTCAACATGCCGCATATCATGATGGTTAAACTGTCAGAAACCCGATAGTAGTAGGATTTGTGTTCACTCGTTCTTTCCAGTTCCGCCATCTTTTCGATCAGACTTTCAAATACTTCCATGTTATCACCCTACTATATGATAACATATCTTCTTTGTAATTTCGATTACAGAATTATTTCAGAATTAGATTGACGTGGAACTATGATATTTTCTTGTTGACTTTTCATAACGGCTGTGATATTATAAAATAATACAAACTATGTAGCGAAACAACTTGCCAAATCTCTGGAGTTTTTAGGCAAGCTGATGAAAAATCCGGCAAGACGCGCATTGTAAATATGTACGATGGAAAATTACAACGCTGCGCTATCTCAACAGGATTTATTGATGACGGATTTGTTATGACGGTCAAAGGAGGATGATTGTGAAGAAGTTAAATGTGATATTAGCAATAGTACTAGTAACTTTTGTTTTGTGCTTATCGGGATGCGGTGAAAGCAAAGAAGAAAACACGTCACCTTCGCAAAGCAAAACGGTGCAGGCCGCTACTCAAACACAGACAGCATCTTCCAAAGCCGATGCTTCTGCACAGAGCGGAAACGGGAAAGGCTCTGGTGCCGACGAGAGCGATGCGGAAACGAGTCGCGTGAAAAATGACGTCGAGAAAAACGGCGTCGAGAATAATGACGCCCAAACAAGCGACAAAGGCGCGTCAGCGCAAAAAAGTGACGAGAATGCCGTATCGAATAAGGACGATAAGCCGGAAACTGATAGCCGGACAGACAAAAACGAAAATCGTCAAAACACGGAGAAGGATGCTGCTGACGCGGATGCAACAGCTCCGGAAAGTTCAAAAAACAGAGATAACGTCGAGGTGAATTTCAATGACCTGTAACAGAATGCGAATTGTAAAGTTGGTTTTGTTATGTGCCGCCGTTTTGATGCTTGCGGGTACCGTTACTGCCGTTGCGGGAAATAAGCTCGGGGATGTTGACAGCGACGGAACGGTTACGATCAATGACGTAACCGCTATTCAGATGGCGCTAGCCGAGTTGCCGATTAACGGAGAATATTCAACGTGGGCGGCGGACGTGGACGGGAACGGTGACGTTGAGATTTCAGATGCCACTCTGATTCAGATGTGGATAGCGGGAACGACGATGCCGTATTCGATCGGTGCAGAGCCAACGGAACCTCCGACCGAACCCCCGACACAGCGGCCGACAGATGCCGACGGTTGGGGACGTGATGTTTTTCAACCCTAATCCTATAGGCTGATCCATTGCTCTACTTCAGCGACGTTTGTGATACAGGCAAGCGTCGTTACATGTTTTCAGGAGGAAATGATGAAAGAGAAGCTGACGCCGAGATGGTTTATCATAAAGCTGACAGGCATTTTATTCGCTATCTATTCGGCATATAATATTTTTTTAATTGTCAGAGACGGCAGCGCGATGCCTCCGGTCGGAATCTTTATCAGCGCACTTGTCTCACTGCTGTTTGCTTTGCTTGCGGCTTTTGCGTGGACGTCAGAAGTGAAGAATGTCCGGTTTATGATGATCCGCAAGACCGTGATGATCATTGTTTTGCTCACGATTTTTGCACTCAAGCTGCGTTTGGTAAACAGGGTTATGGCGTTGCTGGATTTTTCAAAGACACAGAATGTATTATATGTCGCCGCATATTTCCTGACGCTTGCGGCGTTGCTGATGCTATTTGTATATTACGCTTTCATACTCAGAAATCTTCCGCTTTATCCCAAAGCGTCCGTTTTTCTTCCCATAGCCGTTATCATAGGATTCGTTGGCTGTGTTGTTTGTGAGGCATTGCTTTTCTTTGGATTCGGTTTTGGCTTCGAGACGAGTCCGCTCAG
This sequence comes from Ruminococcaceae bacterium P7, assembly GCA_900100595.1. Classification (GTDB taxonomy): domain Bacteria; phylum Bacillota; class Clostridia; order Oscillospirales; family Acutalibacteraceae; genus Ruminococcoides. The sequence continues at coordinate 34,913 of FMUA01000008.1, forward strand.
AACTCTGGTGATTCGACCGGTTTTTTATCTGGGATTTATCGGTCTGTGCGTGTATTTTCTGTTTCCTCCGCCGTTGATGGAAGATCAGATAGATTATTATACTTAACCAACAACACCTGCAGAAGGCACAGAAGGCTGAGGTCCGGCGTTTCGGAAAAAACATAAAACGGCTATCAATTTTTTTGCGACCGGACAGACTTGCTCATGCAGTCTGTCCGGTAGTTTTATAAGGAACGAAGAATGAAATTGAATGAAAATTTTGTGATTCATACAATCGATGATGAAACCATGCTGATACCGACTGCGGAAGCGCCTTTTCACGGTCTGGGAGAAGGAAACGAAACGGTCGGGGTTATTCTGCGTTGTCTGACGCGGGATACCACTGAGGAAGAAATCGTAAACGCGCTAGCGGCTGAATTTGTTGGAAGCCGTGATGAAATGAAAGAGGATGTTTGCTCGGTTATCGCGAAACTCAGAGCAATCGGAGCGATAGAAGAATAGAGAGTACCGGAGTTTTCCTCTTTATCTTCGCGCGGAAAACACTTCCCGTTTTCGGTCACAATATCCTGTTTGACCGCAGACATCTGAAAAGGATGATGATGTTATGACAGATTATTCCAAAACCGCAAGGACACTGATATACCTTCTCTCCTGTGCGGTCAGTGAAAAAGAATTTGAGCTGAAGTCCGACGAAATTGATTTTGACGGGCTGTATTCTCTTGCAAAACGGCACAGCCTGTGTTCCACTGCCGCGTTCGCGTTGGAGAGTGCGGGAATCAACGAGCCGCGTTTTACGCAGGCGAAGGTGAAAACAAAACGTAAGCTTGCGTTGTTTGATATTGAGCGCGTGAAAATTTATCACAAATTGAATGACGCGGGAATTTGGTTTGCACCGCTCAAGGGAATCGTTCTCAAGGATTCCTATCCCCGATACGGAATGCGTGAAATGTCCGACAATGATATTCTCTGCGACAGCTCCAAAATGGCTGAGGTCAGGGAGATCATGGAATCGCTCGGTTTCATCTGCTCAAACTACGGAGAATGGCACCATGATAACTATCAAAAGCCGCCGACATTGGATTTTGAAATGCACCATACTCTTTTTCAGACAGATGATTCACCGGCATTTCAAAGCTACTATTTGGATGTTTTTGACAAACTGGTACACAAGAGCGGCTGTGAATATGCGTTCAAGGATGAGGATTTTTATATCTATATTCTGGCTCATATGTATAAGCATTTTTCCCATAACGGCACGGGACTGCGTTCTCTGCTTGATATTCATGTGTATCTGCAATCGCATCCCGACCTTGACTTTGACTATATCGGCAGGGAGCTGGAAAAGCTGCAGCTATTGGATTTTGCGCAGCGGGCACGCGGTCTGGCGGTAAAGCTGTTCGGATTACAGAAGCTCAGTGAAGAGGACATGGAATTGTTGCCGATGTTTCTGGATTCTTCGCTTTATGGCTCGGTGGAGCAGGGCGAATACAATCATTTAACACGTCAGCTCGACGGAAAAGATTCCAAACGGGTGAAAATAAAATATTTCTTTGACAGAATATTTCTGCACGGAGAATCTTTGGAAAGGAGCTATCCGTTTTTCGCAAGGCACAAGTGGCTGCTTCCCGCGTTATATGTTTACCGTCTGTTTAAAAGTTTGTTTACCCGTCCGAAAGGGATTCTTCGCGAAACAAAAAACGTCGTCAAGTATCATTCACCGAAAAAAAGGTGGTAAGCGGAAATCTGAGATTTTTCAGCTTCTTTTAAGCATGAAGCAGTAAAATACTCATAAATCAAAAGGAGGTATGCTTCATGAAAAAGAAATTGAAAAAAACATCATTTATTTTCCTGTCATTGGTCACGGCGGCAGCGGCGGCTATCTCCGTCAGCGGCTGTACGGAACAACTTTCCTCGGTGACCGAGACTACTTCCGCAAACGAAACAACCGCGGCAGCAACCGTGTCCGAGGCGACGACACAGGAAGTTTCTGTTGCTCAAACAAAGCGGCTCTCGGAGGGAGATATTTCTGTCAGCGACACGATCAATAACAGCGAGGACGGCGGTCACGCGATTACCGCAGACGGTGAGAGTGCCGACTACAGCCATGCCCTCGTTACCAAGACAGGCGATTCCTCGGGAGATAACGCCGATTTCTACGGTGAGAACGCGGCGATTTTCGCAACAAACGGCGGCACTCTCAATCTCAGCAATATGGTCGTCAAGACCGACGGCACGCATGCCAACGCGGTATTCAGCTACGGCAACGGCACGACCGTCAACATTTCCGATTCCTATATCAACACCACGGGCAACTGCTCGGGCGGTCTGATGACGACGGGCGGCGGCACGATGAACGCCTCTGATCTCACCATTGAGACATCGGGCAACTCCTCGGCAGCTATCCGCTCCGACAGGGGAGGCGGAACCGTCAACGTCAGCGGCGGCTATTATTCAACAAGCGGCAAGGGTTCACCCGTTGTTTATTCCACCGCCGATATCACTGTCAGCGACGCCGAGATGGTCTCCACCGCTTCGCAGGGTATCGTCGTCGAGGGCAAGAACTCGGTCACGCTCAATAACGTCAACCTCACCGCTGACAATAACACAAAGAACAGCGACAAGTCGAGCTACTATCAGGCGGTCATGATTTATCAGTCGATGTCGGGCGACGCGGCGCAGGGACTCTCGGGCTTTACGATGAACGGCGGCACTCTCGTCAACAAAAACGGCGACGTGTTCTTTGTCAATAACACCGCCACCGAAATCAACCTCAGCAACGCATCTATCACCAATGAGGGAGACGGCGTGTTCCTCAGAGCGGCAGCGGCAGGCTGGGGAAAGGAAGGCTCCAACGGCGGTCAGGTTACGCTCAACGCCGCGAACCAGACCATCAACGGCGATATTCTCGTCGACAGCATTTCGACGCTCAACCTGTATCTCAAATCAGGCTCCTCCTTCACGGGAGCGGTCAATCCCGACGGTCAGGAGGGTGAGGTCTACGTCGAAATCGAAAGCGGCTCCACATGGATGCTCACCGCGGATTCCTATATCTCCTCACTGACCTGCGGCGCGGATTCCATCGTGCTAAACGGTCACAAGCTTTACGTCAACGGCGAGGAATACACGGAAGGCACCGCAAGCTCGGGACAGGCAATCGAAATAAAAGTATCCGAATCCTCGGGCGGCGGTCACGAAGCGCCCCCTGACGGCAAGGGCGGCGGCAACAAGCCCGAAGGAAATCCTCCCGCAAAACCTGACTAAAAATCATTGACAAACGAGAAGTAAAGTGCTATAATTTAGCTTAGCTTAATAAAGAAACCGTTGAAGCGGAGATAACGGCAGTCATGCCTCTACAGAGAGCCCGCGGCGCTGAGAGTCGGGTGAGATACAGGTTGTCAAATGGACCGCGGAGGGCGCAGTCAAACGAACCTTGTTCGGAGTATTCTGCGACGTTGAGACAGACGTCATATGTCGGGGATATGTTGGTATCCCGCTGAGAGCACGGGTCATGCCGTGAGATTAAGGTGGCACCGCGGATATTTTGTTTATTCGTCCTTAATAGAGCTTCGGCTCTGTTAAGGACTTTTTTTGAGCCAATTCGCTCAGTATTACCCGCCGGAATTGCCGGCGCAGGAGGTATTCGGTTATGAAGGTTTTTCCCACGCTTGAACGCGTCAGGGCAATCGCTGAGGAGCACCGGTACGACGTCGTTCCGCTCAGCTGCGAGCTTCTTTCGGACTTTATCACTCCGATCGAAACGATGAAAATTCTCAAAAATGTTTCCACCCACTGCTATATGCTCGAGTCCGCGCAGGCGAATGACCGATGGGGTCGCTACACTTTTATGGGCTATGACCCAAAGATGGAGATCACCTGCATCGATGGCGTGATGAAGGCGGGCGACCTGACCGTGATGACCGACAATCCGTCGGCATATCTGCGTCAAATCCTTGCAGGCTACAAAAGCCCCCGCTTTCCCGAGCTGCCGTCCTTTACGGGCGGTCTGGTCGGCTACTTCTCCTATGACTACCTCGGCTACAGCGAGCCGAGCGTGAGATGTGAGGTCGAGGACAGCGAGGCGTTCAAGGACGTCGACCTGATGCTCTTTGACAAGGTCATTGCCTTCGACAACGTCAGACAAAAGATTGTCCTCATTGTCAACATGAAGCTCGACGATATCGAGGTCGGCTACAATAAGGCGGTCGCAGAGCTGGAGCGCATGAAGAACCTTCTAAAAACGGGCAAGAAACGCGAGGAGAAGGTCGGCAGGCTTCTCGGTGAGGTCACGCCGCTCTTTGACAGGGCGCGCTACTGCGAGATGGTCGAGACCGCCAAGCATCATATTTTTGAGGGTGACATCTTTCAGATCGTCCTCTCCAACCGCCTGAGCGCTCCTTTTGAGGGCAGTCTGCTCAACGTCTATCGCGTGCTGCGCACGATCAACCCGTCGCCGTATATGTTCTACTTCGCGGGTACCGACGTCGAGGTCGCGGGCGCTTCTCCCGAGACGCTCGTCAAGCTTGAGGACGGCGTGCTCCACACCTTCCCGCTTGCGGGAACCCGTCCGCGCGGCAGGACGGAGCAGGAGGACAGGGCACTCGAGACGGAACTTCTCGCGGATGAGAAGGAGCTTGCCGAGCACAACATGCTCGTTGATTTAGGCCGCAATGACCTCGGCAAGGTCAGCCGTTTCGGCACTGTCGAGGTGGAAAAGCTCCACTCTATCGAGCGCTATTCCCATGTTATGCACATCGGTTCTACCATCCGCGGCTTGATCCGCGACGATAAGGACGCTCTCGACGCGATCGAAGCGGTTCTTCCTGCGGGTACACTTTCGGGCGCTCCGAAAATCCGCGCCTGTCAGCTGATCGGAAAGCTTGAGAACAACAAGCGCGGCATCTACGGCGGCGCGATCGGCTACATCGATTTCACGGGTAACATGGACACCTGCATCGCCATCCGTATCGCTTACAAAAAAAACGGCAAGGTGTTTGTCAGAAGCGGCGCGGGCATTGTTGCCGACTCCAACCCCGACAAGGAGTTTGAGGAGTGTCTCAATAAGGCGAAGGCGTCGCTCAGAGCGCTGGAGCTGGCGCAGGAGGCGGATTTATGATATTACTAATTGATAACTATGACAGCTTTTCCTACAATCTCTACCAGTATATCGGTGAGATTGACGCAGATATCAAAGTTATCCGCAATGATGAGATGACCGTCGATGAAATCCTCGCACTGCATCCTGACAGGATTATCCTGTCACCGGGTCCGGGCAGACCCGAGGACGCAGGGGTGATTATCGACGTTGCAAAGCAGCTCGGACGTGAGATCCCGATTCTGGGCGTCTGTCTTGGGCATCAGGCGATCTGCGCGGCATTCGGCGCGACCGTCACCTACGCGAAGCAGCTCATGCACGGCAAACAGAGCAAGGTGACATTCGATTTGTCCTGTCCGCTCTTTCAGAACTGCCCCGAAAAAGCGCCCGTTGCGCGCTATCACTCTCTTGCGGCGGACGACAGCACGATTCCCGACTGCCTGCGCGTCACCGCCGTCACAGACGACGGCGAGGTCATGGCGGTACAGCACGCAGAGTATCCGATTTTCGGTGTGCAGTTCCATCCCGAGTCCATCATGACTCCCGACGGAAAAACGATGCTCACTAATTTTATCAAAGGGTTATAATTGGGTTTATTTATAGAAAGGAATATCATTATGATTAAGGAAGCAATTGTCAAAATCGTCAGCAAAGAGGATTTGACCTACGACGAAGCCTACGCGGTCATGAATGAAATCATGAGCGGCGAGACCTCTCCCACACAGAATGCGGCGTTCCTCGCATCGCTCTCAACAAAGAGCGCTAAGGCGGAGACCACTGCCGAAATCGCGGGCTGTGCCGCCGCCATGCGCGACCATGCGACAAAGGTCGAAACAGGTATGGACGTTTTTGAAATTGTCGGCACAGGCGGCGATAACGCCCACAGCTTTAATATCTCCACCACCGCTGCACTCGTTGCGGCTTCAGGCGGCGTCAAGGTTGCCAAGCACGGCAACCGCGCGGCATCCTCCAGCAGCGGTACCGCTGACTGTCTCGAGGCGCTCGGCGTGAACATCAACCAGAGTCCTGCGCGCTGTGTTGAGCTGCTCAAGGAGGTCGGCATGTGCTTCTTCTTCGCGCAGAAGTACCATTCCTCGATGAAGTACGTCGGCGCTATCCGCCGAGAGCTTGGCTTCCGCACTGTTTTCAACATTCTCGGACCGCTCACCAATCCTGCCGCCCCCTCGATGCAGCTCCTCGGCGTCTATGACGCTTACCTCGTCGAGCCGCTCGCACAGGTTCTTATCAATCTCGGCGTCAAGCGCGGCATGGTCGTTTACGGCACTGACAAACTCGACGAGATCTCACTCAGTGCACCGACAAAAATCTGCGAGATCCGCGACGGCTGGTTCAAGGCGTACACCATCACACCCGAGGACTTCGGCTTTGCGCGCTGCACAAAGGATGAGCTGAAAGGCGGAACTCCCGCCGAGAACGCACAGATCACACGTGACATTCTCGCCGGCAAGCAGGGCCATCAGCGCAATGCGGTGCTCCTCAACGCGGGTGCTGCGCTCTATATCAGCGGCAAGGCGGACAGCATGAAGGACGGCGTCGCCCTCGCTGCCAAGCTGATTGACTCGGGCAAGGCGGCTCAGACGCTCGAAAAGTTCATTGAGGTCAGCAACCGCCCCGAGGTGGACGCATGACGATCCTCGACGAGCTGGCTGCCTACGCCCGTGAACGCGTCGCGCGGGCAAAGGAGAATATTTCTCTTGCGGAATTAAGACGCGTGGCGCTCGCGTCGCCAAAGGGCAGCTTTGCCTTTGAAAACGCGCTGAAAACAGACGACATCGCTTTCATCTGTGAGTGCAAAAAAGCATCTCCCTCCAAGGGGCTGATTGCTCCCGATTTTCCGTACCTGCAAATCGCGCTGGACTACGAGGCGGCAGGCGCGGACTGCATCTCCGTGCTGACTGAGCCGAAGTGGTTCCTCGGGAGCAACGATTATCTGAAAGAAATCGCGGAGAATGTCAAAATTCCCTGCCTGCGCAAGGACTTCACCGTGGATGAATACATGATTTACGAGGCGAAGCTGCTCGGCGCGTCGGCGGTACTGCTGATCGCGGCGATTCTTTCGCAGGAGCAGCTGAGCGAATATATTGATATCTGCGACGGGCTGGGACTTTCCGCGCTCGTCGAGGCGCACGATGAGGCGGAGGCTATCGCAGCGATCAACGCGGGCGCACGCATCATCGGCGTCAATAACCGCAATTTGAAGGACTTCTCGGTCGATACGGAAAACAGCCGCAGGCTGAGAAGCATGATTCCCGCAAGCGTTCTGTTCGTCTCGGAGAGCGGCGTCAGAACCGCGGAGGATGTGCAGGCGCTGCGCGATATCGGCGCGGACGCGGTGCTGATTGGAGAAACGCTGATGAAGGCGCAGGATAAGCGCCAAAAACTGACGGAACTGAGAGGATGCAAATGACAAAGATAAAAATGTGCGGATTGTCCCGCATGCAGGATATAGAAGCGGCGAACGCGATTCAGCCTGATTTCATCGGCTTCGTGTTCGCGGAAAAAAGCAAACGGCGCGTGTCACCTCTCAGGGCGACAGAGCTGAAAAGTAAGCTTGACTCGAAAATCAAGGCGGTAGGCGTGTTCCTCAACGATGACCTCGACATGGTAGCCTCCATGATGAACCTCGGCATCGTCGATTTGGTGCAGCTCCACGGCACCGAGAATGAGGAATATCTCGCCAAGCTGCGCACCATCACTGACAAGCCCGTCATCAAGGCGTTCATCGTCAACTCCGCCGAGGATGTAAAAAAAGCGGAGCAGTCCACCGCTGACTACATTCTCCTCGACGGCGGCAAGGGTGAGGGCAGGGTCTTTGACTGGAGCCTTCTGAAAGACGTCAAGCGCCCGTATTTTCTCGCGGGCGGTCTCAATCCGCAGAACGCCGCAGAGGCGCTCCGGCAGCTGCATCCCTATGCGGTTGACGTCAGTACGGGCATCGAGACAGACGGAGTAAAAGACATGGAAAAGATGACGGCGTTCGCTGCTGCCGTCAGAAAGGAAGATGAAGAATGACGAATCCGAATGGAAGGTTCGGCGTACACGGGGGACAGTACATTCCCGAAACCCTGATGAACGCCGTGATTGAGCTGGAGGAAGCCTATAACCACTACAAAAACGATCCTGACTTCAACCGCGAGCTGACCGACCTGCTCAACGACTATGCGGGAAGACCGTCGCGGCTCTATTATGCCGAGAAGATGACAAAGGATCTTGGCGGAGCGAAGATTTATCTCAAGCGCGAGGATCTCAACCACACGGGCGCGCACAAAATCAACAACGTTCTCGGTCAGGCGCTGCTGGCCAAGAAGATGGGCAAGACCCGCCTGATTGCCGAGACTGGTGCAGGTCAGCACGGCGTCGCGACTGCGACTGCCGCTGCTCTGATGGGCATGGAGTGCGTCGTTTTCATGGGCGAGGAGGATACCAAGCGTCAGGCGCTCAACGTCTATAGAATGCGACTGCTCGGCGCCGAGGTGATTCCCGTGACCTCGGGTACCGCGACTTTGAAGGATGCGGTGAGCGAAGCCATGCGTGAGTGGACGAACCGCATCTCCGACACGCATTACTGTCTCGGTTCGGTCATGGGACCGCATCCGTTCCCGACAATCGTCCGCGACTTTCAGGCGGTGATTTCCAAGGAAATCAAGGAGCAGATGCTCGAAAAAGAGGGCAGACTGCCCGATGCGGTTCTCGCCTGCGTCGGCGGCGGTTCCAACGCTATCGGCAGCTTCTATCACTTCATCGGCGACAAGGACGTGCGCCTGATCGGCTGCGAGACGGCAGGCAGGGGAATCGACACCTTTGAGACTGCGGCGACCATCTCCACGGGCAAGCTCGGCATCTTCCACGGCATGAAGTCCTACTTCTGTCAGGATGAGGACGGTCAGATCGCTCCTGTTTACTCAATTTCCGCGGGTCTCGACTATCCGGGTGTAGGTCCCGAGCACGCACACCTTCACGACATCGGCAGAGCCGAATATGTCGCAATCACAGACGACGAGGCGGTCAACGCCTTTGAATATCTCTCAAAAACCGAGGGCATCATCCCTGCGATCGAGTCCTCTCACGCGCTGGCGCACGCGATCAAAATCGCGCCGACTATGGACAAAAATCAGGTGATCGTTATTACTGTCTCTGGCAGGGGCGACAAGGACTGCGCGGCTATCGCGCGCTACAGAGGGGAGGATATCCATGAATAAGATTCATCAGGCATTCGAGAACGGTAAAGCGTTCATTCCGTTCATTACCTGCGGTGACCCCGATCTGGAAACCACAGCGGCGGCTGTCCGCGCGGCTGTCGCCAACGGCGCCGATCTGATCGAGCTGGGCATCCCGTTCTCCGATCCGACAGCTGAGGGTCCCGTTATTCAGGGCGCGAATATCCGTGCGCTCAGGGGCGGCATCAAGACAAAGCATATCTTTGAATTCGTGAGGGAGCTGCGCCGCGACGTTACCGTTCCGTTGGTTTTTATGACCTACGCGAACGTCGTCTTTTCCTATGGCGCGGAGAAGTTCATCTCCACCTGCGCGGAAGTCGGTATCGACGGTTTGATTCTCCCCGATATCCCCTTTGAGGAAAAGGAGGAGTTCCTGCCGATCTGCCGTCAGTATGACGTCGCGCTGATTTCGCTGATCGCGCCGACCTCCGCGAACCGCATCGGCATGATTGCAAAGGAAGCCGAGGGCTTCATCTATCTGGTGTCGAGTCTCGGCGTAACGGGAGAGAGAAGCGAGATCAAAACCGACCTGCGCTCGATTGTGGAGCTTATCCGCGCAAACACCGACGTGCCCTGTGCCATCGGCTTCGGCATTTCCACACCCGAGCAGGCAAAGCAGATGGCGTCCATTTCCGACGGCGCTATCGTCGGCTCGGCAATCGTCCGCCTGCTCGAGAAGCATGGCAAGGACGCGCCGCAATATATCGGAGAATACGTCAAGTCCATGAAGGACGCAATCAGAGGAGAATAACGCATGATTATTGTTTTAAAACCATCCACGCCGCCTGAGGAAATCCAGCACTTTACCGACATGCTCTGCACCAACTATGAGGTCAAGGTCAACCGCTGGGACGGCGTTCATTCTACGGTGCTCGGTCTGATCGGAGACACCCACACCGTTGATATCGAATACATCGACGCGCAGGACATCGTCGAAAGCGTCAAGCGCGTACAGGAGCCGTACAAAAAGGCGAACCGCAAGTTTCATCCCGAGAACACGGTCATCAAAATCAACGACAATGTCAGCATCGGCGACGGCAGCCTTCACATCATGGCGGGTCCCTGCTCGGTTGAGAGTGAGGAGCAGATCGTGCAAATCGCTAAAGAAGTCGCCGCTTCGGGCGCGACCTTGCTGCGCGGCGGCGCTTTTAAGCCCAGAACCTCACCCTATGCGTTCCAGGGGCTGAAATCCGAAGGCCTTGACCTGCTCAAAATTGCTCGCAAGGAAACAGGTCTGCCGATCGTCACCGAAATCATGCGTACCGAGCACATCGACATGTTTGAGAACGTCGACATTATCCAGGTCGGCGCGCGCAACATGCAGAACTTCGATCTGCTCCGCGAGCTGGGCAAGACGCGCAAGCCCATTCTTCTCAAAAGAGGTCTTTCCGCGACCATCGAGGAGTGGCTTATGAGCGCCGAGTACATTATGGCGGGCGGTAATGACAACGTCATTCTCTGTGAGCGCGGCATCCGCACCTATGAGACCTATACCCGCAATACGCTCGACATCGCGGCGATCCCGATTGTCAAGAAACTCTCGCACCTGCCTGTCGTTGTTGACCCCAGCCACGCTTCCGGCAAGAACTGGCTGGTCGAGCCGCTGGCGATGGCGGCTGTCGCGGCAGGAGCCGATGGTTTGATTATCGAGGTTCACAATGATCCTCCTCACGCACTCTCTGACGGCGCCCAGTCGCTTACACCAAAGCAGTTTGACGGGGTTGCAAAGAAAATCTTCGCGCTCAAAAACGCGTTAAAATAATTCTAATAGAGAATAAAAGCAAGGGATGGCACATCGTGCCATCCTCTTTTTCTGCCGCAATAGCTCTAAATAATCTTGACATTATGGGACAATATTGTATAATTATATTATAATGTATATATTGTAACAACTGCAAAGGAGGGCATTATGGCTGACAAATCAAAGGTAATCTATGGCAATCCCATCAAGAGCGGAGCACAGCGCAAGGCGGAAAAAACCAAGCGGAAATATGCGCGCAAATACGGCGACGACAGCAAGCAGAGCTACAGCGTCAAGGTCACCGAGAACGCTTGTCTCGGCAAGCCGCTGGGCGTATATGATATCCGTGTCGACGAGGGCAGCGGCGGAATGCCGTTTGACCGAGAGAAGGGTCTGATCGTGGGCAACATCCGCATGGGCTTCGGTCACTACCGCATCTCAATTGCGATGGCGTCCGCTGCACACGCACTCGGCTACGTCCCGTACTGGATGGATTTGAATTCATTTCCGAACACGACTTGCACCAAGGTCATCGGCGCACAGAACGACCTCTATTCGCTCGGCTCACGGATTTCTCAGCGGAGCCGCCTGTTCAACAAGGTGATGTGGGAGCCGCTCAACTATGAGGGCTTCCGTCAGCTCAGCTACAACTCTGCCGATCAGAAAAACGCCGAGCTGATGGCGACGGTGTTCCGCAATATTCCCAAGGATATTCCCGTTATCGGCACTCATGTCTGGCCGGCGCAGGCGGCGGTTCACGCGGGCATGAAGTATGTTGTCAACGCGATTCCGGACAACTGGCCGATGGCGCTTCACCTCGCCGAGGGCAGTATCCACACCATTCAAACGCACCAGTCGTATTTGGGCTACCGTATCCTCAACGGAATGCAGAAGGGTGACGTGCTCAAACCGATGCCGCCCGAGAGCCTCGTCTACACAGGACACTACGTCGATCACGAGCTGGTAGCAAACCTCGAGGACGACTGCAGCCGCCGTATGGAGCGAAAAAAGAAAAACAAGCCGATGCGTTTTCTGCTGACAATCGGCGGCGCAGGAGCGCAGAGAGAGCTGTTCGCGGCGGTAATCCGTCATCTGATTCCGATGATCCGCCGCAGAAAGGCGGCGCTCTATATCAATGTCGGCGACTACAAAAAGGTCTGGGACGAGCTGTGCATGGAGATCAAAGGATTGCAGGACATGGCTAAGACACATTTCAATGACTGGGAGAAAACCGAGTCGTTTGCAAACAGCGCGATTGACGGCGATGTGTACGGCATCCACGCGTTCTGGCACGAGAATATCTTTGAAGCGGTCTACTGCACCAATCTTCTGATGCGTTCCTGCGACGTGCTTGTGACAAAGCCCAGTGAGCTTGCGTTTTATCCGATTCCGAAGCTCTTTCTCAAGCGCATCGGCGGTCACGAAAAATGGGGCGCGATTCATTCCGCCGAGATGGGCGACGGCACTCTCGAGTGCACGGACGTTCCGCACACTCTGCAGATGCTCGATATGTTCCTGAATGAATCCGAGCTGTTTGTGCAGATGTGTCAGCAGATACTCGTCAACAAATCTGTCGGACTTTACGACGGCGCCTACAAGGCGGTAGAGCTTGCGATGCGGCAAAAACAAAAGTAAGGGGAGGTTCGTATGAAACGGTTAACCAAAAGACAAATGAGGATATTCGCAGTCGGTCAGCTTGGATGGTCGACGCTCAGCGGCATCATCAGCGCGTGGTTCGTCACCTTTTATCTGCCGACGCAGAACGACATTATGAGCGGCGCGATGCAGTTTATTCCGCCGGGACTGGTGATTGGCGGCTTTCTGACCGTCCTCGGTTTGATTACTGCGGTTTCGCGTGTGTTCGACGCAGTGACCGATCCGCTGATAGCGTCCCTCTCTGACCGCAGCAAGAATAACCGCGGCAGACGGATTCCCTTTATGCAATACGCGGCGGTTCCGCTGTCCGTCGTCACGGTGCTGCTCTTCTGTGCGCCCGTCGAGGAGATCAGCTCATGGAATATCGCATGGATATCGGTGTTCATTGTGCTGTTTTACCTGTTTATGACGATGTATTGCACACCCTATAACGCTCTTATTTCCGAGTTCGGAAAGACGCAGGACGACCGCATGTACATCTCCACCGCGATTTCGCTGACCTTCTTTGCGGGTACGATGCTTGCTTACGCACCGTTTGTGTTCGCGGGCATGCTGCGCGGAAACGTCGGCTTTGCGTGGAGCTACCGCATCTGCTTTATTATTCTTGCCGTTTTAGCGTGTGTCTGTATGCTGATTCCCACCTTCTTCCTGAAGGAAAAGAACTTTGTTGAGACAAAGCCCTCCAATGCGAATATGTTCAAGTCGCTCGGCGCGACATTTAAGAACGGCAGCTTTCGCACCTTTGTCTTTTCCGATATTATGTACTGGGTCGGTCTGACTCTGTTCCAGACGGGACTTCCGTTCTTCGTCAAGGTTTCGATGAAGCTTGACGAGTCGTTTACGATGATTTTCCTCGGCGGTATGACCGTACTCTCTGCCGCGTTCTATCCGATCGTCCCAAAGCTTGTCAAGAAATTCGGCAAGAAAAAGCTCGTTATCACAGGCTTTCTCGGCTTAGCGCTCGCGTATGTCGTCGCGGGACTGATCGGCGTTATCGGTACCGACCTCATTCCCGGCATCGTCTACGGTGTGCTCATTTGTGTGATTGCCGCTTTTCCGATGGCGCTGCTGGGTATCATTCCGCAGTCGATTGTCGCCGACGTCGCCGAGGCGGACGGCTATGAAACAGGAGAGAACCGCGAGGGAATGTTCTTTGCGGCACGTACCTTCGCGATGAAGTTCGGTCAGTCGCTTGCGATGCTGGTCTTTACCTCTCTCGCGATAATCGGCACGACGCAGAACACGGACAGCAATGATATCACCGCTTCCGTTACGGGCATGACCATTGTCGGCTTTGTTGCGGTCGCATTCTGCTCGCTCGGTGCGTTAATCCTCAAATTCTACAACGAGAAAAAGGTGATGTCGACCATCGGAAAGAAGCACAGGTGATGAAATGATTCAAAAACTGAAAGGCGATTTTCCGACCTTTGTGCTCGATACCGCCCGCACAACTTATGTTTTTGCGGTCACGCCCTCGGGACACCTCGAGCACCTCTATTACGGCGGGAGGATTGCGTTGAGCAATGCGGCGGACTGCGATGTTTTCCGCGAAAAGCGCGAGTTTGAGACAGGAAACAGCATCGCCTATTCCAAGGAGCACCCGACGGTGCTGCTTGAGGATATGTGTCTTGAGTTCTCTGCTGCGGGTCACGGCGATGTGAGAGAGCCTTTTCTCTCGCTTGTCCGCGCGGACGGAAGCCGCAGCTGCGACTTTCTCTATGCGGATGCAGTCATTGACAGTAAGAATTCCGATTTTCTTACGCTGCCGTCGTCATACGCAGAGAATGGAAAAGCGGAGCATCTGTGCGTCAGCCTGACAGACGGGGAATTGATGCTGGAGCTGCATTATCGCGTCTATCCCGAATGCGACGCGATAACCAGAAGCGCGCGTCTGCGCAATCAGGGAAAGGAAACTGTCGTACTCGAACGGATGCTGAGTACGCAGATCGACATTCCGTTCAGCGGCGTGTGTGTGACCTCCTTCCACGGCGCGTGGGCGCGTGAGATGAACAAGAGTACACTTGCGCTTGACGCGGGAAAATACGTGATTGAAAGCAGAACGGGCTGTTCCTCCAATCGCGCAAATCCGTTTTTTATGGTACATGAGCCGTCAGCGACCGAGAGTCATGGCAGCGTCTATGGCTTCAACCTGATATACAGCGGCAGTCACTATGCTGCCGCCGAGGTCAACGCCTACGGCAAAACGCGCATCGTCAGTGGTATTCAGCCCGAGGGATTTCGTTTTCTCTTGCGTGAGGGCGAGTGTTTTGAAACGCCCGAGGCGGTAATGACATACTCATCAAAGGGCTTTGCGGGTCAGAGCGTCAATATGCATCGCTTTGTCCGATCGCATATCGTCCGCGGCTATTGGAAACGCAGGGTGCGTCCCGTGCTGCTCAACAGCTGGGAAGCGTGCTATTTCAAGGTCAATGAAACTAATATGACGTCGCTTGCACGGGCAGGCAAGAAGCTCGGCGCGGAGCTGTTTGTCATGGATGACGGATGGTTCGGCGAGCGCAACGATGATTCTCATTCGCTTGGTGACTGGGAGCCTAACAAAGAAAAATTCCCCAACGGAATCAAGCTGCTTGCGGAGAAAATCAACGATACGGGAATGCTCTTCGGCATTTGGATCGAGCCTGAGATGATCAATGTCGAGAGTGATCTTTACCGCAGACACCCGGACTGGGCTATGAGCATCAGGGGCAGGCTGCACTCCGAGGGCAGGAACCAGCGTGTGCTGGATCTGGCGAATCCTGCCGTGCAGAAATATTTAATCAAGAAAATAAGCGAAGTTTTTTCATCCGCGAACATCCGCTATGTCAAGTGGGACATGAACCGTGTTTTTTCGGATGTTTTTTCGCTGTATCTTCCCGCGGAGCAGCAGGGAGAGGTCGCGCACCGCTATATCTGCGGACTCTACCGCGTGATGGGTGCGCTGACCGATCGTTTTCCGAAGATTCTCTTTGAGGGCTGCGCCTCGGGAGGAAACCGGTTTGATTTGGGGATGCTCTGCTATTTTCCGCAGATTTGGGCAAGCGACAATACCGACGCGATCTGCCGCGCGACGATTCAGGAGGGCTACAGTTACGGCTATCCGCAGTCCTGCGTCGGGGCTCATGTCAGTGCGGTACCGAATCACCAGACCCTGCGAAAGACTCCCATGGAAACGCGTTTCGCAGTGGCGGCGTTCGGCGTGCTGGGCTATGAATGCGATATGCGCGATATTGATGCGGCAAAAAGGGAAAGGATTTACGGGCATATTTCAATATATAAAAAGTGGCGCGACGTTCTGCAGTTCGGTCAGTTCTACCGTGTTCTTTCGGGGAATATCCACGAGTGGATGTGCGTATCAGGGGACAAGACCCGTGCGGTCGGGCTTTTGCTGCAGGAGCTGACAAAACCGAATATGCAGTCGCAGCGGTTTGTAGCAGCGGGACTTGATCCGAAGAAGCGGTATCGTTTTTACAATATTTCCGAGCGCGTCAATATCAAGCAGTTTGGCAGCCTGGTCAATACCGTGACGCCGATTCACGTCAGGCAGGATTCACTTGTCCATAACGTCATTGCAAGGGCGGTCAGAATGAACGGTGAAAACGAGGACGTTACGGCTTCGGGAGAGATTCTCATGCGCACGGGCGTCGCGCTCCGTCCTGCCTACGCGGGCACAGGCTTCAATGAGAATGTCAGGATTTTTCCCGACTTCGCGGCGCGCCTGTATTTTTTCGAGGAAGTGAAGCATGAAGAAATTATTTGAAAGGCGCTTTCACAGAGTGCCGGAGGTCATATGCTTCGCACCCGGCCGCGTCAATCTGATCGGTGAGCACACCGACTACAACGGCGGTTATGTGTTCCCGTGCGCGATTCATCTCGGCATCCGCTGCGCCGCAGCAAAACGGACGGACAGGGAGCTGCACTTCTATTCCGAGAACTGTCGTGAGGTTGGAGAAAGAGCATATTCTCTTGACGCGCTCAGCAATCAGGGATTATGGTCGGATTATCCCGCAGGCGTTGTCCGCGCGTTTGAAGCGTTCGGCTATTCCTTGCGGCAGGGCGCGGATTTTGTATTTTTCGGTGATTTGCCCGAAGGCGCCGGACTTTCCTCATCCGCAGCCTTGGAGGTCGCAACGGGTGTTGCGTTGCGGGAGTTATTTGAAATTCCCGTCACACAGCAGGAAATTGCGATTCTCGGACAATTTGCGGAAAACCGCTTTATCGGCGTGAACTGCGGCATCATGGATCAGTTCGCAAGCGCGATGGGAAAGAGCGGAAACGCGGTTCTGCTCAACGCGAATACGCTATCCTTTCAATACGCACCGCTTTGGAACGCGGCTTTGGTGATCGTTAACAGCGGCGTGCGGCATTCGCTCGCATCCTCCGCCTATAACGACCGCCGGCGCGAGTGTGAAACAGCGTGCAAGGAGTTGGGTACGCCGGCGCTCTGCACACTGACGACAGCGGAATTCGAGGAGAGAAAGCACCTGATTACGGATGATATTTGCCGCAGACGTGCGAGGCATGCGGTGTATGAAAACATACGTGTGCTTGAAGCGGTAACGCGATTGAAAGCAGGTGATCTGAGCGGCTTTGGTCAGCTGATGAACGCTTCGCACGCGTCTCTTCGCGATGACTATGCGGTTTCCTGCGAGGAGCTTGATTTCCTTGCGGAGACCGCGCAAAAGCTGGACGGCGTTTACGGAGCGCGGATGACGGGCGGCGGCTTCGGCGGCTGCACGGTCAATCTGATTGCGCAAAGCGCGGTTGAGAATTTTGTCAAGTCGATACAGACCGCATATCAAAGCCGCTTCGGGGTCATACCCGCGATATATCCCGTCACAATATGCGACGGTGCAGGAGTGAAGCATGATGATATTTAACGCAATAGAAGCCCTTGTTCTCTATGGCATCCAAACAGGGTTGATTGATCATAACGAATCTGTTTATACACGCAACAGGCTGCTGGATGTGCTGCATGAGGACGCATTTGAGGCGGCAGAGCCGATGAAAGGAACGCTGCCGGATATTCTCAAGGTTCTGACCGACCATGCAGTACAAAAAGGACTCTGCGCCGATACGTCCGAGAGCCGCGATATCTATGACACGCGGCTGATGAACTGTCTGACGCCGCGGCCGGGAGAGGTCAACAGGCGGTTCTTCGCACTGTACGCGCAGTCGCGGCAGGCGGCAACCGATTGGTTCTATCGATTCAGCGGCGACGTCAACTATATCCGCCGCGACCGTATTGCACGCGACAGGCGTTGGAAGGTGCAGAGTGAGTACGGAGAGATTGACATAACGATAAACCTTTCAAAGCCCGAAAAAGACCCGCGTGATATCGCCGCAGCGGGAAAAGCGAAAACGACAGCTTATCCGCTTTGTCAGCTCTGCATTGAAAATGTCGGCTACGCGGGGCGTATAGGACATCCCGCACGCGCGAATCACCGCGTGCTTCCGATTGATATTTGCGGAGAGGAGTGGTTCTTCCAGTATTCTCCGTATGTTTATTACAATGAGCACTGTATTGTATTCAACGGCGATCATATTCCGATGGTCATCAGCAAGAAAGCGTTTGAAAAGCTCTTTGACTTTGTGCGGCAGTTCCCGCATTATTTCGTCGGTTCAAACGCGGATTTGCCGATTGTGGGCGGCTCGATTCTCAGCCATGAGCATTTTCAGGGCGGTCGTTATACCTTTGCGATGGAGCGCGCCGAATCGGAATACTGTTTTGCGGTGAAGGGCTATGAGGACATTGCCTGCGGCATCGTCAAGTGGCCGCTTTCCGTTATCCGTCTGCGCGGATGTGACAGTGGCAGACTGGTTGAGTTAGCGGCGATGATTCTGGATAAGTGGCGCGGCTACACTGACGAAAGCGTAAATATCCTTTCCGAGACTGACGGCGTGCCGCACAATACCATCACGCCGATCGCGCGCCGCAGGGGAGAGGACTTTGAGCTGGATTTGTGCCTGCGCAACAACCTCACCACGGACGAGCATCCCTTGGGCTTGTTCCATCCGCATGCGCAGCGGCACCATATCAAAAAAGAGAACATCGGCTTGATTGAAGTCATGGGATTGGCGGTGCTCCCGTCGCGTCTGCAAAAAGAGCTCGAGCTGTTGGAAGCTTTCATTGCAGAGGGTCGGGATATCGCCGGTGAAGCCTCAATTGCTAAGCATGCAGACTGGGCGAACTCCTTTGCGGAAGGGCTGAAAGGTCAGCCGCGTGAAGTGATACGCGAAATCCTGGAGAAGGAAGTCGGAAAGGTGTTCCTGAACGTTCTCGAGGATGCGGGTGTTTTCAAGCGGGATAAGAAAGGGAAAGCGGCATTTCTGCGGTTCATTGAAAGCTTATCCGAATAGGCGGACAGACAATCCTTATTACAGGGATTGTCTGTTCTTTTTCTTGACAACTGAGTTGTTAGTGCTTATAATGGGAGATGGAGAAATCCCGACAGTTCGTTTGCGCCATCCTGTCGTTAATCAAAACCAGGGCATCCGAATTGCGCGGGATAACTGCGCTTGTTTTGTTATGGATGCGTCTGCTCTGGTGGCAGGCGCTTTTTGATTATGAGGTGAAGTTATGTACAGTTTAAAAACGTCCGCCGCATTTGACAGCGCGCATTTTCTCGCGGGCTACAAGGGTAAATGCGCGAATATCCACGGTCACCGCTGGGTGATTGAGGCGGTCGTCTCGCAGGAGGAGCTGATCGATAGCGGCGAAAAGCGCGGCATGATTCTCGATTTCAGCGATTTGAAGAAGGCAGTCAGGGCGATTGCGGAGAGTTTTGATCATGTGCTGATTATCGAAGCGGGATCGCTCAAACCGACGACCGTTGCAGCGCTGGAGGATGAGGGCTTTCGGCTCAGAGAGGTCAGGTTCCGACCGACTGCAGAAAATTTCGCAAGGTATTTTTACGCTCTGCTCAAGTCTGACCACCTACCCGTCAGGAGTGTGACGGTGTATGAAACACCGGACAATTGCGCGGAATATGAGGAGTAATATGTATCAGGTTGTGGAACAATTCGTGAGCATCAACGGCGAGGGTGTCTGTGCGGGAGAGTTGGCGGCATTCATCCGGTTTAAGGGCTGCAATCTCAACTGTTCCTATTGCGACACGAAATGGGCGAATCAAACAAACGCGCCTTATACCGAAAAAACAGCGGATGAACTGCTGGCTTGGGCAGGTGGGACAGGTGTATGCAACATCACGCTGACAGGCGGTGAGCCGCTGCTGCAAACGAATATCGGAGAACTGATTTCGCTTCTGATCCAGAACGGATTCCGCGTTGAGATTGAAACAAACGGAAGTGTGTTTATCGGAGATTTGGCGGAGTCGGAACACCGGCCTGTCTTTACGATGGACTACAAGCTTCCCGAGAGCGGCATGGAGCAGGCGATGGACTGCGGCAATTTTGGATATCTGAATGGGGATGATACCGTCAAGTTTGTTGCCGGCAGTCAGAATGATCTCACGCGCGCTCTGGAAGTGACGGAAAAATATCAGCTGAGAGAGCGCTGCCATGTTTATTTCAGTCCTGTGTTCGGGAAAATCGACCCTGCCGAAATGGTGGCGTTCATGAAAGAGAATCAGCTCAATGGTGTGAGGCTGCAGCTGCAGCTGCACAAATTCATCTGGGATCCCGAAAAAAGAGGTGTATGATATGGATACAAAGAAAATCGAAGAGCACGTCCTCGGTATCCTGGAGGCGATCGGAGAAGACCCGAACCGCGAGGGGCTGCGTGAGACTCCCGCGAGAGTCGCGAGAATGCTGGAGGAGGTTTTGGAGGGCACCGCTTACTCGAATCATGAGATCGCGGAAATGTTCGGAAAGACCTTCACTGAGGAGAGCATTAAGGATTCCGAAAACGCGGTTGTGATTAAGGATATCACCGTATTCAGTTACTGCGAGCATCACCTCGCGCTGATGTACGATATGCACGTCAACGTCGCGTATGTGCCGCACGGAAGGGTGCTCGGTCTGAGCAAGATCGCCCGTATCTGCGACATGGCGGCAAAGCGGCTGCAGCTGCAGGAGCGTCTGGGCAGGGATATCGCCGAGATTATCTCCGAGGCAGCGGGTACGACCGACGTCGGCGTGATGATCCGCGGCTGTCATAGCTGCATGACCGCGAGAGGCATCAAGAATGTTTCTGCAAATACCGTGACGGCGACCTATATCGGTGCGTTCAGAGATAATGCCGAGTTGAAGCAACTCGTGAAATTTGATTGAGGTGTTGAAAATGAAAGCGCTTGTTTTGTTCAGCGGCGGTGTGGACAGCACTACCTGTCTGGCGATGGCGATTGAAAAATACGGCAGGGACGAGGTACTCGCGCTCTCTGTCGGATACGGACAGAAGCACAGCAAGGAGCTGGAGGCGGCTCAGTCAATCGCGCGCTTTTACGGTGTCAGCCACCGCACGCTCGACTTGTCAGTATTGTTTGAAGGTTCGGACTGTTCGCTTCTGAAAGGCTCCGGAAAGGAAATCCCCAAGGAGAGCTATGCCGAGCAGCTCGCGGAAACCGGCGGAAGTCCTGTTTCGACCTATGTGCCGTTTCGCAACGGACTCTTCCTTGCGTCAGCGGCAAGCATCGCGCTGTCATGCGGATGCTCGGAGATTTATTACGGCGCGCACAGGGATGACGCTGCAGGAAACGCTTATCCCGACTGTTCTCAGGATTTCAACGAAGCGATCAACCGCGCGATTTATTTGGGAAGCGGCAATCAGCTCAGTGTCATCGCACCCTTTATCGGCATGAGCAAGGCGGAGGTCGTCGCTGTCGGTCTGCGTCTGAATGTGCCTTATGAGCTGACATGGAGCTGCTATGAAGGTATGGACAAGCCCTGCGGACTCTGCGGCACCTGCCGTGACCGCATCGCTGCGTTTGAAGCAAACGGCGTCAAAGACCCTGCTATGGAGGTGTAATATGAACGGAAGAACAAAAAAAGAGACCGAGAGCTTGACGCTGCTCGGCAATAAGAATGTACAGTACGCAACCGATTACGCACCCGAAGTGCTTGAGACCTTTCCGAACAAGCATCTCGGGAACGACTATTTCGTCAAATTCAACTGCCCTGAGTTCACATCGCTCTGCCCGATAACGGGGCAGCCCGACTTCGCGACGATCTATATTTCCTACATTCCCGACAAGCTGATGGTCGAGAGCAAGTCGCTCAAGCTGTATCTTTTCAGCTTCCGCAACCACGGCGATTTTCACGAGGACTGCGTCAACATCATCATGAAGGACTTGATTGCACTGATGCAGCCGAAGTATATTGAAGTTTGGGGAAAGTTCCTGCCGCGCGGCGGCTTGTCGATTGACCCGTACTGCAACTACGGGAAAAAGGATACCAAGTGGGAAAATCTCGCATGGGAGCGTCTTTCAAAGCACGACCTGAATCCCGAGACCGTCAACAACAGATAATAAAAAGCGCCGCTAACCGGCGCTTTCTTTGAGTATGGTTCCCACAATGAAGCGTGGTTTTAATAATTCCTTAATAGAAAAATCTAGCGCGTGACGGGAATAATATTGATTGAGGGAATAGAGCTTTCCGTCCTTTTGAAAGATACAATAAAAATGAATGCCGTGAAAGCTTTTGTTCCACGCGCAAACAATGCCGACGCATCCGTCAGTGAACGCGGTCCGGAATTGTTTCAGACGATAATAATTCCGAAAAGGAATTTTATTATATCGGAAGAACCGCTTCAGACTCAGCGGCTTTGTTCCGAACAGTCCGAACAGCCACGGCATCCGAAGCGTCTCGAACTGCGCGAGTATCTCGCAGAAATTCATCTGCTTGCCGACAAGACGCAGTGCGTTATAGACTGCCACCGCAGCGCAGCCAACTTGTTTGACAGGGCGGTTCGCCGTTCCGTAGCGCAGCTCTGCGACGGTCGGGTCATCCTGACCGCAGATATAATCCTCCAAACAGGGGAGCAGGTCTTTGTTGTGTTGATATCTTTCGTTCTTTGTCATATCTGTAAAAAGGAGTTTGTTATGAAAAAAATCCTGATTGGTTGTTTTATCTCTCTGACGCTGCTGTTCTCAACCGTGACCGCTTTTGCCGCAAGCCCAGACGAGGCGGTGATGATAGCGCAGCAGGACAATCTGACGCCGCTCTATACGACCGCGCCTGACAGCTCGCTGCGCGATTATGCGAACTATATGACCGTCGACCGGGGAATATTATTCTACACCCAGACGACGGCGCTCGCGCTGGTTGCAGGCTATTTGATTCTGTTTAAGGTCAAGGGAATTCCGCACGGTGAGAAAATGCACAGGCGTTGGAGAAACAAAAACAAATAATGACAGGACTGCCGCGGCAGTCCTGTTTTTTGAATTATCGCAGCTTTCTGAAAAAGCTTTTCAGCAGTGCCGCACATTCCTCCTGCATGATACCGCCTTGGCATGCGGGCTTGAAATTGTAGGGCATTTCAAAGAGGTTGGTGATCGTGCCGCAGGAGCCGTTTTTATAATCATACGCGCCGAAATACACCTGTGGGATGTGGGCGTTGAGTATCGCGCCCGCGCACATAGGACAGGGCTCCAGCGTCACATATATCTCACAGTTCCAAAGACGCCATCCTCCCAGCGTCTTGCACGCCTGATTGATCGCGTCGATTTCGGCGTGAAGCAGCGCGTTTTTTGCCTTTTCACGGCGGTTGCGACCGCGTGAAATGATTTCGCCGTTTCTGACGACGATCGCGCCGACAGGGACTTCTCCGTCGTCAAACGCCTCCCGTGCCATTTCCAGCGCGGCGCGCATAAATGAGTTTTCCGCGCACATATCAGGAGACCCCGGGGAAGAAGTTCAGAATGGTCATCAGCAAAAAGATACTCATGGAAATCATCATACCCGCGTTGACGAAGAAAGCATTGTATTTGTCTTTCAGCGTAAGTCTTTCCGCATAGCGGTACTCATGCTTATCTTTGTTGGTTATTCGGAAAATGTCTCGCTTTGCTTTGTAAAGATAAAGGAACGAGAAAACACCGCCGATACAGAACAGAAATGTGACGATGTAGTAAAGCGTATAGGTGGTGGTTTCATCGAAGACATTGCTTTTTGTCAGCAAATCCATCAGTGTGGCAAAGAAGTTATTCAGAAAATGAAGCACCAGCGACGGGACAATCGAGTCGGTAATGACGTCGACAACGCCGAAAATGGTTCCCAGAAAGAATACGAACACGATCTGCGTGGTATTGGAGTGCATGGCGCTGAACATGATCGAGGAGACCACAACCGCGAAAGCTGTTCCGTATTTTTTCAGGCTTCCGAGCACGATTCCGCGGAAAACAAATTCCTCTGCGAATGCGGGTACAATCGCGATCGCAATCACGCTGAGAACGATCTCCAACGGGGTGTGCGATGAGATATCTATTTCGCCCGCGTGATTTTCCAGCCCGAAGAGGGAGATGTTATTGATGAAAAGCTGCGTCAGCATGTTGGCTGCCATTGAACAGCCCATACCCAACAGCACCAGCGGAATCAGCAGCGTCGGACCGACATGGGTATTTTTGAAGCTGTCGCGCAGTCTGTAGCCCGAGGCAGCGAGATAAATCAGTCCCGGAATCAGGGCGGCAAAGACGCTCGCGGCGATATCAAGCAGATATTCGGCGACGTGGTTGTCCGTGAGTGAGATGCCGAAGGCATTGAACAAAAGCATAATGCCGATAGCGGACACCTGCAGGGAAGAATAATAGGTGAGAATCAAAAAGCCGAGTCCGTTTGACTTGCTTCTCAGCTTCTTTTTTTCGTTTTGCCTTATCATCTCGTCCGTTACAACGGGACGGGGTGGAACAGGCGGGTAAGCAGGGTAGGGAAATTGCTGCATGTTATCAACTCCTATTCTGTTATTCTATCATATTCTTTGCCCTTTTTCAAGGACTTCGTTACAAGAATGTAAGTTGACAAAAGAGGGTGCAAATGGTATCTTGATTATGAGATATAATAACGATTTGGAAAGGAAGTTGCGACATGGTAACCGCTATGCTGTTCGCGGGCGGAATCGGTGCGAGAATGCAGTCCTCCGACTTGCCGAAGCAGTTTTTGGAGGTTGGCGGAAAGCCGATCATCGTCCACACAATGGAGCATTTTTCCCGTCATCCGATGGTGGACGGCATTGTCGTCGCCTGCAAGGAGGACTGGATCGAATATCTGGTTGAGTTGATTGCGCAGTTTTCCGTCAAAAAGGTCAGGGCGATTGTCCCGGGCGGCGAAACGGGATTTGCGTCGATTCATAACGGCGTGATGTCCGTCGCATCCTTTTCAAAGGAACCCAATGATATTATTTTAATTTGCGACGGCGTGCGTCCGATGCTGTCGGAAAAGCTGATAACCGATTGCATCGTCGAGACAAAACGCCACCGTACGGCGGTGCCCGTCACCCCGAGCATCGACTCATTGCTCTACAGCACCGACGGCGAAACCTGCGCCAAGAGCTATGACCGCAATCAGATGTACGTCACGCAGGCGCCGCAGGGCTATACGATGGAGCGCATCCTCTGGGCGCATGCCGAGGCGGAAAAGCGCGGTATCACCAATCCGATTTCCTCAAGCGAGCTGTTCATCGAGCTGGGTGAAAAGGTTCACCTGTTCAGGGGTGAGCGCTTCAATATCAAGGTTACCACTCCCGAGGATCTGGTGACGCTCAGGGCGCAGTTCTACTACGAGAACTACAAGAAATTTGCCAAGGAAGAATTGAAATATGGATTATAAAGTAAAGGACTGCGTGCTCGGCAGCGTTCTGAGTGACGCGCGCGAAATCGCAGAGGCGGAAATTCCGTGGGAGCGGCTGAATAACAAGAGTGTCCTGATTACGGGAGGCGGCGGTTTTATCGGCGGCTATCTGACGCTCGCGCTGCTGCTCCGCAATGATCGTTACGGAGACAACATTCATGTTACCGCGCTGGTGCGGAGCCGTGAACGCGCGGAACAGAAATTTGGCAGGCTCCTTGTGCGCGAGGATTTTTCGCTCTGCGTTCAGGATGTTAATAAGCCGATTCAGACTGATCGTGCGGATTTCGTGATTCACGCCGCGAGTCAGGCGAGCAATATTCAATTTGAAACCGATCCCGTCGGCACCATCAGCGCGAATCTTGCGGGCACGCAGAACGTGCTGGAATTTGCCAAAAAGAGTGAAGCGGAAGCGACGCTGATCGTGTCGAGTCTCAAGGTCTACGGCACGCTCTACGGTGAGGAAAACGGCATCACCGAGGACGACTGCGGCTATCTTGATTTCACCTCCTACAAAAATTGCTACGCAATGGGCAAGCGAGCCGCCGAGACGCTCGCGGCGTGCTACTGCCGCGAATTCGGCATGAATGTCAAGCTTGCGCGCCCTGCGTATATTTACGGCGCGGCGTCGCTCGATGACGACAGGGTGTGGGCGCAGTTTATCGCAAATATTGTGAAAAAGCAGGATATCCTGCTCAAGAGCAGCGGCGCCGCAAGGCGGTCGTTCTGCTATGTGACCGACACCGCAACGGCGCTGCTGACTATTCTTCTCAAGGGCGAAAACGCCGTTCCCTACAATATCGCGTTTGAGCAGTCGGACACCACGATACGGGGCTTTGCCAAGACAGCGTGCGAGGCGTTTCCCGAGCGCAATATTTCACTCCGTTTTGCCAATCCCGAGGACGAAAAGGAGCCGGAGGAGCTCGTCACACCGCTGCGTCAGGTGCCTGAAATTCTCGACAGCACACGCCTGAAATCACTGGGATGGCAGCCCAAAGTTCCGCTTGCAGAGGGCATCAGACGGGCAGTTGGTGTACTTGAGGAGCAAACAAAGAATTAATTTCGTCTATTATCTACAATCTATGGGGTTTTTGTTGACAACACCGCAAAATGTGTGATATTATTAATTAGTTAGATAACCCAAAATCACGCTTTTTTGAACTCGGAATGGAGGATTCAGATGAACACCGCTATCATTCTCGCGGGCGGCACGGGTACCCGTATGGGTATCGACAGACCCAAGCAGTTCCTAATGGTACAGGATAAGCCGATTATTTCCTATTGCTTTGATATCTTTCAGCAGCATGAGGAGATTGACGCGATAGTCGTAGTCGTCAATGATCTTTGGAAGGATTTTGTCGAAGAGAACGCCGCAAAGTACGGCGTCACCAAAATCAAAGGCTACGCGCCTGCCGGAAAAACCCGTCAGCATTCGATTTATAACGGTCTCAAGGTGATTGCGCAAAACGTGCCCGACACCGATATCGTCATTGTTCACGATGCGGCGCGTCCTCTTGTTTCCGATGAAATCATCTCCGCGTGCATCAAGGGCGCGACCGACTATGACGGCGCGATGCCCGTGATCACCGTCAAGGATACGGTGTATCAGAGCAAGGACGGCGAGAAAATCGAGTGCCTGCTCAAGCGCAGCGAGCTGTTTGCGGGACAGGCTCCCGAGAGCTTCAAATTTCAGAGATACTATCAGATTCACAACGAGGTCAGCGACGAGGAGATCGGCGCGACCGCGGGCAGCAGCGAAATCGCCTACCGCCACGGCATGGAGATCCGCATGGTGAAGGGCAGCGAGCGCAATCTGAAAATTACCACGATCGAGGATTTGGAAACCTTTGAAACTATCTTGAAAGGCGGCAATTGATATGGATACAATGAAGGCGCGCGTACTGAAGGCTGTCGGCAATCTGGAATACTGCGACTGGCCCATGCCCGAAATCAAGCCCGACGAGGTGCTGTTCCGCGTGAAGGCGTGCGGCATCTGCGGCTCGGATATCCCGAGAATCTTTGTCAACGGAACCTACCATTTCCCGACGATTCCCGGTCACGAGTTCTCAGGAGAGGTCGCGGGCGTCGGCGATGAAAAATATAAGAATTTAATCGGCATGAGAGCTACGGTGTTTCCGCTCATTCCGTGCAAGACCTGTGAAAACTGTAATAACGGCGATTACGAGATGTGCAAGAGCTACGACTATCTCGGATCGCGTTCCGACGGCGCTTATGCCGAATATGTGAGAGTTCCCGTCTGGAACCTCGTTCCCATTCCCGACTCGCTTTCTTTTGAGGAAGCCGCAATGACCGAGCCCTGCGCGGTAGCGCTCCACGCGCTCAGACGCGCGCAGATCGAGGTCGGCGACAACGTCGTCATCTTCGGACCCGGCACCATCGGTATGCTGATCGCGCAGTGGGCGAGAGCATGGGGTGCGAGAGTCCTGCTCGTCGGCACCGACGTCAACAACTGGGACTTCATCGAGAGCCTCGGCTTCACCGAATACTGCAACTCCTCCAGAGAGGACGCGATCGCTTGGGTCAAGGAGAAAACCAACGGCGTCGGAGCGGACATCGCGATCGAGGCTGTCGGCATCGCGCTGACCGCTTGCAACTGCCTTGAGGCTGCCGCATCCGGCGGCAAGGTCATCTTCGTCGGCAATCCCCACGGGGATTTCACCTTCCCTCAGAATACCTATTGGCAGATTCTCAGAAAGCAGCTCTCCATCTTCGGCACATGGAACTCCGCCTACAGCGACACGCACAAGAGCGACTGGAATCTTGTTGTTGACGCGATGGCGAAGGGCATGATCAACGCCAAGAAGCTGATTACACATAAATTTGACCTTGCCACGATGGATAAGGGACTGGATATCATGAAAAACAACACCGAATTTTTCGCAAAGATTATGGTGGTAAACGAGTAAGAGGTATTGACTATGAAAGGTATGCTGTCGCCGTCCCTGATGTGTGCGGATGCGTTGAATTTGCAGTCCGAGCTGGAGATTCTTGACAAGCTCGGCGTGGAGTACATTCACCTTGATTTCATGGACAACCATTTTGTCCCGAACATCACGCTCGACGCGAACCTGATCAAGGCAGTCAAGAGCGTGCTGGTCAACATGAAGCGCGATATTCATATCATGGCGTTTGAACCCGCACAGTATTTTGACCGCATGGATATCGGCAAGGGAGATATTGTTTCCGTTCACTACGAAGCCTGCGGTGAAACGCTGCATGACGTAATTGCGGAAATCCGCGAAAGAGGCGCGTCGCCCTTTGTCGCTATCAGCCCCGACACCAAGCCCGATGTTCTTTCGGACTATCTCGACGAGATCGACGGCGTGCTGGTGATGACGGTTTATCCCGGCTTTGCGGGCAGACCGATTGTTGAAGGAAGCTTTGAAAAAATCAAAGCCGTGCGCGAATTGCTTGACAGCAGGAGAGAGGGCATGCTTCTCGAGGTTGACGGACATGTCAGCTGGGATCTGTGCGAAAAGATGCGCGCTTGCGGCGGCGATATGTTCGTCGCGGGTTCGTCCTCACTCTACCAGAAGGGCATTGATATCGCCGAGGCGGTTGAAAAAATGTCCAACATGATAGCTTGATGCTAATTATCTAAAATAGGGGTGTATTTGTGGAATTTCAGATTGAAGTCAAAGAGTTGTTGATTGTCAAAAACAGGATGACTCTGACGGTTATGGGTACGGTCACCGACCCGACCATCAATTCTCATTTTCTATCAAATCCGAAGCTGGTCTTACATTTTAATAACGGCAAAGAGGACAGACGTATTCCGTTTGTCCTTTCCAATGTAACCCACATTGATGGAAAATGCTTTTTCTCGGGCAGATATAATTATCGCCTTGATTTGCTGTTCTGGAAAACCAGAAAGGACTATCTGCCGTTTGAGATGTACATGAACCTCGGCTTTGCGGATTTTTATGAGGAGAAGATCCCCGTCGATCTGACGCCTGCGGTTTGTGAGACTGATGATAAATACTATCGTTTTTCGGTTCACGGCAACAAGTTTGAGTTCGAGCCCTACAAAAAGAAGATCAAGCACAATCCCGTGGCGCGGTTCTTTGTCAAGCTGTTCAACGGCATTGTCAAAACGCTGCTGTTCATCATCACCATCGGATTGCTGCCGTTCTTTGTTGTGGAGGCGCTGCTTCGCATGACGGGTATTATGAACCTGCCGAAGCGTTTTAATGACCCGAATCCGCTCAAGCGGTTCATTGCCTATATTTTCTGGCGGTTTTCCCGCGTATCTACAACCGACCTCTCCATCTGGAAGGTGAAGCGCTACATTTTCAGAAGATGCTTCGGCTTTTATAAGACCTTCTGTAAGGTCAGGGACAACAAGATCACGTTTATCTCTCTGAGAAGAGACGACCTCTCGGGCAACTTCGCCTTTGTCTACGACAAGATCAAGGACGATAAGAATCTCGATATCAACTTTATTCTCAACGACCACACCATTGCCTATATGTCCTTCAAGGAAATCAGAGCCTTCACCAAGGCGTGCGCAACGAGCAAGGTGGTCGTCCTCGACGAGTTCACGCCGATGATCCACTACATCGACCTCAGAGAGCAGACCAAGCTGATTCAGCTGTGGCACGCCTGCGGCGCGTTCAAGACCTTCGGCTTTACCCGCCTTTCCAAGCCCAAGGGTTCGCCTCAGCCCACCCGCAACCACAGAAGCTACGATTTCGTCACCGTCAGCTCGACCTACTGCAAGAAGTGTCACTCCGAGGGCTTCGGCATTCCCACCGACAACGTCGTTGCGACGGGTATCCCGAGAACCGATGTGTTCTTTGACGAAAACTACAAGGCGAACGCGAGAAAGAAATTCTACCGCGAGCATCCCACGTTCAAGGGCAAAAAAATCATTCTTTTCGCGCCGACCTTCCGCGGTATGGTCAAGGAGACCGCGTTCTATCCCACCGAGATGTTTGACATTTCCGAGGTCTGCGCCAAGATTCCCGAGGACTACGCGATCATCATCAAGCACCATCCCTTTGTCAATGACGTACAGCCGATTCCCGACAAGTACGCTGACAGGGTGATCGACCTTTCGGCGGACAACGAGCTCAACGACCTGCTCTTTGTCACCGACGTCATTATCACCGATTATTCCTCGCTTGTATTTGAGGCGTCGCTGATTGACATTCCGATGATCTTCTATGTGTTCGACCTCGAGAAATATATCAACGAGCGCGACTTCTACTTTGATTTCAAGCTCTACGCACCGGGCAAAATTGTTTATTCCACCGAGCAGCTGATTACCGCAATCAAGAATCAGGACTACTGCACCGAGAGAATCAAGCCCTTTGCGGACATGTTCTTTGATTACCGCGACGGCAAATCCACCGAGCGCGTAGTCAATCTGATTTATGACAATCTGAAAAATAACGCTTGACAAAAAGCGGTTTTTGGATTATAATATTTAGGTAAAATAAAGCAAAGCAGAAATGCTTTCACCTGTGGGGTTCCGTCTGCACGGGTCAATACTTCAAAATGATTGTATGGTATTGTAATGCGGACGGATGTATTTCTGTCCGCATTTATTATTTTTCACTCAGAGTGCTTTGGAGGTGCTTAACCATCGGCAAGAAAGATAACAACATCCAGATTAATGAAGAGATTCGCGACAAGGAGCTGAGAATCATCAGCTCTGACGGTCAGCAACTCGGTATTATGTCAGCAAAGGAAGCTCTCGCGATCGCAGAGCAGAAAAACCTTGACCTCGTCAAGATCGCTCCGCAGAGCAACCCGCCCGTATGCAAGATTATGGACTACGGCAAGTACCGTTTTGAACAGGCTAAGAGAGAAAAGGAAGCCAGAAAAAATCAGCATATCGTTGATATCAAGGAAGTGCGTCTTTCGCTCAATATCGACACACACGATTTTAATACCAAGCTCAACAATGCTCTCAAATTCCTCAAGCACGGCGATAAGGTAAAGGCTTCTATCCGGTTCAGGGGACGTGAAATGGGACATCCCGAAATCGGACTGGAGACCATGAGACGCTTCGCCGAGGCGTGCTCCGAGGTAGCTGTCATTGAGAAGCCTGCCAAGCTGGAAGGTCGCAATATGCTTATGTTTCTTGCGCCAAAGCCTAACAAGCAGTAATATAATCAAGGGAGGATATTATTATGCCTAAAATTAAAACACATAGCGGTGCCAAAAAGCGCTTCAAGCTTTCCAAGAACGGAAAGGTCATCCGTGCTCACGCTAACAAAAGCCACATCCTGAATAAAAAGACAAGAAAGCGTAAGAGAGGTCTCCGTCAGACAGTTGTTGCCGACAGAACCAATACACCGCAGATGAAGCGCCTGATTCCCTACAAATAATCGGGAATCCGCGTGGACAGTTTCACTTTAACATAACGGAGGTAATATAGAATGGCACGAGTAAAAGGTGCGATGATGACTCGCAAAAGAAGAAAAAAGACATTAAAGCTCGCCAAGGGTTACTGGGGTGCGAAATCCAAGCACTTCAAAATGGCGAAGCAGGCGGTAATGAAGAGCGGCAACTACGCTTATGTAGGCCGTAAGCAGAGAAAGAGAGATTTCCGCCGCCTCTGGATTACCAGAATTTCCGCGGGCTGCAAGGCGAACGGCACCAACTATTCAACATTTATGAACGGTCTCAAGAAGGCTGGCATCATC
This sequence comes from Ruminococcaceae bacterium P7, assembly GCA_900100595.1. Lineage (GTDB taxonomy): Bacteria > Bacillota > Clostridia > Oscillospirales > Acutalibacteraceae > Ruminococcoides. The sequence continues at coordinate 67,046 of FMUA01000008.1, forward strand.
CTCAACAGAAAGATGCTTTCCGAAATTGCTATTTCAGACCCTGCTGCGTTCACAGCACTTGTTGAAAAGGCTAAAAATGCGTAATTAATGTTTTCTGTGACAGCGTTTGGGATTTCTCCAAACGCTTTTACTGTTTGGAGAATAAATATGCTATTCATTTCCAGCAAGGACAATCCGCGCATCAAGCAGCTTGTCAAGCTTCAAAAAAGCGCGCGCTTCCGCCGGCAGTCAGGCTTGTTTATCGCAGAGGGACTGCGCGTGTGCAGCGACGCGATGCGCAGCGGAGCGGTCATCAGAACGCTTTATGTCACCGAACAGGCGGCTGAGAAGTTCTCCTCGCAGTACGAGGAGCTTTGCGCGTATGCGGAAGAAACGGTTATGCTGACCGATCACATTTTTGCGACGGTCAGCGACACCCAAACCCCGCAGGGTTTCCTTTGTACAATAAAAACACTTGACAAAACCATACAGTTTGATACAATTAAGGATAGCGGAAAATTTCTTGCACTTGATAATGTGCAGGACCCGAACAATCTCGGTACGATATTGCGTTCAGCAGAGGCGTTCGGCGTATCGGGTGTGATTCTGTCCGCCGACTGCTGCGATATTTACAACCCAAAGGTTGTCAGAGGCAGCATGGGAGCTGTCTACCGTGTTCCGTTTGTGATCTGCGGCACCATTGCCGCGTTCCTCGGCGAGCACCCCGAGCTGCATTCCTATGCGGCTGTTGTGAGCAGTGATGCCGAGCGCATCTCCGATATTGTGTTTGACGCACCCTGTGTGGCGGTCATCGGCAATGAGGGAAACGGACTCGGAAGGGAAACCATTGACGCCTGCGGGCACAGAATCACGATTCCGATGAAAGGCAACGCGGAGTCGCTCAACGCGTCCGCGGCTGCGACAATCATAATTTGGGAAATGCTTCGATGAAACAGGATTCAAACGCGAAATATTGGATATGGCTCAGTCAGGCTCTCGGCTATAATACCCCGAAAGTCAAGGGACTGTGCGAGCTGTACAAGGATATCTCCGTCTTTTTCAAAGGCGGGGAAGAAGAATGGAAGCTCAGCGGTCTCCTCAGCATCTCCGATATCCGCAAGCTCCGAACAACTGATTTGACGGAAGCCGAAAACATATTGAAAAAATGTGCGAAGCTTGGTTATTCTGTCGTCAGCATCGATGATACGGATTATCCCGATTGTCTGTTCAACATCTACGCGCCGCCGGCAGTTCTCTATGTCGACGGTACGATGCCGGATGTGGATCATATTCTGTCTGTCGGTATTGTCGGAACGCGCACGGCGTCCAATTACGGGCTGAAAAATTCTTATCAGTTTGGCTACGCTCTTTCTAAGTATGGCATCATTACCGTCAGCGGCGGAGCGTTGGGAGTAGATTGTGCCGCCCACAGGGGTACACTCGCGGCGAATGGCGCCACCATCTGCGTATTGGGCTGCGGCATCAATAGCAACTATTTAAAGGAAAACGCGGGCATGCGGAAGGCGATTGCAAAGTGCGGCGCGGTGATTTCGGAGTATCCTCCCGATACACCCGCAAAGCCCTACCATTTCCCAACCAGAAACAGGCTGATTGCCGCATTATCGCAGGGCGTACTGATTATTGAATCGGGTAAGAGCAGCGGGTCACTGATCACGGCGGATTTTGCGCTGGATCAGGGAAAAGAGCTGTTTGCGCTTCTGGGCAATAACAGCCCGAACAATGAAGGCTCCAATGAGCGTATCAAGGAAGGTACGGCAACACCTGTCACGGATTTTATGGATATCGTTCTGGCATTCCGCGGAAGGTATTTCAAGGAAGAAAAGCCGCCGATTGAAATTGCCGCGCAGGCGGAGATCGAGGATATTCCCGTAAAGCACGGGAAGCGCACCAGAAAGCGGCTCAAGGGCTTTAAAAAGACGGAGCCGAGCTATTCCATTGACGATGTTTTGGAGAAGGAGCCCGAACCCGAAAAGCCCAAGCATCAAACCAACGTGCAATTAACAGGCGATGAAAGCAAGGTGTATCAGTGCCTTTCTGCCGAGCCTGTTCATATAGATACTATTGTCAGAGAAACACATTTACCCATCTTTCGAGTGCTGGGCGCATTGACGCAGCTTGAAATGAAAGGGCTGACGGTTTCGTCACAGGGCAGGAAGTATTCTCTGAAGTAGGTAAAACAGGAGGAATAAAATGTCTGATTTGGTTATTGTAGAGTCTCCCGCCAAAGCAAAGACAATCAAAAAATATCTCGGAGGCAACTTCGAGGTTGTCGCGTCAATGGGACACGTCCGCGATTTGCCGAAGGCGCGTCTCAGCGTTGACATCAAGAACCATTTTGCACCGAAATATGATATCATAAAGGGCAAGGAAAAGCTTGTCAAGGAGCTGAAAAGCCTTGCTGAAAAAAGTGAAAACATTTATCTCGCAACCGACCCTGACCGCGAGGGAGAGGCGATTTCGTGGCATCTTGCCTATATTCTCGACTTGCCGGAGGACTACGGCAAGCGCGTGGAATTTAATGAAATCACCAAGACAGGCGTCAAGGAGGGCATGAGCCATCCGCGCGAAATCAACGCTGATCTGGTCAACGCGCAGCAGGCGAGAAGGATTCTCGACCGATTGGTGGGTTACAAGCTCAGTCCGTTTATCTCGCAGAAAATCCGCAGAGGTCTTTCCGCGGGACGCGTGCAGTCCGTCGCGCTGCGGATCATTGTGGACAGAGAAAATGAGATCCGAAAATTCAAGCCGGAGGAATACTGGTCGATCGACGCGAAGTTCATTCCCAAGGGAAGCAGAAAAGCATTTGCCGCTTCGCTGTATTCCGACCAAAACGGCAAGATCAAGATTAAGAATCAGGAGCAGGCGGACAAGATCGAAGCGGACCTTCAGGGCGCCGACTACACCATCACCAAGGTGCGCCACGGTACACGCAAAAAGAGTCCGGCGCCGCCGTTTATTACTTCGACTCTCCAGCAGGAGGCGTCCCGTAAGCTCGGCTTCCAGTCCAGACGCACCATGAAGGTCGCGCAGGAACTGTATGAAGGCGTTGAAATCGCTGGAATGGGCGCGACAGGTCTGATCACCTACATGCGAACCGATTCGCTGCGCATTTCCAATATTGCGATCGATGAGGTGACGAAATATATCGCGGAAGCGTACGGCGCTGAGTATCTGCCCGCGCAGCCGCGTCATTTCAAGTCGAGAAAGAATGCGCAGGATGGTCACGAAGCGATTCGTCCGTCGATGCCCGCGCTCACGCCGGACAGCATCAAAAGCAGCCTGACCTCCGATCAGTATAAACTCTATAAATTGATCTGGAGCCGCTTTACCGCCTCCCAGATGGCGGAGTGCATCCAGAAAACCACGCAGGCGGATATCGAAGCCAACGGCTATACGTTCAAGGCTTCGGGCTACTACGTCGATTTTCCGGGATTTACGGCGCTCTATGTGGAGAGCAAGGATGAAGCAGAGGAGAAATCCACCCAGCTTCCGCCTCTTGAAAAGGATATGCCTGTCAGATGCAAGGAGCTGAAAAAGAACCAGCACTTTACTCAGCCTCCTGCACGTTACACCGAAGCGTCGCTGATCAAGACGCTCGAGGAGTATGGTATCGGCAGACCGTCCACCTACGCTGCGACGATTACCACTCTCACGGGCAGGGAATACGTCAAGCGTGAAGCAAAGACGCTGATTCCCACCGAGCTGGGAGAGGCAATCACCACGCTCATGAAGGAGCGTTTCCCCGATATCGTCAACGTCAAATTCACCGCCGAGATGGAGGAAAATCTCGACAGCGTGGAGAATGGAGACGTCAAGTGGGACGAGCTGCTCGAGAGCTTCTACGGCGGCTTTGAAACGACCCTCAAGGAAGCCAAGGCGGAGATGGAGGGCGTCAAAATCAAGCTCAAAGAGGATGAAACCGATATTGTCTGCGACAAATGCGGCAGAAAGATGGTCGTCAAGATGGGCAGATACGGCAAGTTTATCGCTTGCCCCGGTTACCCCGAATGTAAGAATATCCTCAAATATGTGGAAAAAACGGGAACGCAGTGCCCCAAGTGCGGCGGCGATGTCATCGTTAAGCACACGAAGGCAAAGCGTGTGTTCTACGGCTGCTCCAACTATCCGAACTGCGATTTTGTGAGCTGGAACGAGCCGACCAATGAGAAGTGCCCGCAGTGCGGAGAAATTCTTTTTAAGAAAAAAGGCAAGAAGCCGACGCTTTTCTGTGCCAAAGAGGGCTGCGGCTTTACAAAAGCGATTCCGACGGAATCAACGGAAGAGAAAGCATGAAAATCAATGTCATAGGCGCGGGTCTCGCAGGCTGCGAGGCGGCGATGCAGATTGCGTCCGCAGGTATTCCTGTGCGGCTTTATGAGATGAAGCCGAACAAGAAATCGCCCGCGCATAAAACCAACTATTTCGGAGAGCTTGTCTGTTCAAACTCTCTCAAAGCAATGCGCGTAGAAAGCGCGGCGGGCTTGCTCAAGGAGGAAATGCGCAGGCTCAACTCCTTTCTGATGCAGTGCGCCGACAAATGCCAAGTCCCCGCGGGCGGCGCGCTTGCGGTGGACAGAGAAAAATTTGCGCAGCTCGTGACGGAAGGGATTCAGTCCCAGCCGCTGATAGAGGTCGTCAGTGAGGAAATCACCGCGATTCCCGAGAGCGGTATCACGGTTATCGCGACAGGTCCGCTGACCTCCGACGCGCTCGCGAAGGCGATTGAGGAACGCTTCGGCGATTCCCTGTCATTTTTTGACGCAGCCGCGCCGATTGTCACCGCCGAGAGCATCGATATGGAATACACCTTTACCGCGTCGCGCTATGAGCGCGGCGGTGAGGACGACTATATAAACTGTCCGATGAACAAGGAAGAATATGAGCGCTTCTACAATGCGCTCGTCAGCGCCGAGCGTGCGCCGCTGCACGACTTTGACGTCAGCAATCCCAAGGTATACGAGGGCTGTATGCCGGTCGAGGTGATGGCGCAGAGAGGAGAGGGCACGCTGCGTTTCGGACCGATGAAGCCCGTCGGCTTGATTGATCCGAAAACAGGACATCGTCCGTGGGCTGTTTTGCAGCTGCGCAAGGAGAACGCGGCAGGTACGATGTACAATCTGGTCGGTTTCCAGACAAACCTCAAATTTCCCGAGCAAAAGCGTGTGTTTTCGTTGATTCCTGCGCTGCACAACGCGGACTTTGTCCGTTACGGCGTGATGCACCGCAATACCTTTCTCTGCTCGCCGAAGATTTTGAACGCAGATTTTTCTGTTAAAGAAAATAAGAATCTGTTCTTCGCGGGACAGATCACCGGCGTCGAGGGCTATATGGAATCCGCTGCATCGGGTATTCTGGCGGGCATGAACGCAGTCAGGGTGCTGCGCGGTCAGCCGACGCTGGTGTTTCCCGCAGATACCATGATGGGAGCGCTTTCACGCTATATCGCGGATCCGACCGTCAAAAAATTCCAGCCGATGGGAGCCAATCTCGGCATCCTGCCCGAGCTGGAAAAACGTCCGAGAGACAAACGTGAGCGTGCGGCTGCTTACGCGTATCGCGCGCTTGCTTCACAGGAAATATATATCAAAGAACAATTGGGTATGGGTGAATAGTATGACAATTATTGTAGACGCCTTCGGCGGTGACAACGCGCCTCTCGAAATCATCAAGGGCTGCGCTCAGGCGGTCGAGGAATTCGGCGTAAACATCTTGCTGACAGGCAGGGAGGATATCATCCGCAAGACGGCAGAGGAGAATAACATTTCCCTGAATAATATGGAGATAGAGGATTGTCCCGACGTTATCACGATGGAGGACGAGCCGAATTGCGTCCGCAAGGCAAAGAAAGACAGCTCTATGGCAGTCGGTTTCCGCCTGCTCAATGAGGGCAGAGGAGACGCCTTCATGAGCGCGGGCAACAGCGGCGCTCTGTGTGTCGGCGCAACCGTTCTTGTCAAGAGAATCAAGGGCATCAAGCGTCCCGCATTCGCACCTGTTCTTCCTGCGGAAAACGGCTTCTTCATGCTGCTTGACGGCGGCGCGAATGTTGAGTGCCGTCCCGAAATGCTCTATCAGTTTGCCGTGATGGCGTCCATCTATATGGAAAAGGTCATGAAGGTGAAGAACCCGAGAATCGGTCTTGCCAACGTCGGCACCGAGGATCATAAGGGTACGGACGTCACCCGCGAAACCTATCAGCTTCTCAAGGCGAGCAATCTGAATTTTGTCGGCAATGTCGAGGGCAGAGATTTGCCCAAGGGCGTCTGCGACGTTGTTGTCTGCGACGGCTTTTCGGGCAACATGGTTCTCAAAACCTATGAGGGCGTTGCCATCACGCTGCTGCAGATCATGAAGAATATGTTCACCGGCAGCGTCAAGGGCAAGATGGCAGCCGCACTGGTCATGAAGGACCTCAAGGAAATCAAGGATAAATTCAATTACAACGCCTACGGCGCTGCACCGATTCTCGGCGCGTCCAAGCCCGTATTCAAGGCGCACGGCGATTCCAAGGCGGTCACAATCCGCAGCGGCATCAAGCTGGTGAAGGAATATGTCGACGGAAAGGCGATTGACGCGATCAGCGCCTCGCTGTAAATTTGGAGAAACGGTATGAAGGATTTAGAGAATAAAATCGGCTACAGCTTTCAGAACAAGGACTTGCTCAGGGAAGCCCTGACGCATTCCTCCTACGCAAACGAGCACAAGTCGCAGCATATCAAGTATAACGAGCGTCTGGAATTTCTCGGGGACGCGGTCTTGTCAATTGTCGTTTCGGACTATATTTTCAAGCATTGCCCCGAGCTTCCCGAGGGCGAACTGACCAAGCTGCGCGCGTCGCTGGTATGTGAGAAGTCCCTGTTTGAATTTGCGAAAAAGCTCAATCTGGGCAGCTATCTGATTCTCAGCAAGGGCGAGAGAAATAATCACGGCGCGGAACGTCCGTCCATTCTTTCCGACGCGTTTGAGGCGCTGATCGCCGCGATCTATATCGACGGCGGCATCGAGCCTGCCTCAAAGCATATTCTCAACTTCATCATTCCCGCTATCAAAAATTCCAAGAAGAAAAAGGTCAAGGATTACAAGACGACCTTGCAGGAGATCGTGCAGAAGAACCCCGGCGAGCGGCTCGAATACGTCCTCATCGGCGAGAGCGGTCCCGACCACAACAAGCACTTTGTGGTGGAGGTTCATCTCAACAGCAATGTCATCGGCAAGGGCGGCGGCAGGAGCAAAAAAGAGGCGGAGCAGCAGGCGGCACGGGAAGCATTGGAGCTGATGGGCTATTAAGCACAGCAACATTTCTATTTTTATTCCGCACAACGGCTGCCCGCATCAGTGCAGCTTCTGCAACCAGAAAAACATCACGGGTCAGGCGTATCAGCCGACAGCGGATGACGTCAGGACGACTTTGCGAAAGGCGCAGGCAGATTTGGGCATCCGTGCAAAAAATGCCGAAATTGCATTTTTCGGCGGCAGCTTTACCGCGATTGACCGTGGGTATATGCTGTCGCTACTGGATGCGGCGAAGGAGTTTGAAGATTCTTTTGCGGGAATCCGCGTTTCCACGCGTCCCGACTGCGTGGATGACGAAGTGCTGGATATTTTGCAGGCATACCATGTTACGGCAATTGAGCTGGGAGCACAATCCATGTGTGACAGCGTCCTCCTTCTGAACGAACGCGGTCATACCGCGGAGGATGTGATTTCTGCGTCAAAGCGGATACAATGCCGCGGGATTTCCCTCGGGTTACAGATGATGACGGGACTTTACGGCTCCGATTTTGAAAAAGACCTTGCCACGGCGCGAAGCTTTATTGCACTGCGTCCCGATACCGTACGGATATATCCGACGGTTGTGATGAAGCAGACAGCGTTGGAAAAATATTATCTGGAGGGCAGATATCAGCCCTACACACTGGAGGAATCCGTTGCGCTTTGCGCTAATCTGATTCAGATGTTCGAAGCGGAGCGCATTCCGATTATCCGACTCGGCTTGCACTATTCCGACAGCCTGATGCAGAACGGCTACACGGAAAACTATCATCCCGCATTCAGGGAAATGTGCGAGAGCAAACTGTTTTATGATTCTTTTTTAGAAAAATCAAAGAAGTATGAATCCAAACGACTGACGGTTGTGATTCATCCGAAATCCCTGTCCAAGTTTTCCGGACAGAAGAAAAGCAATTTCGGGCGTCTGTCCGCGCTCGGATATGAGATAACCGTCCGGTTTGACGATACATTGGAAAAATACGAACTGCGCATTGAGGTGAGCGATTGAAACTAAAATCATTGGAAATTCAGGGCTTTAAAACCTTTCCCGACAAAACGAAATTATCCTTTGAGCAGGGAATCACCTCGGTAGTGGGTCCGAACGGTTCGGGAAAAAGCAATATCAGCGACGCGATCCGCTGGGTTCTCGGCGAGCAGTCACCCAAAAGCCTGCGCTGTTCCAAAATGGAGGATGTCGTGTTCAACGGTACCGACAAGCGCAAGCGACAGGGCTACGCCGAGGTCACGCTGAATATCGACAACGCCGACCGCTTTCTGCAATTCGACGGCGACGAGATCGCCGTCACGCGGCGCTATTACCGCAGCGGTGAAAGCGAATATATGATTAACAAGGCAGCTGTCCGACTGAAGGATATCAACGAGTTATTCATGGACACGGGTCTCGGCAGAGACGGCTATTCCATGATCGGACAGGGCAAGATCGACAGCATCGTTTCCTCAAAAAGCGAGGACAGGCGTGAGATTTTTGAGGAAGCGGCGGGCATTTCCCGTTATCGTTACCGCAAAATCGACGCGGAGCGAAAGCTGAAAAACACAGAGGACAATCTGCTGCGTCTGCGCGATATCGTCACGGAGCTGGAGGAGCGTGTCGGACCTCTGAAAAAGCAGTCCGAAAAGGCGCAGAAGTTTTTAGAGTATGCCGAGGAAAAGCGCAGTATTGAGATCGCGATCTGGCTGCTGACGCTCGACAAGTCGCAGGACAATCTCAAGGAGCAGGACGAGAAAATCGCGATTGCCCGCGCGCAGTATGACGACGCGGAGCAGGCGCTCGCCGATATCCAGTCGGAGACCGAGCAGATTTATTTTCAAAACGGCGAGCTGTCATCAAAGGTTGAGGGCCTCCGTTCCGAGATATCTGCCCTCGACGGTGAGATCGCGGTGAAGAAGTCTGCCATCTCGGTTGCGGAGAATGATATTCTCCACCACAATGAAAATATTGAACGTATCAAAAACGAAATTGAACAAGCCGCGCAGAACCGCGAGGAGCTGGAACGCTCCATCGGGGAAAAGCAGGAAAAAATAGCGGCGCTTGATTATCAAATCACATCGGGACAACGTGAGTACGCGCTGCTTTCGGAGCAGCTCAATACCATCAATCTCGATTCGGGAAAGAGCGCGGACACGCTGCAGGAGCTGACCTCCCAGCTCTCTGTTCTGACGGCGCAGTCCGCGGACGCGAGAGTTATCGACATGACGTCGGACAGCAGTATCAACGAGCTGACGGAGCGAATCGAGAGCTTAAAGCAGACTGACGGCGAAAAAACAGTCCAATTGCAGGAATTGGAGGAAATGCGTCGTCAGTATGAACAGGATATCGAAAAAGCTGCGTCCGAAATCCGGTCGGCGCAGAACAGCGTCACGGGGCTCGAGCTCAAGCAGGAATCCAAGAATCAAAGGAAAAACGAGGTCAAGGCAGAGTGCGACAAGCTGACGCTCGACGTCAGGGAGCATCAGAGAAAAATCACGTTCCTCGAGAATATGGAGCGTAATCTGGAAGGTTTCTCCAAGAGCGTGAAGATTGTGGTCAACGCCTCTCACGCGGGCAAGCTAAAGGGTGTCTGCGGTCCCGTATCGCGTGTAATATCGGTGCCTTCCGAGTACGCAGTCGCGATTGAAACCGCTCTCGGCGCAGCCATGCAGAATATTGTCATGGAAAGCGACGAGGACGCGAAGCAGGCAATCCGCTATCTGAAATCCACAGACGGCGGACGCGCGACGTTCCTGCCGCTCAATACCATCAAGTCCCGCGAGCTGCGTGAGAACGGTCTGGAGGACTGCTACGGCTTTGTGGGCGTCGCGTCCGATCTCTGCTCCTGTGAGCCGAAGTATCAGAACATCCTCGGCTCTTTGCTTGGCAAGATCGTTATTGCCGAGGAGCTTAACAGCGCGGTCGCGATAGCAAAACGCTACTCCTACCGCTTCCGCATCGTGACTCTCGATGGTCAGGTCGTCAACGCCGGCGGATCCCTGACTGGCGGTTCGCAGATTCGCAGCACAGGCGTGCTCAGCCGTGCGTCGGAGATTAAGAAGCTCAGGACTCAGACCGAAAAATTAATCAGCAAGTCGAAAGCCGCCGAAGAATTGTCGGAACAGCTCAACCGTGAATACGCGGCGATAGAAGCGGAGCTGCTCGGCACACGTGCGGAGCTTTCTAATCAGCAGCAGGAGCTTGTCCGCTTGCAGGCGGAGCAGCGTGCCTGCGAAAATGAAATCAACAACACAAGGGAAATTATAGATAATTCCCAAAACGAAATAAACACCTGCCTCGACAAAATCGGTCAGCTCAAGCAAAGCCGAAAGGAAGCGCTTGAAAAGCTGACGGAGCTGAACCTCAAAATATCGGCAGCCGAGGAAAAGGTCAATACGGTGACGGGAAGCCGCGCACAGCTCACGGAAAAACGTGAGGAGCTTTCCGCACAGCTCCAGAACATCCGTCTGGAAATCGTCAAGGCGCAAAAGGACGTGGACGCGCTGAACTCCGAAATCGTCTTTGCGAAGAACACAGGCTCCGACAACCTCGAAAAGCAAGAAGAGCTGAAGGCGCAGATCGAATCCGTCAAAGTGAGTATTCGGAACGCGGAGGAGGAAATCAGCCGTCTGAAAGAAACTATCGCTTCTCTCGAGGGTACGCAGCAGTCCAAGCGTCAGCAGATTGAGTCACTCAGCCAAAAGCGAGAGCAGCTCGAAAAGCGAAGCGCGGATATCCGTGCCATCGAACGTGATAAAGCATCCGAACGTGAGGTTTCGGGCAGAGAGCTTGCCCGTCTTGAGGAGCGCAAGGTCAATATTGAAAAAGAATTCAACACCATCATCTCCAAGCTCTGGGAGGAATACGAGCTGACAAGGCGCGAGGCTGAGAAAATCGCGATTCCCATTGCAGAGCCGCAAAAGGCGCAGAGACGTCTTTCCGAGCTGAAACAGAGCATCAAGTCGCTGGGCAACGTCAATGTCAGCGCAATCGAGGAATATAAAGAGGTCTCCGAACGGTACGAATTTATGAGCGTCCAGCTTGCGGATATCGAGAAGTCCAAGAAGGAGATCGAAAGCTTGATTACGACTCTCACCAAGCAGATGAAGGAAGTGTTCGTTGAGAGCTTTGACCGTATCAACCGCAATTTTACCGAGACCTTCAAGGAGCTCTTCGGCGGCGGCACCGCGTCGCTTTCGCTGGCTGACCCGGAGAATATCCTCACCAGCGGCATCGACATCCTCGTGCATCCTCCTGGCAAAATCGTCGTTCATCTCGACGCGCTCTCGGGCGGCGAAAAGGCGCTTGTCGCCGTAGCGCTGTATTTTGCGATCATGAAGGTCAGACCGGCGCCGTTCTGCGTCATGGACGAGATCGAGGCGGCGCTCGATGACGTCAATGTATTCCGATTCGCCAGCTACCTGCGCAGGCTGACGGACAACACACAGTTTATTCTGATTACGCACCGCCGCGGCACGATGGAGGAAGCCGACGTGCTTTACGGCGTTACCATGCAGGATGAAGGAATATCCAAGCTGCTCGAGCTGCGCTCCACCGAGGTGGCGGCAAAGCTGGGCATAGAAAGTAAATAAAGGAACAATGTTATGGGATTATTCAGTAAAATCAAAGAAGGCTTAAAAAAGACCAGAAACGCATTCATGGGACCGATCGATTCCATGCTCAAATCCTCCAAGGTAATTGACGAGGATTTGTTTGAGGAGCTTGAGGAGCTGCTTGTCATGGGAGACGTCGGTATGGCGACCGCCAACGAGATCGTCGGCGAGCTGCGCTACCGTGTCAGAGTGAGGGGCATCACCAAGCCCGAGGATCTCTACGGCGTTCTGGAGGAAATCATTTCCGAAATGCTCGAGGGTGGGGAAGCGCTCGATATTTCCACCACTCCGTCTATTATCCTTGTCATCGGCGTCAACGGCGTCGGCAAGACGACCACCATCGGCAAGCTCGCAAACTCCCTGCGTCTGCAGGGCAAAAAGGTGCTTCTTGCCGCTGCGGACACCTTCCGTGCGGCTGCGATCGATCAGCTTGATATCTGGGCAAAGAGAAGCGGCTGCGAGATCATCAAGCAAAACGAGGGCAGCGATCCTGCCGCGGTCATTTTTGACGCGATCGCGGCGGCAAAGGCGAGGGGGGCGGACGTGATTATCTGTGACACCGCGGGCAGACTGCACAACAAAAAACACCTGATGGATGAGCTTGCCAAAATCAACCGCGTTATCGACAGAGAGCTTCCTGACGCGGCAAAGGAAAAGCTGCTGGTGCTCGACGCGACAACAGGACAGAACGCGGTCAATCAGGCGGAGCAGTTCCGTGAAGCGACAGGTATCACGGGCATCGTTCTCACCAAGCTCGACGGAACCGCAAAGGGCGGTGTCGTTCTCGCTATCAAAAAGGGCTTGGGCGTACCTGTCAAATATATCGGCGTCGGCGAGCAGATTGACGATTTGCAGCCGTTCGATGCGCATGATTTCGCAAGAGCGCTGTTTGCCAAGGCGGAGGATTGATGATGAAGTTTATCATAGCGACCAACAACGCGAAAAAGCTTGTTGAGCTGGAAAGAATATTAAAGCCGCTCGGCATCGAGGCGGTGTCTGCAAAGGATGCGGGCGTCGTGCTCGGCGAGGTGGAGGAAACAGGCACCACCTTCCTCGAAAACGCTTTCATCAAGGCGAACGCGGCGTTTGAAAAAACAGGCATGCCTGCCGTAGCGGATGACTCCGGAATCTGTGTTGACGCTTTGGGCGGCAGACCGGGTATCTTCTCGGCGCGTTACAGCCCCGAGGACTGCCATACCGACGAGGAGAGAACCGCCAAGATTCTCGAGGAGCTGCAGGGCGTTCCGGACGACAAGCGCGGCGCGCACTACACCTGCGCGATTTGCTGCATTCTCCCTAACGGAGAGAAGCTAGAAATCGAGGAAACCTGCGAGGGGAAAATCGGTTATGAATTCATCGGGGACGGCGGATTCGGCTATGATCCTATATTTTATTACGGAGACAGAACCTTTGCACAAGTGAGCGCGGAGGAAAAGGATAAGGTCAGCCACCGAGGAAAGGCGCTGCGCCGTCTGCAGGAAGAGCTGCAGAAGCATTTCGGCTGATTGGAAAGGAATTGTATGTTGACAAGCAAGCAAAGAGCGTATCTCAGAGGTCTCGCCAACTCCATCGAGACGATTCTGATTATCGGCAAGGGAGAAATCACCGACAACATCATCATGCAGGCGGACACCGCCCTGACCGCGAGAGAGCTGATCAAGGGCAAGGTGCTCGAAAACAGCGCGTATTCCTCACGAGAGGGAGCGGAAATCCTCGCTGAAAAATGCGGTGCGGAGGTGGTGCAGGTCATCGGCTCCAAGTTTGTGCTCTACCGCAAAAATCCCGACGAGCCGAAGATCGTCCTGCCAAAAGCCAAAAAGAAGTCCTGACGCGGGAAGTGACAGTATGGATGAATATAAAGAACTGATACGCTCGATGATGGGCGATTACCGCTATACGCACAGCGTCAACGTCTCCGAGGAGGCGGTTGCGCTGGCAAAGCTCTATGGTGCGGACGTAAACGACGTCTACACCGCAGGCATTCTCCATGATATTACCAAGGAGCTTCCTGCAAAGGAGCAGTTGCAAATCATCGCGGATGGTGGTATAATTCTGGATAGTGTGCAGAAAAACGCGCACAAGCTGTGGCACAGCATCAGCGGCAGCGTCTATGTGCGCGACAAGCTGGGGATCAAAAATCCCGATATCATCAATGCCATCCGTTACCACACCACGGGTCGGCAGGGAATGAGCCTGCTCGAAAAAATTGTGTTTATCGCGGATTTTACCGCCGCAGAGCGCAGCTACAACGGTGTGGAAATCATGCGTGAAAAATCAAGACAGAGCCTCGAGGACGCGATGCTGTTCGCGTGCAAATTCACCATCGGCGATTTGTCGTCCAGAGAGCTTGCGATTCACAGGGATCAGCTGGATTGCTTCAATGAGCTGGTACTCAATAAAGGAAAGGAGAGTGCGGTATGACATCCTATGAAACCGCGATTGCCGCTGTCAAAGCGATAGACGGCAAAAAGGGACTGAATATTCAGGTGATCCGCATCAGTGATATTTCGGTTCTTGCCGATTATATAGTGATTGCCACGGGCAACAGCTCCACCCACGTCAAGGCGCTTGCCGACGAGGTGGAATACCGTCTTGACGAGGCAGGCGTTTCTGTTAGTCATATTGAGGGCTACCGTTCCAATTCGTGGATTTTGCTGGATTACGTCGATGTCATCGTCCATGTTTTCTCGGAGGAAGCAAGGGAGTTCTATGACCTTGACCGACTCTGGCAGGACGGAGAAAGCATCGATATTTCAGAATTTGTTACAGACTAAGCTGGAGGGATATCAATGAAATACAATCATAAGGCAGTCGAGCCGAAATGGCAGGAAATCTGGGAAGAAAAGGGCGTATTCCACGCGCTGGACAACAGCGACAAGGAGAAATTCTACGCTCTGATCGAGTTCCCTTATCCGTCGGGTCAGGGACTTCACGTCGGTCATCCGCGTCCCTATACCGCGCTTGATACCGTAGCCAGAAAGCGCAGACTGCAGGGCTATAATGTTCTTTATCCGATCGGCTGGGATGCTTTCGGTCTCCCTACCGAGAACTACGCGATCAAGAACCACATTCACCCCGAGATCGTCACCAAAAACAACATCGCGCGCTTCAAGAAGCAGATCCAGTCGCTCGGTATCTCCTTTGACTGGAGCCGTGAGATCAATACCACCGATCCCGATTACTACAGATGGACGCAGTGGATTTTCATTCAGCTCTTCAAAAAGGGACTTGCCTACAAGAAGGAGATGAACGTCAACTGGTGTACCTCCTGCAAGTGCGTGCTTGCCAATGAGGAGGTCGTCAACGGCGTTTGCGAGCGCTGCGGCAGCGAGGTTGTCCACAAGGTAAAATCCCAGTGGATGCTCAAAATCACCGAGTATGCCGACAGACTGATCAACGACCTCGACCTCGTCGACTATCCCGAGAGAGTCAAGGCGCAGCAGAAGAACTGGATCGGCAGAAGTACCGGCGCCGAGGTGGATTTCACCACCACCACGGGCGACATTCTCACCGTCTACACCACCAGAGCCGATACTCTCTACGGCGCGACCTATATGGTTATTTCTCCCGAGCATCCGCTGATCGAGAAGTGGGCGGACAAGCTGGGCAACATGGATGAGATCCGTGCGTATCAGGCGGCAGCTGCGCGCAAGTCCGACTTCGAGCGCACCGAGGTCGCTAAGGACAAGACCGGCGTCAAGCTCGATGGCGTCAAAGCGATCAATCCCGTCAATAATACAGAAATTCCGATTTTCATTTCCGACTATGTCCTTGTGTCCTACGGCACGGGCGCAATCATGGCAGTACCTGCTCACGATACCCGTGACTGGGAATTTGCCAAGAAGTTTGACCTGCCTATCATCGAGGTCGTCAAGGGCGGCAACGTGCAGGAGGAGGCTTTCACCGACTGCGCGACAGGCATCATGGTTAACTCAGGCATGCTCGACGGTCTGAGCGTTGACGACGCAAAGAAGAAGATTATCGAATGGCTGACCGCCGAGGGCAAGGGTCACGCCAAGGTCAACTATAAGCTCCGCGACTGGGTATTCTCCCGTCAGCGTTACTGGGGTGAGCCGATTCCGATCGTTCACTGCGACAAGTGCGGTTTTGTCCCCATCGACGAGAGCGAGCTTCCCCTCAGGCTGCCCATGGTCGAGTCCTATGAGCCGACCGATACAGGCGAGTCGCCGCTTGCCAATATGACAGATTGGATTTCCACCACCTGTCCCTGCTGCGGCGGCAAGGCGCAGAGAGAAACCGACACCATGCCTCAGTGGGCAGGCTCTTCGTGGTACTTCCTGCGCTATATGGATCCCCACAATAACGAGGCGCTCGCCTCCAAAGAGGCGCTTGAATACTGGTCTCCCGTTGACTGGTACAACGGCGGCATGGAGCATACCACGCTCCACCTGCTCTACAGCCGTTTTTGGCACAAGTTCCTCTATGACATCGGCGTAGTGCCCACCTCCGAGCCTTACGCGAAGCGTACCTCCCATGGTATGATCCTCGGCGAAAACGGCGAGAAGATGAGCAAGTCCAGAGGCAACGTCGTCAACCCCGACGATATTGTCAACGAGTACGGCGCGGATACCATGCGTCTGTATGAGATGTTCATCGGCGACTTTGAGAAGGCTGCTCCGTGGAGCCAGGCGAGCATCAGGGGATGCCGCAGATTTGTCGAGAGATACTGGAATCTCCAGAATATCCTGATCGACGGCGATACCATCCGTCCCGAGCTTGCGGTTCCCTTCCATAAGGCGATCAAGAAGGTCGGCGAGGATATCGAGAACATCAAGTTCAACACCGCTATTGCCGCTCTGATGGCGTTGATCAACGATATCTCCAACGTTAAGTCCATCAACAAGGAGGAGCTGCGTGTATTCTCCATTTTGCTCAATCCCTTCGCGCCCCACGTCACCGAGGAGGTTTATGAGGCTTGCAAACTCGGCGAGGGCATTTTAGCGGAAGCCGCGTGGCCTGCATATGATGAGAGCAAATGCATCGACGAGAGCATCGAGATAGTCGTTCAGGTCAACGGCAAGATCAAGGCAAAGCTGAATGTTCCGGTTGACGCGACAAAGGACGAGATGCTGACACTCGCGAAAGCCGAGTCGAAGGTGCTCGCTGCGATTGAGGGCAAGACGCTGATCAAGGAGATCGCGGTGCCCAAAAAGCTCGTAAATCTTGTAATTAAACCATAAAACTGCCTTATCGGAAAAATTGGAATAAAATTTTACAGACCTATTGACTTTATTAGCTACATATTGTATAATAGCAAGTGCAATTTATGCAAATGACCCATGCCTAGTGGCAGATGGGAGGGAAGATAGATGGCTGAAATTAGATTAAAAGAGAATGAATCTCTTGAAAGTGCTTTAAGAAGATTCAAGAAGCAGTGCGCCAGAGCTGGCGTTATTGCCGAGGTGCGCAAGAGAGAGGCTTACGAAAAGCCCTCTGTAAAGCGTAAGAAGAAATCAGAAGCAGCACGTAAGCGCAAGTACAGGTAAGAGATGGGCGGACAGCATTTGATGTGCTGTCCGCTTTTAATTTTTCGAGGGGGATTTTGTAATGAAAAAAATTCTGGTGCTTCTCGGGCCGAACCTCAACATGGTCGGAGTGAGAGAAAAAGGCGTATACGGCACGGAAACCGCTGACAGCATTTCCGAACAAATCAAGGAGTATGGTGCGAAAGCGGGCTTTGAGGTGGAGATCTATCAGTCCAATCACGAGGGCGACTTGATTGACCGCATCCACGCTTCCCGTGAGGCGTTCTGCGGTGCGGTGATCAACGCGGGAGCACTGACGCACTATAGCTACGCGCTCAGAGACGCGATCGCCTGTGTCAGCATTCCCTACGTCGAGGTGCATATGTCCAACATTCACGCCCGAGAGGAATTCCGCCATCATTCGGTGATTTCACCCGTCTGTGTCGGACAGATTGCGGGCTTCGGCAAAACAAGCTATTTTCTCGCGATTGAGGCTCTCAGGGAACTGTGCAAATGATTGAATTATTCCAAAAAAGAATTAATAATCTGCGAAAAGCGTTGACCACACCGCAGGAGGCGGCGCTTCTGACCAACGAAGTGAATATCGGCTACTTCTGCGGCTTTTTCCACAGCGAGGGTTATCTCGTCGTGACGCAGGAGGAAGTGTGCCTGCTCGTCGATTTCCGCTACATCGAGGCGGCGCAGAAGAAGGCACAGGGCTGCGAGGTCAGGATGTTCCATAAGCTCAGCGAGGATTTGCTTTCGATTCTGACCGCGCAGGGAATAGCGTGCCTGCATATTGAAGCGTCGCACATGACCGTTTCGCAGCACGCATTCTTCCGGTCAAAGCTTGAGAAGGAAAACATTACGGTCACTTCCGACAACAAGCTGACCGAGCATATTGAAAACATCCGCATCATCAAGGATGCGTCGGAGGCCGCTAAAATCCGTACGGCGCAGCAGATCGCGGAAAAGGCGTATCTCGAGATGCTCAACCATGTCAAAGCGGGCGTGACGGAGCGGGAGCTTGCGGCACGGCTGGAATATTACATGAAGCGGAACGGAGCAGAGGACAAGTCCTTTGACCTTATTACTATAACGGGCAAAAAGACCTCGCTGCCGCACGGCGTACCGTCGGATGATGTGATCCGGGAGGGCGACTTCTTTACCTGCGATTTCGGCGCAGTGTATGATGGTTACCACAGCGACACCACCAGAACCGTCGCGGTCGGTCACGCGGACGAGGAAATGCGGAAAATCTATTCGATTGTCCTCGAGGCGCAGCTTGCGGCGCTCTCTGCCGTAAAAGCGGATGTCAGCGCCAAGGAGGTCGACAAGACCGCACGCGATATTATTTCCGCGGCAGGCTACGGCGAGTATTTCGGCCATTCCACGGGTCACGGCGTCGGGCTGGATATCCATGAAGCCCCTGCCGTTTCTCCAAGGGGAACCGAGGTTCTCAGGGCAGGAATGGTCATCACCGACGAGCCGGGTATCTATCTTCCCGACCGCTTCGGCGTGCGCATCGAGGACATGCTTCTTGTGACGCAGCAGGGCTGCGAGAACTTTGTTTCTTTGTCCAAGGATCTGATAATTTTATAATGACGGATAAAACACTTGCTTTTTCTGTCAGAATTATGTATAATAATAGTTAATCAAGCTACAGTACCCACAAAATACTGTATGACTTAAACTTAGGAGGTAATTACAATGATTTCAGCAGGTGATTTCAGAAACGGCGTTACATTTGAAATGGACGGACAGGTTGTTTCCATCATCGAGTTCCAGCACGTAAAGCCGGGTAAGGGTGCCGCTTTTGTAAGAACAAAGATCAGAAATGTTATTACAGGTTCGGTTGTTGAAAAAACTTTCAACCCCAACGATAAGTATCCCACCGCGTTCATCGAGAGAAAGGATATGGAGTACAGCTATTCCGACGGCGATCTCTATTATTTCATGGATACAGAGACATGGGAGCAGCTTCCCATCAACAAGAGCGTTCTCGGCGATAACTTCAAGTTCGTCAAGGAGAACATGGTCTGCAAGGTGCTCTCCTACAAGGGCAACGTATTCGGCGTAGAGCCGCCCAACTTTGTTGAACTTCAGGTCACCAAGACCGATCCGGGCTTCAAGGGCGACACCGCTACCAATGCAACCAAGCCCGCTACTCTCGAGACAGGTGCCGAGATCAAGGTTCCTCTCTTTATCGACGAGGGCGAGGTTATTCAGATTGACACCAGAACCGGTGAATACATGGGCAGAGCGTAATCTCTGCGGGAGTTTGCTATGAACATTACAGAAAAAATTGCTTATATCAAAGGCTTGGCTGAGGGTCTCGGCCTTGACGATTCCAAGCCCGAGGTAAAGGTCATCAACGCAATTGTTGATTTGCTTGACGATATCGCCTACGATCTCACCGATATGGAGGAGCTGTATGACGACCTCAGTGAGCAGGTTGACGAAATCGATCAGGATCTTGCAGAGGTTGAGTCTGAGCTGTACGACGACGAGTGCGAGTGCGACGATGACGAATGCTGCTGCGAGGATGACGATGACGACTTCGACTTCGATGACGAGGAAGAAGAGTTCTACGAAGTAACCTGCGGCGCATGCGGACAGAAGCTCAATGTTTCCGAGGACGTGCTTCTCGAGGGAGAGATTGAGTGTCCCAACTGCGGCGAGCTGCTCGAGTTTGATTTCTCAGGTCTTTTTGACGGCGAGGATATCAAGGAACTCGAGGAGTGCGACGGCGAATGTGATGGCTGTGACGGTTGCGAAGGCGAAGAAACCGAATAAGCTTCACGAAAAAGTACCTCTCGTATAGTATATACGAGGGGTGTTTTTTTGCTTTACAGACACAGACGCCAACGGCGAAAAATGCGCAAGGGTGTGTTGATTCTTCTCAGCATCGCCGTGACATTCGGCTTTCTGGTTTACGGATTTGAAAAGCAGGTCGCGGTATTTTCCAAATCCTATATCCCGAGCTTTGCGCACCGCGCGGCAACAGAGGCGATCAATGACGCGGTGACCGCGAAAATCAACGAGCTGGACTATAGCTATGAGGACATTGTCAAAATCACGTACATGAAAAGCGGCGAGGTCAGCGCGATTGAAACGGATTCGCAGAAAATCAATCTGCTCAAGGCGCAGACGACGCGCGCGGCGCAGGATGAACTGACCGCCATCAAGCACAGTCAGATCGACATACCGCTCGGCGCCTTTACGGGCTTCACGCTGCTGTCCAACGCGGGACCGGGGATTCCGCTGACCTACAGCATGACGGGAAGCTTCAATTCACATCTGGAAAGTATCTTTGAAAACGCGGGAACCAACCGCACGATTCATCATATCCGGCTGGTGGTGGAGGCGGAAATTGTGACCGCGTCGGTGGATTATGAGGATACAATGAACCTTGAAACCGATTTTGAGATTGCACAGACCGTTATTTCGGGCTCACTTCCCACAATATATGGTGGGCTTCGGACGGTTTATTAACGAAATATCTTCTTGAATTCTTTAGAAAAATATTGAAATAAAAAGGATTTTGTGATATACTAAACTAGTTATTTAAAATGGGTTAGGAGGCGTTTATTTGTCTGATACTGTTATCGTGGCTGATAAACTGTCTGAAAAACAACTGGAATATATGCAGTTGATTGCCGAAATCATGGAGATCCGCAAGCGCGGCGAAAAACCGCTTGCGTTTATCCGCACCTACGGTTGTCAGCAGAATGTCGCCGACAGCGAAAAAATCAAGGGTATGCTGGCAAAATCGGGCTTTTCCTTTACGGATACGCCCGATGACGCCGACTTCATTCTGTTCAACACCTGCGCCGTCCGCGAGCATGCGGAGGACAGGGTGTTCGGCAATGTCGGCGCGCTGAAAAATCTCAAGCGGAAGCATCCGCAGATTCTGATTGCGCTGTGCGGCTGTATGATGGAGCAGGAGCATATCGCCAACCGCATCTACAACAGCTTTCCGTTTGTCGGATTGGTTTTCGGCACCCATTCGCTTCACCATTTTCCCGAGCTGCTTTACAGCTCTCTCGTCAACAGCAAGCGCGTGTTTGAGCGCGGAAACGACGACAAAAAGCTCTATGAGGGCATTCCCGTCAAGCGTGACGGTACCTTCAAGGGCTGGTTGCCGATCATGTACGGCTGCAACAACTTCTGCACCTACTGCATCGTGCCGTATGTGCGCGGCAGGGAGCGCAGCAGGGAGAAGGACATCATCCTTTCAGAAGCGAGAGAAATGATTCAGAGCGGCTACAAGGACATCACGCTCCTCGGACAGAACGTCAATTCCTACGGCAAGACCCTGCCGGAACCCGTCAGCTTTGCGAAGCTGATTTCGGAGATCGACACGATCGACGGCGACTACTGGCTGCGCTTTATGACGTCCCATCCCAAGGACTGCTCCAAGGAGCTGATTGACGCGATAGCGAACGGCAGACATATCAGCAAGCATCTGCATCTGCCCTTCCAGAGCGGCTCAGACCGCATTCTAAAGGCGATGAACCGTCACTATGACCGAAAGAAATACCTTGAAACGATCGCCTATGCCAAGGAGAAAATCGACGGCGTATCGCTGACAAGCGATATCATCGTCGGATTCCCGGGAGAAACCTATGAGGATTTCAAGGAAACGCTTTCCCTGATCCGGGAGGTCGAATTCACCTCACTTTTCACCTTCATCTATTCGCCGCGTGTCGGAACACCTGCAGCGAAGATGGACGATCCGATTTCCGCGGAAGAAAAGTCCAAGTGGTTCCGCGAGCTGCTTGATGTACAGGAGGAAATCGCCGCGAAACGCTGCTCCGCGATGGTCGGCGCTACAGAGCGTGTATTGATTGAAGGCGTAAAGGAAAAAACAAATGAATTAAATGCCCGCACAAGCGGTAATATAATTGTAGAGCTGGAAGGCAGCCCTGATCTGATCGGCACCTTCCGGAATGTCAAAATCACGAAAGCCCGCAATTGGATTCTCAAGGGCGAGCTGACAGAATAACGGAGGAAAATAACATGGACGTCATTACACTCGCAAGAGAGCTCGGCAGAGCGATTCAGCAGGAAGAAAGCTACAAGAAGCTGCACGAGGTTCAGGCGCAGGCAGATGCCGACGCGGAGCTTCAGGCGTTGATCGGCGAGTTCAACCTCAAGAGAATGAATATCAATCAGGAGGCTTCCAAAAAGGACAGAGACCAGGAGAAGCTGACCACACTCAACAAGGAGATGCGTGAGGTTTATTCCAAGATCATGTCGAACGAAAACATGATTGCCTACAACGAGGCGAAGGAAGCGTTTGACAAGGTCGCGAACCGCGTACAGGCGATCGTGCAGCAGTCCATCGAGGGCACCGACCCCGAGGTTGCCGACTATACCGAGAGCTGCTCGGGCAGCTGCAGCACCTGCGGCGGATGCAGCTAAGGAAGCAAATCACCAATTGAGATAAAGGAGTGTGAGAGTATGGCGGAGCTTTCTCCGATGATGAAGCAGTATTTTGAAATCAAAGAAGCGAACAAGGACAGCATCCTGTTTTATCGTCTGGGCGATTTCTATGAGATGTTCTATGATGACGCTATCCTCGCCTCCAGAGAGCTGGAGCTCACGCTCACGGGCAGAGACTGCGGACAGGAGGAACGCGCGCCGATGTGCGGCGTACCGTTCCACAGCTGCGAGGGTTATATCGCGCGCCTTGTCGCAAAGGGCTACAAGGTCGCGATATGTGAACAGACAGAGGATCCAAAGGCGGCAAAGGGACTGGTCAAGCGCGAGATCATCCGCGTTATCACCCCCGGTACCGTCATGGAACAGAGCATGCTCGATGAGGGAAAAAATAACTATATCTGCTGTATGTTTTCCGCTGAGAAGAAAATCGGTTTGTGTTTCTGCGATATTTCCACAGGAGAATTAAATGCAACCGAAATCAGCGGCAAGGATTACTATAACATCCTCGTCAACCAGCTTTCGAGCTATGCGCCGCGGGAGATTCTGCTCGGCGGCGATATCGTAAACATTCAGGCGCTGCCCGACTTTATCAAGTCAAAGCTTTCTGCGGGCGTAGAAATGCTAGAGGATGAGAAGTTTGCGACGGCTCCGTGCACCAAGACCGCGACAGCGCAGTTTCCGAAAGATTTCCACTTGATTTCGGACAAGCCCGTTGTCATCAGTGCGGTCGGCGCGCTGATCAACTACCTCAAAGAAACGCAGATGAGCGGTCTCGAGAGAATCACTCATCTGAATCTATATAACGAGTCGCAGTATATGCGGCTGGACTACAACACACAGCGTAATCTTGAGCTGACGCAGACCATGCTCACCAAGGACAAGCGCGGCTCACTGTTGTGGGTCATTGACAAAACGAAAACCGCTATGGGCAAGCGGCTGATCCGCGCATGGCTGGA
Organism: Ruminococcaceae bacterium P7; assembly: GCA_900100595.1. Lineage (GTDB taxonomy): Bacteria > Bacillota > Clostridia > Oscillospirales > Acutalibacteraceae > Ruminococcoides. The sequence goes on from FMUA01000008.1 coordinate 90,807, forward strand.
ACACCCGCTGATGAACATTTCCAAAATCAACAACCGTCAAAGCGCGGTGGAGGAGCTTGTCAACGACACGATGCTCCGTCTGGAAATTGCGGAAATGCTCGGAGGTATCTATGACATTGAACGCCTGATGACAAAAATTGTCTACGGCTCGGCGAATGCCAGGGATTTGCGTTCCCTGTGCGCGGCCATAAAGGATTTGCCCAATATTTCACGCCTGTTATCGGATTGCCGTTCATCGATGCTTCGCATGATTTACAACGGCATCGATTTGCTCGAGGATATTTATTCGCTGATTGAGAGCGCGATCGTCGAGGATCCGCCGTTCACGGTACGTGAGGGCGGCATGATAAAGCAGGGCTATAACGCCGAGCTTGATATCGTCAACGGCGACATGAACAACTCCAAGGATATTCTCGCGCGGATTGAGGCGGAGGAAAGGGAAAAGACAGGCATTCCCAAGCTGCGCGTCGGCTACAACAAGGTTTACGGCTACTTTATTGAGGTAACTAATTCTTATAAAAACCTTGTTCCCGACAACTATATCCGCAAGCAGACGCTCACGGGCAGCGAGCGATACATAACGCCCGATCTCAAAGAGCTGGAGGGCCGCATCCTCGGCGCAAAGGACAGAGCGGTAGCGATGGAATACGCGCTGTTTGATTCCGTCCGCACGACGGTAGCTGATAATCTCGACCGTATCCAGAGCACCGCGAAGTCGATTGCGACGCTGGACGTTATCACGTCCTTTGCCAACGTTGCCTCGGATAACCGATACATCCGACCCGAGGTCAACCAGTCCACCGCAATCATCATCAAGGATTCCCGTCACCCCGTGGTGGAGACGCTTCTCAAGAACGCGTCCTTCGTTCCGAATGACGTAAGCCTTGACAGCAAGGGCGACAGGGTCGCGATTATCACAGGCCCCAATATGGCGGGTAAATCCACCTACATGCGTCAGATCGCATTGATTGTTTTGCTTGCGCAGATCGGCAGTTTTGTTCCCGCGTCCTCGGCGCAAATCGGCATCGTGGACAGCATTTTCACCCGTGTCGGCGCGTCGGACGACCTCGCTTCGGGACAGTCGACCTTTATGGTGGAGATGAATGAGGTGGCGAACATCGTTAAGAACGCGACCTCCAAGAGCCTTCTGATTCTCGACGAAATCGGCAGAGGCACCTCTACCTTTGACGGTATGAGCATTGCGCGCGCGGTGCTGGAATTTTGTGCCGACAAAAAGAAGCTCGGCGCAAAGACGCTCTTCGCGACACATTATCACGAGCTGAGCGTCATGGAACAGCTGCTCGACGGCGTGCGGAATTACAGCATCGCTGTCAAGAAGCGCGGAGATGATATCACGTTCCTGAGAAGAATCGTCCCCGGCGGTGCGGACGACAGCTACGGTATCGAGGTTGCCAAGCTTGCTGGTGTGCCGAATTCTATCATTAACCGCGCAAAGGAGATTCTTGCCGACCTTGAAAGCGGTAAGGCGGAGACCATTATTGAAAAGGTCAATGTCAACGAGGACACGCAGCTTTCCCTGATGGGAGTCGCGTCCAGTCCCGTGATTGATAAATTGAAATCCGTCGACCTCAACACCCTGACACCGATTGAGGCGATGAATTTGCTCTATGAATTGAAGAACATGATTTAAAATACCATAAAACAAGGGAGGTGAAACCATGGGAGTTATCAATGTGCTGGACAAGCACGTCGCGGAGCTGATTGCGGCAGGCGAGGTCGTTGAGCGACCTGCATCCGTCATCAAGGAGCTGGTCGAAAACGCGATCGACGCAGGCTCAAAGCATATTACCGTTGAGATCAAGAACGGCGGAACGACTTTCATGCGTGTCACCGACGACGGCTGCGGCATTCAGCGAGAGGATGTCAAGGTTGCGTTTCTTCGCCACGCCACCAGCAAGGTGTGTCAGGAGCAGGATCTCGACCGCATCGCGACGCTCGGCTTCCGCGGAGAAGCGCTTGCTTCCATCAGCGCGGTTTCCCGTCTGCAGCTGCTCACCCGCAATGAAAATGAGGAAATCGGCACCTCCTACACCATCGAGGGCGGTGAAGAAAGGGCAATGCTGGACGCAGGCTGCCCTGTGGGTACGACGTTCATCATCCGCGACCTCTTTTTCAATATTCCCGCACGGGCGAAGTTCCTCAAAAAGGACGTGTCCGAGGGAATCAATGTTTCCAATATTGTAGACAAAACCGCGCTGTCTCACCCTGAGATCGCGTTTACCTATATCCGCGACGGCAAGCAGGTTCTCAAAACATCGGGCGACGGAAAGCTGTTGTCCGCCATCTATTCCGTCATGGGGCGCGAATTTGCGCAGAGCCTGATTCCCGTTGACTATGAGCTGGGAGTGGTTACCGTTCGCGGCTACATATCCAAGCCCGTCAACGCCAGACCGAACCGCAACCTCCAGAATTTCTTCATCAACGGAAGATACGTCAAGTCGCGGACGGCGATGGCAGCGCTCGAGGAGGCCTGCAAGGGCTCCATCATGGTCGGAAAATTTCCGTCCTGTGTGCTCAATCTGACGATGCCCTACGAGCTGATTGACGTCAACGTCCATCCCGCAAAAATCGAGGTGCGTTTTGTCAACGAGCGTCCCGTGTTTGACGCGGTTTATCACGGCGTCAAGACGTCGCTGATGAAGAACGATACACGCAAGCTGGCGACCTTCAAAAATAACACCGCATTCAACGAGATCAAAAAGACGAGCACGTTCAACACCGCACAGGCGGTATTCCGCAAGGCGGAGCGTGAGCAGGAGCAGCAGAAAAAGCCTGTTCAGCCGCCGAAGGACGACTTCAATCCGTTTGAGGATGTGGCGTTCCAAACGGAAAAGAAGCAGCCCGCGCCTGTCAGAGATATTGACAATATCCGCGTTGCTGACAGCGAAAATCCCTTTGATATTTTTTCCAAAAAGGCTGTTCAGAACGCCAAGAGGGAAGAAAGCTATAAGACGCCTCTTGCAGTTTCTCCCGTGATAAAAGCAACGCAGCCGATACCTGAACCCGTCAATAAAGCGGAACCAATTCCCGAACCGGTTTACACACCGCCGAAGGAAGAAATCGTCGTCACCGCCAAGGAGAATTCCGAGCCGGTGGTTCTCTACGAACAGCAGAAGGACGAGCTGAAATATATCGGTGAGCTGTTCGATACCTATATCATCGTGGAAATCAATCAGAAAGAAATGATGCTGGTCGACAAGCATGCCGCGCATGAGCGCATTATCTACGAAAAGCTCAAGGCGGAGAACGCAGGCGCGTCCATGCAGATGCTGCTCACGCCCGTCACGGTAACGCTCGGCAAGGCTGAATATGCTGCAGCTATCAGTCATCTCGATATGTTCGCAAAGTGTTCCTTTGAGGTTGAGGATTTCGGCAGCAGCACCGTGATTGTCCGCAGCGCGCCGCAGTACATCGAGGCGGCGGAGATCGCCGATTGTATCGCGGAGATGGCGGATTACATCGCAATGGGTAAATCCGATATCTTCACCGAGAAGATGGACTGGTTCTATCACAACGTCGCGTGCCGCAGTGCGGTCAAGGCAGGCAATCATAATTCTAAAGAAGAATTAATTGATATTGTCAAGACGCTGGAGGAAAATCCGCAGATTCGCTATTGTCCCCACGGCAGACCCGTCTGCATCGTGATGAAAAAGAGCGAAATAGAGAGACAATTTGGCAGGGCGTGATGATTTGATTGAAAAAATAAAACTGGTTTCCGTCGTGGGACCGACCGCCTCAGGCAAAACAAAGCTTGCGGTAGAGCTCGCCAAGGTTTTCGGCGGCGAGATCGTATCGGCTGATTCCATGCAGATATATCAGGGGATGCGCATTGCCACTGCAAAACCCACAGAGGATGAAAAACAGGGAATCCCGCATCACCTGATGGATTTTCTTCCTCCCGAGGAGAACTACTCGGTTGCACGCTTTGTGGAGGATGCGAAAAAGGCGATCACGGATATCGCCTCCCGCGGCAAGCTGCCGATCGTGGCAGGCGGCACAGGATTGTATGTCGACTCTCTGCTCGGCAATATCACGTTCAGCGAGCAGCAGCGCGACGAAGCGATCTGCAAAGCGCTGTATGAGCGTTGCGAGAGGGAAGGCGTGGAAAGTCTGCTGGAAACCCTGAAAGAGATTGACGCTGAAACATATGAGAAGCTGAAAACCGAGAGAAACCCCAAGCGCATCATCCGCGCGATAGAATATTATGAAACCTCCGGCAAGCCGATATCCTCACAGGTAGCGGCGTCGCACCGGGAGGAAACACCATTTGAGCCAATCAAGCTGGGACTCAATTTTCTCGACAGAGAAAAACTGTATGAACGCATTAATCTGAGAGTGGATTGCATGCTGAACGAAGGTCTGGAGGAGGAAGCGAGAGAGGTGCTTTCCAAGACGCTGAGCTTCACCTCCGTCAAGGCGATCGGCTACAAGGAGCTGATGCCGTATTTTGAACATAGTGCAACGCTGGAAGAATGTGTTGAAAAGCTGAAACGGGAAACCAGACGGTATGCCAAACGGCAGCTGACCTGGTTCAAACGAGACAAGGAAATTCATTGGCTTTATCCCGACGCGGAGCCTGATTTTGAGACGCTGCTCGGAAAAGCCGTTCAGTTGATACAAGGGAGCCTATATGGATAAATTGTTATTTAAGCGCATCCTGGTTGCCGCGCTTACGCTGTTGGCGCTGGTGTATGTCGCCTATCTGTTAATCAGCGCAAATTTTAATATGTATCCCACAGAAAACGCGGTGCAGGCAACGGTGACCGACCGCATTCTTACCAACGCCTATATCATCCGCGACGAGCATATCATCGAAAACAACTCCGAGGGCGTTCTGTCCTATTCCGTATCCAACGGTGAGGCGGTGAACGCGGGCGGTGAAATCGCAAAGATCTATTCCAACGAGGAGGACGCCGTCGCCAATACGCGCGCAGACTCGCTGGTAAAGAAGAAGGAAGCGCTTGAGAGCATCCAGAAAACGGTTGTCTCGGGAACCATGAGCATCGATATTATTAATAACGCCATCAAAAGCAAGCTCATCACGATGCTCGACGATACCAACAACCGCAGCCTGACCAACGCGAAAAGCGACGCTGACGTTCTGCTCAATTCCATTAATTTGCGCCAGCTCTACACAGGAAAGGTCACGGATTTTTCCTCCGAGATCGCGTCGCTCCAAAGTGAAATCGATTCTCTGAAAAACGCCACCGGCAACACCAAGGGCGTGATCCGTACCGATTACGCAGGCTATTTTACCGAGTTCTGCGACGGCTATGAAAACATCTATGATTATGATAAAATCAAGCGTCTTTCGCTTGATGATCTGCATAATTTCAGCAGGGCGTCTGTTCCCGAAAATACAGCGGGCAAGGTCATCGGAAACGTCAAATGGTACGTTGCCTGCGAGGTTTCACCCGACGACGCCAGCGCGCTCAATATCTGGGACAGCGCGGTGACGGTTCTGTTCTCCGAGGCTTCCTCCGAGCCGATTCCAGCGGAGATCTACCGCATCAACCAAGCCTCCAAGGACAGCAACGCGGTCGTGATTCTTCGCTGCGATTACATGGAGGACGGACTGCTTGAGGCAAGACAGGAGCCGATTGAGATCGGCATGGGCACCTATACGGGTCTTCGCGTCAGCAAGCGCGCGATTCATGACGACTACGTCACCAAGACCACCTATGACGACAACGACAACCCGCACAAGGAAGAAAAGAAGGTGCAGGGCGTCTATGTGCTTTACGGCAGCGAGGTGCAGTTCAAGCAGATATCCATTCTTTATGCCGACAGCGACTATGTCATCTGCGACACCAATCCCGCGGAAGGAATCCTCTTCAACGGAGAGACGATTTCACTATATGATAAGGTAATAGTAAAAGGAGACGATTTGTATGACGGCAAGGTCATTCACTGATGTGGAATATAATTATCAATTGATCAACGAGCGGATTGCCGAGGCGGCGCAGAAAATCGGCAAAGCAAGAGAGGACATCACCTTTCTTGCGGCGACAAAAACCGTTGACGCCGCGACGATCAACCACGCGATTTCTCTCGGTCTTGACCATATCGGCGAAAACAGGGTGCAGGAGCTGCTCGCAAAATATGAGGAATACGACCTCGAAAACTGTTCGCTGCAATTCATCGGTCACCTGCAGAGCAATAAGGTCAGACAGATTGTCGGCAAGGTGGATCTGATCCAGTCGGTGGACTCGTTCAAGCTTGCGAAGGAGATTTCCGCACAATCGCTCAAGAGAAACGTCCATACCGACCTGTTGGTCGAGGTGAATATCGGCAGGGAAGAAAACAAATCGGGCGTCTTTGAGGAAAATCTCGAGGAATTGCTTTGTCAAATTGCCGAATTAGATGGGATTTCTGTACAAGGATTAATGACAATTCCGCCAATTTGTGATAATAAACAGAAAATTTCTCATTATTTTAATAAAATGCACAGGTTATTTATTGACATATCGCAAAAAAAATTAGATAATATAAATATGCATATTCTATCAATGGGTATGTCGGATGATTATTACGAGGCTATCCTCGAAGGCGCAACAATGGTTAGAATAGGCTCGGCGCTTTTCGGCGCCAGGAACTATACATAATTAGGAGGAAAAGAAAATGGCAGGAATAGTTGATAAGTTTAAGCGTATGTGGGACGCTCCCGACGACGAATACGAGTATGATGAATACGGTTACGCTGACGATGGGGACGAGGATGATTATGAGGAAGAGGCTCCGAGAGAAAGAGAGCGTGAGAGAACATCTTCTTCAAGCGGCCCCCGGAACAAGGTCGTAAACATCAACGCGACAGCGAAGCTGCAGGTTGGTATTTTCAAGCCTGAGCGCTTTGGCGAGGAGACCAGAGCCATCGCCGACGAGCTGATGAAAACACACACTGTCGTGCTCAACCTTGAGGACACCAACAAGGATATGGCGAGAAGGATTCTCGACTTCCTCAGTGGTGTGGCTTACGCGAACAACGGCAAAATCAAAAGAGTCGCGTCCAATACCTATATTATTATTCCCAGCAATGTTGACCTTACAGGCGACGACCTTCTCGATGAATTAGAGAACAGCGGTGTATACTTCTGATCAAACCGATAAACTCTTTCTTTCTCAGATAGACGACGCGGTATATCTCTGTCAGCAGCGTCAGAGGCCCTATTTCTTTTCTTTCATGAGCGAGAGAAAGCAGGCGCTGGCATCGCGGCACCTGGATTCTCTGCGTTTTCCGTCCTACCGTTTTTTCGGTGGATATGAGGGCAGTGAGCGGAGTGTGCTCGGGTTATGGTTCTATGATGAGCCCGACGACGCGCAGTTTCCCGTCACTGCGTTGGAGATTACCTTTCGCGCGGCGGATAAGCTGACGCACAGGGATTTTCTCGGCGCGCTGATGTCGCTTGGCATTGAGCGCGAAACCCTAGGCGATATTCTGGTTGAGGACGGCAGATGTATTGTATTTATCAAGTCCGAAATGAAGGATTATATCACCTCTCAGCTCTTCAAAATCGGCAATGCCGGGGTCAAAATAACAGAAGCCTCGACGGAATCACTGCCAAAGGGCAGGGGCGAAGAGGAGCTGACCTGTGTTGTGGCGTCACTGCGGCTTGACGCGGTGGTTGCGGCGCTGACGGGTTTGTCACGCGAAAAAACAAAATCGCTGATTCTTTCGGGCAGGGTAGCGCATAATTATCTCCCATGTGATAACATCAGTCAGTCGGTGGGAGCGGGCGACAGCCTGAGTATCCGCGGAAAAGGGAAATATAAAATTGACGGTGTAATAGGGGAAACAAAAAAGCACCGTATCCGAATTTCAATTATTCATTACAGATAAGGAGTGCAGAAAATGCTTACGATTGATGAAATTAAAAATATCAGCTTTAGAAAAGCAACTCTCAGCGGCGGTTACAGAGCCGAGGATGTAGACGCCTTTATCGAAGATGTCATTGCTTCTTTCGAGCAGCTTAAAAAGGAAAAAACCAATCTTGTACATAAAATTGACCGACTTGCAACCCGCCTTGAGGAATACAGAGCCGACGAGGAGACCGTCCGCAACGCGCTGCTGACCTCTCAGAAGATGTCCGACGCCTGCATCAAGGAGGCAAAGGACAAGGCTGCGAGAATCCTCCGCGACGCTGAGGAAAAGGCGCAGGCGCTTTCCATGGAAGCCAACAAGATGACCGCTCTTGAGAAAGAGAATTATCTCCAGCTGCAGGCTGACGCCGTCAACCTCAGAGCGGAGCTGATCGAGCTTTACAGAAGCCATATCAAGGCGATCGATGATCTCCCGACTCAGGTCGATCTTGACAACGCGGAGAAGATGATTAACGAAAAGTATCCGACCGAGCCTGTCGAGAATACCTATCAGCCCGCTGCATATCAGCAGCAGAACGCCTATCAGCAGCCCGTATATTCTCAGCCGGAGTATGACGAGCCTGATTATGACACACGCGGCTATGAGGAGGAGTATGATCAGCCCGAGTCTGCAGAGCAGGTTCAGCCTCAGCCTCAGGTTCAGCCCCAGCCGCAGCAGTTCAGACAAAGAGCGGCAAGAGTTCAGCAGAAGCCTCAGCAGAGACAGCAGGCTCCCGCACAGCAGCTCAGAAAGCCTCAGACAGACGACGGCACAAGAGTAGCGCCGCAGCGTCCCAGCAAGTTTTCTCATCTCAAGTTCGGTGATAACTATGACGTTTCCGCCGACTGATTCTAAACTAATATATTGGAGAGATAGACACAATGTCCCAAGATTATAACGCAACACTGAATCTGCCGAAGACCGACTTTCCCATGCGTGCAGGTCTGCCCAAGAGCGAGCCTGTTACCCTAAAAGCGTGGGAAAGTGAAAAAGTATATGATAAGCTGATGGAGCTCAACGAGGGCAAGCCTCAGTTTGTGCTCCATGACGGACCGCCCTATGCAAACGGTGATATTCACCTCGGACACGCGCTGAACAAAATCCTCAAGGATTTTATCGTCCGCTACAAGAACATGGCGGGCTTTCAGTCTCCGTTTGTTCCCGGCTGGGATACGCACGGCTTGCCGACCGAGCTGAAAGCCAGACAAAAGGCGGGCATCGGCAGCTCTGCGGATATTTCCGTTGTCGAGCTGCGCAAGCTCTGTGAGGAGTTCGTCACCGGCTACATCAACGATCAGCGTGAGCAGTTCAAGCGTCTGGGCTGCATCGGCGAATGGGACAATCCTTATGTTACCCTCAAGCACGAGTTCGAGGCAGAGCAGATCAAGGTCTTTGCCAAAATGGCTGACAAGGGTTATATCTATCGCGGACTGAAGCCCGTATATTGGTGCTCTGAATGTAAGACCGCCCTCGCGGAAGCGGAGATTGAGTACGCAGAGGATCCCTGCCATTCCATCTACGTCAAGTTCCCCGTGACCGACGATCTGGGCAAGTTTGAAGCTATGGGTATCGATCCCGCAAAGGTTTCCTTCGTGATCTGGACAACCACCACATGGACGCTTCCCGCGAATGTTGCGATCTGCGTCGGTCCGCGCTATGAGTATTCCGTCATCAAATGCGGTGAGGAGTTTTACGTCATGGCGACCGAGCTTTACAAGTCCGCAATGGAGGAAGCCGGCAAAACCGATTATGAGGTTGTCGGCGCCATTCAGGGCAGCGAGCTGGAGTATATGAAAACACAGCATCCCTTCCTCGACCGTCAGTCGCTGTTGATTGTCGGCGACCATGTTACGCTCGAAAGCGGTACGGGCTGCGTCCATACCGCTCCCGGACACGGTGTTGACGACTACAACGTCTGCCGCAACTATCCCGAAATTCCCGTCATCTGTCCCGTTAACGGCGACGGCGTTCTGACCGAGGAAGCAGGTCAGTTTGCAGGTCTTACGACCGATGAAGCTAACAAGAAAATTGCCATCCATCTGGATGAAACAGGCGCTCTCTTTGCGCTGAAAAAGATCATCCACCAGTATCCGCACTGCTGGAGATGCAAGTCTCCGATTCTGTTCCGTGCGACCGACCAGTGGTTCTGCTCTGTTGACGACTTCAAGGATGAGGCTGTCAAGGCGATCAATGAGGTTCAGTGGATTCCCGCGTGGGGTCAGGAGAGAATCACCTCCATGGTCAGAGAGAGAAAGGATTGGTGCATTTCCCGTCAGAGAAAATGGGGCGTGCCGATTCCGATTTTCTACTGCAAGGACTGTGGCGAGCCGCTGATCGACAAGACGGCGATGCTTTCCGTTGCCGATGTATTCGCGAAGGAAGGCTCCAACGCGTGGTTTGATCACGACGCGTCCGAGATGCTTCCCGCAGGCACCAAGTGCGCGAAGTGCGGCTGCACCTCCTTTGATAAAGAAAAGGATATCATGGACGTTTGGTTTGACAGCGGTTCCTCTCACACCGCCGTCGTCAGACGCCGCGGCTATCTGAATTTCCCTGCAGACCTCTATCTCGAGGGCAACGACCAGTACAGAGGCTGGTTCCAGTCCTCGCTGCTGACCTCTGTTGCGACAATGGGAGTCGCTCCCTATAAGACCGTTCTGACTCACGGCATGATTCTCGACATGGAGAAGAGAAAAATGAGTAAGTCGCTCGGCAACGGTATCAGCCCGCAGGAGGTCATCAAGCAGTACGGCGCTGACGTTCTCAGACTTTGGGTTGCGTCCTGCGACTACCAGTCCGACGTTAATATTTCCTTTGATATTCTCAAGCAGCGTTCCGAGGCTTACAGAAAGATCAGAAACACTGCAAGATATATTCTCGGCAACCTTGCCGACTTCAATCCCGATACCGATATGGTAGCGCTCAGTGAGATGACCTCTATTGACAAGTGGGCGATCGCGCAGCTGAATAACCTGATCGATAAAGTCAAGACCGCTTATGATAACTACGAGTTCCATATCGTATATCACAGCATTCATAACTTCTGCGTTGTCGATATGTCCAACTTCTACCTTGACGTTCTCAAGGACAGACTTTACACCGAAAAGGCGGATTCAAAGCTCAGAAGAGCGGCTCAGACAGCGATTTATCTCATTCTGAACGCAATGACAAGAATGCTTGCGCCGATTCTCGCGTATACCTCCGATGAAATCTGGAAGTATCTCCCGCATGCGGCAAACGAGCAGGCGGAGCACGTCATCTTCAATGAGATGCCCGCAAAGCTCGATCTTGATGTGGACGACAGCTTCATGGCGTATTGGGACGAGATTCACGCTCTGAGAGACGACGTCAAGAAATCCCTTGAAACGATTATCAAGGACAAGACCATCAAGAGCTCCCTTGAAGCGAAGGTCACGCTCTGCGCGGGCGGCGATAAGCTAGCGTTCCTCAAGAAAGCGGAGAACGAGCTGGCTGCGGCGTTTATCGTTTCCGAGGTCGTGATTGAGGATAACGGCGGCGAGCTTGACATTGCTGTCGAAAAAGCGGAAGGCGAGAAGTGCGAACGCTGCTGGATTATCAGCAGAACCGTCGGTGCGGACAGCACGCATCCGACGCTTTGCGCTCACTGCTGCGAAACATTAAAGTAAGCTATTTTCCAAAATCGGTGTGATGACTATTACACCGATTTTGTCTTATCAGGAGGTTCCTATGGCAATTGCAGCCCTCATTATCGGTGCGCTGATTGTGGTGATCGATCAGGTCATCAAGTATTTTGTTGCAACAGGATTGAAACCGATCGGCGAATACACTGTCATTGAAAATTTGTTTATGCTCCGCTATGTCGAGAACCGCGGCGTTGCATTCGGTATGTTTCAGGATTTGCGCTGGGTGTTTGTAGCGCTGACTTCCGTCATGCTCATCGCGATCATTGTCTATATGTTCAAGAAGAAGCCGTCGGGCAAGTTCTTTTATATCTGCGCGGGACTGATTATCGGCGGCGGTATCGGAAATCTGATTGACAGGGTTCTCTATGGCTATGTGATTGATTACCTCAGTCTCAGCTTTTTCCCGCCTGTCTGCAACTTTGCCGACTACGCGATTACCATCGGCGTCATTTTGCTGGTTGTTTATATCTTCTTTTTCTCGGATTCCTTCAAAAAAAGGACTATCGGCAATGACTGAGCATCAATTACACTGTCAGACAGACGGCGTCCGTTTTGATAAATTTCTGGCGGACGCGGATATCGGATTATCCCGCAGCGCGGCGGTCGCGTTGATCGAAAGCGGCGCCGCTGAGGTCAACGGCAAGTTCGCCAATAAAAAGCTGAAGCTGAATGCGGGAGACAGAATCGTTGTCCGCATTCCCGACCCTGTGCCGTATGAGGCAAAGGCGGAGAATATCCCGCTTGACATTGTCTATGAGGACAGCGATCTGTTGGTCGTCAACAAGCCGAAGGGAATGGTTGTCCATCCTGCGGCGGGTAATTACGAGGGCACGCTTGTTAATGCGCTGCTGTACCACTGCGGCGACAGTCTTTCGGGCATTAACGGCGTTCTGCGGCCCGGTATCGTCCACCGCATCGACAAGGATACCAGCGGTCTGCTGATCGTCGCCAAGAACGATATTTCACACAAGCATCTGGCGGAACAGATCAAGGCGCATTCATTTACACGCGAATATGAAGCGGTTGTGTTTGGTCAGCTAAAGGATGACGAGGGAACGGTTAACGCGCCTATCGGCAGACACCCGATTGACCGCAAAAAGATGTGCGTCACACAAAAAAACAGCAAAGAGGCGGTGACGCATTATCAGGTGCTGTGCCGCTACAAGGGCTACACGCACATCAGATGTATTCTCGAAACGGGCAGGACGCACCAGATTCGCGTGCACATGGCGTCGCTCGGACATCCTGTCGCGGGAGATTTGGTGTACGGCGTGAAGAATGAGAAGGTTGATTTTTCGGGACAGTGTCTGCACGCGCGCAAAATTGGCTTCATTCATCCGACAACAGGAGCGTATCTGGAATTCACTTCCGCGCTGCCTGATTATTTCGAGAAGTTTTTAGCAAAACTCAAAAATATATCAAAATAACTTTTTCCAAAAAAAGCTTGCATTATATTTATGTATATGATATAATACTTAAGAATTTGGTTCCGTCGTTCCAACGACGTGGTCAAATAACGGCGAAAGCCGCAATTTGAAACTGATAGTCCGCTGCCGTGGAAGGGTATGAATATCGGGTAAATAATTAGGAGGAAAAAACATGGACGCATTAAAAACAATTGCAGCAGAATCCGTAAAGGAAAGCACTCCCGAGTTCGGTATCGGTGACACCGTCAGAGTTTCCGTAAAGATTCGCGAGGGTGAGAGAGAAAGAACACAGATGTTTGAAGGCACGGTCATTGCCAAGAGAGGCAGCGGCGTAGCCGAGACATTTACTGTAAGACGTGTTGCTTACGGCGTAGGCGTAGAGAGAGTATTCCCCCTGCATTCCCCCAACGTACAGGACGTAAAGGTTGTTCGTTATGGTAAGGTTCGCAGAAGCAAGCTCTATTATCTCCGTGACAGAGTAGGTAAGGCGGCAAAGGTTAAGGAACAGATTCGTAAGTAATTCTCGAATAATAGTTAAAGGGAACTTGCTTAAGTTCCCTTTTTCTTTACCAGACGATAAAGCAGGTGATATCATTGAACGATAAACCAAGCAGACAAGATAACTCAGACCTTTACTCGGATATTGACCTCTCGGTTGAAATCAATCCCGATATGTATCTCAGCGACGATAATCCGAACAGGCATGACAGGTTTGAAGCACTGCATGCCGCGGAGGATGTTACTGAGGCTGCGGACAGAGTGGCTGCGAAAGAAAGCGGAAAATCAAAGGGCTTTGTCACTGCGAAAGCAGACGGCGGAGTTGCGGGAGTATACGACTGGATCAAATGCATTATTTTTGCGATTTCCATTGTTGTCATTTGCCTGACCTTTTTGTTCCGACTGGTTGATGTGGAAGGTCATTCCATGAATGATACCTTGGTAACAAAGGACAAGGTGCTTGTTACCAGCATGTTCTATCAGCCGCAAAACAATGATATCGTTGTTATTTCGCATGGCGCTGTCTACAAAAATCCCATTATCAAGCGCGTGATCGCGACGGAGGGTCAGACACTTGAGCTTGATTATGAAAACGAGAAAATCATCGTAGATGGTATTGAGATTGATGAGCCCTATGTCAAGGAATCCACGTTTTCGGGCAACTACGGCAATCTGACGCCTCCCGAGGTGATTCCCGAGGGAAAAATCTTTGTGCTCGGCGACAACAGAAGAATTTCTCTGGACAGCCGTTCCTCTGAAATCGGTCTGATTGATGTCAAGGACGTCATCGGTAAGGCACAGTTTATCGCGTTCCCGTTTGACCATTTCGGCTATCTTTATTAAACAATGAGAAAAGCCTATTTCTGATTCTGATAGAAATAGGCTTTCTTTTTATACTATTTTCTGTTAACTAATTTCTGTTACAGGATTATTTATGTTATTGAAACGGAAAGAGGTAAATTATGAGTGAAATGCAAACTATCCAATGGTTTCCCGGTCATATGACCAAAACCAAGCGTCAGATTCAGGCAAATCTCAAATTGGTTGACGCGGTTGCAGAAATCATTGATGCCCGTATTCCCGTCAGCAGCCGCAATCCCGACCTCGACAAGCTGATCCAAAGCAAGCCGAGGGTGATATTGATGAACAAGTGCGACATGGCGAACCAGACCGCGACGAAAATGTGGATCGATTATTATTCCAAGCAGGGAATTACCGCGATTGCCGTTGACTGCAAGAGCGGCAGAGGTCTCAATAAATTTCCGCAGGCAGTCAGCACTGTGATGAAGGAGAAAATCGAACGCCTGAAAGCAAAGGGGATGAAGAATCCCATGACGCGCGTGATGATCGTCGGAATCCCCAATGTCGGCAAGTCCTCGTTTATCAACCGCATTTCAAAGCAGTCCCGTGCGAAGGTGGAGGACAGACCGGGAGTGACCCGCGGCAATCAGTGGTTTACCATCAGCAATAATCTTGAAATGCTCGATACGCCCGGCGTGCTCTGGCCGAAGTTTGATGATCAGATTGTCGGAGAGCATCTTGCTTTTACGGGCGCTGTAAAAGATCAGGTGCTCGACGTTGAGCTGCTTGCCGTGCGTTTGCTCGACTTTCTCAAAAAACTGAAGCCTGCCGATTTTATGGCTCGTTTCAAGCTGGAGGAAGCGGATTTGGAGAATAACGATTCCTATGGGCTGCTGCAAATGATCGGAAAAAAGCGCGGTATGCTCATTTCGGGCGGCGAAATTGACACGGAACGTGCCGCGATAATGTTACTGGATGAATTCAGGGCTGCCAAGCTGGGCAGAATTACGGTAGAGATGCCGAATGGAGAATTGAGATGAATTGGCTGGAATATGAGGAAAAGGCAGCCGCTGAGGGCTACAAGGCGGTTTGCGGCGTAGATGAAGCGGGAAGAGGACCGCTCGCGGGACCTGTATGCGCGGCAGCCGTGATTCTGCCGCAGGGAAAAATCATTGCGGGCGTCAACGATTCCAAAAAGCTCAGCGAGAAAAAACGCGAGGCGCTTTTTGAGGTCATAATGGCAGAAGCGTTATCATACTGTATAGCGTACGCGAGCGTCGAAGAAATCGAGAGCATGAATATTTTAAATGCCACGATGCTTGCCATGAAGCGCGCGGTGGAGGGCTTGTCCGTCAGGGCAGACTTCGCGATGATTGACGGCAACCGTTTGCCGGATCTTGATATTGATGCGGAGTATATTATCAAGGGCGACGCGAAATCCATGTCCATCGCCTGCGCGTCGATTCTCGCGAAGGTTTCGAGGGACAGGCTTTTATATCAGTATGCCGAGGAATTTCCGCAGTATGGTTTTGAAAAACACAAGGGCTACGGCACCAAGGTACACCGTGAAGCGTTGATGCAATACGGTCCCTGCAAGTATCACCGCCTCAGCTTTCTCGGCAAGATACCGGTGAAAAGATGAAATACACAACCAAGGTTATCGGAGACAAGGGCGAGGATTATGCGGCTGCCTATTTAGAGAAGCACGGCTGCAAAATTCTGGAAAGGAATTATCGCACACGCTACGGCGAAATTGATATCATTGCTCAGAAAAAAGATACGACCCTTTTTGTCGAGGTCAAGACACGCCACAATAATCCGCTGGAGCGCCCATTTAAAGCGGTTGATTACCGAAAGCAACAGCGGATCCTGCGCACTGCGATGACATATATCAGGGAGCGTCAGCTTGACGGGAACTACCGCTGCGATATCTGTGAGGTTTATGTTGACAGGAACACGCTGGAACTGCTCAGAATCAACTATTATGAAAACGCTTTCGTGCCCGGGAACGGGTATGGATACGGCTAACCTTGCGTTTTGTCGGTATTATCGGCGTATAGAAGCCGTTTTTTGAAAAAATTTTTTCGGAAACGCGCTTTATTTCCGAGAAATCTTTGACAATCGACAAAATATGGTGTAAAATAAATTGTTGTTTAAAGTTTTTACTGCTTTAATGAAAGGAAGATTGAAATGTTGTATAACAGCACTCAGAATGCGGCAGAGGTAGTCTCCGCGGCGCAGGCGATCGCGCAGGGCATTTCCAAGGATGGCGGGCTGTTCGTACCGCAGGAGTTTCCTCACTATGATGAGGCAGCCTTCAAGGCATTGCTCAAGGAGGACTACAAGGGCAGAGCCAAAAAGGTATTCTCCGATTTTCTCAGCGACTTTACGCGCGAGGAAATTGACGACTGTGTTGAGAAGGCGTACACAGCCGAGAAGTTCGGCGGTGAAAATCCCGCTCCCATCGCATACACAGCACTGAACGGCAAATCCCTGAATATTCTTGAGCTGTGGCACGGACCCACCTGTGCTTTCAAGGATATGGCGCTGCAGATTCTTCCTCATTTGTTGACGAAGTCCCTTAAAAAGACAAACGACGGCAAGGACGCTGTGATTCTTGTCGCGACTTCGGGCGATACAGGCAAGGCGGCGCTGGAAGGCTTCAAGGACGTCGAGCACACCAAGATTCTCGTGTTCTATCCCGTCAACGGCGTCAGCCCCATGCAGAAGCATCAGATGAACACACAGGAAGGCAGCAACGTCAGAGTATGCGCGATCAAGGGCAACTTTGACGATGCGCAGACAGGCGTGAAAAAAATCTTTACCACACCCGCTGTCGCCGAGAAGCTTGCCGAGAACAATATGCTTTTCTCATCCGCGAACTCCATCAACTGGGGCAGACTGCTTCCCCAGATTGTTTACTATATCTCCGCTTACTGCGATCTGGTCAACGACGGCAAAATCGCGTTTGGCGAAGAAATCAATGTCGTTGTTCCCACGGGTAACTTCGGCAACATCCTCGCATCCTATTACGCGAGCCTGATGGGACTTCCCATCAAGAAGTTTATCTGCGCGTCCAATTCCAACAACGTGCTGACCGACTTCATCAATACAGGCGTATATGATAAGAACAGACACTTCTTCACCACGATTTCGCCCTCAATGGATATTCTCGTATCCAGCAACCTCGAAAGACTGCTCTATAAGCTCTCAGGCAACAGCGACGCCACCACCAAGGAATGGATGACCGCGCTCAAGACTGAAGGTAAATATGAGGTCTCCGACGACGTCAAGGCGTTCATGCAGGAGAAGTTCTTCGGCGGCTTCTGCGATGACGGCGCGACTCAGTCCACTATCCGCGCGTTGTTTAAGGAGAGTCACTACCTTGCCGATACTCACACCGCCGTTGCGGTCAATGTCTATGAGCAGTATGTTGCCAAGACAGGCGATGTCACTCCGGCGATCATCGCGTCCACCGCAAGCCCCTACAAGTTCTCACATTCCGTTCTCGAGGCTGTCGCGCCGTCTGAGGCGCTCCCCGAAAACGAGTTTGACATGGTCGATATGCTCCATGAGTTGACCGATATGCCTGTTCCTGCTCCTCTTGCGGGACTCAAGGACAAGGCGGCGCGGTTCTCTGATGTGACGGCTGCGGACGAGATGCAGGACTATGTGCTGAAGGCACTCTCCATCGAATAATGGCGCTCTACGCAATCGGAGATTTACACCTTTCGCTCGGCGAGGATAAGCCGATGGATATTTTTGCGGGCTGGAACGACTATGTTTCACGCCTGGAAGAGAATTGGCGCAAGCTCGTAACGGACGATGATACTGTTGTCATTGTGGGTGATATTTCCTGGGCAATGAAGCTCGAGGACACTTACACCGACTTTCAATTTATTGACGATTTACCCGGCAAAAAGCTGTTTTTGAAGGGAAACCACGACTATTGGTGGGGCACAAAAAGCAAGATGGAAGCGTATCTTGCCCAAAAAGGGCTGAACAGCATTTCCATTCTGTTCAACAACGCCTTTGTCTGCGGCGACTATGCCGTCTGCGGAACACGCGGCTGGTTTCTCGAGAACGATACCCCTGAGGACATCAAGGTGCTCAACCGCGAGGTGGGCAGATTGCAGATGTCCCTGAGTGCAGCGGAGCAGACAGGCAAAGATCCTGTCGTATTCCTGCACTATCCGCCGTATTACCGCGGAATTGCCTGCGAGGAGATCATGAACGTGTTGGTGGAGCATAACATCAAAAAGTGTTACTACGGTCACATTCACGGAAAAAAGAATTTCCGCCTTGCCTGCGAGGGCGTGTACAGGGGCGTTGATTTCACGCTGGTTTCGGGAGACAGGATCGGCTTTATGCCTGTCTTGGTCAGATAACTTGATTTATAAGAAAAGTTATGATATAATAAAGCGATAACTATCAAAAGAATCATTAATGGAGGAATTAAAAATGGCACTGAAAGAATGTTTAAAGAAGGAAGCGGCAAACGCTTATGAGCTGACCGTCTCCGTAGACGGCGAGATTTTTGAAAAAGCGATCAACAAGGTATATAAGAAGCAGGTCAAGAAGATCAACATTCCCGGATTCAGAAAGGGCAAGGCTCCCAGACATATCATCGAGAGAATGTACGGCACTGAGGTGTTCTATGATGACGCGATGCAGGAGTGCTATCCCGACGCTCTCTATGAGGCAGCCAAGGAACAGGGTCTTGAAATCGTCGCGGTTGAGAAGCTCGAGGCGATCGAGGCAGGCAAGGACGGCTTCACGTTCAAGACCGATATCATTGTAAAGCCCACCCTGACCGTAGACGGCTACAAGGGCTTTGAGATCGAGAAGAAGTCCACCGAGGTCACCGACGAGCTCGTTGACGAGGAGATCGAGAAGGTCAGAGACCGCAACTCCCGTATGGTTACCGTTGAGGACAGAGCGGCTGAGATCGGCGACACCGTTGTATTTGACTTTGAAGGCTTCACCGACGGCGTTCCCTTCGAGGGCGGCAAGGCGGAGAACTACAGCCTTGCTCTCGGTTCCGGCAACTTCATTCCCGGCTTTGAGGAGCAGCTGGTCGGTCACTCCACAGGCGAGGAATTCAGTATCAATGTAACATTCCCCGAGGAGTATCAGGCAGAGGAGCTCAAGGGCAAGGATGCGGAGTTCAAGATCAACCTCCACGAAATCAAGACCAAGGAGCTTCCCGAGGTTGACGACGAGTTCGTAAAGGACGTTTCCGATAAGGAGACTCTCGACGAGTACAAGGTTCAGCTCAGAGCAGAGATCGCAAAGAGACTCGCTGACGAGGCGGAAAAGGACGTTGACAACCAGATTTCCGAGAAGCTGATCGCGCTTGCGACGGACGAGATTCCCGAGGCAATGTATGACAACCAGGCGAGCGACATGGTAAGAGATTTTGACATGCGCCTGCGTTCACAGGGCATGGATCTCAACACCTACATGCAGTACATGGGCACCGATGTAAACGGTCTCAAGGCTATGTACAAGGATGAGGCGGAGAAGAGGGTTAAGCTCAGACTCGTTCTCGAGGCGATCGCCGCTCAGGAAAACATCGAAGTAACCGAGGAAGTTCTTGACGCGGAATACGGCAAGATGGCTGAGGCTTACAAGATGGACGTAGAAAAGGTGAAGGCTGCCGTGCCCGCAGATTCTCTGACCGAGGATCTCAAGGTTCAGAAGGCGCTTGAGCTTGTAAAAAACAACGCGGTTATTAAATAAGGAAACTTCTGAATAATCCATCAATACCGCGATACAATAAATCAGAAAGGGTTGATAGTATGGCATTGGTACCGTATGTTGTGGAACAGACCAACCGCGGCGAGCGTTCCTACGATATTTATTCAAGACTGTTAAATGACAGAATCATTATGTTGCATGACGAGGTCAACAGCGCGACCGCAAGCGTTGTTGTTGCGCAGTTGCTTTATCTCGAAAGTCAGGACCCCACAAAGGATATCAGCCTTTACATCAACAGCCCCGGCGGCAGTGTGACTGACGGCTTGGCAATTTACGACACCATGCAGTATATCAAGTGCGATGTTTCCACGATTTGCATGGGAATGGCGGCGAGCATGGGCGCTTTCCTGCTTTCCGCAGGCACAAAGGGCAAAAGATTGGCGCTGCCGAACAGTACCATCATGATTCATCAGCCTCTCGGCGGCTACAAGGGTCAGGCTACCGACATGGAGATTCACACTCGCTACATGCTCGACACCAAGGCGCGTCTGAACCGGATTCTTTCGGAGAACACAGGCAAGCCGTTGGATGTTGTCAAGGCGGACACCGAGCGTGATAATTTCATGACCGCGCAGGAAGCGCTGGAATACGGCTTGATTGATAAGGTAATTGACAAAAGATAAGGTGAGATTATCTCATGGCTAATAAAAACAACGACAAGGAAATCTACTGTTCCTTCTGTGGCAAGCCGCAGGATCTGGTGTCCAGGCTTATCGCGGGCAGCGGCGCCTATATATGCGACCGCTGCGTGGAGCTGTGCATGAACATCATCGAACAGTCAGGCGAGGTTGAACGCGACAGAGATCGCGAGTATTCTCCGTCTGCTCCCGAAATGTCCGAGGAGGATTTTGCCGCGCTTTTGAAGCCAAAGGAAATCAAGGCAATCCTAGACGAATATGTCATCGGTCAGGATGACGCCAAGGTTACGCTGAGCGTAGCTGTCTATAACCACTATAAACGCGCCTTTGCGGGCGACAACAGCGTTGATTTCGCAAAGAGCAATGTCCTTCTTCTCGGACCCACGGGCGTCGGCAAGACGCTGCTTGCGCAGACGCTGGCCAAAGCGCTTGACGTGCCCTTTGCAATCGCGGACGCGACCACGCTGACCGAAGCGGGCTATGTAGGTGAGGATGTTGAAAACATCCTGCTCAAGCTGATTCAGGCAGCGGATTATGATATCGAACGCGCGGAGCGCGGCATCATCTATATCGATGAGATTGACAAAATTGCGCGTAAGAGCGAAAACCCGTCCATTACACGCGACGTCAGCGGTGAGGGCGTGCAGCAGGCATTGCTTAAAATCGTGGAAGGAACCCTTGCCAATGTACCTCCTCATGGCGGAAGAAAGCATCCGCAACAGGAATTCCTTCAAATTGATACAAAGAACATCCTCTTTATCTGCGGAGGCGCTTTTGACGGTCTCGAGAAAATTGTCGAGAAGCGTCAGGGCAGCTCGGTAATCGGCTTCGGCGCCGATATCAAGTCGAGAAAAGAGCTTGACGAGAGCGATTGGATGAAGGATGTTGTCGCACGCGATCTGGTCAAGTTCGGTATCATTCCCGAATTAATCGGCAGATTGCCCGTAATCACCGCGCTCAGCGGACTCGATACGCAGGCACTTGTTCAGATTCTCACGGTTCCCAAGAACTCGATCGTATCCCAGTACAAAAAGCTCTTTGAGCTGGATGGCGTTGAGCTGTACTTTGAGGACGAGGCTCTCGAGGCGATCGCGCAGCAGGCGTATGACCAAAAGACGGGCGCAAGAGGACTGCGCGGCATCATGGAGAGTATTCTCAAGGATTTGATGTTTGAGACGCCGTCCGATACTACGATTGAGAAGATCATCATTACCAAGGCGGTTGTCACCGACAAGGAGCAGCCGCAGATCACAAGGAAAAAGGAGAAATCTGCTTTTTCCCTGAAGATGCCGAAGAAAGAAAAGCGTTCCAAGAGAAGCTCGGCGTCGTAAAGCTACCGAAGCGGTAGCTCGTATACTGCTAAAACTGTTTTCGGGCAACACCGCTGCGGCAACTGCCGTTTTTGCGGTGTTGCCCGATTTTTGATAGAAAGAGAGCATATGGCTCTCGGAAAGGAGACACAATGGAATCTCAAAATAAAGACACCTTGATTGTCCCTGTATTGCCTTTGAGAGGCTTGGTTGTTTTTCCAAAGTCCCTGATTCATTTTGATGTGGGCAGACAGAAAAGCATTACCGCAATTCATAAAGCGATGAAGCATAATCAGTTGATTTTTCTGTCTGCGCAGATTGACGCGACGAACAGTGAACCGAAGCTGGTAGATGTTTATTCCGTAGGCGTTGTCGCCAAGATTGTGCAGGTGCTCAAACAGCCCGAGAATATCACGCGGATTGTGATTGAGGGCAAGTACAGAGCGCGTATCATTTCGCCTGTGCAGGATGCGGAAGGTCTGATGGCGGAGATCGAGCCGTTGACCGACCAGATCAAGCTCCCGAGTGATATGGATATCGCGCTGATGCGTGCGGTGAAAAAGGAGTTTGAGGAATATCTTTCCATTTCACCCGCGATGCCTGCGGATATTATTTTCAAAGTTGCCCTTTGCAGAAGCGCGGGCGAGCTGGCGGATTATATTGCCGCGAACATGGCGCTGGATTACCAGACAAAACAGAGTATTCTTGAAATAATTGATTCTTCCGAGCGGTTGAAGGACGTTCTCGACGTCCTTGTTAATGAAAATTATATTCTCCGTCTGGAAAACGAAATCAGTCACAAGGCGAAGCAGCGCATTGATGAAAGTCAGCGCGACTTTTTCCTGCGTGAGCAAAAGCGTGTGATTGAGGAGGAACTGGGAGAGGACGACAATCCTGTTGAGGACGCGGAGGAGTACGCGAACAGAATCATCGAGCTGAAGCTTGATAAAAAGAGCGAGGACGTTCTGCTCAAGGAGTGCCGCAAGCTGATGAAAATGCCGTACGGCAGCCAGGAGGCGTCCGTGATCCGCAGTTATCTGGACACGGTTCTCGATTTGCCGTGGCACCATGCGACCAAGGATAAAATCGTCATATCCCGCATCCGCAAGGAACTGGATAAAACGCATTTCGGCCTTGAAAAAATCAAGGACAGAATCATTGAACAGCTTGCTGTCAGAAAGCTCAGCACCAAGCAAAAGGGACAGATCATCTGCTTTGTAGGTCCTCCGGGCGTCGGCAAGACGTCGATAGCCAAATCCATCGCGGACGCTATCGGAAGAAACAGCCAGCGAATCGCACTCGGCGGCGTAAGGGATGAAGCGGAAATCCGCGGTCACCGCCGCACCTACATAGGCTCTATTCCCGGACGCATTATCGCGGCGATTCAGAATGCGGGCACCAACAACCCTGTTCTGATTCTTGACGAAGTGGACAAGCTTGGCAGCGACTACAAGGGCGATCCGACCTCCGCGCTGCTCGAGGTACTCGACAGCGAGCAGAACAGCAAGTTTGTTGACCACTATATCGATATTCCCTTTGATCTGTCTAATGTCATGTTTATTACAACGGCGAACGACCTAGGTACGATACCCGCACCGTTGCGAGACAGAATGGAGATTATCGAAATCAACAGCTATACCCGTGAGGAAAAGTTCTATATTGCGAAGAAGCATTTGATTCCCAAGCAGCTGGAGCTGTGTGGATTTTCTTCAAAAGAATTAAAATTCACGCAGAAGGGAATCTATTCATTGATTGATTTCTATACCCGCGAAGCGGGTGTCAGAACGCTGGAACGCACGATTGCCAACCTCATGCGCAAGTGCGCGGTAGAAAAGCTCGAGCAGGGCAAGGAGAGCTTCAAAATAGATGAAGCGGAGATTGAGCGTCTGCTCGGTCACAAGAAGTATCTGCCTGAGCAGTTGAACAAAAAGGACGAAATCGGTATTGTCAACGGACTTGCATGGACGTCGGTCGGCGGTGAGCTGTTGCCGATAGAAGTCGCTCTGATGGACGGCACGGGCAAGCTGGAGCTGACAGGTTCTCTTGGCGACGTTATGAAGGAGAGCGCGAAAATCGCGGTCAACTGCATCCGCAGTCACGCGGACGTGCTCGGAATTGATTCGAATTTCTATAAGAATAAAGATATCCATATTCATGCGCCGGAGGGTGCGGTGCCCAAGGACGGACCTTCTGCAGGTATCACGATGGCGACAGCTATCTATTCCGCGCTGTCCTCCAAGGCAATCCGTCACGATATCGCGATGACGGGAGAAATCACCCTGCGCGGCAGGGTACTGCCCATCGGCGGATTAAAGGAAAAGAGCATGGCTGCCTACAAGCACGGTATAGCGACTGTTATTATCCCGAAGCTCAACGAGCCTGATGTGGAGGAGTGCGATGCCGCTGTCAGGGAGCATGTCAATTTTGTCGCTGTCGAGAGCCTGCAGGATGTGCTTAAATGCGCGATCATTGACCCTGTGCAGCTTACTGACAGGGAATGGAACCGATCTTACTTTCCGGTCAAAAAGGCGAATCTCGCCCGCGTTACGCAGTAAGGAGGGCGCCTGTGAATTTTAACGAAGTCAGTTTTGAATATGCCGCGGGAACCGTCAATCAGCTTCCCGTGTCTGATTTGCCTGAAATCGTTTTTTCGGGTCATTCCAACGTCGGTAAAAGCTCATTGCTCAACAAACTGGTGCAGCGAAAGGCATTGGCGCGCGTGAGCGCACAGCCGGGAAAAACCGCTACCATCAACTTTTATCGTCTGCAAAGATGCCGATTTGTCGATTTGCCGGGTTACGGTTACGCGAAGGTCTCCAAGGCAGAGAAGGAGCGTTGGGCGAGTCTGGTGGAGGGGTATCTCTCTTCCGAGAGGAACATCGTTCTGATCGTGCAGATTATTGACATCCGCCACAAGCCGACAAAGGACGATTATGACATGCTGAAGTTTCTCTATGACTGCAACGCGCCGTTCGTCATTGTCCTCACGAAAAGGGACAAGCTCAAAAAGATGGCGTATGAAAAGCGGTTGGAGGAGCTGCAGGATGAATTGGAGCTGTTCGAGGGAATCGAGCTGCTGCCGTTCTCCGCAGTGAGCGGAGAAGGCCTTGATGACATCAAGGAAGTCATCGAGGAGTATATCGAGGGTTACGAGGAGGAAAACGAGTAATGGAAAAGAAACCGTTTCTCACACTGGAGCAGGCAAAGGACATCATCAAGGATATCCCGACCCCGTTCCATGTTTATGATGAAAAGGGTATCAGAGAGAACGCGAGAGCGCTCAACCGCGCTTTTGCATGGAACAAGGGTTATAAAGAATATTTCGCTGTTAAAGCGACGCCGAATCCATACCTGATGAAGATTCTGCAGGAAGAGGGCTGCGGCATGGACTGCTCGTCCTATACCGAGCTGATGCTCTGCGAGTCCTGCGGCATCACAGGCGGCGAAATTATGTTCAGCTCGAACGTTACGCCCGAGCAGGATATGAAAAAGGCGTATGATCTCGGCGCAAACATCAATCTGGATGATTATACGCACGTGGAATTTATCAAGAAGATCTGCGGTGTTCCCAAGACGATCTGCTGCCGTTATAATCCGGGCGGGGTGTTCCGCATGGCGGACAGCGAGGATAAAGTGCAGGTCATGGATACTCCCGGTGATTCCAAGTACGGCATGACCGAGGAGCAGATGGAAAAAGCCTTCCTCGAGCTAAAAGAGGCTGGGGCAGAGGAGTTTGGTATTCATGCTTTCCTTGCCTCCAATACGGTTTCCAATGGCTATTATCCCGAGCTTGCGGGCATTCTCTTCCGTTTGGCGGTCAGACTGCGCGAAAAGACGGGTGTACATATCAAGTTTATAAATCTCTCCGGCGGCGTCGGCGTTGACTACCGTCCCGAGGAGCCCAAGAACGACATTGCCATTATCGGCGAAGGCGTGCGCAAGAAGTTCGAGGAAATTCTCGTTCCCGCGGGTATGGATGATGTGGCGATCTATACAGAGCTTGGCAGATACATGCTTGCTCCCTTTGGCGCGCTTGTCGCGACTGCGATTCACGAAAAGCATATCTATAAGGAATATATCGGTCTGGACGCTTGTGCCGCAAATCTCATGCGTCCGGCAATGTACGGCTCCTATCATCATATCACCGTGCTCGGCAAGGAGAATGAGCCCTGCGACCATAAGTATGATGTGACAGGCGGTCTATGTGAGAATAATGACAAGTTTGCGATCGACAGAATGCTGCCGAAGATTGATATCGGCGATATCCTCTATATCCACGACGCGGGCGCTCACGGCTTCTCGATGGGCTACAACTATAACGGAAAGCTCCGCTCTGCGGAGGTGCTGTTCTGTGAGGACGGCAGCCACAAGCTGATCCGCCGTGCCGAAGAGCCGAAGGATTATTTCGCGACCTTCGATTTCTCAGAGTTCAAAGATCTGACCAAATAAAAAGAATACAGCGAGCAAAGCTCCCTTTGTCCATATTCGGACAGAGGGAGCTTTTTTGCGCCGAAAAGCAGTAGGGTAGGGGAGCGGGGCTATTTCTTTATCAGCTTCTCGATTCCCAGAATATAATCTGCCGAGACACGGTAAAGACAGCAAAGGGTAATCAAGTGCCGGATCGGCAGCTCACGCTTGCCGCTTTCGTATTTGCTGTATTGCTCCTGACGCGTATGCAGGATAAACGCAATCTGCTCCTGCGTGTATCCGTTAGCAACTCTTAATTCCTTCAAACGCTTGCAGTAATCCATGAAAACACCCCAAATAGAAGTTATACAAATAGTAATATTATTCTTTCAACACTATTATAACATGTGAATATGTCCGAATGCAACTAAAAATTATGTTGGGAAGTATGTGAAAAACCGCCTTACGAATTATACAAAACTTAAAAGTGAATGTGGAATTCTTCAATCCTGCATGAAATTTATGCTGCTATTGTGAAAATTCCGCTCAAAAGAGGTCTTTTTGTGTCACATTGCTGTATAAAATGCCGAAAAAATGAAATTTTCTCAAAAAAACTTGCAAAAAGCTCTTGCAATATTCTTACGGATAGTGTATTATATAAAAGTCGGTGAAAGAAACCGCGGCTTTTCCTGCAAACGGCTTCTTTTCCACACCATCTCAGCCTTTTTAATAGGTAATATTTTAAGGAGGACTTTCAAATGTCATATGTTAGCGAACAGCTTGAAAAGCTGGCAGCAAAAAATTCCAACCAGCCTGAGTTCCTTCAGACTGCAACCGAGGTTCTTTCCTCTCTGGAGCCCGTGTTCGACGCGAACCCCGAGTATGAGAAGAACGCCATCATCGAGAGAATCACCGAGCCTGAGAGACAGGTCATCTTCAGAGTACCCTGGGTTGACGATAACGGCAAGGTTCAGGTAAACCGTGGCTTCCGCGTTCAGTTCAGCAGTGCGCTTGGTCCCTACAAGGGCGGTCTCCGTTTTGACCCCTCCGTAAACATTAGTATTGTTAAGTTCCTCGGCTTCGAGCAGATTTTCAAGAACTCCCTCACAGGTCTTCCCATCGGCGGTGGCAAGGGCGGCGCTGACTTCAACCCCAACGGCAAGTCAGACATGGAAATCATGAGATTCTGCCAGTCCTTCATGACGGAGCTCTTCAGACACATCGGCCCCAACACTGACGTTCCTGCGGGCGACCTCGGCGTAGGCGGCAGAGAGATCGGCTACATGATGGGTCAGTACAAGAGAATCAGAGATTGCTATGACGGTACTCTTACCGGTAAGGGCACCGCGAACGGCGGTCTCGCAGGCAGAGCGGAAGCTACCGGCTACGGTATCGTATTCTACGCAAGAGAGATGCTCAAGCACTTCGGCGAGAGCCTCGAGGGCAAGAAGGTTGTTATCTCCGGCTTCGGTAATGTTGCTTGGGGTACCGCTAAGAAGCTCGAGCAGCTCGGCGCTAAGGCTATTACCATTTCCGGTCCCGACGGCTACATCCTCGACGAAGAGGGCGTAACAGGTGAGAAGATCGACTTCCTCATCGAGCTCAGAAACTCCGGTAAGAACATCTGCGCTCCCTATGCTGAGAAGTATCCCAACGCGAAGTTCTTCGCAGGCGAGAAGCCCTGGGGCGTTAAGGCTGACCTCTACATTCCCTGCGCAACTCAGAACGAGATCAAGATCGACGAAGCTAAGGCAATGGTTGCCAACGGCTGTAAGTTCCTCTGCGAAGGCTCCAACATGCCCACCACCAACGATGCTATCGAGTATCTGCAGGAGAACGGCGTTGTTGTCGGTCCTTCCAAGGCTGCTAACGCAGGCGGCGTAGCTTGCTCCTGCATCGAGATGAGCCAGAACGCTGAGCACGCTATCTTCACTGAGGAAGAGGTTTATGCGAAGCTCGAGGCTATCATGGTCAACATCTTCAAGCAGAGCGTTGCGGCTTGCGAGAAGTACAACCTCGGCGACAACCTTGTTGCAGGCGCTAACATCGCAGGCTTCGAGAGAGTAGCTCAGGCTATGCTCATTCAGGGTATTTGCTAATTCAGGTTTTTCCTTAATATCTTTTCCCATATAAAAACAGCGGTCGATCGTCGGCCGCTGTTTTTCTCTGCTTGACTTTTGTCGATATTCCTATATAATAAAGGTATGAAAAAATATTTTATCAGAACCATCAAAATCACGTCCTTTCTGGTAGTTTTCGCACTCGCGCTGTTGTTCCTGCAAAATTTTGTTCTTTGCCATATTGACCACAACAAGCTGAGAATAGACGGCTTCTATCTGGAGGATGAAAAATCCATAGATGTTGTCTTTACAGGCGCAAGCGAGCTGTATACGGGCTTTTGTCCTGCTTTGGCATATGAGAAATTCGGCTTTACCAGCTATCCGTACGCCACGGCGTCTATTACTGCGGGAGCTGCGATCACGCAGATCAAGGAGATCGAGCGCACCCAAGATCCGCAGCTCATTGTTATCGAGATCAACCCGTTTTTATATCCCGATGACCGCAACGACACCAACGAGGGCAGTATCCGCAAATATATCGACCCCGTACCGCTCAATGAGAATAAGGTGGAATACGTCAAGAGCCTGAATACAGAGGATGAGATGGAATATTATCTGCCATTGATTAAGTACCATAGCTCATGGAGTGAATATCCGGGCGGCGTCAAGTTCCTGTTTCCGCTGATTGCGCAGCATTTTCGCGGATATACCTTGCTCAAGGGCTATAAATCCAATACCGGCGCTTGTGAACAAGATAACACATACCTTAATCAAAAACTGGTAAATGACGATAGTGAAGTCAAGCTATATGAACCGAGTGAACGGCAGCTGCGAGAGCTGCTGCAATATCTTAATGATAATGAGATTCACAACGTGGTATTTTTCAGAGCACCGCATCTGGTGCGGCAGAACGATTATGATGGATTTTGCCGTTCCAATGCCGCAGGAAAAATAATTAAGGAATACGGCTTTGATTTTATCAATTTTGAGCGTGATCCTAAAACAATGAATTATCCGCCTGAATGGTTCTATAACGTGCAGCATTTAAATCTGTATGGCTCAGAGAATTTTACGCAATATTTCGGAGAGATGCTGGTTGAGCGTTACGGAATCAAACCCGCAGAGCTGACGGATAAGCAGCGCAGTCGGTGGCAGGAAGCGCAGGAGTATTATCATCGGTTCTACAGATGCTGTGAGGACAAGCTCAGCAAAGGAATTGAAATGGAAATCAACGAGGATTTGACAGGAATCCGGGAAATCAATAAATACTGAGAATAATGGTGTGATAAGCTATGGAATGATTCAAAACGGCTTATTACGCCTTATTCTTTTGATACCACTCCCCTCAATTATACAAAATATCCATTTTGTGTAATTATTCCGATATGGAATTATACCCCTCTTTTTTGTGCTATACTAATATTTAGAATAATAACAATCAGATTTCAGGTGAACCTATGCCAGTCAGATTTCAAGACGAAGCATTTCCGCAGCTCAAAGAATATCTTTACTACCTTCAAACAATCCTCAACAAATCCGTCAAGACCGTTGATG
Organism: Ruminococcaceae bacterium P7; assembly: GCA_900100595.1. Taxonomy (GTDB): domain Bacteria; phylum Bacillota; class Clostridia; order Oscillospirales; family Acutalibacteraceae; genus Ruminococcoides. The sequence continues at coordinate 120,806 of FMUA01000008.1, forward strand.
AGTACTTTATTGACCTACGAACTTTTTTCCGTTTTATGAAGCTGTCGCGTCATCTGGTACCGGATGACTGTGAATTTGATGCAATCAAAATTGATGACCTTGATTTGCAATTTCTGGAATCCGTCACGCTGACGGATGCATATGAATACATGACGTGGCTGCAGCGTGAACGCGGCAACCAGTCCGCAGCACGTGCCCGAAAGGTTTCGAGCCTTAAGGGATTCTTCAAGTACCTGACGACCAAGAAACACTATCTCAAGGTCAACCCGATCGATGAATTGGAAGCGCCAAAAAAGAAAAAAGCTCTCCCAAAGTATCTTACACTCGAACAAAGTATCGAGTTATTGAACGCTGTAGACGGAGAATATCAGGCGCGTGATTATGCGATTCTGACGCTCTTTCTCAATTGCGGTCTGCGTGTTTCCGAGATGTCGGGTCTTAATTACACGGATATCCGCAACGATAACACCCTGCGCGTACTCGGCAAGGGCAACAAAGAACGGATCGTATATCTCAATTCCGCCTGTATTTCCGCGATACAGGACTATATGAAGGTACGCCCTGTTGACGGCGTTAAGGACAAAAAAGCGCTGTTTATCAGCCGCAATCATAATCGTATGTCCGTAAAGACGATTCAGGCAATGGTCTATAAATATCTCGAAAAAATCGGACTGAATGCGCAGGGATATTCCTGCCACAAGCTGCGTCATACCGCCGCGACGTTAATGTATCAGCACGGCGGCGTTGATGTGAGAGTGCTCAAAGAGGTGCTCGGTCATGAAAATCTTGCGACAACCGAGATATATACCCACCTCAGCTCCGAACAGTTAAAACACGCCGCTGATCATAACCCCCTTGCGAAGGTACATAAAAAGACAGATACCAAATAAAGGTACCTGTCTTTTTTCATAGCAAAACCGCACCGCCGATATCGGTTAGCGGTACTTTTTTACATAATATTTCGATTTTAGAATTATATTGCTTGATAAACACCCTGATATTTTCAAAATCAGGGTGTTTTGTGATATTTCCGAAAAAGTAAACGGTGTTATCAACCGTACATGAAGCGCCGCCGATAAAGCCGTAATCGAATCCATCCAGACGAATATGACCTGCGGAAATCGGCAAGACCTCTACCCTGTTTTGTTTCATCGCTTTCTCAATGGATTTGTCCGCTGTAATCACAGCATGATTGTTGACAACAAGCGTAGAACAGCGCGTATAACCCTGGTTCATGTGTATGGTCTTAATGCCGTTTTTGCTGCAGAAATCAAGTACGGCTGAATCGATAGCTTTGAGATTTCCGTATAATTTGTTGTCCAGGTACAGACAATTCAACCGTACGTTTTCGGGATAATCCCTGCCGATCGGCTTGCTGCAATCCTGCAAAGTAAAGAGTTTGTCGCGGATTCTGAGCGCCTGCATATCTGCGTGGCGGCGTTCCGGTAAATGAAACAGATCAATATTTTCTGTGGGAATGATTTCATATCCCTGCTTTTTCATTTCTTTGCAGAAGCAGGAATATTCATCGCTCATCAGCAGCTTACTCATTGGGTGATCGCCTCAAAAGCCTCGCGGATGTTTTTGACGCCGATTAATTTCGCGTCGGTGCAATGAACGCCCTTGAGGTTGTGGAACGGCAGGATAATGCGGTCAAAGCCCAGTCTTACCGCCTCGTTGACACGCAGCTGTGCCTGAGAAACGGAGCGGATTTCGCCCGCAAGTCCGATTTCACCGAAAACGACCGCTTTTTCATAGACAGGCTCGTCCTTCAGACTGCTGATCAGCGCCATCGCGATGCTGAGGTCAATGGCAGGCTCGTCCACGCGCAGACCGCCGACGATATTGATATAGGTGTCGCTGTTGGAAAAGAAGTAGCCTGCGCGCTTTTCCAGTACCGCAAGAATCATCGAAAGGCGGTTATAATCATAGCCGGTCGCCATTCTGCGTGCGTTGCCGTAGCCTGACTGTGTGGCAAGACCCTGTGTTTCCGCGAGAATCGGTCGCGAGCCTTCGATCGTGCAGGTGACGCAGGTTCCCGACACATTGCTCGGCCTGCCCGAAAGCAGCATCACGGAGGGATTATCGACCTCTTTCAGCCCCTTGTCCGTCATCTCAAATACGCCGATTTCATTGGTGGAGCCGTATCGGTTTTTTATCGCGCGCAGGATGCGGCAGCTCATTTGCTTGTCGCCCTCGAAATGCAGAACCGTGTCGACAATATGCTCGAGCACCTTTGGACCCGCGATAGAGCCCTCCTTATTGACATGACCGACGACAAACATCGGAATATCCAGAGATTTTGCTGTCCGCATCAGGAGGTTGGTACATTCCCTCACCTGTGTGACGCTGCCCGGAGAGGAGCTCAGCTCTGTGAGGTTCATGGTCTGGATGGAGTCGATCATGACCAGATCGGGTTTGAGATTCTTGATTTGCTCGCAGATGATTTCCACATCGGTTTCTGTCATAACAAGCAGGTTTTCGGAATCAACCTCCAGACGAATCGCGCGTAGCTTGAGCTGGCGTTTTGATTCCTCACCTGAGACATATAGGATTTTCAGCGTGTCGCCGAGAAACTGGCAAATCTGCATCAGCACCGTTGATTTACCGATACCGGGATCGCCTCCGAGGAGAATCAGACTGCCCTTGACAATGCCGCCGCCCAACACACGGTTTAGCTCGTGACAGCCCGTATCATAGCGGTGCTCATCGTCTGTGGATATCTCTCGGATGGAGTACGGCGCGGAGTAGCTGCTGCGTGTTCTCGTTTTAGCAGCGGGAGCCGTTTTTGCCGTATCTCTGATTTCTTCATTCATGGTATTCCATTCGCCGCAGGAAGGGCATTTACCCATCCATTTGGGCGATTCATAGCCGCATTCTGCGCAGATATAAACGCTTTTGATTTTTGCCATTTATGTCACATCCTTGTTAGTATTGATATAGTCAAGAAAGCCCGTTGTGATTGCAAAGGACATTTGCTTCTGATAGCCTTCATCCGCAAGCTTGGCACATTCCTCGCGGTTAGAGAGAAAGCCGCATTCCACAATCACGGCAGGCTGTGTGGTGTTTTTGAGCAGATAGATTCCATCGTCGGACGGCTTGCATTTCCGTTCATTGTCCGGCTGCAGCTGCGTTTTGACGGAAAAATGAATCGCCTCGGCAAGCGATGTACTGTTATCATTGTTTGGTGAGTAGAACACCTGCGTACCGTGCGAGGCAGTATTGGAAAACTTGTTCTGGTGGATGCTGATTATCGTATTGCTTTCCGAGGAATTAAAGATAGAAAGCCGCTTTTTCATGTCATTGAGCTTACGCTCGCGGATGGTGTCGCCTTCCTCAGAAATATCGTTGTCATCGATCCGTGTCATCTGCGTTTTCAATCCGAAGAGCCGCAGCAAATCATTTGTTGTTTGCGCGATAGACAGGTTGATCGCTTTTTCCGATATGCCGTCCGCGCTGACTGCTCCCCCGTCCTCACCGCCGTGTCCGGCGTCCAGAATCACACACGGCAGCGGTTCAGCGGGCATCGCGTCCGTTTGCAGTGTGACACGGGAAGTTGACGTTACCATCAGTGCGATAAAGACCGAGAGAAAGAACACGACCAGAAACAAAAAGACAAATCTGCGGATTCTCACATGATCACCTCTGTAACAGCATATGCAAACAGAGGCAGCGACTATGTCAATTATAACGCAAATCGCTCAACTTGGCAATAAAATCGCACATTCTTCTTGTAGTCAGTCTCCGAACGTGATATAATAATATGGAACATTACGGATAAAAGGAGTATGAAAGCATGAAGAAGCCGGGCAGAAACGACGAATGCTGGTGCGGAAGCGGCAAGAAATATAAGAAGTGCCATATCGATTTTGACGAGAGAATGGAAGAAATCGAGGCGCAGGGACATCAGATTCCCGACCACAGCCTGCTCAAGACAAAGGAACAGATTGAAAAGATCAAGGAAAGCGCCAAGATCAATATCGCGGTGCTCGACTATGTGGCGGAGCATATCCGGGCAGGAATATCCACTGCGGAGATTGACCGCTGGGTGCATGATATCACCGTCAGAATGGGCGGTATTCCTGCGCCGCTGAATTATGAGGGCTTTCCTAAGAGCGTTTGTACCTCCATAAATGACGAGGTGTGCCATGGTATTCCCTCGGAGGATATTATCCTTAAAGACGGCGATATTGTCAATGTGGACGTTTCCACCAATCTCAACGGTTACTTCTCCGATTCCTCGCGCATGTTCTGCATCGGTGAGGTCAGCGCGGAAAAGGAAGCGCTTGTCGACGCCGCAAAGCAGGCGCTTCAAGAGGGCTTGAAGGAGGTCAAGCCTTGGAAATTCCTCGGAGATATGGGAAACGCCGTCAATGAATATGTCAAAAGCTGCGGCTATTCCGTCGTTCGTGAGGTCGGCGGTCACGGAATCGGGTTGGAGTTCCACGAGGATCCGTGGGTCAGCTATGTTACCGAACCGAACACAGGAATGCTGATGGTTCCGGGACTGATGTTTACAATCGAGCCGATGATCAATATGGGAAAGGCGCCGATATATACCGACGAGAAAAACGGCTGGACCATTTATACAAAAGACGGTCTCCCCTCTGCGCAGTGGGAAATACAGGTGCTTGTCACCGAGGATGGCTATGAAATCATCACTTATTAAACAAATCACGCCGCACGGTTGTGCGGCGTTACTTTTTTAAGGAAATCTCTAATTATTCAATGCAGCGCAGAAGTGCGGAAGATTTATGGCAGAATATTGTCAAAACGCTGCAGGGATACTGACGTATTTCAAGGGGTTTTGGCAATAATCTGCCGTGAAGATTCCGTGGTTATGTGCGGTAAGGAATTTTCAGAGGTTCCCTTAATATCCTGCTGTGCGGAGCAGTCCGTATTTTGTTTTGACATGGTCGAGCTTTTCGAGCATCGGTTCAGCGGCAAAAAACAGGATAACCAGCGTGGATAAGGCGTGAATAACATCCATCGGCAACCCCTGCGCGTAATAAGCGATGATTGATTCCGTGTTCATCGGTGCGCGCACCAGAACCATTGTGGCGAAGTTCATCACCAAGCCGTAAATCATCACGGTTACGATAAATCCGAATACACAGAGAGAACCGCGGCTTCTGCGCAGAAAGCCTTTTTGAAAGAGAATTCCCGCGAGATAACCGATAATTCCCGCGGCGAACATTTGCCACGGCGTCCATGCGCCCTGTCCGAAATAGAGGTTCGATACCAGCATGGCAATGGCTCCCGTGATGAAACCGGCTTCACCTCCGAGGGCAACTCCCGCGATAATAATCAGGGCAAGCACAGGCTTGACCTGCGGCAGGGCGACAAATGCTGTCCGTCCCGCGACTGTAATCGCGCAGAGCACCGCAATCAGCACCAATTCACGTGCCTGCGGTTTTCTTCCCTCGAATACCAGAAAAAACGGCAGCATCGCTTCCAGAAGAACCAAAAGTGAGATAAACAGGTATTTTTGGTCGTTGAGGCAGGTGGTGCCGATGAAGATGGTCAGCGGCACCGCGAGTAGTATCATCAGGCTTGCCGCGATTGTCCGTTTGGGCAGCTTTTCTCGGTGGTCATACACAATCGTTTTTTTGGAAATGTCGCTCAGTGCAAGCATTTCCATACCCAGCGGCAGGAGAATACACATCAGCTTTCCCCACAGTGGCAGGGAAAGCGGAATGACGTCAATGTTAATCAGGATACCCGAAATCAGTGCGGCAGCGCCGATGACAGCAAGCAGCTTTTTCCATAATGGAAGCTTGTTCCTGCTGTTGTCGACTGTTGTTTCGGGAGGTAATTCGTATGGAATGTTTGGCAGATGCGGCGGTTTTTTTTCTCTTTTTCCCGTGCAGCAATAGAGCACATCCTCAGTGGTAACGGCGTCCTCCAACACACCCTTTGCCATCCTTCTCGCGGAGGTGACGTAAAAGCTGTTGCCTGAAAAAAATTCCCTCGGCGTACCTTCGGCGACAAGCTCGCCGCCGAACAGCATCAGACAGCGGTGCGGATGTTTTGCGCAGAACTCCACGCCATGGCTTACCATCATTACGGTGACACCCTGAGCAACCAAAGAGTGAATGATAGCGGCAAATTGTTCCTTGAACGTGTTGTCCAATCCCTTTGTCGGCTCATCGAGCAAGAGTAAATCGGGATTGGTAAGCAGTACCTTGGCAAGCGCCGCGCGTTGTGTTTCACCGCCTGATAAATCAAAGGGATGACGGTCAAGAAGGCTTTCCAGCCGGCAAAGTGCGATGATTCGCGCCATCTGTATTTTATCGGTTCCCTCGATTTCTTCCAGAGAATGACGCACGGTTTTTCCGCTGAGGATGGAGCGCGGCGACTGCGGAAGGGTGGCGCAGCGGCGGTAATGCTTTGAGATTTTACCGTGATAACCGCGTTGAACGCCGCTGATAACAGACAGAAGCGTTGATTTTCCGGCGCCGTTTCCGCCGAGAATGGCAATAAATTCACCGCGTTTTGCTTTGAGATGCAGTCCTTTCAGAATATCGGGCGCATCCTTTTGATAGCGGAACCGGAGGTCTTTCACTTCCAGAACGGGTTCTCCCGACTCGGGAATATCCTCTTGATACAAGGGCAGCGTATCGTGCATTGAGGCGTAGCTTTTCAGCCATTCTCTGCCCTTCGCAATGTTCAGAGGGCAGTTTCCTTCCCTGCCGGTTTCGTTCCATATGCAGGCAAACGAGGGCATTAACGCCCATGTTTGTTCGGTTTGTTGCAAGGATTGATAGATATGCTGCGGGCTGCCTTGCGCAAGCGCCCTGCCCTTTTCGAGCAAAAGAACCTTGTCGCATAGCGAAAAAACCTCTTCCAGACGCTGTTCGCAGAGTATCACCGTAACGCCCAGTTCGCAGTTGATGCGGTGTAAGCAGGAAAGAAATTCAGCTGCCGCGACAGGGTCGAGCTGTGAAGTCGGTTCGTCCAGAATCAGTACCTCGGGCTGCATTGCCATGACGGACGCAAGCGTGACGAGCTGCTTTTGCCCGCCCGAAAGCTCGGAAACATTTTTTTCAAAAACGGATTCTAATCCGAAGAACGCGGTGGTTTCCGCGACTCTGCGGCGGATAGCGGCATTGGACAGTCCGAGACTTTCCAGTCCAAAGGCAAGCTCATGCCATACCTTGTCGGTCACGATCTGATTCTCGGGAGATTGCTGCACAAAGCCGATTTTTTCGCTCTCTTCGCGGTGACTGAGCGATTCCAAACGGACGGAATCATAATATACCACGCCCTCTGTTTTTCCGTGAGGGCGTACGGAAGGCTTTAGCAGACGAAGAAGCGTACTTTTTCCGCTGCCTGACGTGCCGCAGATGACGGCGAATTGTCCGCTTTGTATGGTTATTGACACATCTTTCAGAGCCAATTGATCTGTTTCGGGGTATGCAAAGCTCAGATGTTCGATTCGTATTTCCGCCATCGGATGCCCTCCCCAACAGTTAATATCAGCGGTATCAAAAGCAATACCGCGTAGGTGCCGTAGAAAATAAACGTGTCCGCTGCCGATTTCAGCTGTGTTACTGACGGATAATAGCGGAAGCGCGCGGTTTTGCAGAAACAAAATCCAGCAATAGCTGCGGTCAGTACGATGGTAACTGAGAGCAGGAACCAATCCTGCCCCGTCATTCGGTAACGTGAATAGGCTGTCCTGCCTTTCAGCCCATATCCGCGCGCCTTCATGGAATCGGCGGTCTCCAGAGAATCCTCAAGCGCCCGTGAAATCATGACGGAAAGTACCCGAACCGCGCTTTTGATTCGTGGGATCAAACCGCTTTTTTCGGGAAAAAGAAGCCGCTGCGCGTTGCGTACCTCCCGAAGCTCTTCGTTGAATTTTGGCACAAAGCGCAGCGACATGGATAACATCAGTCCGAGCGCGGGCAGCGTTTTGCCAAAGAGAAATACCAGCTTGTCGGAGGTCATCACCGTATGAAAGGATGAAAACCAAAGTACAGTACTGCTCAGCATAACGGCAGAGGCGACGCCGAACAAAATGGATTCGAGTGTGAGCGGATTGTTCCACGGAAGGTAGCCGAGTACCGTTACTCCGCGATGATTGACAAACGGGTTAATGACAATCGCAAGCAGCGCCAACGGCAATATCACTTTCAGAGCAAAAAGGACGGTCTTTCTTCCGTTCAACACCACAGCGGTCGCCGCTGAACACAGAAGTGAAAGCGTAAGACAAACCGGATTCATTAAAAACATTGCAAAGACGATGACTGCCGTAAAATACAACAGGCTCACAGCGGGATGAATCGCTTGCAATCCGCCTCTCATTGCCGTTCTCCGATGTCAAAGCCGCCGTCACAGGTGTAAATCAGCGAGACGGTATCTCCGTTTTTCAAAACATAGCGCGACATGCCGTAGTTCGGGAACCAGTCGTTGACCTTGTACATCCAGCCGGAGTTTTCGCCGCAGTCAAATTCATAGAGGTTGCCGATTCCTTTGATATAGCAGGAATTGTAAATCGGCGTAAAGGTTGCGTCAAGGTGGATTTTCTTTTCTCTGCAGGTGCGCAGCAGAAGGTCATATGCACTCTCTCCCTCGGTAAATTCAATCCTGCAGGGCGGAAGCAGTATGCCGTCAGACGGGAGGATTTCACGGATTTCTTCATCAAAATCAGTGCTTTGCAGCGCGGTCTGACAGGTGATGGAAAGCGTGCAGGTCAGGGTATTGTCCACAGTCGTCTGTTCCTGCGGCTCCACGGGTGCGGGCTTGTCAGTAGGCGTCGGCTCTGTACGGTATTTGTCCGTAACAGGCTGGGTTTCCTCCTGTGCCTCCGTCATTTGCGGTTGTTCCGTAATGGTGTATTCCGCTGTTGAAGGCTCCGCTGTTGTTGTCACGGCGGTGCTTGTTTCATCTGAGTCGGTCGTAGCGATTGTTTTGGAAGCAGTAGTTGAAGCTTCTTTGGTTGATTCTGCGGTTATCATTTGTACCGCAGAAGAAACTGTCGCGGATTTCGGGTCTTCCTTTCCAATATTACCGCCCATCAGAAACGCAACGACCAAAGCCGCAACAATTGCTGCGGCTGTGATCATAATAAATTTATTCTTTTTTAGAAATATTAACAGCTTTTGCATTTTGATTCCGCCTTACTGCATTGAGATGAAACGCTGGATTTCCGTCACGACGGTGATGTTGACCTTGCCGTTTACGTCGGCATGCGCGGCTTTTTGCTGCCGAAGGTTGAAATCCCGCAACTCCGCAATGTATTTTTGCGTTTCTGTCGCGTCGATGATATTGACCTGCCCGTCGAGATTGACGTCATAAGGCAGAAGCAGGTCGCTCATGTCATAGAGAGCGGTTTTTCCGTTCTCCAGACGGTTAAGCGCGGTCATCGCGTAAAATGCTTGTTCGGTGGACATTTGATTGAAACCATCGTTTTGCAGGTGCTCAAAGCCGTTTTCAACAGAAAAATCCAGCATCCTGTCGAGGACGCTTCTGCCGTTTTTGATGAAACGGCTGTCCTTTTGCGGATCGATGCCAAGCGAGCAGAGGGCTGTGAGCATTTGCGCGCAGCTTTCGGGAGTTGGTGATCCGTAGGTCAGAAAGCCGCCGTCGTCGAGCTGATTTTCCGACATCACACGCAGAGCGTTGTCAACAGCTGTTTTCACCGCTTCATTATGCTCATAGTAAGGAGCGAGCGATTGCAGCACCATTCCGGTCATATCGGGGTCGGCGTAGTCGTTTTTGATATCCCAGCCGCCGCTTTCGTTCTGACGGCTGAGGATACAGTCGATCAGCTTTTCCCGTGTGGTCACGTCCTGCGCGTCCGTCTCGGGAATATCGTACAGCATGGAGTCCAGAGCGATCAGCGTCCAGACAGCGCCGTTGAGTCCCTGCTTGGTGACAAACTTGAAATCGGCGAGCGGTGCAAGAAGATTATAGCCGGCAACATCCGTGACATCCTTGCCGATAGCTGTGAGAGCGAGTATCACTCGGGCGTTTTCGGTTGCTTTGGAGCGATGAAGCTTCTCGGAGCCGTTATCCCTGACGGTTGAGAGGACGTTCTGATAATAGCCTTCCTCCATTTCCCGGGAAATGCCGTTTCCCCTTGCGAGACCGATGACCATCCATTCGCCGCCCATCGAGCCGACGGTCGGGGTGGGACAGTTCTTCAGATAAGCTTCGGTAGTGCCGTATTTTTCCTCATAACCGCCTTTCGCTTGTACGGTGAGCGGCGCGAGAATCATTAAGACACAGAGCAGGGCTGCAGTCAATCGTTTCAATTTGAATCAATCCTTAATCGGCTATTTTATGCTGGATCGCGGTAGTATCGAGAATAGACACTCTGCCATCCGCGTTGAAGTCTGCCAGTGACTTTTGCAGCGTTGAGAAGGGCTCCAGATCGATGCTGGCAAACTGAATCAGGGTCGCGTCCGCGATATCGAGCTTTCCGTCAAAATTGACGTCTCCAAGCTGTACGTCGTTTTCCATGACATGAACCCTGTAAACGGTCTCAGCGGGATAGGAACCCGGCCACGCGGCGTTGCCGACGCCGATATAGAGGGTGTCCCCTGCCTTGACGTCAATCGCGTCAGTTGTTCTGAAGCCGTATTCCTCAGGGGTGTATTCATTTTTATAGGTGCGCACCTGATAGTATTTGTTGGCAGCGGTAGGCTGTGCAAAGACAGTCTTGCTGTCCGAACCGATGGTGACGGTGTAGTCTGTGTTGGACGGGTCAAAGCTCTCGTTGAGCGTCAAGCCGTCAACAGAGAGTGATTTGAGAGCGGTAGAGGTGTTTGACCAGTCCGCGCCGATATCGACACCCATAGTAACGGAATAGGTCATCTCAAAGGTATCGCCGTCTCTCAGGTCGATATACGCGAGATTGTTGTTGACTGCCCAGTCGTTCTGTACGCCCATCCAGCCGCTGTACATCGCGGCATCGTTTTCGGCAACGCCCTCGATCGCGGATACATAGGAACCCCATTGGCTGTCTACCATCACAAGCTCTTTTCCGGCTTCGTCAAGTGCCTGCTTGACGGTAGAGAGCGCGTCTCCCGTTTCGCTGATAGAAACGGTCTTATCGAGCAGAACGCCGTCCCATTTTGCGCCCTGAGCGGTGGAATAGGTTTCATTTTTGACAATCAGGCGAATGTTGCCTGTTCCGGCTGCCTGAGCGCTGAACGATACCGCGCAGATTGACGCTGTCATCGCGGCAGAGAGCAAAATGGTTCCTGCAGTTTTTGTGAGTTTGTTCATGTGATTTCCTCCGATTTTTTGGGAAAGCAAAGAAAAATGCTTTTCCGATTTACTCAGAAAAGCACAACACAAATAACCGCGCATCAGCGGCTATTTTGAATGGCTGCGCTTCTTCTTGTCCAAGAATGCAAATCCAAGGCGATGCGGAAGCGATCTGACTGATGGCGAACGCCAAACACAGTAATGACAGTTGCTGCGGATTTTCACCGCATTCTCTATTACATTCCGGAATGTCGGAAAAACGCAAAGCCTGTAATTTTATATTGTTAGTATAGCACATAAAGCCGCCGCCGTCAATGCTTTCGGCGGCTCAGTTTGTCAAAGGGAAGCTGCACGAAAATGACCGAGCAGAACATCACCACACATCCGATGATTTGCACAGCGCTCATGCTCTGATCCTGCGTGAGAAAGCCCATGCGCCAAGCAAAGTAGCTAGCCACTGCGGAAATAACGGATTCCAAGCTCATAATCAGGGCGGCTATCGTCGGGTTGAAATTCTTTTGACCGATGATTTGAAGCGTGTATGCCACGCCGCTCGACATGATGCCCGTGTAGAGAATCGGAATCAAGCCCTGCGTGAGCTGTTCCCACGATGGATGCTCGATGATCAGCGCGATCACACCGCAGGTTATCGCGCAGACGAAAAACTGAATACAGGAGAGCAGCACACCGTCGGTTTTCGGTGAAAAGTAGTCGATGATCAGAATGTGTACCGCGAAGAAGATCGCGCAGATAAAGACAAGCAAATCTCCGACCGAGAGCGAAAGCGATTCGGTGATGCAGAGCATATAGAGTCCGATAACCGCGCCGACTGCGCCGATCCAGACCGTAAAGTGGCATTTCTTACGGAGAAGCAGTCCGAAAATCGGCGTAAGAATGATATAGAGCGTAGTGATAAAACCCGCCTTGCCGACGGTGGTATATTTCACGCCGTATTGCTGGAACATTCCCGCAGTCGCAAGCGCGAGTCCGCAGCAGATACCGCCGAGAATGGTGATTCTCTTGTTGATCGGCTTGACTTCTCCTCCGAACAAGGCAGGCTTTTTGAGACGCAGCAGTACGAGCGGAACCAATACCAGACATCCAAGGAGATTGCGTGCCGCGTTGAAGGTGAACGGCTGCATATAGTTGTTGCCCATCGACTGGAACACAAAGGCGACGCCCCAGATGATCGCTGTCAGCGACAGGCAGAAGCTGCTTTTGAAGTTTTTGCTTTTGTTCATATTCTCTACCTCTTTATCTCGGATTATTTTATCACAAAACAGAGCAAAACGCAACTCTATCCGCGAAAGATGCACACAAAGCCCTGATTGGAATAGAATAGAAAACAAGGGTGATAAAGATGGACGAAATCATCAGGCTGAGCGAGCTGCCAACAGGCTGCAGTGCAGTAGTGGAGGAAGTGAACTGCGCGGAATATCTGCGCAACCGTGTGTTGGATATGGGGATCATCAGGGGCGCTGAGCTGAGAGCTGTTTTATTATCTCCCTTTGGAGACCCCGTAGCGTATGCGGTAAAGAATACCATGATTGCTCTGCGCAAGCGTGACAGCAGCGAAATATTTGTGAGGTGGCGGCATGAATGAAACGCAGATTGATTACCGTGTAGCGCTTGCGGGAAATCCGAACGTCGGAAAAAGCACGATTTTCAACGCCCTGACAGGTCTGCATCAGCACACGGGAAACTGGACAGGGAAAACGGTTTCGCTCGCAACAGGTTTCTTTTCAGCGGATAACAGGCGCATAGAACTGACCGATCTTCCGGGCACCTACTCAATGACCGCGTTTTCCGAGGAGGAAAATGTAACGCGCCTTTTTCTCGAAAGCGCGCAAGCGGATTGCGCGGTGATTGTCATTGATTCAAACGTCATTGAGAGGAACCTCAGCTATGTGCTGGAGGTGCTGTCGCTGCAAAGCAAGGCGGTGCTTTGTTTAAATATGAGTGACGAGGCGGAGAAAAAGGGCATGCATATCAACGCGGAGAAGCTCTCTGCCATGCTGGGAATACCCGTTATCAAGACCTGTGCTGTCAAAAAAACGGGTGTGAAAGAATTAAAGAAAATGATTCTCAGTGTATGTGACGGCACGCGGGTATGCATGACGGAACAGAAGCATGAAATAGCCTCCAATCACGGAGCAGCGGCATATCTCCTCTCACAACGCAGTAAGGCGATCTGCGAAGCCTGTGTGACCTGTTCATCGCCGAAGAAGAATGCAGGACGGCTTGATAAAATACTGACCTCCAAACTGACGGGAATCCCTCTTATGCTGCTGCTTTTTCTGCTGCTGTTCTGGCTGACTGCGGTCGGAGCAAACTATCCGAGCGAATGGCTAGGAATGCTGTTCGGAAAGGTAAAGGAATGGCTTTCCCTGCTGTTTGAATGGATGAACGCGCCCGCGTTTCTCACGGGACTGCTGATTGACGGCGTTTATACCACACTTTCGTGGGTAGTCTCCGTCATGCTGCCGCCGATGGCGATATTCTTTCCTTTGTTCGCTTTGCTGGAGGATTCCGGTTATCTGCCGCGTATCGCGTTTAATCTCGACGCGGTTTTTGCACGCTGCGGTGCGCACGGCAAGCAAAGTCTGACGATGGCGATGGGACTCGGCTGCAATGCCTGCGGAGTGACGGGCTGCCGCATCATAGAGAGTCCGCAGGAACGGACGATCGCGATTCTGACCAATAATATGATGCCCTGCAACGGGCGGTTCCCGATTCTGATCGCGATGATATTGATGTTCTTTGCGCACGCGTCTTTCGGCTTGGCGGCGTCCGTTCAAGCGGCGCTGTTGATGGTATTGCTGCTGATGCTCAGCGTATTGCTGACCTTGGGTATGTCAAAACTGCTGTCGCTGACGATCGTCAGGGGCGCACCGTCGGGTTTTGCATTGGAGCTTCCTCCCTACCGCAAGCCGCAGGTGCTGAAAACCATCGGGCGTTCTCTGCTTGACAGGGCGCTGTTTGTGCTGGGAAGGGCGGTTATCGTGGCGGCTCCCGCAGGTGCGGTCATCTGGCTGTGCGCGAATATCGATATCGGAGGTCAGTCTGTCTTAAAAATCTGCACGGATTTTTTTGACCCGTTCGGCAGATTCATCGGGCTGGACGGCGTTGTAGTGATGGCGTTCCTTCTCGGCTTTCCCGCAAACGAAACGGTCATACCCATTATGCTGATGGCATACCTGTCCAGCGGGGTGATGACGGATTATTCGGGATACGGAGAACTGCTTTCTTTGCTCACGTCAAACGGTTGGACGTGGGTAACGGCTGTATGTATGTGCGTGATGACGGTGCTGCATTTTCCCTGCTCCACAACCTGCCTGACGATCAAAAAGGAAACGGGAAGCATCAAATGGACGCTGCTTGCAGCGGCAATCCCGACGGCATTGGGTATCATGCTCTGCGCTTTGATTGCGGCAGTTTCACGTTTTCTCGCATAAAAAGTGCTCCCCGAACGGGGAGCATTCCTTTTACCTACGCCAGTTGCAGTACCTGAATGAGCAGAATCCAGCTCAGTCCGTAATAGGTCACAACCGCGACAAGGTCGTTGATGGTGGTAATCAGCGGACCTGATGCAACAGCGGGGTCGATCTTGATTTTTTTGAAGAACAGCGGGATCATGGTGCCGACCGCGCTGGAAATCACCATAGCGACCAGCAGCGCGATACCGATGCAGCCTGATACGGAAAAGGCAAAAATCGCGTCCTTTCCCTTGAACAAAAGGATATATAATCCAACGAAAATAATCGAAATGACGCCCAAAATAATGCCGTTAAAGAAGCCGACACGGGTTTCCTTGACAAACAGACGCATCTTTTGCTTAAAGGTCAGGCTTTCGTCAGTGAGTACGCGGATGGTGACCGCGAGCGATTGGGTGCCGACGTTACCTGCCATGTCGAGAATCAGCGACTGGAACGCCATAATCATCGTCAGCTGTGCGACGACCTGTTCAAACGCGCCGACGACAGTGGAAACAAGGATACCCAGTCCGAGCAGCGCGAGCAGCCAAGGCATCCTTTTGCGGATGCTCTGCAGCAGAGGCTCATGCAAGTCCTCCTCTGCGGTCAAGCCTGCAAACTTAACGTAGTCCTCTCCCATTTCCTCGTCAATGACCTCAATGACGCTTTGGGCGGTGATAACGCCGAGAAATTTGTTGTTGTTGTCGAGGACGGGGATCGACGCTTCCGAATAGTCCTTGAGCTGCTCGATACAGTCGTCAATCGTTTCCTGTGCGTAGAGATACGGAAAGGAGGTCGCGGTGATGGAGTCGAGAGTCGCGCCTGTCTTTGCGGTAATCAAGTCCTTCAGGTCAATCGCGCCGTAAAACTCCTCGTTTTCGTCAATCACAAAGATTGTAGCGATATTATCGTTTTCCTCCGCTTGGGAGACAAGCTCCTCCATTGCCTCGCGTATCGTCAGGTTTTCGCGGATGACAATACAGTTGGTTGTCATCCTGCTGCCGATTTCATCCTCGTCAAAGGACGCGATCAGGCGGATGTCATTGCGGATCTCAGGGCTGAGCGCTTCGATAATCAGCGAGCGCTTATCCTTCTCGATTTCCTTGAGGATATCAGCGGCGCTGTCCGTTTCCATCTCGGACATGACGGCTGCCGCTTTTTTCAGATCCATCTCGTTGACATAAATACTCGCATCCTCTGCTTCAAGGTGTTCCAGCGCGTCGGCGAGCATATCGGGCGGGCAAAGGCGGTACAGCTTTTTGCGCTCCTGCAGATTGAGACGTTCCATGACCTGAGCGATATCGCTGCCGTGATAGTCTTCGAGCATACTCTGCGCCGCTTTCGGCGAGTAGCTGCCGCGAATAATTTTAATTATTTCGTTTTCATAATCGGGACGTTCCACCGTCAGGGATTCGTCATATTGAATCGTGGATTTGATTTCTGTGGACATTTGATTTCCTCCGTTTTTCTTGAAGTCATTGGAAGTTCAATAGAAACGGCTAAACGAAAAAGTCTCCGCGTAACGCAGGTTACGCGGAGACGGATATCATACATAAATCAGCGCACCAAAGTGACGAACAGCCGCGACGGGTTCGTTCTTGCGCAAAACAGCTTCATGACATCATTTCCGCATAACCAATAACTATCGCCGTTTGTCACTTCGTTCACCTCACTTTATTGTTGGAATCGTGCAAGACTAATTATAGCACTCCTGTATCTGAATGTCAATTCATTGTTCGGGTTCCGGACACATATTCCGTACCGGGAACAGGCGGATTTCCGGATTTCGCCTGAACCAGCTCGGAGCAGGTCACCAGCTGGTAGCCGTCCTCCAGAAGCTTTGGAATAATCCTGTCCAGAGCGTCCGCCGTGCTGTCATAAATTTCATGCATCAGGATGATATCGCCGTCCTTGACCTTGCCGATAACGCTGTCATACACGGCGTTGGCATCACGGGAGTTCCAGTCCTCGGTGTCGATTGTCCAGTAGTAGGCGGAAATGCCCTCGTTTTTACACTCGTTGAGGATGGTTTCGGTGGTCATTCCGCCCGGAGAGCGGAACGCCGTCACCTTTGCGCCGTCGGCAATCTGATTGATCGCGTCGGTGCAGCGCTTGATGTCATCGGCGGTAACATTTTCACCGTAATGCGTGTGATCCCAAGTGTGATTGCCCAGCTCCATACCAAGGCTTGCTTTGCGCTTGATATTGTCCGGGTACTGGGTCGCGTTATAGCCTACCATGAAAAATGTTCCGCGCGCTCCGTATTTTTGCATAATGTCGAGTATCTTCTCGCAGGATGCGACGTCGCTGGGGCCGTCGTCAAACGAGAGCGCGACCATCGGCTTGGTGGGGTCGACAGCGCCCGCCTTGAAGGTTGGATTGGAAGTGTCAACATCCAGCGGTTCGCTGAATACGCCGATGAGCTTTTCATCCCCTGATGTCAGGAAAGAAGCGACTTTGACCGTGTATTTTACCGAGGTATCAAGATTCGGGATCTCGCGCTTGTTTTCGTCCTTGGAGTTGATGATAATCGCGTCAGACTCGGCGAATTCTTCGGCGTCTGCTTTTTTGATGTCGATGCGGTAGCCGTTTGCTTTCTCGTTCTTTGTCCATTCCAGCTGCATGGTCCCCTTGTCGTCGAGTGAGCTGCGGGTGATTTCAGGCTGTTCGGGCAGTGTGCAGATGTTTTCGAGCGGAATGACCTCGGGACTCTCGGTATCCTCGTAGTACGCCTTCACGCAGAAATTGTACAGCGTCGCCTGTTCCAAATCGCTGACGGTGCAGGTGACGGTGTCCGCTCCCTCAACGGAACCGGCTTTGGAATAACCGTCCGCACCGCTTTGCATCATGTAGATGTTATATCCCTCTGCCTTGCCGAGTTTATCCCAAGTGAGTGTGACGGATTTGTCAGTGACCTCTGTCGCCTTAATGTTTTCGATGATGGTGGAATGCGGGATAAAGAGATTGACGATTCCGACAATCAGCAGAATAAACAGCAGCAGAATGAGCAATGCGCCCGAAACCATCATGATCCGAATTCTGGTGCGCCTTTTATGAGAACGCTTGGATGGTCTTTTTGCGGGCGGTCTCCTGCGGACGTCACGACGGTAATCAGGTTCGATGTCATCCGAAAAGATGTCGAAATCATAGTCTTTGTTTGAATAATTGTCTTTCATAAACTTCCCCATTATAAACGTGCATTATCATCAGGGATTGCCCCTGAAAATGCGTCAAATCGTGCGGCTCCATCTCCCTTTTGCGTTCAAAACGCAATGAGCCGCCTAAAACATTTCTATTATATCATATTTATTACAATAAAATCTACTGTTTTTCCACATTTTTCAACAAGTTAAAAAATTGTAATCACATGAAAAAGCCCGCGACATCATCGCGGGCAGGATTATCTCCTTATAATCCCAAAAGCTGTTTTTTCTTGCTGTTGAATTCTTCTTCGGTGAGAAAGCCCTGCTGCTTCAGCTCGGCAAGCTTGCGGATTTCATCCGCGACAAGAGCGTTTGGCGCAGGCTGCGCATACTGCCTTTGCTGAACGGGAGGTCTTTGCTGTATGGGCTGTTGAACGGGAGGTCTTTGCTGTACGGGTTGCTGCACGGGAGGTCTTTGCTGCGCGGGCTGTTGAACAGGCTGCTGCGGCTGTCCGGATTCTGCCCAGTCAACAGCTTTGTCAACGCCTTTTTTTCCGCTGTTGATCAATGTTTTGCCCAAGTCGCGGAACGCGTGCCCCAACTCCGTTCCCGTGTTTTTCCAAGAGTTTTTCAAATTTGACATGATATCATCTCCTTGTTGAACGCGATCTGTCAGAAATCGTTGAACATAAATTCCGCCCAGTAGTACTGGCTCATGTATTCGTTGGCGTAGGCGTTTACCGCACCTGCATCCAGCTCGGCGAAACGGTAGTAGTCGCAGTCGAGCGTGTTGACATTGACGGCAAGGCTGTTATAGCTTTTGTGAACCGCCTTTTCCGCGCCGACCTTTTTAAGCGATTTCATCATGGCGGAGACGAGCGTCTGCAGATAGCCCTGCTGCTTTTTGTCATAGGGCTCGTCCTCAAACAGCGCGGCGCCGATTTCCTTAATGGTGCAGGAGCTTCCGTGACGGTGTACCAGATAGGCGAAAATCTCCTTGGAACGGCTGCGCTCAAAATGAACGGGCTTTCCGTCGGGAGTGAACACATCGAAATTACCAAAGCACTGTACCTTGAGCAGCGCGTTGTCCTTGGGGACGATCGGGAATCTCAGATCGTCAAGCTCCTTTGCGATATCCTCTGCTGTGACCGGCTTCATGATATAGCCGCTCGCGTGAAGCCGCATCGCGTCGCCTGTGTATTCACTGAAGCCTGTGACGAAGATGATATTCATCTTCGGGTTGACCTCTTTCAGCTTCTTGGCAAGCTCCACGCCGTTCATACCTCTCATGTGGATATCCAGAAAAGCGATGTCGCAGCCGTTTTGTTTGGCTTCGTTGAGCAGGTCCGTCTGTCTGGAAAACGCCGTGATATCCGCGTCCGGTCGGGCTTCCTTGACCGCCATCTCGAGCATCCGGAGCATCAATGGCTCGTCGTCCACGCACAGTATTCTCATTTTTTCTTTTCCCCCTTTGGAATAATAACCTTCGCGACAGTTCCCTCACCTATCGTGCTGGTGATCTCTACTCTCGCGTTGCACATATCCTTCAGCCGCCTGCGTGTGTTTTCCATTCCCACATGGGAGCGGCCGTCGTTCTTTTGTACGGTCGTATCGAAGCCGACGCCGTCGTCAGAGATAATGACTTCATAATCCGTGTCTGTTTCGCGCGTCGCGATCGTCACGGTGCCGCCTTCCTCCTTCATGCCGACGCCGTGCTTCACGGCATTTTCGACCAAAGGCTGGATGGATAAAAGCGGCAGCTCGAAATCGGTGGTTTGAATATCATACTCAATATTCAGCTTATCGGCAAAACGGAGTTTTTCAATATATAAATATTTTTCGAGGTGCTCCAATTCCCGCCTGAACGGAACGGGAGTCGTCTGTTTGAGCGAGTCCATGTTGCCGCGCAGATACTTGGTAAAGGTAATGGTTGCCTTTTGAGCGGTATCAGGGTCGAGCTTGCAGAGCATGGCAATGCTTGACAGCGAGTTATATAGAAAATGCGGTTGAATCTGGCTCACCATGATAGAAACCTTTGCCTCGTACAGCTCCTTCTGCATCTGCTGGTAGCGGATGGCTTCCTTGTATTGCTTTTTCAGATCGCGCACCAGACGGATAATCTGGTAAATCATGGTAATTGCGATTCCGTAATAATAGAATTGAATATCGGCGAAGTTGAGGTAATGATTGACCGCGTCGATAATGATGGACACCGTCAGGGGCGTCCAGGAGGCGAGGATGAAAACCGCCTGATTGTTGTTGCCTGCTTCTACAGCGAGAAGTACGGTGATGACGACCGTGCACAGCGCCGTGTAGATGTATATATTCGGCGAGGACGCATAGAGGTCGATGACGTGCGTAAAGTGGAGCACCAGCGCTCCGATGACCATTAGGATATAAACCGAAGCAAGGGAGGCGGCGATAATGCGCGTCACGCGCCGCTCCAGATGGGAGCGCAGATAGATGAGCACGGTGATAACAAAGAAGTAGTTGAGCATAATCTCAACCATCATACAGACGGTGTGCTCGACAATCCACAGATTCAGAAATCCGCTGATGCTCTTTCCGATCATATACAGTCCCCAGAACAGACAGAGCGCGCCGAAGGTGAGGTATTTGTAATTGATTTTGCCGAGGATAAAGCCCGCGATCGGAAACAGGAAAAGTCCGAAGAAGCATACCAGCAAAAACAGTAAAATCCACGGAAACGCCTCGCAGAAGAATTGCAGGTAGCGTCCGTCCTCAAAGCTCAGTGTGACCTCAAAGCTGTCTGACAAATCCATCCGCGCGAGGCGATACGGGTTCTCCAGCTCCAGAATCAGCTCGGTGTCCTTTGTCACGCCCATGTTTTCCAGTTCCGCCATAGAGTGGGTCTTGTTCGCGAAGCCGGGGGTATCGGGCATCTGGAAATCAAAAAAGTAAGGCTCGTTGTAATGCTCGAAAAAATAGTCCTTGTCGAGCATCGGAGAATCGGGATCATGTTCCAGCGAGACGTAGAGATCGTATAGACCGGAAAGATAGTCCTCTCTGCGCTCAAAGGTATGCTGAAAGAGAACCGTCCCGTCGTCCGCTTTTTTCAGCGAGTACCAGATGTTTTTGGAGGAAATGTTGATATTGCTGAAAAGCGCCATATCCTCGAGCAGCTTTCCCTTGAACACCGCTTTGTGAAAATGCGTTTTGATCGGCTGGTCGGGGTCGATGGTTTCCCATTCTCCGTCGTCAATGGAGTAGGTTCCCTCCAGAAAGACCGACTTGGTGTCGAAGAAATCCAATTGGACATAGTATTTCAATGCGAGTGCAAGCAAGCCGCCCAGCATGACAAACACAAGCCCGATGGAGATCATTGCCCATCGTTTTCCATGAAGCGCCTTTAGCAATGCGCTCACCTCATTTCTGAGTAATGTTGTTAAAGAGACGGAACAATCCGTTGACGATTCTATCCATTGTCGGTGCGTTATTAAGCGCCTCGGTAAAATTCTTTGCACCCGACACGTTATCGGTAATCAGTGCGTCTGCGCCGTTTTGGAGATAGTTTTCGATATCGTCATCGTCGTTGACTGTCCAGACCAGAACCTTTTTGCCCTTGTAGTGGATGCTGTTGATGGTATCCTCGCTTACTACCTCTTCCTCCAGGGCAAGATAATCACAGTTCAGCGCGGCGGTATCGCCGAAGGACGCAAAAGCGAGATAGCCTGTATTGATTTCGGGATATTTGGTTTCAATGTAGTCGATCAGGTCATATTTGAGAGAAATCACGACCGCTCCGTCTACCATATTGAAATCCTTGATGGTTTTCACCGCATCCTCTGCCATTTGAGTATCCGCAGTTTCCCCTTTCAATTCCACATAGAGCGTCAGCTTTCCGCGGGCTGCTTCCAGCATTTCCTCAAAGGTCGGTACAGGAGCGGTGCCGTCAACTTTGAGCTGTCGGACTTCCTCCAGCGTCATTTCGGAGGGCTTTCTTTTGACGCCTGTGGTGCGTCCGAAATCATCGTCGTGGTTGACGACATAATAGCCGTCCGAGGTTCTTTGAATGTCAATTTCACTGCCTGACGCACCGAGGGCATATGCTGCCTCCAGTCCTTCGACGGTGTTTTCGGGGCCTTCGTTTCCGCCGGCTCGGTGGGCTATGTATGTCGCGGTGACCTTGCCCGGGAACAGGTCGTCATAAAACTGGGTGACAAGAACCGTGGTAAGCGCGATCATCAGAACCGTAAGGATAACGGAAACAATCACCAAGGGCGACTTGCGGTTTTTCCGCTTCCTGTATTCCCACTCCCCCTCACTTTGAAAATTCAGGTAAAGGGAGGTCACCTTCAGCATGAAAAACGGCATTACCAGAAAAACCACGATCAGGAGCAGGATAAACCTAAATTATTCACGCCAGTGCCTGATAATCGCCTCAACACCAGAAAAACACTGATAAAAATGAAAAACAGGCTTTCACCGAAAAAATGAAGCCCGCAGGGTATGGAAAAGGGACTTCAGATTTGGTATAATGCAGTTACCATACAACAATAAACCAAAGGAGAGAAGTCCCATGGCTATTATAACAGGTACTGCATTGGAAAGCAACAGGAAATTTCGCGTAAATTTCGATGGCGGCAATCTTTCATCGGATGGTGGTCTGCTTCTGCTCAAGGAATTTTATCATAAGCTGGGTGTCAATTCGTTGCTCAGAAAACATTTTCACACAACAGACTCGG
>FMUA01000044.1 GCA_900100595.1 Ruminococcaceae bacterium P7
GGCACCAATAAAATATGCGGATGTAGCTCATCTGGTAGAGCGCCACCTTGCCAAGGTGGAGGTAGCGGGTTCGAGCCCCGTCATCCGCTCCAAAGGAGAAGAGAGAGTACCAAAGGTACTCTCTCTTCTTTCAATTCAGAAAGCAAGCAAACGGATGACGGGGTGTGACAGTAAGGAGACAGATACAAGTTATCCAATCACAGCACGTCGCAAGCGATAAAGCGTTCCGAAAAATGGGGTTGACAAAACTATCCGACAGGAATACAATTTTCTCAGACGGGAAACATTTTTCCCGTCAAAATGAGAAAGGATTTTCTTTTTCGGAAATATGAATGAAATACAAAAACAACTTCTCGCAGTCGTAAGCTTTCAGCTTTTCGGCAGAACATCACCGCAAATAAACGGAACTGATGTCTCGGAGATATTAAAAGAAGCCTCGGCTCAAACAGTGTTCACTACCGTTTTTCCTTTTTTGCAGGTGTTACTGAAAAAAGAATCACCTGAATACTTTCTGAAATATCAACAGCAATTTTTCGGCAATGTCATGACCAACACCAACAATTTTTTGGAACATGGCGAGCTGCACCGGCTAATGACGGAACACGGAATCGACTACTGTGTATTAAAGGGAATTGCCTCAGCCTATTATTATCCCGAGGCGTCATTGCGGGATATGGGCGACGTGGATTTTCTGGTACACGAAAAGGATTTCGAAAACGCCAAGCTCGCGGTTTTAAGTACAGGTTTTTCAGTTGAACACGGCGATGAATCCGATAGTATTCATATCGCTTACGCAAGAGCGCCGAGGAGCATTTGGGAACAGCACCGCAGCATAAACGGCATCCCGAACAGTGAAGTCGGAGAAAGAATCCGCGAGGCGCTCAGCCGCATGATAGAAACTGCCGAGTGTATCACGCTCGACGGAGCCGCCTGCCGGATTCCCGATGCATTCCACCACGGTATTATCATGCTGCTGCATGTTATTTCCCATATGACAAAAGAAGGAATCGGCTTGCGTCACCTCTGTGACTGGGCTGTATTTGTCCAAAAAATCAGCGACGCAGAATTTAAAGAGTTATTTGAGGAAAAACTCAAATACTTTGGTTTGTGGCGTTTTGCGCAAATTCTGACCTTGGTATCTGAGAAATATCTCGGGATCGATCGCAATGCTTGGGCGCAAAACCCTGATATTGACGGCGAACAGCTCGAAAACCTGATGTCCGATATTCTCAACGGCGGTAACTTTGGAAAAAAAGATCTCAACCGTTATCGCGAAATCAAATATATATCCAATCAGGACAGCAAAACCGTTGACAGCAAAAACATTTATTCTCAATTAATGACCACCTTGAATCAAAAGGTCTGTTCCGATTACCCTACTATCAATAAACATAAGATATTATTGCCGATCGGATGGATTGCCGAGAGCGGAAAATATCTCGGGCTGTTGCTCACGGGAAAACGCAAATCAAAAAACACATCCGCAATGTTAAATGAAGCTGTCAAGCGCAAGGAAATCTACAGTCAAATGGAGCTGTTTTCAATCGACACCAATGAAAGGAAGTGACACATGCGTACATTAATGCATGATTATTACACGCAACCAATGTATCATGTTTATTTAGAAGCTATCGCGATGTATATTCTCTGGCTGATCGCGATGTTTGTACTGCGTGATAAAGCACGGAGGATCATCTCTGTTATCGGGTTGATTCTGTCAATTGTCCTGATATTATTATTTACTGTATCAGGACGCAAGAGCGGAAGCTATGATATCAGTCTTATCCCGTTTATTTCTTTTGAAAATGCCAAAACAAATACCGAGCTCTACCGTTCCATGTTCATGAATTTGCTTTTATTTATGCCGCTGGGCTTATGTATGCCTTTTGCTCTTCCCAAAAAAGTAAAAATAAAAGGCTTGCTGACAATCGGAGCCGGAATGGTGCTCTCCATTGCAATTGAAGCAATACAATTCTTCTTTTCTCTCGGCAGATGCGAAACAGATGACGTAATCATGAACACCACAGGAGTGATAATCGGTACATCAGTCTATTTGTTTTTCTTTCTTGTTCAAACAATCAAACGAAAAAGAAGAACGAAATAGCGTAAACCTGCAGCATAACCAAGTAGCGTTCCTATAATGTGAATAATCGTCACATTCCTAGAAAACAATATTATTATGATTTATAATAATTTGTATGAGGTGATGTGATGATTAGCAAGGGACTACTGAACGCCTACAACGGATCGTCCTTTTTTAGTGAAAACCTGATTAAGCTCAGAAAAAGCAGGGGTTTTACCCAACAGCAGGTCGCCTCAAAGCTCGGCATTGACCGCACAACCTACACTAAATATGAAACAGGTGTTTCGGAACCGGGATTTGAAATGCTGATCCGCCTGTCCCAGCTGCTTGACGTCTCGCTGGACGAGCTGTTCGGCGGACCTGTCAGCGAACCGCTTACCGCGGCTGTCAGCGACAGCGGAACAGAGAGTCTGAGCGCTGACGAGCTGGAGCTGATTGCGGCTTACCGCGAAATGAATGAGGACGAAAAACGCCGTCTGAAAGAAAATTTGGCAAACAAAACCCATTCGGAATAAAAAAGCTCTTTACAAATCACGCGGTTTGTGTTAAAATACAATAGTTGACCTTGCGCCTCGGTTTGAGGATTAAGCCGCAAAGCGGAATTTCACAGCCTTTTACTGAGACCAGGGCAAATAAAAATAAAAGGTGGAATAAGCATGTTAAAAGAAGAAAAGCAAGCTATCATGGCTGAGTACGCTCTCCACGAGGGTGACACAGGTTCTCCCGAGGTTCAGATCGCACTTCTCACAAGAAGAATCAACGACCTCACCGAGCACCTCAAGATCCACAAGAAAGATCACCACAGCAGACGCGGCCTTCTGATGATGGTCGGTCAGAGAAGAAGCCTTCTCGGCTACCTCAAGAAGGTTGACATCGAAAGATACCGCTCCATTATCGCGAGACTGGGTATCCGTAAGTAATTCACCAAAAGAAGCAGGGCAAGCGGGAAAATTCCGTTTGCCCTACATTCAATCTAACGGGATTTTTTATACTTCGCTTTTAGCGGTAATATAAGCCAACCCGCAGGCGGTTTGAGCTGGTTTATATTATTGCTAAAGCAGTGTAAAATCCCGTTACAAAAAACAAAGAAAGGATTTTACCATGAACTCATTTATGACATTCGACAAGTACAGAGTATTTGAGACCGAATTTGCAGGCAGACCCCTCAAGGTCGAGACCGGCAAAATGACGCAGCTCGCCAACGGCGCCTGCCTTGTCACCTACGGCGACACCGTTGTACACTGCGCCGTAACCGCATCCGCAAAGCCCAGAGAGGGTGTGGATTTCTTCCCGCTTTCCGTTGACTACGAGGAGAAGCTCTACTCCGTCGGCAGAATTCCCGGCTCCTATCTCAAAAGAGAGGGAAGACCCTCTGAGCATGCGATCCTCACCAGCCGCGTAATTGACCGTCCGATCCGTCCTCTGTTCGACAAGAGCATGAGAAACGACGTTTCCATCGTCTGCACCGTTATGAGCGTTGACCCTGACTGCCAGCCCGAAATCGTGGCGATGATCGGCGCGTCCATCGCAATCTCCATTTCCGACGTTCCGTGGAACGGACCCATCTCGGGTTGTTCCGTCGGCATGGTTGACGGCGAGTATGTCATCAACCCCACCGAGGAGCAGAGAAAGGTTTCCAGGATGGCGACCACCGTCGCTTCCACCAGCGAGAGAATTGCGATGATCGAAGCGGGCGCTGACTGCGTTTCCGACGACGAGATGTACAACGCCATCATGTTCGGTCATGAGGCGAATCAGAAAATTATCAGCTTCATCAACGATATCAAGAATGAAATCGGTAAGCCCAAGTTTGAGTTTGCGAGCCTTGAGCCGGCACCCGAGATGTTTGAGGCTGTCAAGGCGTTTGCCGAGGAAGACGTCAAGGTCGCTCTCGACACCGACGACAAGACCGTCCGCGACGAAAGACTCAAGCCCATCTATGAGGCGGTTCACGCCAAATTTGACGAAATCTATCCCGAGCAGGAGGCCGCGATCGACGAGTGCCTCTACAAAACCCAGAAATATATCGTCCGCCGATGGCTGCTCGACGAGCAGAAGCGTGTCGACGGCAGAGGCATGAACGATATCCGTCCTCTCGCATCCGAAGTCGCAGTGCTGCCCAGAGTTCACGGCTCGGGTATGTTCACCAGAGGTCAGACACAGGTTCTCACCGTAGCGACACTCGGCTCGATTGCCGACAAGCAGCTTCTCGACGGCATCGACGGCGAGACTGAAAAGAGATATATCCATCACTACAACTTCCCGAGCTATTCCGTCGGCGAAACAAAGCCCAGCCGCGGACCCGGCAGACGTGAAATCGGTCACGGCGCACTTGCCGAAAGAGCGCTTCTGCCCGTTATTCCTTCCGTTGAGGATTTCCCGTATGCGCTCAGACTCGTTTCCGAGGTTCTTTCCTCCAACGGCTCCACCTCTCAGGGCTCCGTCTGCGGCTCCACTCTCGCGCTGATGGACGCGGGTGTTCCGATCAAGGCTCCCGTAGCGGGTATTTCCTGCGGTCTGATCACCGAGGGCGAGCGCTGGATGACAATGGTCGATATCCAGGGTCTTGAGGACTTCTTCGGCGACATGGACTTCAAGGTTGCGGGTACGCACGAGGGTATCACCGCAATCCAGATGGACCTCAAAATCAGCGGTCTGACTCCCGAGATGGTCAAGGAAGCTCTCGAAAAGACACACAAGGCGCGTATCTTCATCCTCGACGAGGTCATGCTCAAGGCGATTGCAGAACCCAGACCCGAGCTTTCTCCCTATGCTCCCAAGATGTACACCACCACCATTCCCGCTGACAAAATCAGCGAGGTTATCGGCAAGAGCGGCAAGGTCATCAAGGAAATCCAGGCTGAGTGCGACGTCAAGGTTGACATTGAAGAAGACGGTGAAATCGGACAGGTGTTCGTCGCCGGTCTTGACGCCGACAAGTGCAAGAGAGCGATCGACATTATCCAGACAATCGCTTCCGATCCCGAGCCCGGCGCAATGTATCTCGGCAAGGTTACCAGAATCATGGACTTCGGCGCGTTTGTTGAGATAGCTCCCGGCAAGGAGGGACTTGTACACGTTTCTCAGCTCGATGTAAAACGCACCGAGAACGTGACCGATGTTGTAAATGTCGGCGATATCATCCGCGTCATGGTGACCGAGATCGACGACAAGGGCAGACTGAATCTCAGCCGCCGTCAGGTTCTGATCGACGTCGACGGACTGACTCCCGAGGACAACGGAGATAACGACCGTCCTGCGCGTCCCCGCAGACCCAGAAACAACGACAGAAGAAACAGAAGATAAAAAATTTTGGAGCGGCTTTTGAGCCGCTCCTGTTTTTTTGCCATAAGAAAACAGCGGTTACCATATGGCAGCCGCTGTTCGTTTATTTGAAACAAATTATTCAATAACCTGAATCCAGCCCTCGGGAGCTTCGATTTTGCCCATCTGAATACCGGTGAGGGTGTCATACAGCTTCTTGGTAACCGGGCCCATTTCCTCCATTCCGCTGGGGAAGCAGATCTCCTTGCCGTGGTCGTAAATCTTGCCGACAGGGGAAATGACCGCCGCAGTACCGCAGAGACCGCACTCTGCAAAGTCCTTGACCTCGTCAAAATAAACCTCTCTCTGCTCAACCTCAAGACCAAGATAGTGCTCAGCAACATACATCAGCGAGCGACGGGTGATAGAGGGCAGAATGCTGTTGGACTTCGGGGTAACAATCTTGCCGTCCTTGGTAACAAACAGGAAGTTTGCGCCGCCTGTTTCCTCAACCTTAGTTCTGGTTGCCGCGTCAAGATACATATTCTCGTCAAAGCCTTCCTTGTGCGCGGTAACAATTGCGTGCAGGCTCATTGCGTAGTTCAGACCCGCCTTGATGTGACCTGTGCCGTGAGGAGCCGCTCTGTCAAAATCGCAGACCTTGATGGTGATGGGCTTCGCGCCGCCCTTGAAGTAAGGACCGACGGGAGTAGCAAATAATCTGAACTGATACTCGTCAGCGGGCTTTACGCCGATAACGGGGTTGGAACCGAACATATAGGGACGCAGATAGAGAGTCGCTCCTGTACCGTAGGGAGGAACGAAATCAGCGTTGGCCTTGACGACCTTCTTGACCGCTTCGATAAACTTCTCTTCGGGATAAACGGGCATTTCCAGTCTTTCGCAGCTGTCCTTGAAACGGCTTGCATTGAGGTCGGGACGGAAAACGACGATTTTGCCGTCGCAGGTCTCGTATGCTTTGAGTCCCTCAAAAACGGTCTGCGCGTACTGCAGAACGCCTGCGCATTCACTCATGGTAACAGTAGCGTCGGTTGTCATTACGCCGTCATCCCACTTGCCATCCTTGAAATTGGAGACAAAACGCTCACCTGTAACCATATAACCAAATCCAAGGCTTGACCAATCAATATTTTGCTTTGCCATAAAAAGACTTCCTTTCAATAATTTCCTTAGTATTTTATCACTTTAAAACTACATTAATATTCTATATTGGAATTATAAGAAGATAAATAACAATTATAATGAAATAAACTGCACAAAAAGGGTGATAATAATGTCACAGGTCTATAAAATAGTTCTTACAGGAGGTCCCTGCGGTGGAAAAACCACCGCGATTCACTTCCTGAAACAGGAGCTGACACATAGAGGAATTGCCGTTTTCTGTCTGGACGAGATGGCGACAAAGCTGAAAAATGCCGGGAAAACCCCTGAGAATATGGGAAACTATGCGTTCCACAGCCTGCTTTTCCGCGAACAGCTGAAAACAGAGCGTTCAATCGAGACTTCAGCTGCCGAAGCAGAGGCAGAAAAATCGGTCATTCTCTGCGACAGAGGACTGCTGGACAACAAGGCATACGTCAGCGAAGATGATTTCAAACAATATTCATCGAAATGCGGCTGTCTGGAAAATCAGCTGCTTTGCTCCTATGACGCTGTATTTCATCTGGTCACTGCCGCTAAAGGCGCCGAGAAATACTATACGTTAGAAAACAACAAGGCGCGGTCAGAGGATATTGAACAGGCAAGAGAACGTGACGATGCAGTTCTGTCGGTCTGGGTGGGAACGCCGCATCTCAGAATTCTCGATAACCGCGGTGATTTTCAAGAAAAACTGCAGCGGCTCCTGCAGGAAACCTTAGCGGTGCTTGGTATTCCGAAGCCGATGGAAATCGAGAGAAAGTTTCTGATTCTTTATCCCGATTTGAACCTATTGGAAAAGATGCAGACCTGCCGCAAGGTCTTTCTCTCTCAGACCTATCTGAATACACCCGACGAAGGAAAATTCCGCGTCAGACAGCGTGGAGCAGGGGAGCAGGCTGTTTATATCAAAACCATCAAAAGAAAAATCAATGAAATGAAACGCATTGAAACGGAAGAAAAAATTTCCGAGGAAGAATACTGCCGTTATATTTCTATGAAAGAATATTCTCTCGGCACCATTTCCAAATACCGTTATTGTATCGCGTGGGGATCCACCTATTATGAACTGGATGTTTTCCCGTTCTGGGATAAACTCGCTCTGCTGGAAATTGAGCTGTTGAGCGAAGAAGAAGAATACACGATTCCCGACTTCGTGACTGTTCTGCGCGAGGTCACTATGGAAAAGGCGTTTCGCAATCTTGCACTTGCTAAGAAATTCGGCAACAAGTAAGACAATATCTGAGCACATGAATCGGTTTTTTTGTGAAATATCTAAAAGTGAAATATTTTGGAAAAATCTATTGACAAAACGGCAGATAACCGTTATAATATAAAGGCTGATTAACTCAGATACGCGCCAATAGCTCAGCTGGATAGAGCAACTGCCTTCTAAGCAGTAGGTCAGGGGTTCGAGTCCCTTTTGGCGCGCCAGATATGGTGGGATTAGCGTAGTTGGTTAACGCGCCAGTTTGTGGCACTGGAGACCGACGGTTCGAATCCGTCATTCCACCCCACTTGACTCATTAGCTCAGTTGGCAGAGCACTTGACTTTTAATCAAGGTGTCCGGAGTTCGAATCTCCGATGGGTCACCACAGCCGCGCAAGGAAACTTGGGCGGCTCGTTTTTTAAGT
Source organism: Ruminococcaceae bacterium P7 (assembly GCA_900100595.1). Classification (GTDB taxonomy): domain Bacteria; phylum Bacillota; class Clostridia; order Oscillospirales; family Acutalibacteraceae; genus Ruminococcoides. The sequence goes on from FMUA01000044.1 coordinate 8,141, forward strand.
ATTCTCTGCCAACCGAGCAAAACAGAATAATGGGCTGTCGCCAAGCGGTAAGGCAACGGACTTTGACTCCGTCATCCGTGGGTTCGAATCCCGCCAGCCCAGCCATAAAGGATATGCAAAAAAGATATATCCCCGAAAAAGCCCGATTTTATCGGGTTTTTTCACGTCTTAGGGGCGTGATATTTTTGTCACGAAATATGGATGAAAAACGGATTTTCCCAAGACTGACGGGAACTGAACTTCCGTAATACAACAGAATAGCAAAACGCAGTGACGCAGACAATAGAAAACATTGTCTGCGTCTTTTTGTTTTCAGAGCCAATCGTTTAGAAATAAGCGGTTGGCTCTTTTTTTATTTCCAAAAAAATTTACAAGGAGTGAGAGAATGGATATTTACAGAAAACCGGTATGACCGAAGCATCGAAAGAATGATGAAGGGCATACCAAACTTTTACCCGCGAAGTTCGGGGATCGTAGTGACCGGAAGATTTCAGTATACTGCAGAGATGTGTGACTGCAAGTTATGCGGCGAGTATATCCCAAAGAAAGGCTGTGGGGTCCCCCATTGCGTTTGCTTGGAGGAACGCGTCGCTGTCGGCGTTGCGTCTGTTAAAGAACACCTTCTTCATGGTGTCGCTGATTATCCAACAGCTTTACCGTGAAATCCTCGCTGTCGCTGATGAACACGGCGGTAAGCTGAAAAACCGTTGCGTATTCTTCGCCGATGAGTTCGGCACGATCCCTAAAATAGAATCCGCTGAAATGATGTTTTCGGCGGCGCGATCACGCCGCTTGCAGATCGTTCCCATCATCCAATCCTTCTCGCAGCTTGACAAAAACTACGGTAAGGAGGGCGCTGAAATCATCGTTGACAACACGCAGATCACGCTGTTCGGAGGCTTTGCTCCTAACAGCTCATCCGCGGAAACGCTCTCCAAAGCTCTCGGCTCGAGGACGGTCATGTCAGGATCGATCAGCCGAGGAAAGGACAATCCCTCTCAATCCTTGCAGATGGTAGAGCGCGCCTTGATGACGCCGGATGAGTTAAAGGCTATGCCGAAAGGCGAGTTTATCGTAATGAAAACAGGTGTCCACCCAATGAAGGTTCACTTAAAGCTGTTCTTTAAATGGGGCATTGAATTTGACGAGGAACACCCATACAAAGTCCCGGAGAACGGCAACCGCAAGGTTCAGTATGCGGAAAAGAGTGAGATTCAGCAGGGGATCATGGAGAAATACCATCCTGAATCCCTCTTTGACGTGCCTGCTCCGTCGGATAAGGTCAACGGCGGCAGCCCTGTGCAGGAGCAAAAGCCTATCAAAGAGCATCCCAAAAGAGATATTCCAAGGCGTAAGACAGAGGATAAAAAAGGCGCTTCGGGAGAGAAAAACTTGCCTGGGGAGCTTCCCGAGGTCGCCGTTCGGGAGGTGATAAGCGATAGGCCGTCTTAGTTTTTTATACTGCTCTGACCTGCCGCACCGCGCTGTTTCAGTGTACATCTACCTCGACGACAGAGCCAACAAGGACGGCGAATGCTGGCCGTCAATCGCCACCATAGCCAAGGAGCTAAAGCTCTCACAGTCAACCGTTCGCAGGGCGCTGCGCGATCTTCGCAAGGCAGATCTGATTGAAACCGAGCAGCGTTACCGCAAGAAAGGCGGCAAGAGCAGCCTGCTTTATAAGCTGAAAGGACAGTAAAAGAAGAAGCGGATGACCGTCGCCATCCGCTTCCGATTACTTTTTGCTTGCAATAGGCGGTTTTGCCTGAACAGGAGCCGCGTCCACAAACAAGTCTTTGTATCCGTTTTTGAGTCGTTTGCACTTCATGCAGTAAACCTCTCTGCCGAGGTTGATGCAGTCCGCGCAGGTCTTTTTGTTTTCCATTTCCAAAACCTCCAAGAAAAATCAAACAAGAGGTATTGTAGCACAGAAAACTTTGCCGTGGTTTTCTTATTGGAAAATTACAAAAATTTTATCGCCGAAAAATAATTCTTTCCGCCAAGGAGTAACTATACCCATTCCGTGGCAGGTACCACCTGTCATCACGGGAGGAGAAAGGGAATATCCCAACTTAAAAGATATTACAACAGAAGAAAGACAAGAAGATATTCTCTGAAAAGTTACGATAGAACAGAAGAATCAAAATATATATACGAAAACGGTTATGGTTTGAAATCAGGATCATTCGTTCTGCCGACAAGATAATCAAGACTTGTACCGTAAAAATCCGCAAGCTTGATCAGCAGGGCAAGAGGAATCTCGCGTTCGCCACGTTCATATTTCGAGTAAAGGGATTGGTCGCATAGCAAAACATCTGCTATTTTCTGTTGGGTCAAATCGTGATCTTCACGCATATCTCGGATTCGTAGTTTCATTTTTATCACCGAGATTATTATATGATAGTACAATCTGTCCTATTGACAATTAGGACGAATAGTCCTAAAATTATTGAGGTGATAGTTGTTGCGATTTTCTATGTCTTGTTTTTTTATTAGCCTGAATTATTCATGCACATCCGGAACTGCATCTGAAAATGGTTGTGCATTATCAGACAGCTGCAAAGCTGATAACCTGACAAGTTTTCCGCTGAAAAAAGGCGCACTTCGCCCTT
>FMUA01000023.1 GCA_900100595.1 Ruminococcaceae bacterium P7
TGCCGCGACGGTGCCGACGCCCGCTTCACTGACGAGCTTGACGGAGATGCGCGCCTTTTTGTTGGCGTTTTTGAGGTCATAAATGAGCTGTGCCAAGTCCTCGATCGAATAAATATCGTGATGGGGAGGAGGTGAAATCAGCGAAACGCCGGGGGTGGAGTGCCTTGTCTTGGCAATCCACGGATAGACCTTGTTGCCGGGCAGATGACCGCCCTCGCCGGGCTTTGCGCCCTGCGCCATCTTGATCTGGATTTCGTCCGCCGAGTTGAGGTACGCCGAGGTCACGCCGAAGCGTCCCGAGGCGACCTGCTTGATCGCGGAACAGCGGTTCTCCTTCGTGCCCTTTGTCGCGATACGCTCGGGGCTTTCTCCGCCCTCGCCCGAGTTCGACTTGCCGCCAAGTCGGTTCATCGCAATAGCGAGCGCTTCATGCGCCTCCTGCGAAATGGAACCGTAGCTCATGGCGCCGCTCTTGAAGCGGCGTACGATGCTGTCGACGCTCTCGACCTCGTCAAGCGGCACGGGCGTCTGGGCGTAGTTGAAATCGAGCAGTCCGCGCATGCTGACGGGAGCTTGCTCCTCATCAATCATTTTTGTATATGTCTGAAACAGTTTATAATTATTTTTTCTTGTTGAAGTCTGCAAGGCATGAATAGTCTGAGGGTTATAAAGATGCTCCTCCTTGCCGCTGCGGCTCTTATGCGTTCCGCGCGATTCCAACTCACCGCTGACAGTCAAGCCGAGTGGGTCAAATGCCGCTGTGTGCAGCTTATCAACATTTTTTTCAATATCTTGGATACCAATACCGCCGATGCGGCTGACTGTGCCTGTGAAATATTCGTCGATCAGCTCCTTGCCGAGACCGAGTGCCTCGAAATTTTTGGAGCCCTGATACGATTGCAGAGTAGAAATACCCATTTTTGAGGCTATCTTCACGATGCCGTGAAGAATCGCGTCGTTATAGTCCTCGATAGCTGCATAGTAATCCTTATCGAGAAGATTGTCATGTATCAGCTCATGAATGGTTTCCAACGCAAGATACGGATTCACTGCGCTTGCACCATAGGCAAGCAAGACGGCAAAATGGTGAACGTCTTTCGGTTCTCCGCTTTCGAGAACAATCGAAAGTGACGTTCTGCGTTTCGTAGCGACAAGGTGCTGATGCAAAGCGGATACTGCAAGCAGAGAGGGAATTGCAAGGCGGTTCTCGTCCACCCCTCTGTCCGAGAGAATGAGAATGTTCGCGCCGTTGGAACAAGCCTTGTCAGCTTCCAGAAACAGACGCTTGACTGCCTTGGAGAGTTTGGTGTTCTTATAGTAAAGAATCGGTATCACTGCGACCTTAAAGCCCGCTGTATCCATTCTTTTCAGCTTGAGCAGCCCGACAGAGGTCAGAATCGGGTTGATGACCTTGATGACCTTGCTGTTTTCCGGACGCTCCTCCAAGATATTTCCGTCTTTTCCTATATATATGGTGGTGGAGGTGACGATTTCCTCGCGGATCGCGTCAATCGGCGGATTTGTTACCTGCGCGAAGCTCTGCTTGAAATAGTTAAAGAGTGGCTGAGGTTGATTTGACAGCACCGCGAGCGGCTTGTCACTGCCCATTGCCGCGATCGGTTCCGCGCCGTTCTGCGCCATCGGCAGGATGGTCGTCATCACGTCTTCATAGGTATAGCCGAAAGCCTTCTGCAGTCGGTGCAAATCGTCGCGTGAGTGTTCCCTGACCTTTGCGTTGGGCGCCTTCATCTTTTTTAATGCGGCAAGATTTGCGTCCAGCCACTCGCCGTAGGGCTGACGGGACGCGTAGCGCATTTTGATTTCTTCATCATCCAGCAAGCGTCCCTCTATTGTGTCAACCAGAAGCATCTTGCCGGGGTGCAGCCGTTCCTTCCTGACGATTTTCTCCGTGGGAACAGGCAGTGCGCCGACCTCTGAGGAAAGAATCAGATTATCGTCGTCAGTGATATAGTATCTTGAAGGACGCAGTCCGTTTCTGTCAAGCACAGCGCCCATCACGTCGCCGTCTGAGAAAAGAATCGACGCGGGACCGTCCCACGGTTCCATCATCGTCGCGTAATACTGATAGAAATCGCGTTCCTTCTGCGGCATCGCGTGGTTGTTGTCCCACGGCTCGGGAATCGTGATCATCACCGCAAGCGGCAGATCCATACCGCTCATGACAAGAAACTCGAGCGTGTTGTCGAGCTGCGCGGAATCCGAACCGTCGGGATTGACGACGGGCAGCACCTTGTCCATGTCGTTCTTCAAATATTCACTCGCCATTGTTTCTTCACGGGCGAGCATCTTGTCGGCATTTCCGCGGATGGTATTGATCTCGCCGTTATGCACCATCATGCGGTTGGGATGCGCCTTCTGCCAGCTCGGGAAGGTGTTGGTGGAGAAACGCGAATGAACCAGCGCGATCGCGGATTCATAGTCCTCATCCTGCAAATCGAGGAAGAAACGGCGCAGATCGCCGACGAGGAACATTCCTTTGTATACAATCGTTCTGCTTGACAGCGAGACGACATAGGTGTCCTCGTTGCTCTGCTCAAAGAAACGGCGCGCAACGTAGAGCTTGCGGTCGAAGTCGATTCCGCGCTTGACGCCCTCGGGACGGTTGATGAAGCACTGCTGGATATTCGGCATGCACTCGCGTGCCTTGCTGCCCAATACGGCAGGATTTGACGGCACCTCACGCCAGCCGAGCACCGCTACGCCTTCCTTTTCGGCGATGATCTCAAACATCTTCTTCGCCTGATTGCGGCGCAGCTCGTTCTGCGGGAAAAAGAACATGCCGACCGCGTAGTCACGCGCGGAACGGATGGGTATATTCAACTGCTTCGCCGTCTTTTGGAAAAATCGGTCGGAGATCTGTAATAATATTCCGACGCCGTCGCCTGTTTTGCCCTCCGCGTCCTTGCCCGCGCGGTGCTCGAGCGTCTCGACAATCGTCAGCGCGTTGTCTACGGTTGCGTGAGATGGTACGCCTTTGATGTTGACGACCGCTCCGATACCGCAGTTTTCGTGCTCGAATCCGCTGCGGTAAAGCGTGTTTTGCATTGACGGTTCTGCTTCTGTTTTCAAAATCATGTTACCCACCCTTAATTATCAATAGAATCCGAAATCCGCGATTGTGCTTTTACTTTAACAACGCAATCAGCTCATCGCGGCTGAGCTTCATGCTTCTTGACAGCGCGTCGTTCGGTATTACCCTGAGAATTTTGCCGTTGCAGCGTGCAACCAGCACACTTGCGGACTTGCCGTCAATCTCTATCTTCTGTTCTGTGATCTCCTCGTTGAGAGGTACTTGCTTTTGGAGCGTTGATTTTTCGGTCAGTGCGCCCGTCGGACAGAGCTGCACGCAGAGTCCGCAGTTATTGCAGTTTGTCTTGTCGAGGGGGAGAGAGAACGCGGGAGAAATCTCCGATTTGAAGCCTCTGCCCATCAGACCGATGGCATGCAGATCCATCACCTCGCGGCAGGAACGCACGCACAGTCCGCACAGAATACACTTGGCTGGGTTGCGCTCGATGAAAGCATTATCGTCGCGTGTATACTTTTGCGGCATTTCGCCCGCAAAGCGTTCGGGATGAATGTCGTAGCGCTGCGCGGCATGCAGCAGCTTACATTTATAGTACTCGCGGCAGCCGCATTCCAGACAGCGCTGCGCTTCCTTTTGCGCTTCCTCCTCGGTGAAGCCGAGGGAGACCTCGTCAAAGCTCTTATTGCGCACGTCGGCAGGCAGCACCTTCGGGGTGATTCTGCTTTCCTTTTTGCGGTCGGAGTAGTCGATTGTGCTCTCGTCGCGCTTGCTGATGTAGGGAACGCGCGTTTCAAAGCTCTCGCCCTTCAGGAACGCGTCGACTGCCTTTGCGCAGCGTCCCGCTTCTCCGATTGCTTCGATCGCAATGGATGCGCCGCGGTTAGTGGCGTCGCCGATAGCGAAAACGCCGTCGATGCTTGTGGTGAAGAAATCCGCGTCGGCTTCAATGTTGCCTCGTCCGTTCAGCGAAAGCTCGGAAACGTCGCCCTGCACAAGCTTCTGACCGATGGCGAGAATCACGCTGTCAACGGCGATTTCCTCTGTTTTGCCCTCAACGGGAACAGGTCTGCGGCGTCCCGACGCGTCGGGTTCACCAAGCTCCATGATTTGTAAGGTGATGGATTTGACCTTGCCGTTCTCTCCGTTGAAGGACAGCGGATTGGTGAGAAATTTATAGATCACACCCTCTTCCTCCGCTTCGTCGATCTCGAGCTTGTCGGCAGGCATTTCGTTGCGGGTTCTTCTGTAGATGACGTAGACCTCTTTTGCGCCCAGTCTGACCGCCGTGCGGCACGCGTCCATCGCGGTATTGCCGCCGCCGCAGACAGCGACCTTTTCGCCGATTGCAGGAGGGTTCTGCTGAATGACCGCTCTCAGGAAGTCAATACCGCCGTATACGCCCTGCAAATCCTCGCCGGGAGTGCGCATGGAGCTGGACTGCCATGCGCCGACAGCCACGATGACTGCGTCATTTTCTGTTTTGAGGGATTCAATGGTGAAATCCCTGCCCAGCTTGACGTTGTTGACAAACTGAACGCCCGCGCTCTCAATCAGGGCGATTTCCTTATCGAGAACCTCCTTGGGCAGTCTGTACTGCGGGATGCCGTAACGGAGCATACCGCCCATTTTGTCCATCATATCGTAAACTGTTACGCTGTGCCCCATGATATTCAAATAATAGGCGGCTGTCAGTCCCGCGGGACCTCCGCCGATGACAGCGACCTTCTTGCCGGTGCGAACCATCACATCGGGCAGATAGCTGCTGCCTTTCAGATCAATATCCGCTGCAAACGCCTTGAGCTGTGCGATGTTGATCGGCTCGTCCACGTTCTTTCTGCGGCAAGCCTTCTCGCAGGGGTGAGGGCAGACTCTTCCGATGGACGCGGGAAGCGGAATCTTGTTTTTGATCAGCTTTAATGCAGCTTCATACTCGCCGTTCGCAATCAGACCGACATAGCCCTGACAATCTGTTCCTGCGGGACAGTTGAGCTGACAGGGTGCCACGCAGTCGCCGTCGTGGGCGGACATCAGCAGCTCCATAGCAATTTTGCGTGACTGAACCACTCTTTCGCTCTCAGTGTTGATGACCATGCCCTCGCTGACCTTCGCGGAGCAGGAGCGCAGCAGCTTTGGGATTCCCTCGGCTTCGACAACGCACAGTCCGCACGCGCCGTAAACCTCTACCGCCTTGTCGTAGCAGAGGGTGGGAATATCGATATTCGCGGAACGCGCTGCCTCCAGAATCGTGGAGCCTTCGGGCGCCTGAACCGCTTTTCCGTTTATTGTTAATTGAATCATATAGCCCTCCGTTATTCTTTCACAACCGCGCCGAATTTGCAGACGGTATAGCATTTTCCGCACTTGATACATTTTTCCGTGTCGATGACATGGGGATTTTTGACGGTTCCCGCAATCGCGCCGACGGGACAGTTTCTCGCGCAGAGCGTGCAGCCCTTGCACTTGTCCGCGTTGATTTTGTATTCAATCAGCGCGCTGCATTCACCCGCGGGACATTTCTTATCGTGAATGTGTGCTTCGTATTCGTCTCTGAAATATTTGATAGTAGTCAGAACGGGGTTGGGCGCAGTCTGACCGAGACCGCAGAGCGCGCCGTCCTTGATGGAATAGCACAGCTCCTCGAGCAGCTCGATGTCGCCCTCCTTGCCCTGACCGTTGGTGATACGCTCAAGCATTTCAAGCATTCTTTTGGTACCGATGCGGCAGTGGATGCACTTTCCGCAGCTCTCCTTGGCGGTGAAGTCGAGGAAGAACTTTGCCATGCCGACCATGCAGGTGCTCTCGTCCATGACGACCATGCCGCCAGAGCCCATGATCGCGCCTGTCGCGCCGAGGGCTTTATAATCAATGACGGTGTCGATCAAATCAGAGGGAATGCATCCGCCCGAGGGACCTCCCATCTGTACTGCCTTGAAGGGCTTGTCTGTTTTCATGCCGCCGCCAATGTCGAAGATGACGTCGCGGAGCGTCTTTCCCATGGGAATTTCCACCAGTCCCGAGCGCTTGACCTTGCCCGTGACGGCGAACACTTTGGTGCCTTTAGAGCCCTCGGTGCCCATCGCAGCAAACGCTTCGCCGCCATTGTTGATGATCCACGCGACGTTTGCGAAGGTTTCAACATTGTTGATGTTGGACGGCTTTCTCCAGAAGCCCGACTGTGCGGGGAAGGGAGGCTTGAGGCGCGGCATACCTCTGTGTCCTTCTAAGCTCTCAATCAGTGCGGTCTCCTCACCGCAGACGAACGCGCCTGCGCCTGCCTTAATTGTGAAATCGCAGGAGAAATCCGTGCCGAAGATATTCTCCCCGATAATGCCTTGCTCCGTCGCCTGACGGATCGCGTTCTTCAATCTCTTGATTGCAAGCGGATATTCCGCTCTGACGTAGACGACTGCGTGCTTTGCTCCGATCGCGTAAGCGCCGATGAGCATTCCCTCGATCAGGTTGTGCGGGTCGGACTCGATGACGGCTCTGTCCATAAACGCGCCCGGGTCGCCCTCGTCGGCGTTGCAGATCAGGTATTTTTCATCCCCCTGACTCTGACGCGCGGCGTTCCACTTGAACCATGTCGGGAAGCCTGCGCCGCCGCGTCCTGCAAGACCTGATACTTTAATGACCTCGATGACCTCCTCGGGCGTCATTTCCGTGAGCGCCTTTTTCAGCGCGGTGTAGCCGTCCGCGTCCGTGTAGGCGTCGATGTTCTCGGGATCGATCACACCGCAGTTGCGCAGCGCAATGCGTGTTTGCTTGGACAGGAATTCGCTGTCTTCGGGAGTAACGACCAGCTTTTCCACAAAGCTCTTGTTGCCTGTATTGACGTATGAAGCGATAGCGTCCGCGTCGGTTTCGCTGACCTTTACTAATCTCGTCAAGCCGCCGTTGTCGTCATAGATATCGACGATCGGCTCGAGATAACACATGCCGATACAGCCTGTGATGGAAATATCGGATGTGATGTTGGTGTTCATTAGCGCTTTCCTGACCTTCTCGGCGCCCGCGGCGATTCCGCAGGAGCCCTGACCGATGACAATTCTCATTGTGCAGCCTCCCTTAACTCTTTCAGAATTTTCTTTGTCTTGTCGGGCGTCAGGCTGCCGTAGGTGTCCTCGTTGATCATCATCACGGGGGAGAGTGAGCAGCAGCCCAGACATGCGACGCATTTGAGCGAGAACAGCCCGTCCTCGGTCGTCTGACCGTCCTCAATACCCAGCTCGTCTTTGATTGTCTGCAAAATCAGCTCCGAAGAGTTGACGTGGCAGGCGGTGCCCTGACAGAGCATAATCAGGTATTTGCCCACGGGCGCAAAGCGGAACTGCGTATAAAACGTGCCGACGCCCATGATTTCAGAGGTCGCGATGCCGGTTTTCTCCGCAATCAGCTCGATTGCCTCCTTTGGGAGATAGCCGTAGATATCCTGTGTGTGCTGTAAAATCGTGATCAGACTGCCCTTGACAGGCGCGTATTCCTGCAAAACGCCGTCGAGCAGGGACAGGTCAATTGTTTTGTTCATAACTTTTTTCCTCCAATTGCGAAAAACGCACTCTCTCTTCATTCAAAAGGGAGAGTGCGCTTGTTGATTTGTCTTTCAGATGAATCAGACGACACCCTGTGCGAGCATAGCGTCGGCAACCTTTTCAAATCCCGCGATGTTCGCGCCGACAACATAGTTGCCATCAAAGCCGTACTTCTTGGCGGCAGCGTCGATATTGCGGAAGATGTTGACCATGATCTCTTCGAGGGTGGTATCAACCTTCTCAAAGCTCCATGCGAGTCTTTGGGAATTCTGGCACATTTCCAGAGCGGAGCAGGCTACGCCGCCCGCGTTTGCTGCTTTACCGGGTGCAAAGAGCACGCCGTTCTTCTGGAAGTACTCGGTCGCCTCCAGTGTGGTGGGCATGTTCGCGCCCTCCGCCACGGCTGCTACACCGTTTGCAACCAGCTTCTTCGCCGCGTCGATACCCAGCTCATTTTGAGTAGCGCAGGGGAGAGCAACATCGCAGGGAATATCCCAGACGTTGGAGCCTTCCGCCTTTTTGTCGTGATAAACGGCAGAGGGACGGGTTGCTGCATACGCGTCCAGACGCGCGCGCTTGACTTCCTTGATATCCTTGAGGAGAGCAACGTCAATGCCCTCGGCGTCATAAATCCAGCCGGTGGAATCGGAGCAGGTGACGACGTTCGCGCCGAGCTCCTGTGCCTTCTGAATCGCGTAGATCGCGACATTGCCAGCGCCCGATACGCATACGGTCTTGCCCTTGATGTCAATGCCGTTTGTTTTCAGCATCTCGTTGGTGAGATAGAGAAGTCCGTAGCCGGTCGCCTCGGTACGCGCGAGAGAACCGCCGAAGCTCAGACCCTTGCCGGTGAGAACGCCCTCATAAACATTGCGGAGTCTCTTGTACTGACCGTACATATAGCCGATTTCGCGTGCGCCTGTGCCGATGTCGCCCGCGGGAACGTCGGTGTTCGCGCCGATGTGCTTGCACAGCTCGGTCATAAAGCTGTTGCAGAAGCTCATGATTTCGTTATCGCTCTTGCCCTTGGGGTCGAAGTCGGAGCCGCCCTTGCCGCCGCCGATCGCCAGACCTGTCAGTGAGTTCTTGAAAATCTGCTCAAAACCAAGGAACTTGATGATTCCGATGTTAACGGACGGATGCAGACGGATGCCGCCCTTGTAGGGACCGATCGCGGAGCTGAACTGAACACGGTAACCCGTATTGACATGAACCTGTCCGTTGTCGTCAATCCACGGAACGCGGAACTTGATCTGACGCTCAGGCTCGCAAAGACGCTCCAGCAAAGCGAGCTTTCTGTACTTTTCCTCGTTTGCGTCGATGACGGGGCGAAGCGAGTTCAGAACCTCATCAACCGCCTGCAAAAACTCAGGCTCGTTTGCGTTTTTCTCTTTTACTGCTGCCAGTACTTCATCAACATACGACATAGTATTTTCCTCCCAGATAGTTGAATGTTTATCCTTACCCTTATCGCGATTGCGAGTAGAGAATTTTGACAAATTTTGGAAAAAGGCGCAAAAAAACAAGGGCGTCTCGGACTTTTGTGTCCGAGACGCCCTTGCCTCAGCTTTTTGCATTATACGCCCTTATTTCTTATTTGTCAAGTATTTATTTGAATTTTTTCAATTACTCAACCGTCACCGATTTTGCTAGGTTGCGCGGCTTGTCGACGTCATTGCCCTTGTTGACCGAGGTATAGTACGCCAGAAGCTGCATCGGAACCGTGGCGACCATCGGCATCAGCATCTCGTTGATTTTGGGAATCCGAATCAGATAATCCGCCGCGTCGACGCCGATTTCGGCTTTCTCGTCGCAAATGACAATCGTCATCGCACCGCGCGCCTTGACCTCACGGATATTGGAAACGGTTTTCTCGAGCAGGGTATTCTGCGTTGCGATGGCGATGACGGGCATTCCGTCGGTAATCAGGGAAATCGTTCCGTGCTTCAGTTCTCCCGCCGCGTAGCTCTCGGAGTGGATATAGCTGATTTCCTTGAGCTTCAGCGAACCCTCCATCGAGAGCGCATAATCGAGTCCGCGTCCGATATACAGCAGGCTTTCCGCACTGATCAGCCGCGTTGAAATATACTGACAGATATCCAGTACATGGTGAATCGTATCGTCGATGACTTGCGGCATGCTGACAAGCTCCGCTGTCAGCGCGCGGCAGGTTTCTTTGTCTATCTTTCCCTTGGCGAATGCCATTTCAAACGCAATCAGGTACATCACGCTCAGCTGTACCATATATGCTTTTGTCGACGCGACGGCGATTTCGGGTCCTGCGTGGGTATAGACCACCATGTCCGCTTCACGCGCGATGGAGCTGCCCTTGACGTTGACAACCGCCAGTGTTTTCGCGCCCCGTTTCTTTGCAAGGTTCAGCGCTGCTTTGGAGTCGGCTGTCTCACCGGACTGACTGATAATGATGACCAGATCGTTTTCCGTGAGCAGCGGATCACGGTAGCGGAACTCGCTCGCAATATCAACCGTAACAGATACGCGTGCAAGCTTTTCCATCACATATTTGCCAACCATTCCCGCGTGCATCGCGGTGCCGCAGGCGACAATGAAAATGTGGCGGAAGCTTCTCAGCGAATCGACCGTGATGCCGCACTCGCTGAGATTGGGCAGACCGTCCTCAATGCGCGGCGTGATGGTTGTTTTTACCGCGGTGGGCTGCTCGTGGATTTCTTTCAGCATATAATGGGGATAACCGCCCTTTTCGGCGCTGTCCTCATCCCAGTCGGCGGTCAGCAGTTCCTTTTCCAGCATTCTTCCATGGAGTGAGCAGAACTGCACCGCTCCGTTTTTCAGTACGGCAATTTCCTCCTGCTCGAGCAGATAGTAGTCCTTGGTGTACTTGATAACAGCGGGAACGTCGGATGCGATAAACACTTCACCCTGTCCCTGCGCGACGATCAGCGGACTCTCGCAGCGTACGGCATAGACCGTCTCGGGACGGTCGGAAAAGATGATTCCCAGCGCAAACGAACCGCGCAGCTCATGCAGCGTCTTGCGGATACAGCGGATGGGATTGCCGTCGTAATAGAAATCGAGCAGCTGTGCGACAACCTCGGTGTCGGTATCCGACAAAAACTCGTCGCGCTCGTTGTCAATCAAAAATTGTTTGAGCTGCTTGTAATTCTCAATAATGCCGTTATGGACGATCGTCACGCGTCTGCCCGAATGGGGGTGCGAATTGATGTCCGACGGCTCGCCGTGCGTCGCCCAGCGCGTATGACCGATGCCCGCGTGTCCGTGAGGTTTTCCCTCAGTCTCCATTTTGTTCGTTAAATCCGAAAGCCTGCCCTGTGTTTTGGCAACAGCGATTTTTCCGTTTTCAAAAACGGCTATGCCTGCCGAGTCATAGCCGCGGTATTCCAGTTTGGTCAGCGCCGAGACCAGCACATCCGTGCAGTCGCGATAGCCGACATACCCAACAATTCCACACATGTTTCTTACTCCTTTGCGTTTCAAACAGGTTTTATTCCTAAATCTTGACATAAAAAAAGACAAAGATGCTGACGTGCATCATGAAACCGTCAACACCTTTGCTGTCGTTGGGGCTATTATAGCGCGTTGTGAATATTTTGTCAACCGATTTGAAAATACGTTCGTCTCACACCGGGCATTTTTCAATAAAATTTAAATTGGTTCTTGACAACGGGGAAATCCTGTGCTAATATATTTGCAGAGCAAAGGTGTTCATTTGAGATTCGGCGTAATCTCGGATGTCACCTTTTCGTTTTTGACCTTTGTCAAACGGTTCGATCAATAAAGCAGGGGCAAGTGCTTGTCTTGGCTGCATTCACGGTATATTTTATGAGCAATGGCGTTCATTTAGGATAATCCTGAGTGTCGCCATTTTTATTTTTCATCCGGAAACAAAGCATCAATACGATACGCTCACAAATTTCTCTACCACTTAGGAAACGAGGTAGAAAAATGACAGGAACAGAACAGGAATTGATGACATACATCGAGGAAGAAGATGTAAAATTTATCCGTCTTGCGTTCTGCGACGTTTACGGTGTTCAAAAGAATATTTCTATTCAGCGCAGCGAATTGTCGAGAGCTTTTGAAAAGGGAATTGCGGTCGATACCTCCGATATTTTCGGAATCGGCGGCGGCAACGGCAAGGAGATCCGGCTCCATCCCGAGCCCGATACCATCACAGTGCTGCCATGGAGACCCGAGCACGGGAAGGTTGTGCGGATGTTCTGTACGCTGACATATTCAGACGGCAGTCCCGTTGAAACCGATACCCGAGCCTTGCTGCACAAGGCGGTGCGCTATGCGCAGTCAAAGGGCTACCGGTTCAATTTCAAGTCCGAGCTGCAGTTCTATCTTTTCAAGATGGACGACAACGGAGAAAACACAAAAATCCCCTATGACAACGCGGGCTACATGGATATTGCGCCGCTTGACAAGGGAGAGAATGTGCGCCGGGAAATCTGTCTGACGCTGGAGCAGATGGGCATCAAGCCGGAAAGCTCCCACCATGAAGCGGGACCCGGACAGAACGAAATTGACTTCCGTTACGCGGATCCGATCACAGCCGCCGATAATACGGTAACATTTCTGAGTGTTGTGCGTACCTTGGCGGCACGGAACGGTCTTCACGCCGATTTTACCCCGCAGCCGCTCAAAGGAAAGGCAGGCTCGGCGCTGCATATCACTGTATCTGTTAAAGCAAATTCAGGGGAAGATGTCACGGATTCCGCGATTGCGGGAATCCTGTACAATATAGCCGGAATGACGGTATTTCTCAATCCGACTGCAGATTCTTTTCAGCGCTTTGGAAAGCACAAGGCGCCGCAATACATCGCCTGGTCGGAAAAGAACCGCGCACAGCTGATTTCCGCCCGCATCAACGAAAACGGAATCCGATGCGCGCAATTGCGGTCTCCCGACCCGGAGGCAAATCCGTATCTTGCTTACGCGCTGATGATCTATGCGGTATTAGACGGCATTGACAATCAAAGAGCTTTACCCGAACCCGTCGATGAAGACGTCCTGCAGTCTCAGAGTGAAACGAAGGAGCTGCCTGATAATCTGGAAAAGGCTCGCACAGAAGCGAAAACATCACATTTTATTCAACGTTTCGTTCCCACGTCCGTAATCCGGCTTTACTGCGCAGACTGATTGGCTGCAAGAAAAAGGAGAAAGGAGAGCGGATTTGGTTTTTGTGGAAAATCATTACAGAATGCTGTTGGTTTCGTCCAGAGAGCCGTTTATCAAGGAAGTAAGCGCTCTCCTGCAAGGCAGTCTGTATCAGACAGACAGATCCCGCAGCGCCTCTGATGCGCGCTGCAAGATGCTCGAAAACCCATATGATATTATCATCGTCAACGCGCCGCTGAGCGATGAATTCGGTTCCCGCCTATGCATTGACGCAAGCAGGAACAACTGTACCATTGCGGGGCTATTCGCCGCAAACGATACCTATGAAGAAATCTATGCAAAAACATCCGTTCAGGGCGTTTTTGTCATTCATAAACCGACGTCGCGAATGCTGGTGTCGCAGGCGCTTTCCCTGATGGTGTGCGCACGCGAGCGGCTGCGGACAGTCGAAAAGAAAGCGGTAAAAGCCGAAAGCAAGCTCGATGAGATCCGCATCGTCAACAAGGCAAAGTGGCTGCTGATCGACCACGAGGGATTCACCGAGGCAGAGGCTCACCGATATGTGGAAAAATCGGCGATGGACGCGGGTATCACCAAAAGGATTGCCGCGCAAATCATTATTGACAGTTATCTCAAATAGGCATATATATACTTCTCTTACCATTGCAGGGCGAATGCCCTGCACCCTTAACCTGCTATCCTGACCGGATAGGCTAACATATGACAACGCAGTGGCGTATCTCCTTTTGGGGATGCGTCATTGTGTTTTTTACGCCTGTATACAACGCCGTCAATGAGGACGTTTTCTATATGCAAAATGTGTTGGACATATGACTGACTGAGCAACAGAAAGCCATACTTCAAAATTCAAAGACAACCACACAGAGTTGATGAACCTCGGCGAGCGCGCTTTGTTTCGTTCCCTTGTGTCGCGCCAAAGAAAAAATCCGGTACGAACCCGACCTCGCCCAACAAAGCCCACCTAAACCTTCACACACCGTAGTAATAATCGCGCCGTTGTGGAAGGTGAACTCTCTGCCGTAGCTGCGCTCACAGAACAGTGCGCCGCCCTTTGAACGTAGCTCCTGAGGCGTATCAATCCAACTCGAAGTCTTGAGATCAAATTCTCCGAGATTTTTCGGATGAGAGTATTCCGCCTCGGTCATCAGCCGCAGCCCGATGTATTCGGCTTCCTCCATCGTGCTGGATACGGGCGGATTCTTCTTTCGTGCAAGCCTTGACATGGACGACGGAAGCGTTTATTATATCCTCATCATCGAGCTCGACAAGGTGCAGAGCGTGATCGTTAACGGCGATACGCTTTATCAAAAATAATTTCATTAGAGAATATTAACGGATTTCTCGTATCACATCTCCTCCGATAAATACCGCCCGCGGTTTTTGCGTAAAAGCAAGCCGCGGGCGGTATCTGTTCTTTGACTGCAGATAGCAACCAAATTGTTTTTGCACACCTGTCGCGCCGTGTGTCGCTCTGTGTGCGATTTGTTGAGAAATACCCGACAAAGAGCGTTTGCGCGGTGTCGGCGATTTTTGAACACGTCTCATTTTTTCGGCGCTTAGTCAAAGAATACCGTTTTTCATAATCCGGTCTATTTCCAGATTCAAAGTCTCTTCCGCGTCGTTACCTTCAATATCGAGCATTTCGGCTTTTACCAAATATGTTTCCGGAATGCCGAAGAAATTCTTTGCAAGGCTCTCGATATAGCCATAGCTGTAAGTCGGATCGTAGGGACCGCCTGCGGTGGTCACGTAGTAAAGCTCTGTCGCCTTGCATAAGCCGACGGGCATACCCTTTTCGTCATAAGCGGAAACAATGCCCGTGATGTAGATGTTTTCGATATAGGTTTTCAGCGTCGCGGGAAAGGATAAATCCCAATACGGCGCGGCGATGACGATTGTGTCTGCGTTGGCAAACTGCTTGGCATAGTCAAACATCGGGTCGCGGTAGTCGCCTTTCTCAATCAGCGCGGTGCGCTTGTTCAAAGTATCTCTGTCAAGCGGCTTGAGGTTTTCTTCATATAAGTTTAATTCCGTAAATTCTCCGCCGAGCTTCCGCAAAACAGCTTTCGCGAGCCGCTCGGTTCTCGATTCTTCACGAACACAGCAGTTGATGTATAATGTCATTTCGATTCCTCCCTGTATTCCTCCAAAAGATTGTAAACCCCGTCCTCCGACAGCACTCCGCGCGGCAGCTTTTTGGGAAACAGACCTTTTTCGTCGTCGGTGAAATCCCGCTTCCATTCGTCGCTTGTGTAATACGCTTCCAATTCGCCGATAAGGCTTTGCAGCCTGTCGGTGTTTTCCTTTGTGCGCATAAGCTGCTCCGCTTCGCGCATAGTCATTTCATACCGCAAAATACGCGCCAACTGAATAAACTGCTTCTTGACCTCTTGCGGGTCTTGGTAATCGCAGGTACACTCACTTTTGAGTTTGCGGTAGTCCTCGTTTAAGTCCTCGGGCATCAGCAGGTGAAATTCCTGTGAAAGGATATGGTCATCGATCTCAAAGATTTGGTTTAGCTCAGTGTCCGTCAGCTCCCTGCCGATGAAGCATTTCCAAATAACACCTTGTAGTTTTTCCTCTGCCCGCAGATACTGAGGGAGTTGCTTCTTGACCGGTCGCGTCACATCACACAGATACGCCTCGCTCGCGTCGTGCAGCAGGCAGGCGAGGATCACTTCCGAGGAAAACCCGCGCTCGATCGCTTCAACCGCACAGGCAATGCTGTGCTGGGCAACAGAGTAAAAGTGTTTGAAATGTCCATTGGCGCGGCAAATCAGCGACAACGCGTGGGCGATGTCCTCAATGTCGATATTCTGCGGAATCGGGTTCAGCGGATAAAAATGTTTGCCGGGTACGGTGGTGATATAGCTCATATAAACGCTCCAAAATTGTTCTGATTCTATTCTATAAACAAGCGAATCTTTTGTCAAGAGCATCGGAAAAATTCGGCTTTGACTGTCTCTGACATATCTTCTGCACAGTGTGATAATCTATATGAAAAGAAGCCGGCAATGGAAAAACACCAAGTTAGAAAGGAGGCGTCACAACCGAATCAGTTGCTACAAAGCCGTAAGCAGTCAGGAGAGTTCCTAGACTAGCACGGCTTTTCCTTTTCAAAAATGCGGAGGTAAATAAATGTACTAGAGCTATGATGCTTCAGATAATAACCAAATGGAAGTAGTATTGTGATGTTATTTCATCGAACGGTATCATTCACTACTGAAAGAATTCCATTTCTACAACGCTTTGAAATTGAGCTGAATACCCGCATGCTGTTTTTGAAGTCAAAAGCTTATATTTCCCATCAATTTCAAATCCAACTGATGGTTTCAGTCGGGCAAGCTCATTTTTTTCCTTCCTTTGCGCCGTGAAATTAAAAAGTATATTTCCCATATGTATATCCGTAATTCACGGGGACAAAATATTCTTCGCCATTATCGAGTAACCCTATTCTGATGAATGAAGGTTTATCGTAATTGTATCAGCCGATGGGATGCTTTTCTGTCGACTGTTTTTATTTTTTTCAAAAGAACTCTTGACAAAAATAAGAAGATATGATATATTACACTTGTTCGGTTAGCGATGGGTAACCGAGAGTCAAAGCAGCATCCGAGATAAGGGTGTTTGTTTTTTGAGTAGCGGTTAGCGCTCGCTAACCACAGGAAAAACCACGGAGGAATAAAAGATGTCGGAAGATTTGATTATCAAGCATTGTTCTCCCACTCTCGCGGGGCTGAAAACAGCCAACCTTTTTTCATGCGTTTATTCTCAAAATCAAGAAGTTGAGCAATACGCGCAGGATTTTAACCGGCGTTTCAACTGCAAGGGAGTGAAAATGCTGCCATTGGAATTCGGCAAAAGCCGCGCTTTGATCTATGTGTTTCGTCCGACACAATTGGAAAAGGATTTATCCGATTCTCAGGCAAAAGCCATTCTCGTTTCAATGGGATATAAAAGCTTTGACTGTCAATCCTGCCTTAACAGGCTGAAAAGCAGAGTTCAGATGTGTCCCGAATTTCCGCACGAAATCGGACTGTTTCTCGGTTACCCTCCCGAGGATGTCCGCGGCTTCATTCTTCATAAGGGAAACTGCTGTAAATGCTGCGGTTGTTGGAAGGTTTACGGCAATGAAGAAAGAGCCCTACGCGCGTTTGCCAAGTATAAAAAATGCTCCGACATCTATTATTCCAAATGGTTACAAGGCACACCAATCAATAAATTAGTAGTTAATAAAGCAGCATAGAAAGGACAGAATGATTATGAGTAATGTAGCAATTGTATTTTGGAGCGGAACAGGAAACACTGAGGCAATGGCAAACGCTGTTAAGGCGGGTGCGCAGGAAGCCGGCGCTGAGGTAAGCGTATTTGCCGCTTCGGACTTTTCCGCCGATATGGTCACGGATTTTGACGCGATCGCGTTCGGTTGCCCCGCAATGGGTGACGAGGTACTGGAGGAAGATGAGTTTCAGCCGATGTTTGACGCGGTGCTGCCGACACTCTCCGGTAAAAAGGTCGCTCTTTTCGGCTCCTATGGCTGGGGCGACGGTCAGTGGATGCGCGATTGGCAGGAATCCTGCCAAAACGCGGGTGTATCTCTTGCCTGTGAGTGCGTGATCGCCAACGAATCGCCAGATAAGGAAGCCATTTCCGCCTGCAAATCACTTGGCGCAGAATTGGCTTAATCAGAATTAAGTTTTCCATTTCAGACGTTGGTTGATCCCTAAGTATATCCGCGTCGCGATCCTTGCGGTAAAAGCCGCGCGGTATATTTGGAAAGCGATAAAATGCCTGTCAAAAGGCAGAATGGAAGTATCTGTTTTAGACGCGACCGCAATCACGGTTTCAATGCTCAGACGTGATTTCAAAACCGCGGGTTCGGTAATGTTCCTGTTGGAAATCGGTGAGATTTTAGAGGATTGGACGCACAAAAAGTCTGTCAGCGATTTGGCAGGCAGTATGTCGCTGAACGTCGGCAAGGTGTGGCTGAAAACAGAAGGTCAGCCTGTTTTGGTGAAGTCATCGGAAATCAACGCCAATGACGAGATAATTGTTAACGCAGGCAGTATGATACCCTTTGACGGAGTTGTCAGCGACGGAGAAGCATTGGTGAATCAATCCACCCTGACCGGTGAAGGCGTTCCTGTTCACAGGAGCGTCGGCGCAACCGTTTATGCAGGAACGGTTATTGAGGAAAGCTTCGCATCTATAGCTGCTCGATTACAGAGCTTGCTGATTTTCTGCGGGTATCAAAAAGTAATCTTTATCACGATATTCGTTGGATGTGTGATGTATTAGAAAGAAGTTGTGTTTTTGTCAGCACAGAAAATCCTCAAAAGCCATGGGAACGGCTCCAGTGGATTGACTATGCGAGATATGACGGCAGGGGAACACTTGCGATGCGGTTGGCAAAAGACGTTGAACCGTATCTTGTCAGCTTGAGGAAATGTTATACGCAATACCGCTTGCGAAATATTATAGATTTCAATTCTTTTTACGCGATTCGACTTTATGAGATGTTAATTCATCAGGTCAATCTGTTGGATTATACCGGAAGTGAAACAATTTCGTATACAATCAGCGAGATGCGAGAGTTGTTATTCTGTGAAACAAAGCTTTGTATTCTACTATCTTGACTATCTGGCGGTCATGATACTGTTCATGACATTAGGGCACTTGTTTATTAAAATGACGAAACGCGGTTTCCGTTAAGGATTCCGCGTTTGTATTTTACCGGATTTCAAACAAAGCTCATTTTTTCAACTGCTCAAAAATATGGCACTTGAACATCAGGAAAGAAATATTGACACATGAAAACCAGCCGCTCAACAAAAAATACTTACCCTGATTTTAACAGTTCAACCAATTATTTTGCATTGAAAATTCCCTTGAACTGCGGTAGCATGGAATAGGCGGCAACGCCAAATTTCATGAAGGGAGCTTTGTTATGAAGCGATTCTCAAAAATCTTATCCATCGGTCTTTCGGCTGTGATGCTTATTTCCGGTTCATCTGTTCTGGCAGGGGCTGCTACTTACAAAAATGTGGTTTACTGCTCAGGCACAGACTGCAAAAATGTTCAGTGCATCATTGAACAGATAAAGAACGGCAATTGCTGCGATTGGAGCAGTCTGCAGAAAATCATCGGCGGCTATTGCCCCGACGGAAATTGCAGTGTGGACAAGCCTGCCCAAGGACCTGCGGAACAACCTACAAAGCCTGTTGCGGAAGTAGTCAAGCCGCAGGATTCTGAGTTTAACGCGGCATATGAGGCGGAGGTCGTTCGGTTGGTTAATGCAGAGCGTGCAAAGTACGGACTTGCGGCTCTGACTCAGGACGACGGGGCGCAGAACGTGGCTCATGTCAGAGCAAAGGAGATTGTGCAGTCGTTTTCTCACACGCGGCCTGACGGACGCTCCTGCTTTACGGCGGCTTCGGATCTGGGCGTGACATATCGCTCGGCAGGCGAGAACATCGCCTACGGCTACGCGACGCCTGCTCAGGTTGTAAACGGCTGGATGAATTCCGAAGGCCACAGAAAGAACATACTTTCTTCGTCCTACACCAAAATCGGTGTCGGTAGCTATTCCGCAAACGGAGTAATGTACTGGTCTCAGTTTTTTATCGGCTGATTAATCAAAATAATCGCAGGCAGATAACCGTTTGGCTATCTGCCTGCGTGTTTTTTACTTTCCGCTTTTCAGCCGTTTATCGGTTGCCTTTGCGAGTTTCGTGCCTACGCTCTGGAACAGCTGAACGAGGAGCACCAGAATGACGACGGCAACAAGCATAACAAGATATTTATACCGGTAATATCCATAATTAATGGCGATTTTTCCGAGACCGCCGCCGCCGATGATGCCGCTCATTGCGGTGTAGCCGAGAACAGTGGTGACGGCAATGGTGAAGTTTGATATCAATGATGGAACGCTCTCGGGTATCATCACCTTGACGATGATCTGCAGCGGCGATGCCCCCATGCTCTGCGCAGCCTCAATGATATTCGGATTATCTCATAGTGGATAAGTAGGTTTTACAGCTGTCATTATACATCCAAACTCTGTTGCTGTCCAATTCAAAATATCTATACTGAGTTATAGGTTGTCTCTATAACCGTTTTCGTAAAAAGTACAGAAAATAAATACCGCACAACTTGCTGTTTGCAAATTGTACGGTATGAAACGATCTTACAGCTCAGAGCAAAACTCAACTTTTTTGCCTTCAAGAATCATGTTGGTTGTGCGGACAGCGCACATTTTGCCGCACATGGAACAGGTGTGGCGGTCGGCAGGAGGAGTGCTCTCAAAGTATGCGCGAGCCTTTTCGGGGTCTATCGCGTGCTTGAACATCTCGTCCCAGTCAACCTTGTGACGGGCGTCTGCCATAGCGTCGTCCTGTTCTCTCGCGTGAGGAACGCCCTTAGCGATGTCCGCAGCGTGCGCCGCGATACGGCTGGCGATAATGCCTTCCTTGACGTCGCTCAGATCGGGCAGCCTGAGGTGCTCGGCAGGGGTAACGTAGCAGAGAAAATCCGCGCCGCTCGCAGCAGCGATCGCGCCGCCGATTGCGGAGGTGATGTGGTCGTATCCGGGAGCGATGTCGGTTACCAGAGGTCCGAGAACATAGAACGGCGCATTGTGACAAAGGCGCTTTTGCAGCTTCATGTTCGCTTCAATTTCGTTCATTGCCATGTGACCGGGACCTTCGACCATTACCTGAACGTCCTTTTTCCATGCGCGCTTTGTCAGATTGCCCAGCTCAATCAGCTCCGAAATCTGACCTGCGTCAGTGCTGTCGTCAATGCATCCCGGACGGAGAGCGTCGCCGAGGCTGATGGTAACATCGAATTCGCGCAGAATATCCAGCACCTCGTCGTAGTGCTCGAAGAACGGGTTCTCGTTTCCGGTCATCATCATCCATGCAAACAGGAGAGAGCCGCCGCGGGATACGATGTTCATTTTTCTTTTGTCGCGCATGAACGCTTCCACAGCGCGGCGGTTGATACCCGCGTGAATCGTCATGAAGTCAACGCCTTCCTCGGCATGAGCACGCACTACTCTCAGAAAATCCTCCGCGGTGATGTCGAGCAGGTCTTTCTCGAGATAACCGATCGCGTCATACATCGGTACGGTGCCGATCATTGCGGGAGATTTTTCGATAAGCTGACGGCGGAAGGTGTTTGTTTTGCCGTAGTTGCTCAAATCCATTATTGCTTCCGCGCCGAATTTGATTGCCATATCCACCTTCTGCATCTCGACGGAATAGTCCTTGCAGTCGCCCGAAATGCCGAGATTGACGTTGATTTTGGTGCGCAGCCCCATGCCGATACCCTCCGGAGAAATGGAGGTGTGGCGCACATTGCAGGGAATCGCGATAACGCCCTGCGCCACTCTCTCTCGCAGCAGTTCAATGTCCATGTCCTCCTTGACGGCGACAATTTCCATTTCGGGTGTGATAATGCCTTTTTTAGCGGCTTCCATTTGTGTGTAGTATTCTTTCATTTCGGTGGTTCCTTTCAGTCAGATTAATATTCATTGTTCAGCGCAAACGCGTGATTCATGGGACCGCTGCCTTTTCCTAAATCGAGCATAGCGGCAAGAGCGCCCGAAATATAATCCTTGGCGCGTTCAACAGACTTTTCCAAAGTGTAACCCTTGGCAAGATTTGCTGCTATCGCGCTTGACAGTGTGCAGCCGGTGCCGTGGGTGTTGGGATTGTCAATCCGTTTGCCCTCAAACCAACGGAGAGTACCGTCTGCGTAGAGCAGGTCGTTTGCATCATTGATACAGTGACCGCCCTTGAGCAGTACCGCGCAGCCATAGGATTTGCCGAGCTGTTCGGCGGCTTTCTCCATATCGGCGCTGCTGCGGATTTCCATTCCCGACAAAACCTGCGCTTCGGGAATGTTTGGCGTAATGAGTATAGCAAGAGGAAGCAATTCCTCTGTCAAGGTGTTAACAGCGTCGGTTTTTATCAGGGCTGCGTTGCTGGTGGAAACCATGACGGGGTCGACAACGATGTTTTTCGCTTTGTAATAACGGAGCCTGTCCGCGATTACGCGAATCAGTTCCGCACTTGCGACCATACCGATTTTGACCGCGTCGGGGAAGATGTCCTCGAATACCGCGTCGAGCTGTTGACGGAGAAATTCGGGAGTTGCTTCCTGAATTTCTCTCACGCCGAGCGTATTCTGTGCGGTCAAAGCGGTAACGGCGGTCATGGCATACACACCGTTCATTGTCATGGTTTTGATATCTGCCTGAATACCGGCGCCTCCGCAGGAATCGCTTCCCGCGATTGATAATGCAGTTTTCATAATTACTCCTCACATTATTTTTGTTGAGCGACGGAAGGTGGTGCCCCCGATCCGCCGCTGTTTTTTATGAATGAACCAAAGCAGTCGCCTTGGCTATTAACTCTTTTGCTGCCTGCGTAATATCCTCCGCGCCGAAAACAGCCGATACCACCGCGATTCCGGAAAGGGTACTGCAGTCGATTTGCGAAATGTTTTCAAGTGTGATGCCGCCGATTGCGACGGCAGGAATCGACACAGCTGAGGTGATTTCACGAAGCTGAGCGTTTGTGATACGCACCGCATTTTGCTTGGTAGGTGAAGGGAATACCGCGCCGACGCCGATATAATCCGCTCCTGCCAGTTCGGCGGCGGTTGCCTGTTCAACGGTTTTTGCCGTCGCGCCTATGATAAAGTCATTGCCTGCCTTTGCGCGGATTTCGGCAACGGGCGTATCCTCAATGCCGACATGCACACCGTCCGCACCGCAGCGCAAAGCGAGCTCGACGTTGTCGTTGATAATCAGCGGAACGCCGTAGGAATGACAAAGCTCCTTGATTTCCAGAGCCTCCGTCATAAGCTCCTCGTCACTCAAATGCTTTTCGCGCAGCTGCAAAATCGTAACACCGCCTTCGAGCGCTTCCTTTACCATCTCGATCAGAGGTCTTTGACGGCTTCCGCGCTCCTCGGTAATAGCGTATAAAAGCAGCATATCCTTATGAAATTGCATTTCGTAATTCCTCCATAAGCTTTTTGGGGTTCTCGGCCTTCATAAAGCCGCTCATAATACAAGCGCCGTCCGCGCCTGAACGCATGACCTCCGCGATATTCCGAGCGGAAATACCTCCCAGCGCGTATACATCTATATTGACGCTTTCGCAAATCTCACGCAAAAACTCTACGCCCTTTCCCGGCAAGCCCTTTTTGCAGTCCGTTTCAAAAACATTACCTGCGGTGATATAGGTGCAGCCGAACCGCTCGGCTTCCTTTGCTTCTTCAACAGAATGGCAGGACGCTCCTAAAACGGAAAAATAAGAGCGTTCCTCTGCTGAAAGGGTTCTGAGTTTGGGCATAGGCAAATGAATCAATGTATGGTTGAGCGCCTTTGCCGCGTTGGGAAAGCTGTGAAGAATCAGCGGCGTTTGGTGTTTTTCGCAGATAGCTTTTGCCTTTTCCGCAAGGCGCAGATACTCCGCTTCCGGTAAATCCTTTTCGCGCAGAATAACAGCGTCGGGGTGAGCCGCTGCGACAGCTTCAAGACGACTGAGAAAGTCATTTCCACACAGGCTGCGGTTTGTGATACATATAATTTTATACATATAAATAATCGTTCAGCACGGGCTGCAGGCCTTCGCCTGAAATATCGGAATACATGGCGGACAGGCTGCGGCTGTCATTGATTTCAAACTGTTCGTCGCCCTGCTGTCCGTCCGCTTCCGTGCCGCTGTACTTGCTCTCATGGTCTCCGATGCCTGTCGATACGCCTGCGGAAACCTTTGTCGCGGCGATCTTGACGATACCGTTGCGGAATTCCGCGCTTTCACGCGAGGAAACCGTGATGCCGACATACGGCAGGAAAATTCTGTAGGCGCAGAGAATCTGGCAGAGCTGCGTTTCGTGAACGTCCAGAGGGCTGATTTTGTCGTTGTTGATAATCGGGCGCAGTCGGGGGCAGGAAAGCGACATTTCGGCATATGGATACTTTCGCTGCAGATAATAGACGTGCAGAGCGGAAGCCAGCGCGTCCTTTCTGAAATCCGAAAGGCCTAAAAGCGCGGAAAATGCCACTCCTCTCATGCCGCCGCGAAGCGCTCGTTCCTGCGCGTCAAAACGGTAAGGCCAGACGCGCTTGTGCCCCATAAGATGAAGCGTTTCGTATTTGTCGGCGTCGTAGGTTTCCTGAAAAACGGTGACATAGTCCGCGCCGCATTCGTGCAGATAGCGGTATTCGTCTGTATTTACAGGATAGATTTCCAGTCCGACCATGCGGAAATACTTCCGCGCAAGCTTGCAGGCTTCGCCGATGTATTCCACGTTGCTTTTTCCTCGGCTTTCGCCTGTGAGCAGGAGGATTTCCTCCATTCCGCTCTGTGCGATGACCTGCATTTCGTGCTCAATCTGTTCCATGCTCAGCTTCATGCGGCTGATTTTGTTGTAGCAGTTGAAGCCGCAGTAGACACAGTAATTTTCGCAGTAATTCGCGATATACAGCGGCGTGAACATATACACCGTGTTGCCGAAGTGTTTGCCTGTTTCAAGACGCGCGCGCTGCGCCATCTGTTCCAGAAACGGTTCCGCGGCAGGGGAAAGGAGTGCTTTGAAGTCCTCAATTGTGCAGGTTTCGTGTTCAAGCGCGGCTTTAACATCCTTTGCGGTGTATTTGGTGTAGTCGTAGGATTTCATCTGCGATATGACGTTTTCGCACACGTCGGATTCAATGATCTCCATACCCTCCATATATGCCATATGGTCTGTCCTGGATGAAGGGTCGGTTTCCAGACGGTGCTTGCGTTCGAGCGCTTTCTCTGAAAGAGAGTCTGAATCAACTAAAAATCGGTTTTCCATTTCATTCTCCCTCAGCCATGCAAAAATCCCGTTAGAGGGTCGGAAGCGGAAGCACCTCGGGTGAGCACTCTGCCCAAGCCCGAGAGATACGCCTTTCTGCCTGCCTCAATCGCCTGACGGAAGGCTGCTGCCATCAGCGGCAAATTGCCCGCGGTTGCAAGAGCGGTGTTTGCCATGACCGCTGCAGCGCCCATTTCCATCGCTTCGCACGCCTGAGAAGGCTTGCCGATACCTGCGTCAACGATGATGGGTAAATCGATTTCATCAATCAGAATCTGAATAAAATCCTTTGTGGCGAGTCCCTTGTTGGAGCCGATCGGAGAGGCGAGAGGCATAACCGCCGCCGCACCTGCGCTGACCAAGTCGCGCGCGACGTTGAGGTCGGGATACATGTACGGCAGAACGACAAAGCCGTCGTTTGCGAGCGTTTCAGTCGCGATGATTGTCTCCTGATTGTCGGGAAGGAGATACTTTGAGTCGCGCATGATCTCGACCTTTACAAAATTGCCGCAGCCCAGTTCACGTGCCAGTCTTGCGATCCTGATTGCTTCCTTGGCGTTTCTCGCGCCGCTTGTGTTGGGCAGCAGGGTAACATTTTTCGGGATAAAATCGAGAATGTTCTCTCCGTCTTTGGTATTGGCGCGCCTTACTGCAAGCGTGATGATTTCCGCGCCTGCGTCCTTGATTGCCGCTTCAATGAGGTTGAGCGAATATTTACCCGAGCCGAGAATAAAACGCGAGTTGAATTCGTGACCGCCGAGTACCAGTTTATCGTTATTCATATTTTGACCTTCTTTCGTTATACTTCATATTTCTCCGCCAGCACGCGCATAACCGTGTGCGCCTGATGTGCCGCACACAGCATAACGCGGCTTGCAAACAAGCCGTCGCTTTCACCGACGCCGTTAACTCCGTCGCCGCAGAGATAAAAACGTTTGCTGACGCGTTTTGTCTTGATCAGATTCGGACTGTCGATACCTGCCATGCCTGACGCGGCAACGTAGAACTTTTGCGGCAGCTTCTCTAATACGAGATTGCACAGCATTGCCTTTGCCTGCGGATTATCAAACGCCTCACAGATAACATCTGCCTGTGACAGCAGGGTAAGGGCGTTTTCCTCAGTCAGACGTATGGTGTGTGCTTCTGTCCGGATATTTGGATTGATCTCGCACAGGTTTTCTACTATCGCGTCGGTTTTGTATTTGCCGATTTGCGAGGCTTTGTATTGCTGACGGTGGAGATTAGATAGATCCACACTGTCAAAGTCGATCAGAATCAGCTTGCCGATTCCGGCTCTTGCGAGTGCTGTCGCGATATTTGAGCCTAAGCCGCCCAGACCGCATATGGCGACAACCGATGAAGAAAAGACCTTTTGCAGCTTTTCACCGTGTCGAGCTGCAAAGGCATTCTGCCATTCTTCTTTGGTAGGCATATTAACCGCCTCCCACAAAGCTGACGACCTCGAGAACGTCGCCGTCTTTGAGTACGGTTTCACCGTATTGCGGCTTGGGCAGAATATCCTCGTTAAGTTCAACCGCAATCGTCTGAGGATTGAAGTTTGCTTCTTCCAGATACGCACTGACAGTTTTGCCGTCGGCAGCCGTGTTTTTTCCGTTGATTAAAACCATTTTGTAACCTCCTTGTATGAAAAAACGGAGCACCGCCGATTTGGCAGTACTCCGCAACAATTCTAAGGTATATCCCTACGTTGGCATTATCCAAATCAGGTTACCGGTCGGAGGTAACACCTCCCTCTCAGCCTGTCACACAAGCTCCCGTTTGTTCAAGGTTATTATACACCCTTTTGTTGAAAAGTCAAGTGCAGCAGGAAGTATTTCAATTGAAAAATGATGTATGCAATTATATCACACAGAACTTTTGACAAATAGAAATATGTCGATATAATAAAGCATAGTAATCATATATGAATTGTTATATAAAGAAATGAAAGGCGAGTGTTATTATCTATGGAAAGCAAAAAAGGAATCAGTATTTTTCAAAAATACCTGTCGGTATGGGTTATCATCTGTATGGTTATCGGGGTTCTGCTCGGCAGATTTTTACCGCAGGTGCCCGCGTTTCTCAACCGATTTGAATACGCGCGGGTTTCGGTGCCGATGGCAATTCTGATTTGGCTGATGATTTACCCGATGATGATGAAAGTCGATTTTCAGAGCGTGAAAAATGTCGGCAAAAACCCGAAGGGGCTGTTTGTTACATGGGTAACGAACTGGCTGATAAAGCCGTTCAGTATGTACAGTATCGCGAGTCTGTTCTTCTTTGTCGTATTCAAAGCGTTCATCATGCCCGATCTGGCGACGGAGTACCTTGCGGGTGCGGTGCTGTTAGGTGCGGCTCCGTGTACTGCGATGGTCTTTGTCTGGAGCACGCTGACAAACGGAAATCCCGCGTATACTGTCGTTCAGGTGGCGACAAATGATCTGATTATCCTGTTCGCGTTTGTACCGATTGTCAAATTCCTTTTGGGCGTTTCAAGCGTAGAGGTTCCATGGGATACATTGATTCTCTCGGTGGTGCTGTTTGTTGTGATTCCGCTTGCGGCGGGATTACTCACAAGAATGATCGTTACCAAAAGACGGGGCAGAGCATACTTTGAAAATACCTTCACCAAAAAGTTTGACGGTGTAACAACGGTCGGACTTCTGCTCACGCTTGTTTTGATTTTCGCGTTTCAGGGTAATACGATTCTCGAAAATCCGCTGCATATCGTTCTGATTGCCGTACCGCTGGTTTTGCAGGCGTTTTTCGTGTTTGCGATTGCGTATTTAGCGTGTAAGCTATTGAAGCTGCCGCACGATATCGCGGCGCCTGCGGGAATGATAGGCGCGTCTAACTTCTTTGAGCTTGCTGTGGTTGTGGCAATCGCGCTGTTCGGCACAACCTCTCCTGCATCGCTGGCAACGACAGTAGGCGTGTTGACTGAGGTTCCCGTCATGCTGTTACTTGTCAGCATTGCCAATAAGACGAAAAAATATTTTTGACATTTGCGATTGACAATTTTCCGGATATGTGATAGCATAAAGCCTATAAAACAAATAGGAATAATATAAATATTTGTTCAGGGAGTGATTTCATGCATATTATTGTATCGGGGAAGAAGCGGAAGGTAGCCGACGGATTGACTGTGGCGCAACTTCTGAACAGCGAAAAAAATGACCTGCCGCGCTATGTATCTGTTGTGACAAAGAGAGAAGTTCTGATTGACCCGAACGATCAGGACCAAGCGCTGCAGGACGGCGATACGGTCGAGTTTATTTACAGAGGGGAAAGCTGATGTTGAACCAATTTTCCAGAACGCAGCTTGTATTTGGCAGGGATGCAATGGAAACCCTCGCGAACTCACGCGTTGCGGTTTTCGGAATCGGCGGCGTCGGCGGCTATACCGTTGAGGCGCTGGCACGTTCGGGAGTCGGCAAGCTCGATTTGATTGACGACGACAAGGTTTGTCTGACCAACGTGAACCGTCAGATACTCGCAACGCTCAAAACCGTAGGTCAATACAAGGTGGACGTTGCGGAGGAACGGATCCATTCAATAAATCCTCAGTGCGAAGTCCGCGCCTACAAGACCTTTTATATGCCCGATACCGAGAAAGAATTTGATTTCACGCAGTATGATTACATTGTTGACGCCATCGACACGGTGAAGGGCAAGCTGGCTCTTGTCGAGAACGCGAACGCTGCCGACACACCGATAATCAGCTCCATGGGAGCGGGAAACAAGGTCAACGCCGCGGCTTTTGAGGTCGCTGATATCTACGAAACTTCTGTCTGTCCGCTGGCGCGCGTCATGCGCTATGAGTGCCGCAAGCGCGGTATCAAAAAGCTTAAGGTTGTGTATTCCAAGGAGAAGCCGATCCGTCCGCTGGAGGATATGTCGATCAGTTGCCGCAAGCACTGTGTTTGTCCGCCGGGGACGCGCAAATGCACGGTACGACGCGATATTCCCGGTTCAACGGCTTTTGTTCCGTCCGTCGCGGGACTGATTATTGCGGGAGAGGTAGTCAATGATCTGATTTCCTTTGAACGTGATGTCCGATGACAGCATTGAAGAGCTTGAGGAAGGACAGATCATTTCCATCAAAATGAACGAATGTGAGCCTGTTCAGAATGTGCCGAGAAGCATCAAAGAGGAAGGACACCAAATTTTGAAATTAATAGATAATCAGGACGGCACATACGACCTGATTGTGAAGAGAGCGGGTGATTAAATATGTCAGTAGCAGTTAATAACGAAACGTTTGGAAGCGAGGTGCTTAACGCGCAGGAACTCGTTCTCGCCGAGTTTTATTCGGACACCTGTATTCCGTGCAAGCGCCTGTCTCCGATTCTTTCAAAGCTGGAGTCTGAGTATGGGGATAAGCTGAAGATGGTAAAGATCAATATCCATTTCAGTTTGGAGACGGCTGAAAAATATGATGCCGCCGCATCTCCAACAATTGTATTTTTCAAAAACGGTGAAGAGCAGGACAGAATCAGAGGCTTTGTGTGCGAAGAAATCATCGCAGAGAAAATCAGTGAATTAATTTGAGAAGAATAGATATGACAATCACAGTAGCAGGACTAAAGAAAGAGGGTGCGGACGGCTTGTCTGTTGCGCAGCTGATTATTAATGAAAATGTTGAGACCCCGCAATATGTAACGGTCAGCGTCAATGATGAATTTATTGCAGGCGATGAATTTGAAAGCGCCGCATTGCAGGACGGAGACAGTGTGGAATTTCTGTATTTCATGGGAGGCGGTCAATAATGGCATTTACAAACGAACAGCTCGAACGTTATTCCCGACATATTATTCTGAAAGAAGTCGGATCTCGCGGTCAGAAAAAGCTGTTGAATTCAAGCGTACTGATTATCGGTGCCGGCGGTTTGGGAGCGCCTGCGGCGATGTATCTCGCCGCTGCAGGAGTAGGAACAATCGGTATTGCCGATGCTGACGAGGTGGATTTGTCCAACCTTCAGCGTCAGATTATCCATGCAACCAAGGACATTGGAAAGCCCAAGGTAGAGTCAGCGAGAGAAACGATGGAGGCAATGAACCCGGACGTTACCGTAAAAACCTATCACACCTTTGTTACAAGCGATAATATTCTTGAATTGATAAAGGACTACGATTTTATCATTGACGGCACTGACAATTTTCTGGCTAAATTTCTGATTAACGATGCGTGTGTTATGGCAAAAAAACCGTTCTCGCACGCGGGTATTATCCGCTTCAAGGGACAGCTGATGACGTATGTCCCCGGAGAAGGTCCCTGTTACCGCTGCGTGTTCAAGAATCCGCCCCCCAAGGACGCGGTACCTACCTGTAAGCAGGCAGGAGTAATCGGCGCGATGGGAGGCGTTATCGGCAGTCTTCAGGCGATGGAAGCTGTGAAATACATTCTCGGAGTCGGCGATTTGCTGACAGGGTATCTGCTGACCTTTGATGCGATAACCATGGAATTCCGTAAAATCAAGCTGCCGTCAGGTGAGAAGCACCTGCACCCCGAAATAACGGAGCTGATTGATTACGAGCAGACGGAATGTGAGGGAATCTGATGATCAAAATCAGCAAAAAAGACTTTGACAAAATTGTTGCTCACGCCAAAAGCGAGCTGCCAAATGAAGCCTGCGGATTAATAGCGGGTGAAATCACCGGCGGCAAAAAAATCATCAGAAAAGTGTATCTGCTGACGAATACCGATGTATATTTTCGAGCTGCGCGAGCGGCTGACAGTTTGCAGGAGCGATAGGGACAAGAAAACCTTTTTCGCCAAGTGGGTGCGTTTTGAAACCTATCGCAAGGTCGTTATCGGAAACTGATGAAGGAGCAAAAAATGGAAGAATTGTTTAAGAGAATATCTGCTGAGGAATTTGCAAAGCTTGATTTCAGAAAAGTTACCCTGGTAGATTTGCGTGAACCTGACGAGGTGCTTGTCAGCAGAATTGATGGAGCGATTAACATTCCGTTTTCGGGTTTTGCGTCAAAACTCGATACAATTCCCAAGGATAAGCCTGTCTATGTTTACTGCCGAGTGGGAGACTGGAGCGAGGAGATTGCAGATATTCTTGCTGACCGAGGCTACGATGTAACTAATCTTGAAGGCGGATTTCAGGCATATAAAGCGCTTTCTGATTCAAAGACAGAGGGCGAGAAGAGCAAAAAGCCTGAGTTGATATTCATTGATGCTAAAAATCTGATGTGTCCGGGTCCAATCGTAAAGGTTGCTGACGCGCTTAGAGAGAAGCCTGTCGGCACTGTAGCTAAGGTAGAGGCTACTGAGGATGCATTTTATTCAGATATCAAAGTCTGGTGTGAACGCACGGGAAATATTTTAAATACCATAGAAATAACTGATGGAATTATTAAAGCAAATATCACAAAGGCGATGCCTAAAAAACATACTTCAGGTACATCCGAGCGTAATGATAAGACATTTGTCGTATTCTCGGGTGACCTCGATAAAACTATAGCCGCATTCATAATGGCAAACGGTGCGGCGGCTATGGGCAGAAATGTCACAATGTTTTTTACTTTCTGGGGGCTGAATATTCTCCGCCGTTCCAATAAAGTGAAATTGAAAAAGAGCTTTATAGAAAAGATGTTCGGGTTTATGATGCCGCGCGGCTCTGTAAAGTTAGGGCTGTCCCGAATGAATATGGGCGGAGTAGGAGCAAAAATGATCAGAGGAATAATGAAGAAAAAGGGAATAAGCTCACTTGAGGAACTGATTTCGGACGCTATTTCTCACGGTGTAAACGTAGTCGCTTGTCAGATGTCGATGGATATCATGGGAATCCATCAGGAGGAACTGATTGACGGCGTATCGCTCGGAGGCGTTTCCACCTTCCATGGTTCAGGCGAGACCATCCCAAATATTGTGTAAACCTCCGATATGGTGTAGAATAGAAGCACCATATTGGAGGTTTTAAATTATGAGCAGAAGAAAACGCAGCCCGGAAGAACAAGCGAGAAGAGAAAAAATCCGTGAGCTATTACAAATCAGCGAGATTAGCAGCATGGAGGATATTCAGAATCTATTCAAGGAAACCATCGCTGAATTTATGGAGAACGGTTTGGATTCAGAATTGGACGATGAGCTTGG
>FMUA01000053.1 GCA_900100595.1 Ruminococcaceae bacterium P7
ACATCAATTCCGACCGCATTTCTTTCGTAACTCATTTCCCAAACCCCTTCTCGGTTGATCTGTAACGGACTTAGCCTTCCTTTACCCATCGCCGATTCTATCTGTTGGATGACGCGAACGTTCGGAACTCCGATGCTTCTACCTACAAAAAACGAACGCTGCGAACAGGAGGAGGGCTGACTGACTTTTAAACGGACGTAACAGTCCTTGGAGTTGAAAGTCAGACCGTTCCTTCCTATTCTAACAGCTTAGGCAACGAGATGTCCCATGCCTATGGCTGGCTACCATAAACCAAGGGGCAAATATATTGTAACAGGATGTTGATAAAATCATTTCTGAACATCCTGTGAAGAAATACATAAATGTAAAGCTTCCGGAAAAGGATTTACACGGTATATGTACTTATAAACTTGATGGCAACACGATAAAGGATCGAGCAGAGAATCTTCGTGATAATCAAAAATTAGAAATGACATATAAGCTTAATGAAAACGATAGAGATAAGTTCGAAATTGAAAGAGCAAACGCTTGGGATGGATTTTGGGCATGGGCGACAAGTTCTACGGAGACGACAGTTGTAATTCCAATTAAACAAGAGCTAAACGCAACGGAATTAGAGATTTCGGACTATATTACTTTGAAGGAAAAGGAATAACAAAATGATTGAGAAGAAGCCGGAGCAGACAAATAAAGCACGCAATAAAAAATCTTTTCCTAAATGGATTTTTCCTTTAATAGCTTCCGTGTTGATGATATGTATATTCACATTTTTGGCGGTGCAAATTGTCTGTTTTGTGGGAGCAGGAGAACACAAAGACGAAAATATTTTTTCCGCAATGGTTAAGGGATATGATGCAGGCAAAAAAGAAGGACTTAGTGCGAAAGACACCGAGCAACAAATACAAAACACTGTTGAGGGTATGGGTAAACTGGAAGTCTTAGTTGCAAATGTAAAGATTCCTGAATATCATTCTGTCGGGAAAAAATTCGCAGCAATGTATTTGTTCAGAGGAAGCGCGGTGTTCACTGTCGACTTATCCGAGACGAAAATTATCGTAAAAAATTCTGATGTTCAAGTTCTTGTTCCTAAGCCAATAGCCGAAGTGAAAATTGACAATAAAGAAACCGAGAGAATAAAAAGTAAATCTGCACTGTTCTTTAATGGTAGTACAGAAGAAGGTCTTGAAGCATATTTAAATACATTAAAAGCGGTAGATAAAGTCTCGACCGAACAAATATCAAATTTTCCTGAATTAAATGAGATGGCAAAACAAGCAGCAAAACTTCAATTAAATGATATTATAGAGAATATTTGCGGCAACGACAAAAATATCACATTTAGTTTTATCGAGGAGTAAGCAAACAAAAATGGAAAAACAGAGAATCGTTTTTATTAATACACATTGGCTGCTGATTACTATTGTTTTGGTTGGTATCATTTTATTAATTGGAATTCCCTCATTTAAGCTCTGGTCATATAATTTCGCGGAAGCACATAATCATGTAACAAACCGAGGAATAATAAATATCGAGAGCATTCAGGATAAATCTGACCTTGAAGTTTTAAAGGTTAGTGATGTTGAATATATTACCAACGAAAAAACCGAAGATAAGGTTACCTCATGGTTAGAGGTTCCGGGAACAGGTGTATTTACTGTTAATTTATCAATGAGTGAATTTATCATTGATGACGTGCGTCATTATATCCTAGCGAGAGTACCAAAACCTGAAATCAAAACAGAAAATATTGAAATAGAATCAGAGAAGGTCAAAATACTAGCCTATCAGAATAATCACTGGATTTTTGATAATGGTTCAGTTGATGAAGGAGAACAAGTTGCGCAAAGGCAATTGAGCGAGGCACAAACAAAAATTCAAGAAGATGTTCAATCAAATGAACGATATTTTGAGATTGCGAAGTCATCCGCAGAAAACATAATCAAACAGCTTATAAAATCATTAAATGAAGATGTTTCTAATCTTGACATTGAAGTAGAATTTTTTTAACTGATATGTTACCAAAAACTCATAAGGGTTTGTCCCTTTGCACAAACGAATCCTCTGTAAGATGCATAATCTTGCAGAGGATGAATTGTTTAATATCGCTTTTTAGATTAATACCGCCGCAACACAGTAAAATGTGTCACGGCGTATTCTGAAAACAAAACAATGGGTCTATCCCAAATTCTGTGTAAACACTAAATCGTGATGTAAAACAGAGCAAAAAATATTATTCGGGGCGAAAGCCCCATGTCAACATTATAAACAGGAAAAGGATTGTATGTCAAGGGCGGCGGCTTTTGCCGCCGTTCATTTTACCCTTTACATGCGAGCCTTTTTCTGTTATTCGGCGATCCGGTCTCCGAAGAAAATAGCCATCTGGGCATAGATCACGCTCCAGTCCTGACGCCGACCGGTCCACTTTTTTGTAATGTCTATCATAGCCAGATAGAGCATTTTAAGCAAGCTGTCATCCGTAGGGAAAACAGACTTGGATTTTGTCACCTTTCGAAGCTGACGGTTAAAGCCCTCTATAGTATTGGTGGTGTAAATCAGTCGTCTTACCTCCTGAGGAAACTTAAAGTAGGTGCTCAAATTAGGCCAATTATCCCGCCAAGACTGTGAGATTTTAGGGTATTTCTTGTCCCAACGTTCCGAAAAGGTATCCAGGGCATCCAATGCGGCAGCTTCATCTACAGCGGCGTATACTGCCTTTAAATCAGCCATAAGCGCCTTTATGTCCTTGTAAGACACATACTTGCTAGAGTTACGAAGCTGATGAATGATACAGTTCTGAATCTCAGTTTTTGGGAATACAGCCTCAATGGCTGAGGAAAATCCGGTCAGATTGTCTGTGCAGGCGATAAAAATATCTTCTACCCCACGATTTTTCAAGCCGTTGAGAACGGTTGCCCAGAATTTGGCGCTTTCGTTCTCTCCAACCCACATTCCCAGAACATCTTTCTTGCCGTCAAGATTGATGCCAATGGCAATATATACTGCTTTCTTGATGATCTGTCCTTCACTGCGTACATGGTAGTGGATGGCGTCAAGAAATACTACTGCGTAGATTGATTCCAGAGGCCGCTGCTGCCATTCTTTAGCGATGGGAAGAATCTTGTCCGTTACCCGGCTTACTGTGGTGTCCGAGACTTCAATGCCGTAGATATCCCGGATATGCGCTTCTATGTCTGATGTAGTCATGCCTTTTGCGTACATGGATAGAATCTTCTCTTCGACGTCCTGACTGATGCTGGTCTGATTCTTTTTCAGAATCTGCGGATCGAATTCGCCTTTCCGATCGCGAGGCACTGACACCTCAACATCTCCGAAGCTGGTGCGCAGTGTTTTGCTACTGTGGCCGTTCCGGCTGTTGTCCGTGTCCTTGTTCTTGTAGTCATACCTGCTGTAACCAAGCTCGGTGTCCAACTCTGCATCCAGACCGTTCTCCATGAATTCGGCGATTGTTTCCTTGAAGAGATTCTGGATATCCTCCATGCTGCTGACTCCGCTGCTTTGTAGGAGTTCCCGGATCTTTTCCCTCCGGGCTTGTTCTTCAGGACTGCGTTTTCTTCTGCTGCTCATAATTAAACCTCCAATACGGTGCT
Organism: Ruminococcaceae bacterium P7; assembly: GCA_900100595.1. Classification (GTDB taxonomy): domain Bacteria; phylum Bacillota; class Clostridia; order Oscillospirales; family Acutalibacteraceae; genus Ruminococcoides. The sequence goes on from FMUA01000053.1 coordinate 3,609, forward strand.
TCTATTTTACACCAGATTGGAGGTTTACACAACTTTTGGGATGGTCTCAAAACAATCTTATTCTATCATTCTCCCGTCCCCGCCATCTTCTTCAAAATCTTTGTATGCACCTCGGTGTAATATGCCAAATCTGCGGCTGACAGGGTGGTGGTGTCGATGGCGGTGAGCTTGCTCATGTAGTCGGTGTATTTGCTCATGTAATCGGCGTATTCGCTGATCATGGTGAGGTCGCCGGGGTTTTCCTTGTACTTCTTCATGAACTCGATATAGCTGTCAAAAAACGCTTCGTAGCTGTCCATTGTTTCCTTAAAGGACGGCGTTACCGAGTCGCTGTCCGTATCGGCTTTTGATGCCTGCTTTTCGGGCGCTTGGGTAGGCTTTTGCGTGGGCTTTGCGGCTTTGGTATTGTAGACAATGACGATTGTCGCGTCAACCGGCGCGCTGGATATATATTCGGTTATCATGCTTTCTCCGTTAACCACAATGTCCGTCACTCTGCCCTCTTCTTTGGAAGCGTCCTCGGTCATTCGGGTGCTGACGTCCGTAAAGCCCTTTTTTTTGAATTGGGTGACCGCGTCCTCATAATAGATGGCGTCCTTGTCTTCTTTCAAATCATATTTGTCAACCGGCAAATACACGGTTTTGACAGAGTGATAGCTGATCAGTATTTTTACGTCAGACATCATCTTGTCGCCCTTTTTGAAGCTCTCGCTTCCGTTGACAGTGACGGATTTTATTGTCTCGTTCAGCTTGTCGCTGCTGCTGGCAAGATCGCCCAGTCCGTCATAATCCGCGTTATCAAAGCCGGCGTTTCTGAATGTGTCATACAGGTCTTCATAATTCATTTTCAGCGCTTCATCGCTTGAAACCGGAAGCGTCAGCTCCTTTGGCGCTTCGGTGGTTTCCTCGATTTCAGATGAAGATTCGGCAGGTTTTTCTTTGCCGCACCCTGTCAGCGCAAACGCGGACGTTACAGCCAGACAGATGGCGAGAAGTATGGACGGTATGGCTTTTGTTTTCATAATGGTTTCCTCCTTAAAGTGTTGTGAGTAACAGCGACGGAATGAACAGCAAAAATCCCGCAGCCATGAGCAGTGACGGCAGCTTTGCGCTGCTGAGGTGAAACCGCTTTTGCAGATGGATAACCTCCTTTCGCTCCAGATACGAGAGCAGAAAACTTGCTGTTTGCACCAAAAACACGGTTCCATCCAATACCTTGTAAAAGTTGCGAGCCGCCGCAAAGCAGCCCACGCACCAACAGCCGCAAACAACGGCAAAAACGAGCGATACAACGCCTGCCTTGCTGTTGCGGTAGACGGCGTTTTCCTTCTCTTTTTGCGCGTTATCTTCGCGCTCCCATTGCCGGAAGGCGGTTTGCTGACGAAGCTTCTCAACCGACACCGCGTCGCTGTCGATTATCAATTCCTTTGAGCCGCAGAACGGACAAACTAATTTTTTTCGCTGCGCGTCAATTGTCAGTTCGCCGCCGCAGCTTTCGCATTGTAAATGAATAACAGATTGTGACATAATCCACCATAACCAAAAAGAGTAATCATGTACCTATCATACACGATTACTCTTTCGTTTTGGTCTGCTGGCAGCTGACACATTCTATTAATTTTTGTGCTATACTAATCACATGAGGGAATCCGCCACGGAAATGCCGGCAAAAAGCAGCACGATACCGAGGATAATGCTTGCTACTCCCAAAATACGCAGAACGTATTTGCCGTTGCGCGGGTTGTTGGAGTTGATATGCTCCGACAAACGGAAAATGTCGCCGAACAGGATATAGGGCAGCGCCGTCCACAGCAGCATAATGTCTATCATGAGAACCGTTTGCCGGATGATGTTGCTCAGGCTTGTTTTCAGGAACATCGGAAAGCCGTTAATGTAGACAAACAGCATGAGCAGCCATGCGGCGAAGAAAATAACGGTGAGGATTTTCGGGAAAACGTGCTTGCTGCGAAAGCCGGGCAGCGGCTGAAAAGGTCTGCGCGAATTGATTTTTTTACCGAGCAAAACCTTTTTCAATTCATCGGCGGATTGAAAGCGCTTGCTTTCGTCGATCTCAATGCACTGTTCAATGACGGTTTTCAGAACGCCTTGGTGCAGTTCTTCATTCGGCAGCTTTCCTGTAAGCATGTAGTTGAGCAGCACGCCGCAGGAGTAAATATCCGCCTTGCCGTTTGTTTGAGCAAAGCCGAATTGTTCAGGCGGTGCATAGCCTGCGGTTCCGAAGGCGGTGGTGTCCTTGCGTTGATCGGGCTTCATCAGGCGGCTGATGCTGTAGTCGATGCTCTTCACCGTGCCGTCGCTGAGCAGCATGATGTTTTCGGGCTTGATGTCGCGGTGAACAATGCCGTGACTGTGCAGCGCCGTCAAGCCGTCGCAGATTTGGCAGAGGATCTGCTTCGCGGTTTTGACGTCATAAAGCTGATTGGGAAGCGTTGTTCCGTTGATGAATTCGCACAGGCTGACGCAAACGCCGTTCTCAGAACGCACATCATAAATCTCCATCAAATTGCGCTGCTTGATATTGCAAAGCGTTGCGAGAACAGGGAAATCAACCGCCGGAGAGATCCGCCTGACCATCATTTGCCCGGTGAAATTGTTTCGCACCAAATCGATGTTATTGTGCAGGTGCGCGACAAAAGAAAAGTTCCATAGCTGAGATTGATTGGCAACCATATTGACCTCGGGTATCTTTATTGGTAAACTATACCTATATCTTATCACAAAACCACGAAAAAGGAAGATGTAAAATGAAAAAGAGTACAGACGATTTGATGAACAGCCTCAAGCAAGCGCCGAGCGTTGAGGATTATTTTGATGAAAACGACAGCGAAATTTTCTTCGGCTCGTTGTGCGAGATGATCGATTATTATCGCACACGCAAGGGCTTGGAAAAAGCGGATGTGTGGCACGACTCCGGATTGACCAAAGGCTATGCCTACGAAATCATGTCGGGCAAGAGCACAAAGAATTTCTCGCGCGACAAGGTGATTATGCTCTGCTTCGGCTTGAAGCTGACCGTTGACGAAGCTCAACAGCTCCTGAAAAAGAGCGGCTACGCGCCGTTATATGCGAGAGATACCAGAGATTCGATCATTATTTACAGTTTGGAGCATAACATTAGTATTGTTAATACAGACATCAAGCTGAGCGAGTATAATCTTGAAGTGTTTTGCAATATTCGCGATGAAAATAAAGAAAAAACATCTAACAACTAACGTCAATGTAGTTACAATGTATTGACAATAATGCTCCGGTGGTATATAATGAAAGAAAAAGGAGATGGTTGTATGAATATAACAGAAGCACCCAAAACTGGAACCTTTCAAATGCGTATCAACCCGGAAATAAAACAACAAGTTGAGAACTTGTATGCCAAATGCGGTATGACTTTGACCGACGCGGTCAATGCTTTCTTTCAGCAATCTCTAAATGTTGGCGGGCTGCCGTTCCTGATGAACCAAAACAGCAAGGAAGTCATCAGACAGCAAGCGATCGCCCTTCTGTTGGCGGACATCAAGGCAGGCGAGGACAGCGTGAAGTCAGAGTCGGATTGGATTTCAGAGGAGGATATGTTGTCTGAATTCGGAGTAGAGGCATGATCCTGCGCTATACGCCGCTTGCCCGGCAAGACCTACACGAGATAGAGGATTACATCAAAAACGATCTTGCGAATCCTCAAGCCGCAAAGAACACTGTTCAACGGATATTAAAAGGCTGCTCTAATCTGAAAGCTAATCCCAAATTAGGGCTGGATATGTCTGCTAAGATAGGACAGAAAACAGATTTGAGATACATGATTATTTCCAACTATATCGCAGTTTACAAAATCGAGAAGTGATCCTGTATAATAAAAGTTGACACATGGTACTCGAACAAAACGAGAAAAATAGAAAAATAAATTCCCCCAAAAGGCTGCTCTGAAAGCAACGTCGTGTAGCATATTTACCGGCGATAGTCAAGGGTAAAATGAACGGCTGGCGCCGCCCTTGACAATCACCGGAAAATATGCGATAAGTAGACACGGCGGCATAAGCCGCCCTCTCTCAAAGAGCGCTTTTCACGGGAGCAAAAAAACAAAGGAGTGTCAACAATGGCAGAACAAAGGCAGTATGACGATGAATACAAGGTACAGG
>FMUA01000024.1 GCA_900100595.1 Ruminococcaceae bacterium P7
TCCTGTTTTGGATTCACCGCAAAGAGGACAGACTTCTACACAGAGTTTTTCATGAGCGGTGATATTGACTTCAACCACAGCGTCAATGACGTTGCGCGTTTCCTTAACGCAAGCCTTTGCCGCGCACTTATCCCGATAAGGACAGGAGTTACAGTCTGCGTGCATATGCTGCTTGACTTCATCAGGCTTGGAAAGAACAGCGAGGTGCGTTCCTTGATGCCCTTTTTGTCCGCCGCGCTTCTTGCCGCTTTTTTCGCGCAGACTTTTGGGTACTTTCTTAAAGCCATCAGATGACGGCGGCTTTGAGCTGTTGCCGGAGTTTTTGTTAAGCTGCTCGCGCAGTTCTTCTATTGTTGCACTGAGTTCGGCTATGGTTTGATTAAGTGCATCCACTTGCTCAACAAGCATTTGATTTTGTTTCATCAAAGACTCAATAAATTCTTGTGTAACCGGCACTTGCTCCACCGCCTTTCGTTACTGATATTATACCAGAGTTAACGAAATTTGGCTATACTTTCGCATTTTTGCAGTTGTGAATTTTGACGAACCCGATTTTTAAGAAACGTTTTTAGAGCCTCTGGAGAGCATAGCGTATGACATATTTATACTTTTTTCATTCGTAAGCCCGCTATTCGATACTTCAAAATTTCTTTTGTGCAGGTATACAATTTTTTGTCGTTCTGAATAGTTACAGTTTTTCAATAAATCAGCTTTATACAGGATTCAGGTTACTCTCATTAGGGAGCCTCTAAAAAATCAATGTCGTGCAGAAGTGCGGAAGATTTATGGCAGAATTTTGTCAAAACGCCGCAGTTATACTGACGCATATCAAGGGGGTTGGCGAAATTATGCAGTGAGGATTTCGTGCTTATGCGCAGCAGGGAATTTTTTGAGATTCCCATTATTCATTTTCAAGTGTACGACGCCATTTCTCAAACTCATCTGCACTTAATCCAGACTCTTCTATCGCCTCCTCCAAAGAGAGCATCTTCTTTGTTACCAGAATTACATAGCACCGAATACAGCCTTCCACATCCCCCTTGATAAAATTCGTTAAAACTCTTTTTTGAAAAATAAAGCGTAATCACGCGTTCTTTCTGCCGCTTCATTCTCGCTCAGCCACCCTTGTGAAGTAACAAGTTCCTTTGCGGCAGCTGCACACCGTACATATAGCTCTTCGTCAGTGTAATCACGCTCCAGCACATGCCGGGCTTCTAACGCAAGCTTTTGCTGTAAATTAATCTTTTCTATCAATTCAGATAGCGTTATAACATCCTTCATCATTTTTCCTCCCGTCATCTATGCCGTTCTGTTTTTGTCGGGCGACAGAATATCCTCGAGCGTCTCTGCGGCGGCTTCGTCTGCGGACTTGATGGCGTGGGCGTAAATGCGGCTTGTCGTTACCGTATCGGCATGACCAAGGCGTTTAGCAACCGTTGTCAACGGAACGCCGCCCGCGATTTGCAGTGTCGCATTTGTGTGCCTAAGGGAGTGAACGGAAATCGGCGGCAGCTCCTTATGTGCCTTGATAAACTTTGAGAACCAGCCGCTGATAGTATCGGGGTGAAGGGGATTTCCCTCGTCGTTCGTGAAGATAAAGCCCGTGTTTTGCCAATATGTGCCAAGCTCCAGCTGTCTGTCAGTCTGCCATGCGCGGTAACGCTTCAAATCGTCTACAGCCGTCTGCGAGAGCTTGATGACGCGGTTTGATGTGATATTCTTCGTTTCGTCCACATAAACACCGCGCTCGGGAATATACTGAATTGTTCGGCAAATCTGCAGGGTTTTCTTCTCAAAATTTACGTCGCTCCACTGCAAGCCGAGCAGTTCTCCGCGGCGCATCCCCGTGAAAATCAACAGCCGGATCATCGTGCGGTAATCCTCGCGCTCCGTTTCCAGCAAGTCCAGCAGCTTTGCCGCCTGCACCTCATCGAGGTATTTCGGCTCTTTTTTCTCGACGCGCGGCGGTTTTGTGCGGTCACAGGGATTAGAGAGAAGCAAACCCCATTCCACAGCGGTATGCAGCATGGAGCTGATCATGCGGTGATGGTGCAGAACGGTTTTGGCGGCAAGCGGCTTATCCTTCCCCAACGGTTGAAATAAATCGTCAAAAGGTATTTGCAACCCGACCGACAGCTTCTCCGCCGTTTCACGATTGCAGTGGTTTCCGCGGCAAAGCGCGGATACGGAGCTTGCAGGCAAAGCAGAACGCCGCGCCGCTTCCGCCATGCTTAGCTTCTTCTTTTTCAGATAGGCTTTCAGATTGATTTTGCATTCGAGCTTATTATCCAGACGGATTCCGCCCTCCGACAAATTATCGTAAAACGCGAGCAGGTGGCGCGGCTGAATGCGGTCAATCCGCAGATGTCCCAGTCCCGATTTGATTCGTTTCAGCATCCCCTCATACCGCTGATAGGTCTTTGGGCGCAGCTGTTTTTTCTGATAAACCATCCATTGGTCGGCGAAATCCGCAAGCTTTGTATTGCCTCCCGAAACCAGACCGTTCTGACACTCTTCCTCAAACAAAACTGCCTGACGGTTGACCTCTTTTTCGATCTGCTTCGGCGTCATTTTGCCGTCTGGTTTATATGTCATTGTTCTGCGGATTTGCCTGTTGTTCATATCATAGCCGCAGGAAACGGTAATCAGATAGGTTCCGTTATCGCGTTTTTTGATACTTGCCATAAGCGCACCTCCCAACATTCCAAAACAACGCTTTTGTGTGTTTCGTATTGTTATCATATCATACAGATGTTTCGGTGTCAATACAAAACGGACGATTTCACTCGTCCGTTTTATTCAATCATTATTGTTCATTTCCTCTTCCTGCGCCTTCAACGCCCCGATGACTGCCTGCACCAAAAAGTTCGCCGCCAGCTCATTTCCGTCGAGCGGTATCGCCGAGGGACAGGCTTCCTCTTTCCACGCCTCCGCTGAGAGGATCCGTCCGTCGTCTGTCAGGTAGTGGTTGCGAACGCGGCGCGGCTGCTGCAAATACGCTGCGATTTTCGAGAGCAGCTGTGAGCAACAGCTGTATTTGCGCGGATTCAGCTTCGGTGCAAAACCGTCCTCAGCGACGCTTTCTCCGCTCTTTTCGAGCAAGTCATACGCTGTTCGGTACTCGTTCTCCAACAGCTGATTGACCGTGTCGAGGAGCTTTTTGTCCTTCTCATATTTGTTCAGAATTGACAGCACCAAAACCGCGTCTTCACTCAAACCCGTTGTTGAATATATCTCGGCAAACTCGGAGGATATGCCGCGAATGATATGGTCGCAGCTGACCTGATAAATGTCCGCCAGCCTCGCCAGCGTGTCATATTCGGGCGTGCGGTTGCCTGTTTCGTAGTTCGCGACTGTCGTGCGGCTGACGCCCAACATTTCCGCCAACTCGCTCTGGGTAATGCCCTTATCTTTTCTCAGCTCGGAAAGTCTCCGCGCAATTTCTTTATTCCGTGACACCGTTCATCTCTCCTGTCGTTGTCGGCGTTTCGCAACCCGTTTGTCAAAGGTTGCTGATTGCTTACAAAGACAGCATATCATGTGCGCTGACAAAAGTCAAGAAACTGCTTTCAACGGAATATTTTATTTTGCAAATCTCCGTTTATTCTCGTTTACATTTCTTTTATCTTTCGCAATTCAATCAGATTTGCGGCTTAATCTATACGCGCGATCTCGCCGTTTATGTATTGCATAACCTCTTGATACGGTAAATCGCAGATGGCAAAATGCTTTACTAATTGCCGATCCGTATTCAGGATTTCCGCGATCAAATCGGCATCCTCCTCAAAACACATCAGATAAACCTTTCCGTCGATACCAAAACCCGGCTGACGTGTATAGTCTATAGCGCTGACCAATGCGGACGGCGACAAATCCCAAAGCATAAAAACGGGAATGTCCGTATTTCGGTAATACCCGCAGACATGAACATCTTTCGGATGATTCGCCGCCCGCGGCTGAACCTCATAGTACTCCGAAAACACTGCGTCAATTGCTTTCCTCTTGTCCGTATCCAAAATATCTGATAAGCGGAAAGTGTTGCCGTTCATACGGTATATATATGACTGCTTTAGTCTGCTGTTGCAGTACATGCGATAGGTTGAAGCAGTATGTACATTTCGCTTGCCTTTTTCCGAAAACGAATCCATCATATCTTCATCGGTCTGATAGAAATAGATATATTCGATGTTTGTCGGAAGATTGAAGGGTGGGGTGGCAGCTGAAAAAGCGCATGTAATGCTTTGATAGAACCCGCTTTCCGTGCGTGCGTACAGATTTTTATCTTTCGACGGCGCATATACGATAGGCTCCTGCCGTCCGAATCCTTAGGCAGACCCTTGACCTGCTGACCGCGCTCTCCCTTGTGATACCAGCAAAAGGATTTGCTCCAACCCTGCGTTTTGTCATCCCAGACGTAAAACCGCGTCTTTTTCAGCTTGTCCGAATAGTAGTAGTCAACGCTCGCGGGGCGTTCGGGACGTTCACACTTAGAATCGTCAAATAAATCACGTGCATTCAACCCCAATGTCTGCATCACCTTTACGCCGTCCGCGCCGCAGACAGGACAGCATATCAGGATTTTGTTGTTCTTCACGGCGATATCCAGGCTCGGACGGTGGTCGTCGTGGCAGGGACAGAGGGCAAGATAATGCTCCCTGCCGACGGACTTCACACCGCTAAGCCGGTTCAGTATTTCGTTCAAACGCAACGCGCTCACCGTCCCAACGGAACAGGTCGGATTCCGTTTCCGTTGTTTGCGGATCCTTTTGGCTGAAACTTCTCCGCTTCGGGATTGCTGAGATATTCACTCAGCACATCCATGTTGATAAGCGCCTTGTTGCCTGCCTTTAACGCCGGCAAAACGCCGTCCCTGATCAGCTGACGGAGAAAATGTTCTGAGATTGCCGTATCGGGGCAATCCTGTTTGATTTTCTGCATCGCGTCCTTGATGGTCAGGACAACGGGAATTTTTACGGTTACGGCTTGCTCTGCCGAATAATTTGATGTCATGTTTGATACTCCTTTCCGTTATTTCGGAGATAACTCCTTGTTATAAGGATTTTTCTTTTTGTGCTTTATTAATCCTCCGAAACGTGGTAGAATATCGGTAGGATTCATAAAATGTGTGTGGTAATGCGTTTTGAATCTCAGCCGCACGGGATGCGCCAACATCCTTTGCGGCGCTTTTTATTATTCGCTCATAGCATTCCTCCTTTCCGGGTAGCTTGCCCTCTCTAATCATATTATATCACAAAGAAAAATTATTTAATGCTGACTTTGTTGCTCGTATGACATTCAAAAACGCCCGCGAGAGTCCAAATTTGGACCTCGCAGGCGCAGATGATTTGATGAAGGTCCAAATTTGGACTCTCGTTTGGAAGTTTATACTGTTTCCCAAAAAATCGTAATTTTTTAGTTTTGGGGACTATCCTTTTAAAATCTGCCAACTTTTTATAAAACAGTTGCTCTATTTCTGCAAACAGTTTGCAGAAATCAAGTTTAGTTGCTCTAATTTCAAAAACAGTTGGCAGAAATCTTGAAAAGTTGGCAGAAATCGGTTATACTTAATAACAGAGGTGAAGTTTCATGCAGGAAGAAGCGTTGTTTGATTTAGTAAATAAGGTTCGGCGGACGAAAGCGGAAGGACAGACAATCGAATTAAAGGCGGCGCATATCGGGACCCCAAAACGGTTATTTGACACGCTGTCCTCGTTCTCCAATCAGGACAGCGGCGGCATTATCATTTTCGGAATAGATGAAAGCGCCGATTTCGCGGCGGTGGGCGTTTACGATGCGCAGGATTTGCAGAAGAAAGTCACGGAGCAGTGCAATCAGATGGAGCCTGCTGTCAGAGCGCTGTTTACCATTTGCGAGATCGACGGCAAGGTGATCGTTTCCGCCGAAATACCGGGGATTGAGATTTCGGAGCGCCCGTGTTTTTACAAGGGCGTAGGGCGTATCAAGGGCTCTTATGTGCGCGTCGGCGACGCGGACGAGCTGATGAGCGAATATGAAATCTACAGCTACGACGCGTTCCGCAAGCGTATCCATGACGATTTACGGACAGTTCCAAACGCCAAGATGAACCTCTTTGACGCGAACAGACTGGACGACTACAAGCGCGCCGTCAAAAAAGAACGTGAAAATCTCGCGCAGAACGTAAGCGAGGACGAATTGCTCCAGCTCATGGGCGTGATGGACGGAGATATTCCAACGCTCGCAGGCGTCATGGTGTTCTCCAAATATCCGCAGGCGTATTTCCCTCAGTTTTCAATTACGGCTGTTGTTATACCCGGAACGGAAATCGGTCAGACCGGAACGGACGACGAACGCTTTATCGACAACAAACGGATCACCGGCGCGATTTCCGATATGCTCGAAGCGGCTGAGAGCTTCGTCGCACGGAACAGCCGCACCAAGACGGTCATTGATGAAAAGGGAAAGCGCAGCGATATTCCCGAATATCCCGCCAAAGCGGTCAGAGAAGCTATTCTCAACGCGCTTGTTCACCGCGATTACAGTATTCATACCGAGAATATTCCCGTGCGGATCGAGATGTACCGCGATCGCATGGAAATCAAAAGTCCCGGCGGTCTGTACGGTAAAATCTCCATCGATTCACTCGGAAAGGTACGACCGGATACCAGAAACGCCACGCTCGCCAATATTTTAGAGCTGCTGCACGTTACAGAGAACCGCTATTCGGGTATTCCCACCATTCGCCGTGAATTTGAGAACGCCGGTCTGCCTGCGCCTGTTTTTGAAGTAAGACGCGGAGATTTTATCGTTACGTTCAAAAACAATATCTGGCGTGCGGATAAAAAAAGCGACGGAAATTTGGAAGAAGCGGTGCTTGATTTCTGCGCTACGCCGCGTACCCGCGCCGAGCTCGAGCATTTCACAGGCTTTTCGCGCTATTATATGATGAAGGAAATCATCACGCCACTGCTCGAGTGCGGAAAGCTTAAAATGACGATCCCCGATAAGCCGAAAAGTAAAAATCAAAAATATGTGAGAGCATAAAGAAATAAAACTCTGTCGACTCTTTTGAAAAGTGTCGCAGAGTTTTTTGATCCTTGGAAGGTCCAAATTCGGACTCCGGCCCCGGCTTTCAAGGGTACAGTAAGGGTATTTTTGAGCGAACAATCAACAAATAAACGACAAGTCGTTGATTTTGCGATTTTCGGGCAAAAACGGCTCAAGCATTACTGTTTAAGCCGTTTTGTTTGGCATTGGCTGTAATGATTGATACAATGAACCCTTATGCACCCGCTGAATCGATCGTTCCTCACTTATTCAGCGAGCAGGTTCTTATGTACTGTCGGACGTCGGCGCCGGATTGCAGGTAGTGCAACAATATCTCAGCACAGGCGCGGCTGTCGCTGTTTGCCTGATGGTGGTTCAGGCAGATGCCCAAGCGGTCGCACACATCGTTGAGCTTGTGGCTCACACCGGGCTGCAGCCGTCTGCCAAGCTGCACGGTGCAGGTGTATCGCACATACGGTTTCCAGTTGATTTGGTAATCGCACAAGCATTTTTTCAGCACGTTCATATCAAATATCGCGTTGTGCGCCACCAAAAGCCCGCTCGACATCAGCGGTTCAATCTCACCCCAAAGCGCGGGGAATGTCGGCGCACCGGCTACCGTTTCTTTGCTGATACCCGTCAGGCGCGTATTGAAATAATCAAAAGGCTGCTCGGGATTGACAAGCGAATAATATTCATTGACAATAACGCCGTCCTCTATCACATCAATACCGATAGCGCTCATTCGATTGTTATACCGGTTCGGCGTCTCCACGTCAAACACAATAAACCGTGACATATCCAAATCTCCTTAATCTGTTGAACAAATACCCTACCGTTCGGTTATGGAAACCTCAATCTCATCGCCAAACGTCTTGCCGATTTGTTTACGGATCGCTTTTGTGACGCCGATGATGTAGCAGATGTTGCCGTCAGCGTCCTTTAACCCCATATTGACGATACTGCCGTCGTATGGCGCACCGTCGAATGTCGCGTGAACCTTTACCCGACCTTTACCGAATTCCGCGCGAAGGTCGTAAGGGAAGATGATATACGAAGCGTCCATATCTCCGTTCTGCTGAATGATCGCGTTAAATTGATATTCTTTCATGGCAGTTTTCCTTTTATGATCTGTTTATTGATGTCTTCATCTGCCGGACAAAAATCATAGTCCGGGATTTCTGCGGGCGTGATCCAAGCAATGGCGTTATGCTCAAGCAGGCGTATGGCGCCCTCGGCGATGCTCGCGTGGAACAGCGTTAAGTGAACAGTGATGTCGGGGTATTCGTGTACCACATCCATAAAAACATCGCCGACCGTGATGGTGACATCCAGCTCTTCTCGGCACTCTCTGATGAGAGCCTCCTGCTTCGTTTCACCCGGCTCAACTTTGCCGCCGACATATTCCCATAACAGGCCTCGCGCCTTGTTCTTTGGCCGCTGACAGATCAGGAACCGATCTTTATCCCATATCAGCGCTGCTACTACTTCGATCATGATTGTCATTCTTTTAAACCCCTATGCTAAGTGTATTAGCAAGTTAATGTGTCATTACTCATTACTATGTGATTCCAGTCATTCATCGATGTTATTAAGATATGTTTTGCATTGTTCATTCTCAGAAGCGATTTTACATCGCGTACGGGTATAATACTTTATTACCATAGCTCCCTTTCATTGTCACGCTACTCGTCCGTATCATTATCTTCAATAAGTATACTTTACATTATTTATTTCTTTTGCCCCAACAGCTTCAAATATTCCTCAACATTGATATATTTTATGTTGTCAGATTCTGTCGTTTCGCCGCGATAAATCACGGTTCTGGCAGTGATGGTGCCGTAGCGGTGCTCTGTCTGCGCGCATTTTTCCTCGTCAATCAGGTGGCGGTACTGTGCGGGCACGATCTCTTTGCTGTACTTGATCTCAAAGATTTCGCAGGTCAGCGCCTTGGAATCGACCACGACCATATCAAACTCACCCACAGCGAATTGCAGCTGAAAGACCTCCTCACCGGGGTTCGCAAGCTTTGTTTCGAGCAAGACAATATCCTCCATCATTCTTCCTTTGATTTCGCTCAGAATACGCTCCAGAATGCGCTTGCGTTCCACTGCGGATAAAGTGCTGAATTTTTCGTCCAGCAGCATGCTGTTGACAAGCGCCGTTGCCTGAGCGTATCGCATACCGGGTTGCGTGATAACCGTGATGCTGCCACGGCGGTTGACGTGCGGAAGGTACTGCAAATCCACCTCCATCAGAAGGTCAAGCATAGCGAGATATTCTTTAATCTGGGCAGCGTGCGCCTCGTTGATTTCGACTTTTTGATCCTCTTTATTGAGAATATCGAGCATAGATTTCAGCGTTGCTGTGACCGCTTCCTTATCAATCGTCTGATACAGGTCAACGGCATTCTCTCTGTCATGCAGCAGATTCCGCGCGGAAAGCGACAAATCATGTGATGAAAACGTCCGCGTCAAAACTTCCTTGGTGAATCGATGGTTGATGTCCTCTACGACACGGTTGATCGCGCTTGTCAGCTCACCCTTTTCGTACAAATCATAGAGATTGCGGAAGTGTCCGCCGTCCTGATAGTATTTCAATGAATGCTGAATATTCCGCGCGATCGCACTGTCGATATATTCGTCGGTGCTTTGCTTTGTCGTGAAGGTAGAATCATTGTAATTGACGCCGCTGATGCTCATCGTGCCGCCGTAGCGGATATAGTTGTCAATGCCCTGAATGCCGAGAACCTGCTCAAACTCGCGGTACGAGATAAAGGTCGTGTGCAGCATGATGCAGCGATCATAGAGCTGCTCGTGCTTGGTGAAAATAAAACCCAGCGAGTCCGTTCCCGAAAGGACAAGCTTCATGCCGCTGCTCGCATAGATATCCGAGAATAAGGCGGCTCCCTCGATGAAATCTTCCATCAAAGTCACTTCGTCTACGAAGATATACTTATAGCCTTGCTCCTCAAGTGTACGCAAATCGGCATTTACGTCGGAAAGTGTATCGGACGATTTAATTTGAATAAACGCCGTCTTTTGCCGTTCCTCCGGCTTCATGTTGAGAATGATTTGACGTATCAGGGTAGTCTTACCCGTTCTTCTCAGTCCGTATAAAATGAAAACCTTGTCCTGCTGTTCGCCGAAAACATAGTCGTAAATCGCACTGTAGCAGGCGCGTTTTTTGTATTTTGTAACCGTTGCCGTCATGCTGTCGAGCTGTTCACCGACGCGCACATAGGTTGCGAATTGCAGTTGTTTTGTTTTTGGCTTGGCAGTTGTCTTTGGGAACTGACGTTTGAGCTCCTTCAACTCTTTTTCCAACGCCTTGCGCTTTTCGATCTTCGCGCGCAGCTCGGCTGCCTTCTCGAAATCAACATACATCTCCCGACGTTTTCCGTTTTCGTTAATGCGGTGATAGTAGTATTCTTTATCGTTTATCCGCTTGACGGCAACGCTTCCGCGGGGAAGCAGCGCAATCTCGCGCTCCAGTTCCTCAATCCGTTTCAAAAGCTCGGTATGCTCCATAAAAACACCCTCTAAAATAGTTATACCCTATTATACCCTTTTTTGCCGCAAACAGTCAAGGGTATAATAGGGTATAAATCAACAAGATAACGAATTTAAGCAATTGAATACAGACAAATGTTGCTTTCTTTCCGTTTACTTTTTACTCTTTAGTAACGCTCAAAAATCCTTGCTCAAATGCACCCGGAAATTGGAATTTCTTTTTGACTCCCTTAAAATCAACAACAATCAATCCGCCATCAATACCGACGACCTGACCGGTTCCAAACGCCTTGTGACTCACAAAGGAGCCTGCGGCAACGCCGCTTGTATCGACCTTTGCCACCGTTTTTCTCTTGGTTGGAATGGCAACGGGTCTGGGCGGTATGTATGACGGGCGATAGGTTGGCGCCGGGGTCGGACGGGATTGCTGCACAATCGGCTCTCTTTTCGGAATGCTTTTGCTCTTGGCTTTTGGCGGCACGGGAGGCGCTTCTTCCTCATCGTCGCTGATGTTGACAAATACGGGACGTTCGGGAACATCGTCATCGCTCGGCGCGGCTGCTTCCATCGACTCGGCAAGCTGTCCTGCCATTGCGTCATAATCGGCGCGGGAGATGACCGTGCTGTAAAGACCGACATTCTCACCCGTGTGCTTGTCAATTCCGGTATAGGTAAGGCTTGCGTCCTCATACCGTTTGAATTTGTAAACCGCATCGTTCATCAACGCTTCATTAAATACATTGAGAGAAACGAGCAGTTCAAAATCCTTCACGTTCAAGCCGGTCACCTTCTTAAATAACTCCGGTTCCAGCTGCGTAATAACGTCCTTTAAGCTGTACTCGCGGTAATCGGTCAGATACATGAACACCGGAACACGGGTCGCGAATTTTATCAGCTTTTCCTGAATCATTTTCCGCTTGGACTTGTATTCTTTTTCCGCCTCCGTAAGTTCCTTCTTTTCCTGCTTCGAGAGTTTTTCGCCCTCTTTTTTGGCTTTTTTAACCGCTTCGGATTTGTTGATAATGGTTTCAATATCGGCATTCAGCGAACGGAAGCCCTCAATGCTCATCAGCGCATTCATCGCTTTTTCGTTTGCAAGCAGCCGCGCCAGCGTATCATTATCAACATTGACAAGCAGCGCCGATTCCCAGCGCTTGGCAAGCAGTGTCGCGGAAGTTCCCGCCATAGCGATATCCAAAATCTCCGCCGCGTTTACCTGCCGCATGGCGCTTCCGTCATATGCGAGAACGGGCAAAAAGCTGATAAATTCGCCCACCTTCTTTTCGGGGTTGCTCTCAGCCACATTGAGGCGGCAGCTGTAATCCGAAATCTGGCGCAGCGCGCGGTCAAGGGCAAAATCAAATACATAACATTCCCGTTTGACGATTTCACGCCCGCCGTCGTCCTTTGCGATCTCCCACGGACTCTGCACGCGGAACGCCGCCTGAAAATAGGTCTCGGGACTGGAAAGGTTGCGGAGCATAAAGATGCCTGTCCACGGCTTAATGGTG
The DNA here is from genome assembly GCA_900100595.1 of Ruminococcaceae bacterium P7. Taxonomy (GTDB): domain Bacteria; phylum Bacillota; class Clostridia; order Oscillospirales; family Acutalibacteraceae; genus Ruminococcoides. The sequence continues at coordinate 12,050 of FMUA01000024.1, forward strand.
ACGCCTGTCGTCAGCTTGCCGCAGGAGAGTGTGATGGTTTTTGTTGCAAGCGGGTCGCCCATGCTGCGGCGCACAGGTTCCAGCGCAGCAACGCCGATACCTGCCTGCGTGCCGGCGCAGACATTGACCTTGTAGTCGTGATAAAAGCTGTTCTGACGCTGTTCCAACAGGTTTGCCATCGCGTAACAGGAGGCGACATTCGGCAAAAACCAGAGCGTATGGGACAGCACATGAAGCAGACGAGTGTCCGAATACGGCATCGGAGGCTTTTGTGCGCCGAGCTTCAGCTCATCCACGGAGGTTTCAAGATAGGAACCCCGAATCAAATCGAGCCACTTCTGCACATAATCCTCAAATTTGAACCGCGCCGACCTGCCGCTTCCCTCGGCAGAAAAGAAAACATTCAAATCAAATTCATCAAATTCTCCCTGCTTGGCGATGCGCTGGATGCTCTCGGGAATCTTATAGGTGAGCATTACCATTCTCGGCAGGGCTTCATACGGATTGTTTTCGCCCTTCCATGCCGTCTTAGCGCGCTGCTCGTCGGAATATGTCCAGTTGTAAATCTGTTCCTCAATAAACTCTCCCGAATTGAGCGCGCGGAACGGTGTGCCCGACAGATAGAGGTAATAGGAGGTGGTAATCGGCAGCCATGTTTCGTCGTAGGCGTTGCCGGCATCGTATTTGGACAAATCCTCCTCATAGGAATCCTCGTCCTGTTCAAACAGCTTTTTGGCGCTGTCCTTCCATGCACCAAAGTGGTACTCGTCAAAAATGACCAAATCCCAGTTTGTCGTATGCACCCATTCGTTGTTGGCTTTGATGCCGCCCGTCGCCTTGTTGACGCCGAGAAAATCCTGAAAGGAACCAAAGCAAACGATGGGACGCGACTTATCCGCCCGTTGATATTGCTGATCGTTTGTCAGTCCTCCGGGAACGGTAGGACGGCTGATAAACTGCCAGCCCTCGAAATCGACATGGGTCATCAAATCCTCACGCCACGCGGTCTGAACGGCGGGCTTAAAGGTGAGAATCAAGACACGCTTCATACCCATTTTCTTTGCAAGCTGATAGGCGGCGAAGGTTTTTCCAAACCGCATTTTGGCATTCCAAAGGAATTTCGGCGTGCGGCTGCTGCCCTCCTCGTAGGCAGAGGCAAAATAGCTTATGGTCCTGTCAACGGCAAACTCCTGTTCAGGGCGCATGGAGAAGGTCTGTGTGCGGTTTTCCGCGTTTTGAGAGCCTGTCTGCACGGCGACAACAGCCGCCTGCACATCGGCAAGCGTACATTTGAACCATTCGTTTCTGTCCTCGCCTGCGTTCAGCCGCGGCTTGCCTCGCTTTTTCAAAAACGTGTGAACATCGTGGTCGGTAAAGCAACTGCCGTCGTTTTTCATGGCTGACCATTGACCGAGAATCTTATACGGAACTTTCGTCTGAGCAACCTGTTCTTTAACGCGGGTTTCCACATCGCGCTCGGTATATCCGACCTTGATATAACCCTCATGTGACTTTACACCGATGAATTTGTAGGCGTAGATAGTAGGGTGAGCTTCGGAGCGTTGGGGGAAGAAGTCCATTTCGGGCATTACGCATTACCTCCGATTTCACCAATACGGGTTTTGATATATTCAAATTCTGATTCTGTTAGGTTCCACATTTTGCATATTTTTTCATCTGTATATTCGCCTTCATAATCGCCAAGGTCTGGAACAAAACAGAAGCATTTTTTGGTGACGTGCTGCGAAACAACAGCTTGTAAAAGCAAGAATCGAACTGTTTTTGTAAACAAGTATGATTTAAAACTTCTTACCTTTTCCTCGCTATCTGATGCATATGCAACAAGCCAAGACTCGGTGCAACACTCACCGGGTTTTGAAACCCGAGTATTTCCATCGTAATAAAATGCAACAGGTTTTGTAAAATCGGTTTGTCCTGCTATCGGGGCGGCAGGAATAAGGAATTTCCATTTTTGCAGATATCCAAATTGATCCGTAATATCTGATGGATTGGCATGTTTTAAGCCTATTTTCTGTATAAACCAGCAAGGGATACCTTTATCGGTCGGCGTGTAAAATGTTCTTATTCCGAATGGCTTAGATGGCGAAACAATATCAGACAAGAATTTGCCTTTATGCGCAGAGAGAACTTTTCGTATTATTTCTACACCCTCGTTACTTCTTATAAACACAGGGTATTCATCTAAATTTCTGACTTCCGAAACCATTCCATCTGAGGACATATTAATGATTTCGCATGGACCCTCATTGTCACGATCCCACAGAAAATAGTTTGCTCCTCCTGCAAGATCCACTCCGGGGAAAATGTCCTTGAAGTTCTCATAATCTACTATTTTCCGGATATGTCTGTTATGAAGCATATTGTTTCTGAATTCATCGAGCCCTTTTCCTCCAGTAAACCATTTCGAAGGTATGACCATAGTGAGAAATTTTGGTCTCATCTTTATCGCCTGCTGTACGAAGAGTTGATAAATGGGGCTTGCGCTTTTTCCATATCCCCCATCGCTTAACTGATAAGGCGGATTACCAATAATCACATCAAATTTCATCTTAAATATCTCCTCGGGCTTTGTGGTGTGAATCATCTCGTAAGCATGGGTTTCCAAATCCTCTGCGCGGTCGTACTCCTTTTGCGACGCGCCGCAGAACACGCATTTGCCATTCTTCCATCTGTGCCGGATGGTTTTGAACCGCACGTTGCCGTCCACGGTATCAAAATGCACCACGGAATAATTGCCGTTTGCCGTCTTGGAACAGTACAGACTGCGGCGCGACAAATGAGAGGTCAGTTCGGTGATCGCGATTCCGAAAATCTGATGCTTAAAAATATGGTCGGTGCGCTCCTGCAAATCGGGATAGACCGGCTCCAGACCGATGATCAGCCGCTTAGCGATCTCCCGCAGAAAAACGCCGCTCTTGCAGGCAGGGTCCAAAAACGTCGTATTCGGGTTACTGAACAGCTCCTGCGGCAAAAGGTCGAGCATGGCGTTTGCCACCTCGGGAGGTGTAAATACCTCGTCGTTGGAGAGGTTGGCAATGCAGGACAGCACGTCGGGGTTGTACATTGTATTATATAGATTATTTTCCATCGTATTGCACCCTCCTGTAATCCGTTATATAACTATAGGTCAGCGTTCCCTCGTCGGCAGGCGCGTCATCCTCAGCGCCGAACAAGCTGAGCTGCTGCTCGTCGTTCGCAGGTTGTTTGGACTTTTTCTGTATTTCGGCTGTCGGTTCATATTCTCCGTTATACAGCTTCTCAAAAGAATAGTCCTTGCGCTGCATTTTCGTTCCCGAGATCATCGTCCATTCCGAGAACACGATCGGCTCCTTTTTCGGACTGCCGTTTTCGTCTACGGTGTTGAAGTGCAGCGCATCGCCGCATACGATATTGCGGCTGAGAATGAACCGCACCGCGTCGCGGCATTCGTCGCTGACTTCCTTCTTGCAGATTTTTTCATATTCTTCATTCCAGATATTGTACAGCCGCTCACGGCAGGCAAGGACATTATCGTACAGTATCTCAATGCCGTAAACGCTTGTCACCGCAATCACCGACTGACGCTCAAACTCAAGCGGCAAAGGCTTTTTGCGCCTTGGCGGTGTTGCCCGTTTCTTTGCGGCTTCCAGCTTGCGGCGCAAAATCTCCGCCAAAAAATTGCCGTCGCCGCAGGCAGGCTCCAAAAAACGGCTGTCGACGCGCTCGGTTTCCTGTTTGACTAAATCCAGCATGGCATTGACCTCGCGCTCGGAAGTGAACACCTCGCCGTGCGACGCTACCCGCTCACGCGATCTTACTTGTTCTGTCATTTTTGGCTCACCTCTCCGAAAGTCAGCCACTTTTCCTCAATCGTTGAAAAATCCTCGTGATTTCTGTCACAGAATTCTTTTATGCTCTTCATGGCAGATAAATTAGGCTTGGTCTTGCCGCTTTCCCAGCGGTTGACCGTAGAAAAGGATACGTTTACTTCCCTGGCAAATGCATCCTGAGATAAAAATTTGCGCTGACGAATTCGTTTTAACTCTTCCGCAAAAGTCATGTTTGCATCTCCTTTGCAAGCACTTCGCATTATTATAGCGTTATTATAGCAGTAACCAGGCAAAGATAGACTAAAATAACAGAATTAACCATTAAAATTTTGTTACAGGAGGTAACAAAAAAGCAAGACAAGACCGGTTTGAGCTTGTCTTGCTTTTTTCCGTCACTTTGCATTCGCATTGGCTGTTATGACCTTTGCTCGCTTATCGATTCATTTTAAAGGTTCAAATTCGGACTCTTGACCCGGATTTCAAGGGTACAGTAAGGGTATTTTTGAACGAATAATCAACAAACAAACGACAAGCCGTTGATTTCGGACTTTACGGACAAAAAGAAAAACGGCTCAAACATCACTGTTTAAGCCATTTTTGTTTGGTTGCGGGAGCCGGATTTGAACCAACGACCTTCGGGTTATGAGCCCGACGAGCTACCGAACTGCTCTATCCCGCGATATTTATTTGTGCTGTCCCCTGACAGCTATATTATAATAGCATATTATCCGCTGTTTGTCAAGCATTATTTTCAAATTCCCGATTTGACCCCTTTCATTCACAGTATATGCACCCTCAGCGCGGGATATGCCAACAAAAGACAGCCTTTTGCGGCGCTGAAAACTGTTGCATTTTTCCATTTAAATGATATAATGAAAGGTACAGCTCATTTGCTGAAATAATTTACTTTTCTCTGAGAACGGTCTGCCCAATCGGCGCGGACGCTTTCCCGGAGACTGTATCGGGAGGAATTACTCATGTGTAAGAAAGAAAAATTCTACATCACCACGCCCATCTACTACCCCTCGGGCAATCCGCATATCGGACACTGCTACACGACCGTCGCGTGCGACTCCATCGCGCGGTACAGACGAATGCAGGGCTATGACGTGATGTTCCTGACAGGCACCGACGAGCACGGCCTGAAAATCGAGCAGAAGGCTGCCGAAAAGGGCGTGTCTCCCAAGGAATATGTCGACGAGATCGCCGAGATTTTCAAGGGTCTCTGGCGTTTTATGAATATCAGCTACGACCGCTACATCCGCACCACCGACGACTATCACGTCGAGAGCGTGCAGAAAATCTTCAAGGCGCTCTATGACAAGGGCTACATCTACAAGGGCGAGTACAGCGGCAAATACTGCACTCCCTGCGAGAGCTTCTGGACGGAGAGTCAGCTCGTCGACGGCAAGTGCCCCGAGTGCGGCAGAGAGGTCGTCGAGGCAAAGGAGGAGGCTTACTTTCTCAGGATGTCTCCGTTTGCCGAGAGGATCGAGAAGCTGCTGACCGAGACCGACTACCTCCAGCCCAAGACGCGCGCTACCGAGCTGGTCAACAACTTCATCAAGCCCGGTCTGGAAGATCTGTGCGTATCGCGCACGACCTTCAAGTGGGGCATCCCCGTGACCTTCGACGAAAAGCATGTCGTCTATGTCTGGATCGACGCGCTCTCCAACTATATCACCGCGCTGGGCTATCTCAATGACAAGTACGACGACTTCGACAAGTTCTGGCCTGCCGACACCCACATGGTCGCGAAGGATATCATGCGCTTCCACGCGATCATCTGGCCTGCGATGCTGATGGCGCTCGAGCTTCCGCTGCCAAAGCACCTCGCTGTACACGGCTGGATCACCTTCAACGGTCAGAAGATGTCCAAATCCCTCGGCAACGTCGTCGACCCGTTCATCCTCGGCGAGCGCTACGGCGCGGACGCGATCCGCTACCACATCATGCGCGAGATGGCGCTCGGCTCTGACAGCTCGTTCTCGAACGAGATCATGATCAACCGCATCAACTCCGACCTTGCGAACGGTCTGGGCAACCTCGTTTCCCGCACCGTCGCGATGGTGGAAAAATACTTCGGCGGCACACTTCCCTCCGAGCGTGAAGCAGGCGAGTTTGACGACGACCTGATTGCCGAGGCGACCGCGCTGAGAGCGAAGGTCGACGTCTTCATGGACAAGACCCAGCTGCAGAACGCGCTGGCGGAAATCTTCAAGGTCGTTTCCCGCGCGAACAAGTATATCGACGAAACAGCTCCGTGGATCCTCGCGAAAGATGAGGCGAAGCGTGCAAGACTGGCGACGGTGCTCTATAACCTGCTCGACACCATCCGCATCGTGTCGACGCTGCTTTCCGCGTTCATGCCGACGACCATGCCGAAGGCGCTTGCTCAGATCGGCGCGTGCGAGAGCTGCGCGAGCTACGAAAACGCCGACAAGTTCGGCGTCCTGCCCGAGAACGTGACGGTGCAGAAGGGCGAAGCGCTCTTCCCGCGTATCGACGTTGAGAAGGAGATCGAGGAGCTCAACAGCATCATCAAGAACAACGACGGCGTTGACGCCGAGAGAGAAAAAATCCGCGAGGAGCTGGCAAATGTGGCGCAGATCGGCATTGACGATTTCTGCGCGAGCGACATCCGCGTCGGCGAGGTCAAGGCGTGCGAGAAGGTCAAAAAGTCCAAAAAACTGCTGAAATTCAGCATCTTTGACGGAGCGGACGAGAGAACGATCGTCAGCGGCATCGCGATGCACTACAAGCCCGAGGAGCTGGTCGGAAAGAAGATCCTCTTTGTCTCCAACCTCAAGCCCGTCAAGCTCTGCGGTATCGAGAGCTGCGGCATGATCCTTTCCGCTGTCACCGGCGAGGGAGCGGACGAAAAGCTGCAGGTCGTCACCATTGAGGGCATGCCCGCAGGCGCTAAAATCTGTTAATTTTAAATCGCGGACTGGGGGCTCTGATTTGACGGCTGATGCACGTTTACGCGACGCAGGTTCATCAGACTCCGAACAATCCCATTTCTCTATGAAATGTTTTCCGCTGACTATACTGAAAAACAAAACTATTAATTTCACGAATAAAATGTTTCAAAATATTTTCGACTCACATGCTCACTATGACGACGGATGGTTCGACGCGGACAGGGACGCGCTGCTTGCGTCGCTGCCCGAAAAGGGCGTCTGCGGCGTTGTCAACAACTCCGTCGATCTGGAGAACGCAAAGCGCGTGATCGCGCTCGCGGAGCAATATGACTTTATTTATGCCGCTGTCGGCATCCATCCCGAGAACCTTGAAAACCTGCCCGGTGACTACCTCTTGCAGATCGCCGAACTGACCAAGCATCCGAAGGTCGTCGCGATCGGCGAGACGGGGTTGGACTATCACTGGGACATTCCCAAGCCCGACCAGCTGCGCGTCTTTGAGGAGCAGCTGCAGCTTTCCATCGACCTGAACATGCCGATCGTCGTGCATGACAGGGAGGCGCACGGCGACACCTTTGATTTGCTGCGCAAATACAAGCCGAACGCTTTGGTGCACTGTTTTTCGGGCAGCGTCGAGCTGATGCGCGAGGCGATGCGGCTGGGCTGCTATATCAGCCTCGGCGGCGTTGTGACCTTCAAGAACGCGCGGCACAGCGTAGAGGTCGCGTCCGAGATTCCGCTCGACAGGCTTCTGCTCGAGACCGACGCGCCCTATATGGCGCCCGTGCCGTTCCGCGGCAAGCGCTGCGACAGCAGCATGATCCTCTATGCCGCTGAAAAAATCGCCTCCCTCAGAGGCATCACGGCGCAGGAGCTGCTCGACATCACCGCCGACAACGCAAAACGATTTTACAGGATATGATTAAACGGACGTGCTTTTTCGGCACGTCCGTTTTTGTATTAATCCGTATTGATTTCAAACCAGAAGGTACTGCCCTTGCCGAGCGTGGAGCGTACGCCGTAATGCGCGTTATGCGCGTCGAGAATGGACTTGACGATTGACAGTCCGAGACCCGAGCCGATCACGCCGCGCTTGTGCTCCTTGTCCACCTTGTAGTAGCGCTCCCAGATATACTCGAGCTTGTCGGCAGGGATGCCCTCGCCGTGATCGGTCACCTCGATGCGCACCTTGCCGCCCTTCATCACCTTCTGCGTGATGATGACGGTTTTGTCCTCGCCGACGTGGTTGACCGCGTTGTTGACGAGGTTGTAGATCACCTGCGAGATGCGCAGCTCGTCGGCGTTGATGTAGACGTCCTCCTGCGCTTCAAAAATGATATTATAGCCGTCCTGCTCCACGAGCTTCGCGTAGCGCGCAAAGATATCGCGGATGCTGTCCGTCAGACAGAAGCGTTTTTTCTCCGCGAGCAGCGCGCCCGACTGCAGCTTCGACAGGTCGAGCAGATCGTTGACTAGCGTCGACAGGCGCGTCGCCTCGTCGATGATGATCTGGATATTCTCCGGGGTATTCTCTCCGGGCAGATCGCGCATGACCTCGCCGTAGCCCGTGATCATCGTCAGCGGCGTGCGCAGGTCGTGCGAGATATTCGCGATCAGCTCGCGCTGGAGCTTTTCGGTCGCGGCAAGCTCTGTCTTGGTGTAGTTGAGCGTGTCGTTTAGCTCCTTGACCTCGAGGTAGCCCTTCGCGTCGAACTCGACCTCGTAGTTCTTCTTGGCAAGCTCCTTGGCGGCGCTGTTCGTCTTGGAAATCGGCTTTGCGATGCGGCGGCTCGCGTAGAGTGAGAACACAAGCGACAGTATCACGAACACCAGCGACACCCACAGCAGCTGTCCGCGCATGATCTCGAGGGTATTGCTCAGCGGCGTGATGGAGGAGGTCACGAGGACAAAGACCTCGCTTTCCGTGCCCTGACGCGCGATCGCGGCGTAGACCATATTCTCCACATTGTTCGTCGTGCTCGAGCGGTAGTGGATCTCAGGCATCGCGCTGTCCGCAGACGCGCCCGAAAACGCCTTGCGCAGCATTTCGAGCTTCTTCTGCGCGATCTGATCCATCGAATTCGAGTCGACGCACATATAGGTGCCGCCCTCGTTCTTGGCGCTGCGGTAGTAGTTATAGACCTCGTGCGGCTCGATCGTAAGCTGAGCCGCGGGGTTGTCGTAGTTGATCTCGTAAATCGGCGAGGTGAAGCCCATCACCGAGTCGGTGTCATAGAGCGCGACGGTCAGCGAGTTGTAGCCCGCGACGTTGTCGACGGTCGTCCAGACGTTCTTGTTCTGCTCGATCGCCTGAATGATGCGCGACGCGCTCTGCTCGACGATCTTGGACTTGCGGTTGGTGTAGTAGGGCTTGAGCAGAAAGCTCTGGAACACCCAGAGCACCACGAGGATGATCGCCCCGAACACCAGAAAATAGCACAGCAGCTTGACGTGGAGCGTCAGCCTGCCCTTTAACTCAATGAACCTCTTCAAAGCGGTAGCCCACCCCTCGCAGCGTCACGATGCACTTGCTGTACGCGCCGAGACTCTTCCGCAGCAGCTTGATGTGCGTGTCGAGCGTGCGCTCGTCGCCGAAGAAGTCATAGCCCCAGACCTCGCTGATCAGGCTCTCGCGGGTGAGGGCAAGTCCCTTGTTGCGCACCATGTAGAACAGCAGCTCGTACTCCTTGGGCGTCATGTCGACGCGCACGCCGTCGACAGTGACGATACGCGCGGAGAAGTCGATGACCAGTCCCTTGAAGGTATAGACGTCACGCGGCTTTTCCTCGGACTGACCGCCCGAACGCTTGATGACCGCCGCGACGCGCATCATCAGCTCCTTGGGTGAGAACGGCTTGACGACGTAGTCGTCGGAGCCAAGCTCAAAGCCGTGGATCTTGTCATATTCCTCGCCTCTCGCGGAGAGCATAATGATCGGCGTTTTGCAGAACTTGCGGATCTCGCGGCAGGCGGAAAAGCCGTCCAGCTCGGGCATCATCACGTCCATGATGATCAGGTCGAAGCGGTTCTTGCGGCAGACCTCGATCGCCTGCATCCCGTCGACCGCCTCGGCGACCTCGTAGCCCTCAAACTCGGCGTATTTGCGGATGATCTGACGAATGCGGAACTCGTCGTCTACTACTAAAATTTTCGGCATATATTTCAACTCCGTGTTATGATGATGTTTCAAACATATCCTATCACATAAATGTGACAGTTTTTTGTCCGTTCCCTTCTATTATATCATAAATTTGTTTGTATTGAAATAGCCGGAAAAATATTTTATAATATAAAATGTATAATTATGTGTCATGGAAAGGATGATGTTATGAAATTCCGTACCGTCACGGCGCAGGAGATCACCGCCGCCGTGAAGCAGCTCTTTATGGACTGCAACTACTATATCGGCGGCGACATCATGGACGCGCTCACCAAAGCGCGCGATCAAGAAGCGTCGCCCGTGGGCAGAAATGTCCTCGACCAGATTATTGAAAACGACAAAATCGCAGCCGCGGAGCAGATACCGCTCTGTCAGGACACGGGAATGGCGGTGCTCTTTATCGAGTACGGCGACAAGGTCAGTGTGGACGGCGACTTTGAGGAGGCTGTCGAGGAGGGTGTGCGTCAGGCATACCGCGACGGCTACCTGCGCAAGAGCGTGGTAGACGACCCCGTCTTTGACCGCGTCAACACCAAGGACAACACTCCCGCAATCCTGCATACAAAAATCGTGAAGGGCGACAAAATCCGCATTACAGCGGGCGGAAAGGGCTTCGGCAGCGAGAATATGTCCGCGATCAAAATGCTCACCCCGTCCTACGGTGAGGAGGGCGTCAAGCAGTTCATCCTCGACACCGTCTTTGCGGCAGGTCCCAACCCCTGTCCCCCGATCGTCGTCGGCGTCGGCATCGGCGGCACCTTTGAGAGAGCCGCCCAGCTCGCGAAAAAGGCGACCTTCCGTCCGATCGACACGCATCATCCCGACGCGCGCTACGCCGCGATGGAGGACGAGCTGCTCGAGAGCATCAATAGGATGGGCTTCGGTCCCGCGGGTCTCGGCGGCAATACCACCGCCCTCGGCGTGAATATCGAAACCTCACCCACCCACATTGCGGGCATGCCCGTGGCGGTCAACATCTGCTGTCACGCCGCGCGCCACGCGAGCACGGAAATTTAAGGAGGCGCGCTATGACAAAGAAAATTACGCTGCCGATCACGGACGAAGCGATACGCGATCTCAAGGCAGGCGACAGCGTCCTGCTGACGGGCACCATCCTCACGGGCAGGGACGCGGCTCACAAGCGCTTATTTGAGCTGATCGAACAGGGCAAAGAGCTGCCTGTTGACATCAAAGGCGAGCTGATCTACTACGTCGGTCCTGCTCCCGCGAAGGAGGGCTACGCGGTCGGTCCCGCGGGTCCCACCTCCAGCTACCGCATGGACAAGTACGCGCCCGCGCTGCTTGACCTCGGTCTGAAAGGAATGATCGGCAAGGGCGCAAGGAATCAGGCGGTCATCGACGCGATGGTGCGCAACGGCTGCGTCTATTTCGCCGCGATCGGCGGCGCGGCGGCGCTGATCGCAAAGAGCATCAAGAAAGAGGAAATCCTCTGCTATGAGGACTTGGGCACCGAGGCTGTCAGACGCTATACCGTTGAGGATTTTCCCTGCATCGTCGCGATCGACTGCGAGGGAAACAATGTCTATGAAACGGAACCGGTCAAGTATAGAACGATTTGAGTTTGGAGCTTTTATATAGTGTGGAGCTTTGTTGAGTGTGGAGTTTGGAGTTTGGAGTGTGGAGTTGATTCACCGCCAAACCTTTCCGTGTGAAATGGGATTCGTACGAAAAGATGAACCTTTGACGCGAAAACGTGCACCAGCCTTCATAAATAACCTATAGTACGCGATTTAAAATACTTGATTTAGATACAGTTTCATATTATAATATAAGGTAAACCAAATACAGGAAATATGTGACGAGGTGCAACTATGCCTTTTATCAACGTAAAGACAAACGCCGCTCTCAGCGGCGACAAAAAGCTTGCTATTGAGAACAAGCTGTCCGACGCGATCAGCCTGATTCCCGGCAAGAGCGACCGCTACCTGATGCTCGCCGTCGAGGACAACGTCTCCATGATGTTCCACCGCGACACCGACTGCGCGATTGCGATGGTCGAGGTCAAAATCTTCGGCAGCTCCACCAAGGACGCCTACGAAAAGCTGACCGGCGCGATCTGCGACGTGCTCAGCGAGGAAGCAGGCGTGGACGGCTCCTGCTGCTACGTCAAGTTCGAGGAGTGCAAGCTCTGGGGATACAATTCATTCATGTTTTAACGGAGGAAATTACTTATGAGAATAGTCGTTCTTGCGGGCGGCACCAGTACCGAGCGTGACGTCTCGATCTCTTCGGGACTTCTCGTCGCCGCCGCTCTCAGAGAAAAAGGTCACGAGGTCGTTCTGCTCGACGTGTTCAAGGGCTACGAGCAGGATATCTGCGACGTGGACGCGCTCTTCAAGCAGAATTACAGCTTCACCGACTCCATCAAGGTCGGCGACACCATCTCCGACATCGAGGAGGTGCGCGAACAGAGACGCGACAAATCCAACCGCTGGCTGGGTGAGAATATCATCGACATCTGCGCCTGCGCCGACATCATCTTCCTCGCGCTCCACGGCGGCGCGGGTGAGAACGGTCAGATTCAGGCGACGCTCGACCTGCTCGGACTCAAATACACCGGCTCGGGCTATCTCGGCTCGGCTCTCGCGATGAACAAGGGCGTTTCCAAGAGCGTCCTCGTGCAGCACAACGTGCTCACGCCCAAGGGCAGCGTCTACAAGTCCGCCGAAGCCGCGATGAGCTGGGACTGCTTCCCCTGCGTGGTAAAGCCCTGCTCGGGCGGCTCCAGCGTCGGCATCACCATTGCGCAGAACGCCGATGAATACAAGGACTCCGTCAAGGAGGCGTTCGGCTACGGTGAGAACGAGATCGTCGTCGAGGAATACATCAAGGGCAGAGAGTTCTCCGTCGGTCTGCTCGACGGCAGAGCGCTTCCTCCCATCGAGATCATCCCCGCAGAGGGCTTCTACGACTACAAAACAAAATATCAGGCGGGCGCAGCGCGTGACGTCTGCCCTGCCGACATCACCGAGGACGAGGACAGAACCATGCGTTCTGCCGCCGAGGCTGCCTATGAGGCGCTCCACCTCGAGAGCTATGCCCGCATCGACTTCATCCTCACCGGAGACGGCAAGGCGTACTGCCTCGAGGCAAACACCCTGCCCGGTATGACGCCCACCAGCCTGCTTCCGCAGGAGGCAAAGGCGGAGGGTACGGAATACGCCGACCTCTGCGAGAAAATCATTGAGATCTCGCTCAAAAAGTACGAGTAAGGAACGCCTATGAAACCTTTTACACTACAGGAAATCGCCGCGGCGTGCGGCGGTCAGTACGTCGGCAGCGAGGAAATGAAATCCGCGCGCGTTACCTCCGTCGAGCGTGACAGCCGTCAGATCAAAGACGGCTCCCTCTTTCTCGCGATCAAGGGCGGCAGAGTGGACGGCCACGATTTCATCGAAAAATGCTACGAACAGGGCGCTGTCTGCGCCCTCTGCGAGAAGGCTCCCGCAAACGCGGAGAAGCCCTATATCCTCGTTCCGTCGACCCTCGACGCGGTCAAGGACATCGCCAAGGCGTACCGCGAGAAATTCGACATCCCGATCGTCGGCGTGTCGGGCAGCGTGGGCAAAACCTCGACAAAGGAAATGCTCTATGCTGTGCTCTCGCAGAAATTCAGAACACACAAGACGCAGGGCAACCTCAACAACGAGCTGGGCGTTCCCCTGACGCTGCTCGCGATGCCCGAGGACGCGGAGGCGGCTGTCATCGAAATGGGTATCTCCGGCTTCGGCGAGATGGAGCGGCTTTCGCGCATGGTACAGCCCACTATCTGCGTGCTGACGATCATCGGCTGCTGCCACCTCGAGAACCTCGGCGACCGCGACGGCGTGTGCAGGGCAAAAACAGAAATGTTCCTCCACGCGCGTGAGAACGCCGCCTATATCCTCAACGGCGACGACGACAAGCTCGGCGCGATTCATGACGTGAACGGCACGGAGCCGATCTTCTTCGGTCTGAGCGAAAAGAACCGCTATCACGCGGAAAACATCGCAAACAACGGTGAGGGCGGCGTGAGCTGCACCCTCTGCTTTGACGGTACCCAGCTCGACGTCGTGATTCCCGCGATCGGCAGCTACATGGTTTCCAACGCCCTCGCGGCTGTCGCGGCAGGAAGGCTGCTCGGACTGACCGACGAGGAGCTGAAAAACGGCGTGCAGGCTTATAAAACCGTCGGAAGCCGCGCGAATGTCATCAACACGGGCAGGCTGCGCGTGATCGACGACTGCTACAACGCCAACCCGACCTCGGTCAGCGCATCGATCGATTCCTTACAGAATTTCGGAGGCCGCACCGTCGCGATTCTCGGCGACATGAAGGAGCTGGGAAAAGACGAGCTGTCGCTCCATTTCGACACGGGACGCTACGCAAAGGATAAGGGCGTGAACCTTGTTCTCGCGGTCGGACCTCTTGCCACGGAGCTTGCCAGGGGTGCGGACGGCATGTGGTTCGAGAGCATCGAAGCGCTCGAGCAGGAGCTGCCCGACTTGCTGCAGGACGGCGACACGGTGCTTGTCAAAGCCTCGCACTCGATGCAGTTTGAGAAAATCACCGCATTTATCAAGGAAAATTTCACATAAAGGAGAGAGTCATATGTCAGTCGCTTACATGACGCATCCGCTGATCAAACACAAGATTACCATGCTCCGCAAGGAGACGACGGGCACCAACGAATTCCGCAAGATTGTTGAGGAAATCGCGATCCTCATGGGCTATGAGGCGTTATCCGACCTGCCCACCAGAGACGTTTTGGTGAAAAGCCCCATCGAGGAGAGCATGCAGCCCGAAATTGACGGCAAAAAGCTCGCTGTCGTGCCGATTCTCAGAGCAGGTCTCGGCATGGTCAACGGTATTCTCGCGCTTGTACCGTCCGCAAAGGTCGGTCACATCGGTCTTTACCGCGACCCCGAAACCCACGAGCCTCACGAGTATTACTGCAAGCTGCCCGAGAATATCGATGAGAGAACCATTGTCGTCGTTGACCCGATGCTCGCGACAGGCGGCTCCGCTGTTGCCGCGGTCGACTTCATCAAGCAGAAGGGCGGCAGAAAGATCAAGTTCATGTCCATCATCGCCGCTCCCGAGGGCGTCAGCGCGCTGATGAAGGCGCATCCCGACATCCAGCTCTACGTCGGCAACCTCGACAGACAGCTCAACGAGAACGCCTATATCTGCCCCGGTCTCGGCGACGCGGGCGACAGAATCTTCGGCACGCAATAATTTTTCCACATAAAAAAGCCTCCCGGTTCCGAAGAATCGGGAGGTTCTTTTATCAAGAATTGATTAGCAGAAGTATACGTCCATGCTGCCGCTTTCGCCGTCAGCTACGAAATATGCCTTGCTCTCCTCGGGCTTGAGATAAACAGAGATTTCCTTCGCGTCCTTGCCGATGGTAGACTTGATGTTCTTGACTACTTCCTTGGCAGCAACCTGTACGCCGCCGTACTCTACGAAGAAATCAACCTTCTCAGCGGGAGCAGCGTGAGCAGCGGGTGCAGCGGGAGCCGCAGCAGCAACAGCCTTCTCAACAGCTTCGGGCTTCTTGGGAGCGGTCTTCTTGGGAGCAGCCTTCTTGGCGGGAGCCTTTGCAGCCTTCTCCTCAGCCTTAGCAGCCTTCTCAGCAGCCTTCTCCTCAGCCTTTGCAGCCTTCTCGGCAGCCTTTTCCTCAGCCTTTGCAGCCTTGGCAGCAGCCTTCTCTTCAACCTTGGTCTCAACAGCCTTTACAGCTTCTTCTACAGCCTTTACAGCCTTTTTCTTTGCCATTTCAATTTCCTTCTTTCCATTGAATTATGATAATGTTGAAGTCATATCTTTATCATTGATACTATTATACATAGACAAAAATTTTTTGTCAATCATTACAAATTATTTTTGTCGGTTAATACATATTTCCAAATTTTTTGATTTTCTCTTAGGCAGTTTTAACAATGATAAACTGCATATTTTGTCGATTATACCGTCTTGACTTTGTTGCAAAAGAAAATCTTCCGCACGCTGTTGCGTTATCCGCGCAAGTATGATAAAATTTATACAGGGGGGATGCCTATGTTTTTATCAAACTTTCTCATCATCGCGCAGCAGGTCGCTGTGCTGTTTATCCTCATCGCGGTCGGCTTTCTCTGCGGCAAAAAGGGCATGATCACCGAGCACGCGTCGAAGGTCATGACGGATATCGTGCTCTACGTCGTCACGCCCTGCGTGATGGTTTCCGCCTTTCAGCGGGAGTTTTCGTTTGACACGCTGTACATCATGCTGATCGCGGCGGCGACTGCTCTGATTATCCTGGTCGGCTCGATTCTGCTCGCGCGGCTGGTGTTCCGCACCAAGGATATCGGACGGCGGAAGGTGCTGCAATTCGCGGTGATTTTTTCCAACTGCGGCTTCATGTCGCTGCCGCTCCAGAAGGAGCTTCTCGGCGACGACGGCTGGTTCTTTGGTTCGATCTTCGTCGCGGTATTCAACATCGTCGTCTGGAGCTACGGACTGCTCGACATGAGCGGCGACAGAAAACAGCTTTCGGTCAAGAAGATCTTACTCAACCCGGGTATCATGGGCGCGGTATTGGCGACGGTGCTCTTTGTCTGCAACGTCAAGCTTCCGCCGATCATCATCAATCCCGTGACACATCTCGCGAATCTGAACACGCCCATCCCGATGCTGGTGATTGGCTACTATCTCTCGCAGGCAAGCTTTAAAAAAGCCTTTTCCGACAAAGGTTCTTATTTCGCGAGCATTTTCCGCCTGCTCGTAATCCCGCTTATCGCGGCGTTTACGATGTATTTCCTCGGCATGCACAGAGTCATGACTATCGCGTTTACCATCGCGTGTGCAGCGCCTACCGCGGCGACTACGACGATGTTTGCCGCGAAGTTCGACCGCAACGTCGATCTGAGCGTCAGCGTAGTGGCAGCGACGACGGTTCTGTCGCTCATTACGATGCCGTTGATTGTTTCCTTGATTTGGAGTCTATATCCATAACAAAAACAGGGTGTGCGTTGGCACACCCTCATTTTTATCCCTTACAAAACAAAACAAAGCACTATCTCGCGATAGTGCTTTGTATGTAAAAGGGCAAGTGCCCTGAAAACTGAATAAAGAAGAGATGAAGGAGATGGTATTGATACTGACTAGACCAAAGTACCATACTTTGTGGTCAAGCCCTCGACCTATTAGTACTGCCAAGCTGAACATGTCACCATGCTTACACACGCAGCCTATCAACCTCGTAGTCTTCAAGGGGTCTTACTCGTTTACACGATGGGATATCTAATCTTGGAGTCGGTTTCACGCTTAGATGCTTTCAGCGTTTATCCGTTCCGTACATAGCTGCCCAGCTGTGCCACCGGCGTGACAACTGGTGCACCAGAGGTACGTCCATCCCGGTCCTCTCGTACTAAGGACAGAGCTCCTCAAATATC
>FMUA01000033.1 GCA_900100595.1 Ruminococcaceae bacterium P7
CGCCTTCAGTCAAGCGGAAACAGTATTTTCATGACTTATTGGCAGTTGCTTGATTTTGTTCGAGTTTAATGTGTCAAGTATTATTGACAGGTTCAGAGAGCCGCATCAAGCGACTTAACGAATGGATTAGGCGCAGAATACGGCAGATATATTGGAAACAGTGGAAGAAAATCAAGACAAAGCACGATAATCTTGTGCGGCTTGGTATTAACAATTCAAAAGCGTGGGAGTGGGCGAACAGCAGAAAGGCATATTAGCGAATTGCCGATAGTTATATTCTGCACAGGTCATTGACAAACGAATACCTTGCATCCGTCGGGTATGATGACATACTCAAAAGATACAAGGTACTGCACTCAAACTATTGAACCGCCGTGTGCGGAACCGTACGCACGGTGGTGTGAGAGGTCGGCTGCGAAACTTTTGGGCAGCCTCCTACTCGATTTCTTTTCCTCTTACTTATTCTCTGCAGCAAAGCACTTCCGAAATCAGCCTGACGCCCAGTCGAAAGCCAGTAACAAAGCCCTCACATTCGCTTAAACTACTCTGCTCCATCAAAGCCTCCTTGAGCTTTTCCAGAATCTGTGCTTCCTGTTCATTCAGTGTTGCTTTGAGCGCGGCGTCATGCCTGATTATCAGTTTGTTTAGCTTGTCGCACTCGCTGTCTTTTGGAATCTCGCGCTCATACGGGTGAATATTGCCGTAGAATAATTCTCTTATCGTATCCATTCCGATACCTCCTTCAAGCACAACAGGATACCACAGAAAACGGAAAAGTCCAGAACTTTTTTCGGGTTATCTTTGATTTAGCGTCGCAAAAAATGAGATGCGTCAAAAAATCGCCAACACCGCGCAAACAAATTGGTCGGGTAATTACTCTATTTCCCTCAACAAATCTCACACAGGGCGACACACGGCGCGACAGGGCTTTTACTCTTCGTTGTACCAACCTTTAGCGATGTCCTCCAGCTTAATTCTGCCGCGGGTTCTTCGGACGTTATTGATGGATTCTCTGCGCATATCTTCCAGCTCATCATCGGTGAAATGATTTGTCTTTGCGATGACTCTCATCAGCATTTCGAGCTGAACCGCGTATCGAAACAGTCCTTTGGAGATCGCCTTCGCGTTATCCTCGAACACGTTTTCAACCGCCTTTGCGAGCTTTTCGCTCATCACATCGCCGCCGGTTTTGATTGCTTCATCCGCAATCAGGTTCTCCGCCGCCCTTTCAAAGAACTCGTTTCGCGAATGTAAGCCATGCTTTTTGATGAATACATCTACCGTTTTTACCGTTTGTTTATCAAGATACAAGCTTACCCTTTGTTTGTTTTCCGAATCCATATTTTTACCTCCGTTAATCTTCAAAATAAATCACACCAACATGGTGAGCAACCAAAAAATGCCTGTTTTTTCGATGGACATGCGAATATCGGAAATAACAGCGTTATTTGTTACACCAAACCGAAAAAAGGTGTCAACCTAAGAATACTGCACAGGAAACCCTCAAAAATGGCTTGCGGTCGGCGTTGCCGGCCGCTGTGAACCGCAACGGCGCAGCCAAACAGCGCCGTTGCTTTCTCCTGTTTGCCACCCGATTTTGGTACCCACTTTCGGTTTGTGCAATACTAACAGGCACTTGCTGCTATTTGTTTCTGCCGTAATTGTAAAGCTGGCGCCTGTGAAAGGCGTCTATAGCCTGCTTAATCGGCAGAATCCTGAACATCAGATTCCCATTTCGAAGCGACCCGTTGTGATGCTCCACAATGGTATGCTCCGTTTCAATGAGCTCCTTCTCTTCCAACTGCCTAACATACTTCATCACCGTATTTTTGCTCATTCGTAACGCATTGCCGATGGTTTTATATGACGGATAGCAGTTGTAGGTTTTCCTGTCCTCCATCCGCATCAAGAAAGCGTAGAGAGCAATCTCACCTGATGATAGATCCATATTGAAGATTTCATTCGGCAGCATGAAATAGTTTCCTTGCTTTGGCTGTGACATGACGCCACCGCCTGTACATCACTCCAATCCCATTAGTTGTTACTCCGTTTGTAAATACTTTTCTGCAAAACCATAATGCTCTTACTTCCGTCATTTTTTTACAAAGAAAAACAGCCGAACGCTTCAAGGAGAATTCACTCACCTATCATCGCACGACTATTTCGATACTTGTCTTGTTTTCAATGACCGATTTCTCCTTCCTGAATCGCTGTTTTTTCTGTCAGTAATATTTTAACACACCTGAAAGTAAAAATCAAGGAAGGTCAGATTTTTGCATTCTAAAATGCCGTAGTCTTTGTTTGGGCATCGCAAAAAAAGAGATGTGCTCAAAAATCGCCTACACCGCACAAACGCCCACGGTCAGGTACTTACTCTACTTTCCTCAACAAATCGCACACAGGGAGACACACGGCGAAACAAAGCCGAAAACCCTTTCCCCTCGTTGTTGGCGAGGGGATCTTCATCACAGGTTGAAGCTGTCGGTCAAGCCTACCAGCCTTGTAGTATCACGCTTGACGTAGTAGAGTTCCGTTATTTCCGAGGTGGTATGCCCAAGCAACTCCGCCACCTGTTTTACCGATAATGATTTCACACTGCCGTCGGGCTGTTTCACGCCGTTAATTAACCTTGTTGCGAAGGTGTGTCTGAACGTATGGAGACCTTTATGTGGAAGCCCTATCGCGTCGAGAATCCGATAGAAGCGATTTCGCATATTGCGTGGATTTGTAAAGTTGCCGTTTTCATCCGGTATTAGCGGCTTGTCCTCACCGAGGTACACTTCCTCACGCAAGCGTATTATCATTTCTATCGCCGTGTCGTTGAGCGGAACATCTCGCGTGCTCGTCTTGCTTTTAAGCTTTCCAACTTTAACCTCGAGCTTGGCAACGTAATCCAATCCGTCTCTGACATGGATCTCTTTCACACCTCGCTGCAGATGTATAACTCGATTTTCGAGATCAATGTCGCTGTTAATGATACCGCACAGCTCACCAGCTCTCAGTCCGGTGTTGAGCATCAGGAAGTATGCCGCCGACTGCTGATAGACAGGTTTGCCGTTGGCGAAGCGTCTGAACGCTTCTGCTTTGATTTGCTCCAGCTCCTCATCCGTGAACACAACAACCATATCGCACTGAGGCTTGCTCTCCTTGTTCTGCGCGGCGAGGTAGTTATCCTTCTTCGTCATGTCGATCAGAGCCACTGGGTTGTTCGGAATCGCGCCCTCCTGATATAGCTGCTTGAAGAACATTTTGAGTAGCGAGTAGGCTTTCTTGCTCGTTGTGAAGGCGTAACCCGCGTTCATATGCTTGGTGAGCAGCTTCTTGATATCGGCTGGCGTCACATCTCCGACAGGCTTGTTTCCGATGTACGGATAGATTTGATGTTCGGCGGTGCATTCGTAGCGGTCATAAGTTGTTCGCTCGACTTCCGGGTACTTATACACCCTCAGCCAGTTCTTCATGCTCTCTTTTAGCGGCTTTCGCGACTCATCCGAGTTGGCGACCTGCTCGTTGAAGTTTTTGACATACTCCGTCATCTTCGCTTGAAGTGTCTTTTTCTTCTTCGAGGAAAAGCTCTTGCGTTGCGTTACGCCAAACTCATCCTTGTAGCGAACCAGACCTATCCATCTGCCATCGCCTTTCTGCCAAATGTTGCCGTTGTCCAGTAATTCTCTTTTCATAGTATCAACCTCATTACTGGATTTCTCAGGCTTGAAACGTTGTTTTCAAGCCTTTTTTCGTATTTTAAATTTTGCAAGTTCTTTAAGAGATTTATGCAAAATCGAGGCAAAACCGGTAAAAGATTTCCCAACAGCATCAAAAGACCAGCAAATTTTTATTAGGTCGAGAAAGGCTGTTTTCCGATGTCTAAAAACGTCTGGCTGATACTTTTTTGAGTTCATCCAGATCATTTTTCAAAGCCGTCTCTCCCCTTGAAAGCCAATTTGAATTAACCACCACCATAAATCTAAATTCCGTCCTGATATAGTTTAAAACGCTGCACTCAACAAGTAATGTCAAGTGCAGCGTTAGCTGTTTTAATTGAAAATGATCACAACTCGCCGTCAGCATTTTCAGCACAGCAGAAAAGGAATTCTAACCATGTTTTCGTTTTAAGAAAAAATCCCTTTCTTTGTTTTAGCGTCGCAAATTTTGACTGCTCGCAGATAGTAATAAAGTCATATCTCTGACAACAGATAACGCAAATAATCTGTTCTGCCATCCATGATACGAATAATACTGACCATATTATTTTCGACTCTATAAATAGCAATGAAATTTGAGAGGATTAGATATCTCAAATCCGTTTTCTGCTCTATCTTTGAGGATAAATCTAACTCTAAGTTTGGATTTGATTTCAAATTTGAGCAGCCCTTTAGTATTCTCTCGGCGATTCTCGCGGATGCTTGAGGATTTGCCAGTTCGTTCTTTACGTAATCCTTTATCTCATGTAAATCTTGCCGGGCACGCGGCGTATAGCGCAAAATCATGCCTGCACTCCGAATTCAATCAGCATATCTTCTTCCGAAATCCAATCCGATTCTGACTTTACGCTGTCCTCACCAGCCTTGACATCTGCCAGCAAAAGCGCAATTGCCTGCTGACGGATAACTGCTTCGCTGTTTTGATTCATCAGGAACGGCAGTCCGCCAACATTGAGCGACTGCTGAAAGAATGCGTTTACCGCATCGGTCAATGTCATTCCGCATTTTGCGTATAAGCTTTCCACTTGCTTTTTTACTTCGGGATTGATACGCATCTGAAATGTTCCCGTTTTGGGCGCGTCTACAATATTCATAAAATCATCTCCGTTCTGTTTTCTTCATTATACACCAACCGCAAAGGTGTGTCAATACATTGTTATTACATTTTGGGCTAATAAATTATACCATATATAAGCCTGCTTTATTGCTATTAAATCCATACACGATAATTGGAAAAAAAGAAAAATCAGGCTACCGCAATATCTGAACAATTACGGCAACCTGTTTTTATGTGTTATTCAGCTAATTTCCTTTGAATCTCTGTCACGTCGCTGATAGAAGCCGTACCGCT
Source organism: Ruminococcaceae bacterium P7 (assembly GCA_900100595.1). Lineage (GTDB taxonomy): Bacteria > Bacillota > Clostridia > Oscillospirales > Acutalibacteraceae > Ruminococcoides. Next base: position 5,056 of record FMUA01000033.1, read on the forward strand.
GAAATCTTTGACGGCGCGGTTTAGAATCGCTGGGTTGACAGAAGTGATCTCCGCAATATGCTTTTGCAGCTCGGTCGCGTCAGTGATATCGACACTGCCGTCCGCGTTCACGTCATACAGCGCGACGGGCTCTCCCTTGGCGTTGAGCGGCACGAAGGATACGCTATCGTCCCTGTCGGCAAAGCTCTGGGCTTCCGTATCCACATAACCGTATAACGTCAGCTCTCCGCAGCCGACAAACGCGTCCTTATCAATGGTCTTGGTGTTTTTCGGAACCGTCACTCTTTTCAGTTCGGTGCAATCCTCAAATACACGCTTGTCGATCATCGTCATTGAGTCGGGAAGGACTACGCTCTTGAGCGAGGTACAGCCCTTGAAGGCACTGCTGCCGATCCGTTGAACGGAACCGAGGTCTATTTCACCGAGAGACGAGCAATTCTCAAAGGTCTGCGTATAGATTGCTCTCACCTTGCCGGGAATCACAATGGATTTGAGCGAACTGCAATTCCTGAACGTGTAAGATTTAAGAGTAGTGAGCGAGTCGGGCAGCTCTACCGTTTCGAGTGAGGAGCAAGCCTCGAACGCGTTGTATCCAATGACATCTACCTTATCCCCTAACCGCAATTCGGTTAAGGAGGCGCAGAACGCAAGCGTGTTGTCGTTAATCTCCGTTATGCCCTCAGGGAAGCTGATGCTTTTCAGCGAGGAACAGACAAAAAACGCGTTTCTTTCAACAGTGGTCAGCGTGTCGGGAAGGTCGATCTCCTCAATCGCGCTGCACAGCTCAAACGCTCCATTTTGTATCGTCTCCACACCTTTACCGAGGTCAACCTTTTTGAGTTTTTTGCAGCCTTGAAAAGCGTCCGTGCCGATTGTCTTGACCGTATCAGATAAAACGATCTCTTCCAAATCGGCACATTCCGAGAACGCCCATTTGCCGATATAGGTCACGCCGTCCTGTACAACGAGCTTCTTGATATCAGAGCCCCACGGCAGCGTCTGCTTAAATTGATAGTCGCCCATCGCGCCTTTGCCGCTGATCGTAAGCACGCCGCTTTCATCGAGCGTCCATGTGCAGTCACCGGTTACGCCGCTCGTGGGCTGCGGCTCGGGCGGCTCGAGTGAATCAAGCAATTCTTTCAACGCGGCGGCAGTCTTGTCAAGCTCCTCCTGCGTACCAGCGTAGTAGTATTTGACTTTCGCTTCATTGAGCGCATCCTTAAGCGCTTCGTAATCGTCGCGTGCCTTTGCTTCGTCCGTATCGATAAAGGCTTCGAGCTGTTCGATCAGCGACCACAGCTCCGCCTTATCACCCTCAAACGGCTCAAGGCCCTCAAAGGCAGCCTGCAGCTCCTCACATGCGAGAATCAGTTCCTCGGCAGACGCGTTTTCGTCGTAATAAACCTGTTCAGCGTAGCGGTTCGCATAAGTATAGTCATCGGCGGAAGCCTTAGTAAACGCCCCTCCGACCGGGAACAAGAGAGCGATCTCCGTGAATTTATCGCCGAGCGCTTTGCGCGCATCCTGAACGCTCTGCGCGATCTGCGCTTCGTCGGGGGTTGCGGGCTGGTTGTCGAGAAGAATGTAGTCTATATCATACATTCTCGCGTAAAACAGCGCGCGTGAATCGGTATAGACATACGCCGTGAAGCCGTCAACCTTTACCGTTTTGTAATTATCGTCATATTTCAGTCCGAACGGCATATCGCCGACTTCAACGCAGCTCTTTGGAACACTGAGCTTTTTCAATGAATCGCAGTTGAAGAAAGCCTGTTCGCCGAGCTTTGTCATGCTTTCAGGCAGGCTGACATAACTGAGCTTCGCGCAGCCGATGAATGCCCTGTATCCGATTTCCGTAACACCTTCGGGAATGGTGACGTGCCTGAGAGCGGTGCAGTCGAGGAAGGAACAATCGGGAATACTCTTTACGCCATCGCAAATAGTCAGCTCCCTGAGAGCGGAACAAAGGTAAAAAGTATCAGGACCCCATTCGGTAACTCCGCCGCCGATCACCGCGGTTGTCAGTTTTTTGCAGTAAGAAAAAGCGCTTTCACCGATAATATTGCAGCTGACCGGAATATTGATTTCATTCAGTCCGCTGCTTTCAAACGCAAAATCCCCGATTTCACGGAGTGATACGGGAAGCTCCACATACGCAAGCGTTTTCTGTCCGCCGAACGCGCCGCCCGAGATACAGGTTGTACCGTCTGCTATGGTGACGGTTTCAGGGCATTCCCCTTTATAACGGTACAGCACCTTACCGAGATATACAGCGCCGTCTGGCTGATCGTTGAGCCATTTGCTGTTTAGGAACGCGCTGCCGTCTATGCTCGTGAGCGCGTCGGTGTTATTGATAACGTCAAGCTGACTGCAGCCGTAAAAGGCATTGATCCCGATAGACGCGAGTCCCTCGGGCAGGGTAATTTCCTCGAGTTCACGGCAATTACTAAACATATATTTATTGATTTCCATCAGGTTTTCGGGCAGAGTTACGCACTTGATACCGGACATATTAAAGAGCGATGTTCCCAATTCGCTGATATGCTTCGGGAGCACGGCGTCTGTCAGCTTTGTGCAAGCCGTGAACGCGCCGCCGCCAATGTATTCCACGCTTTCGGGCAAAGTCAGAGAAGTGATCTCATTCTGGTCGTACATAGCCCGATCCGCTATGCAGTATGTGCCTTCTCCTACCTCAATTTCACCCGTCAGGGTTCCTTTGGCGGTATACAGCGAATTGCCGAAATACACCAAGCCGTCCGGCTGCGCTTTAAACCACGCGGTATTCCTGAAGGCTTCATCACCGATATGCTTCATCGCAGCCGGGGCGGTGATCTCCAAAAGCTTTTTGCAGCCTGAAAACGCTTCTTCGGCGATATCCGTCACGCTGTCAGGCAACGAAATTTTTTCAAGCAGTTCGCAGTTTTTGAACGCTTCAAAACCGATAGAAGCGACGCTTGACGCGATAGTTACCTCTGTCAGCCGGCGGCAGCTCGCGAACGCGCATCTTCCGATTTGGGTAACGCCGTCCTCGATGATCACCTTTTGAATTTGATACCCCCACGGCGTTTTGTTGACGGCGGTATCGTAATATGCCGTGGCGCCGCTGCCGCTGATCGTCAGCACGCCGTTATCCAGCGTCCATGTGCAGTCGCCCGTAACGCCGCTCGACGCGCCGGCAACACCGTCAGCTTCCGCCGCGTAAACCGTGACAACTGACGGGAACGCGCCTGATGCCTGAACGCCAAACATCATCGCAGCCGAAAGCAGCAGCGCGGATATTTTCTTTAATAAAGGCTTCATAAACTTACCTCCTTCCCTTTCCCTTAAAACACTTATGTATTATTCATACCATTCCTCGGGCAGATCGAAAACGACCTTCTCTCCCGTCCTGCCCGTGCCGGTGGCATACTCCGCGATGTACTTCTGGATACAGGTCACGTCGAGGATCGAGAGCCGCTCGTCGCCGTTCACGTCGCAATAGCCGAAGGGATGAAAGTTATGGAAGCCCTCAAAGTACTGCTCTCCCAAACCGACTGCTTGCTGCTGGATCGCGGTCGCGTCGGCAATGGTGATCGCTCTGTCGCCGTCCGCGTCGCCGTAATAGTACTCTCTGCCGCTTTCGGGAGCGGGAACGCCCGTGACGACAATGTCGCTGACATAGGTCGCAGGTCTGCCTCCCAGATCGAAATACACCTCGTTATATTTGTTGCCCTTGTCCTCCACGTAGTCGGACGCCAAATTCATTTTGATCTGCTGCATTTTGCCGCATTCCATCATGATCGGGTGCCATTCTATCATTTCGTTCACATTGTTGCTGTAGACCTGCATGACGTAATCCTCGTCGGTTTTCCATTCCCAGTCGCCGAGACCCAGCTTCATGGAAACCTCGATGCTCTGATAGCCCTCGGTGTTGATCTTCAGGCAGAGCGAGCGACCCTGCGGCTGTGCTTGGATGCCGTCGTCACCGACGGGGTTTTCCGACCAGCGGAATTCCTGATTGTCATAATTGCCGTAGCAGATGACGGGACCGTCCTCATAATAGACGTCGTAGGTAAAGGCGTTCACCACATGATTGATCACCTTCGGCTGACCGGTCACCAGATGCTCGGTCACGATCTCGCCGGGTACTCTTTCCTCCGCGCCGGTGGTAAAGAACGTCGCCAGCGTCTCGCGAGCGACAGGCTTTTTCTCCGCCGCGAACACGGTGACGCTGCCCGACAGCAGAGTCGCGGCTAATAGTACGGATAACATTTTTTTAATTTCAAAACCTCCTAAAACATAATAAAAAATGCGTGACCCAAACGAGCCACGCCAAAAACACAGCTCATTTGTCGCCAAACAAAACCTTTCAATCACTTTAACCAAAGTCATAAGAAAGAAGAGCCTGTATTTTTTACTAAATACAAACTTCGGTTAAAGTTGAAAAATTCAGTTTTGTTTGGCACTACTATCATAGCATATTTTCCGCAAAAACGCAATCCAAAATTACCCTTGACAATTTGGCAAGAATGTACAAACACCCAACAAAACAAACATTCAAATGTTCGGCAAAAGCGGCTGACCCCTACAGCTTTATCATAATATGTCTGTATGAAAAAATCAACAAAGTGGTAAAATTTGAACGTTTTCCGGTAAAAAAAGAAGGAAAAAATGAGACGCGTCCAAAAATCGCCGACGCCGTGGAACAGGGCGCAAAAGCAGCTACCACGAAATCCACTCAAAGGAACTGTTATCGGGGTATTCGGATTCAAACGCTTCGACGCTGTATTTCTGCAAGTCATACCGGATATCAGCGTCCTCTGTTACTTCGATTCCTAAGCTGTTGGTATAGGAAACCGTCGGATATTCGGGAACATCATAACTGCTGATATCCAAAACATAATACACGTTGTCCGAAAGGATAAACAACCGTTCATTTTCAAAGGCTGCTTTTTGAAAATCGGCTTCCAGTATCCGCTGCTCCTTGCCGGATTCACCATCAAGATACAAGCCCACATAATCCTCGCGTCGTCCGCGTGCATACGAAAGGTGGACGTTATGATCATAAATGTAATCCGCACCATTTCTGCCGTATAGAATCCTCAAGTCTCCGTCCTGACTTTCAAAAACAGATTGCAGAAACATTCCGATCGGATTGCAGCCGGATAGAATCAGAACGATTGCAACAGCCATGATTATGATGCGTTTCTTCATATTGGCTACCTCCTTTATTCGATTGTTTTGCAGTTAATCCACCTGTACCGTTCCTGATTGGGATATGCTTCCTCAAATTCATCAGGCGTATATGTGTGATAGAAATTATTGTTCACAAATTCGTGTAATCTCACGTAACTTACACCACCGTTTTCTAAATCTAAACCTTCTTCTTCTGTTGTGGGATAATGATAATCATCCAGATCAAATACATGATATACACCTTCACAAAGGACAAATATTTTACCGTCTGTATGGACATATTTTTCAAAATCGCCGTAGACAAGCGTTATTCCGCCCATAACGTCATCTTTTTCTCCGAGCACATTTAGTTTGTCTTTTGATAGTTGAGCAAACTCGCCATGAGTCGGGTGCTCTAAGGTTGCTTTATCGCTATAGTTGAAAAAATTACAATCTATTCCGCTGTAATCTTTTGCTCCGTCCAACGTATAACATCCGTAACACGCAGACAGCATTATGCCAATAAGAGTAAATGACAAAACAGATAGAAAACCGGTTATCAATTTTTTCATCGTCATTCGTCCCAATTCCGATATTCGAGCAAATCGCCCGGCTGACAGTCAAGCGCTTCGCAAAGCTTTTGCAGTGTGGAGACCTTTATCGCCTTTGCTTTTCCGTTTTTAAGTATAGAAATATTCGCCATTGTAATGCCCACGCGCTGAGACAGCTCCGTAACACTCATTTTGCGTTTGGCGAGCATGACGTCTATATTAAATATGATTTCACCCATATCCGTCACCTCTTAAATCGTCAAATCGCTTTCTTCCTGCAAATCCGCTGCCTTGCGTGATAAATACGATAGAATCGCCGCGGCAGCCGCGATGGAAGCGCCGATAAACGTCAATACAAAGCTGACCAGATACACCGCGGGATGGTTCATGTTCAACAGAAAGAAAACGGTATTGCCGGCAAAGAAATAGACCGTTGTCGCAAGCGCCAGAAGCGAAACCTGACGGAAACGCTTTGCATTGATCGAGGAAAACGCCTTGTCCCTGCCGATCGAATCCGAGATTTTCCACGCGTAAACCAGAACCGCGTAATCGGGAATCACCATCAGCTCCATGAAAATCAACCACGGAAGGTAGCAGTATTGCAGATCAGGCGCATCGGCAAGAAGCTCGCGTCCTCCGAACGGAACAGCAACGCCGTAAAAGGCGACGCCCAACAGACAGAATAACAGAATGATGACCTTTGCCAGTTTTGAGAGTGTTTTTTTCGTCATATTGATGACCTCCTTTGCTTATATTATAAGCCCAAGAGCCGCAATTGTCAATAATAATTTATCGTGTTACGATATATTTGTGATAAAGCAAGGCATTTTATGTTGATTTCTGTTGTAAAAAATTTTTCCTCATTACAAATCTAAATCACGTTCAGATAAAGATAAAACGCTGTACTCAACAAGAAATAATTATGCATACTTTACACCCAATATTTCAAATTCTTTAACACTAAGATGAAAACAAAAGCAAATACGCTTAAAAAAGCCAAAATCATTGTGACTAATACCAAATAATCGAACACCGGCATTGAATATACCACTTCACCATGATTGCGAATGATTCGGTAGTAGCCTAACATATTTGATTTTATATATACATCGCCTTTTTCCGACTCGAAATGATTGATTCGGCATATTGCGCTATATGTTTGTGTGTCTTTCTCTTTTCGGGTTTCGTTGCCTTGCAAATCATGATAATACGTATTATTGTTTGCCGAAAGAACGATCTCCTGTCCGTTTTTGATTGTGAAAGCATAATCGGTATACTGTATCGGAATATTATTTATTTGCTTCTGCTCTTTATATACCTCTATGCTATGTTCTTTTCCGATATAAAGATTGTCGCTTGAATCAACCGCATATCCTTTCAGATTCACAGTTACCCGACCTGATAATATCATCAGGAAACAGAAAAGAACAATCGGAGCAACAATACAGATGAATATGATAACAGGTTTCCAGCTTTTTAGCTTTATTTCATTCATATTACCACCGATTTACTAAATATTTCTGTCATGGTTTTATTAAGATAAATCATTTGATAAGGAACACTCATATCAATGACCGAGAAGAAAGCGTTAAACATTGCGATAGCAATACCGCCGACGAATACAAAAATGGCGTAAACTTTCAATATTTTCGCTATTACATATGCACCTGTTATCGCGCCTCTTCCTTGTATATTTGCTCTTAAATTTGAAGGTGTCATTGTATACCCATAATTTATTCTTAAAAACTCGGACAGATTGAAAGCAAAACGTGAAAACAACGTAAAAACAAACAAACCGCATATACCGTTTTGGATACCCGTTGTACCGATAAAACCAAATACAGGCAAATGATAAAGAATATAAAGAGCAATCGACAATGCCAAAGGAATAAATGCGTTCATAATACTGATCGAAGTAATATTTCGACACTGAAATATCATCATCAGAATGACAGACAGCACGCAGATGAAAGATATACAAACCTGAATCATCGTATTTGTAAAATAGTTTCTCCCGATTGAGAAGATAAAAAAGAAAAACAGCGCAATAAAGAATAAGCATATATCAGTTACAAAAAATTTCTTATTCATCACAATAACCGCCTTCAAGAAATGAAATTTGTCATGAAAAAAGGAGTACTCATTTTCCAATAAATACTTCGTCTTTTTCCAAATTAAGAACAACTCCATTTATCTCTACATTTTTATCATCAATCCACTTTATTTCAGCTTCAACTTCTCGATATTTACTGTAGATTAATTTTTTGTTAAATAATGGATTATCGTTAACGCGATACACTTTAACCGTAAAAGATGTAGTTGCTCCGCCATTCACTAAATATGCCTGCAATTGATATGTATTATTTGGCGATACTGATGTTGAAATAAGTTCCTCCGAAACAAACAGACCGCATGCTGAGAAAATACAAGCCACACCTACGCACGCAATAATAAGGAAGTATTTTTTGATTATTGATACTTTTTTGTTTGGCACAATTATCTCTCTTTCTTTTGTAAATTACATAGAATGAGCTTGTTCCCATAATCTTCACTTAAGCTGTTCTCATTTTCTGCCAAAGCACATTTTAGTCCCACTGAAAAACATTGTTTACCTTCGCGTCCGTGTATGGGTCAAAATTATAATCCGAGTAGCTGTTATGAATGAGATCACCACTGCCGGCATAACCGTTTCCATTTAAGCTAAGGCTGTTCATCACAGACTCTCTGTCAAACTCCTGCGGTTCAAACCAACGGTTTGTCACGGTGCCACCAAAGTCGCCGGAGCTGTCCTCGCCGTAAGTATAGCTGTATGGTCCATCATAGATCTGACTGTCACTGGCTGCAGATTCATACACTTCCTCGATTTCCTCATTTTCAGTCGGTGCTTGCGTGAAAGCTTCCGTCGGAGGCTCGGTGATCATCTCTGTAGGTTCTTCTGCAAAAACGGTATTCTCGCGGCTCTGCACCGGCAAGGTCGGCTCCTGAATCGGACTCAATGTTTGTGAAATTCTCGCTGTGACGGGAGTTGTCAATAAAAACACAACGACTGCCATTGTCGCGGACACGGCAAAAATGACTTGGTAAAACTTCGGCTTTTTGTATCTCAGAACACTTTCGATGCGCTTTTTTACAGGGTGCTCCCCGAAAGCGAACGGACACGCCGCTACGGCAAAGCACTTGGCGCTGCATTCAAGCAATGCTTCCGAATATTCCTTACGCTCTTTCAAGGACAATGACCTTACCGCTTTTTCGTCACAGGCAAGCTCGGTATCGCGTGAAAACAGGAAATACGCAAGCCACACGAGCGGATTGAACCAATGCACACTGAGAATCAGAAAGGCAAGCGGTTTCCAAAGTGTATCAAGCCGTTTGATATGCGCGCGCTCATGTAAAAGAACATACTGTTTCTCGTTTTCATCGAGCGTTGAAGGGATATATATCTTCGGTCGCAATATTCCCAACACAAACGGCGAGCCGATACGGTCACACGCAAGCATTCCGTTTTCATCGGGAATATTTTCTCTGACCTTACATCGCAGACGAAGATAGCTGACAATCATATAGATAATCATCGCCGTGGCTCCTGATATCCACACGAAAAACAAAAGCTCGGTGGAAATGAGTGTTTTCGTAGGGAATGAGCTTGACTGCCTTATGATTCCGCCGTCAGCAATTAACCGCTCAGGCTCCGGTACGATGCTGAACACAGACGGCACGAAAAGAGGAACGTTCAAACGCAATCCCGCCAACGCCCACATAATCAGTCGTGATTGCTTCGGCACTCCCCTCAGCAAAAGCCGCAAAATCATCACACCGAGGATAACAAAGCCACCCGAGTAGCTGAGTCGAAGAAGAGTTGCGATAAAAATGTTCATCTCAGTCCTCCGACAAGCTATCGATCAGCCTTTTTAATTCTTCCGCTTCCTCCCTGCTCAATCTGCGCTCACTCGTAAACGCGGCTAAGAATTTTGGAAGTGAGCCGTTGAAGGCACGGTCAACATAGTTCTCACTCTGCATCGAGTAAAACCTTTCGCGCGGTATTATAACGTTTACAAGCTTACCGTCCTTCTGAAAAATTCCGCGATTCGACAACCGTTTTAGCACTGTGTAGGTAGTGGTGCGTTTCCAGTTGAGCTCTTTTTCGCAAAGGGCGATCAGCTCGTTCGTCGTCAGCGGAGCGTTATCCCAAATGATGTCCGCAAACCTCGTTTCTACAGCCCCAAGTGTGTAATTTTCCACTGCTTCATCTCCTTTGTCTACATCATTTCGACAATTATAGTCTACTACCTATCGACGAGCTTGTCAAGTGTTTCTTGGCAAAATTTATCATAAGACTCGGCGGAATTATTTGCGTATTCTTTGTTATAGCGCCGCCAAAAATGAGATGCGTCCAAAAACCGCCAACACCGCGCAAACAATTTGGTCGGGTACTTACCCTACTTTCCTCAACAAATCGCACACAGGGTAATACACGGCGAAACAGGGTGTTTTTTGCTCGCAGTACCGTTTTTTACTATTATCTCTTTTTTGGGTGAGTGAAAACATGACCTTCAAATGCCTCTCAAAACTGGCTGTTACTCACAAACTGCGACAAAGGCTCAACACCGCGCGAACAATCTGGACGGGTACACACCCGTCTTTGCTCAACAATTCGCACACGGGGCGACACGCGGTGAAACAGGGGAGAAAAATACATTTCACTCTGCAACAGGCGTCTTCAGTAACGAAAGAAATTGCTTTTCTTTGTTTGGCGTCGCAAATTTTGAACAGCCCTATCGCTCGGTTTTTACTATACACTACGTGTATAGTAAAAAGGGCGTCTGCTACAGGCAAATATGGATATGACTGCTACGCCTGACAAAACGGGTTGTTGCTCACAAACCGCAACAAACGCCCAACACCGCGCGAACAATCCGGTCGGGCACACACCCGTCTTGCCCCAACAAATCGCACACAGGGCGACACACGGCGAAACGGAGTGCTAACCTCGTTATTCACATAGAAAGACCGAAATAATCTTCTTCATCTTCATCATCCACGTTATCGTCGCAACCGTCATCATCGTTATTCAGATATTCAGTATAGGCGTTGTCAAAATCATATTCGATTGACGGCTGGGCATTCGGTTCTTCGACAGCCTGCTCATTTTCTTGATTGCCGAGCGAAATCAGGTAGTCAAGCATTGACAGGATACCCTCTGCGGCTTGGCTGTCATAGACTTCTTCATTGATACCGCTGCTGTCTGATCCTTCTTTCTGACCGTGAGCCAGCTTTTTCTCACGGATTTTTTCGCGCTCTTTGCTGTCGGTCAGGGGCATCATCTTGTTGAGCTCATCTAACCTTTTCCCTGCGCTGTTGACGATCTGTTTTGCCAGCATAGAGAAAAGAAATCCTATACGGGCATGGTTTACAGTCATCTGCGCATTGAAATCCATACTCAACGCTGTCCTGATGAGCATATTTTTCAGCGACCTCAACTCGGGATTCTTCTCAATGGGCACATCAGGCTTGTCCTTTGTATCGTAGTAAAGGCTCAGCTTTTCGCGGTTTACCTCGTTCCACTTTTCATATATTTCAGATAGATCAACGTCTTTAGCAATCTCGTGCAGAGCGAAATCCACTAGCTTTTTTGTTTTTCTCGGCAGATAACCGTAGAGCTTCTTCCCCTTCTGCTGCTGAACTTCATCTCGGATTTTTCTCAACAGAAAAAGATAATAATCGGCGTTGGGAATTGATTGCCTTGTCTGAAGCTGCTGCAACATGTCAGCCAGTTGCTCCTTCAACTGATTTCGATAGCCGGTTTCTATGGTCGCCAGCTTGTATTGCTCGTTACGGAAAATGTCTTGTCCGAATGCCCGTCGTAGCTCTCTGATTCCTTTCTCGGAGAGAAAACCCTCCTGCCCTTTTGAGAAAATAATCAGATGGATATGCGGATGGTGCGTTGTATTATGGAATGCGCCGTACCATTCCAGGTCTTCAACCTTTATCCGATGTGCTTTGGCGATCTCGTTCATGTTACGTCGGACGAGATTTTTCCACGCTTCGGCGTTGTTGAAATGCAACCGCTCAGCATCCTCACGACGCAGACTGACCACCTCCGTCCAGATAACGCCGTCGTGATTGGCGACACGTTCTGCGACTGTATCAAGGTCAATTGGCATATCGAATTGCGTAAACAATCCGTGAGAACCGAGCTTTTCAACGCCCGGACGGTTGGAAATATAGCTGACCAAGCCCTTTAATTCATCCGCGCGGTCAGCATATCTTTCCGCGACAGCGTCGAGAAACTCGTTTGCGTTTTCCCTTGTAGGCATAGCGTAGTAGTCCTCATATTCAAGAAACTTTTTGCTCTGAGGGAAGTGCTTCACCACAGAAAGAATCAAATCATCCTGTTTTGAGGATGAGAGATTGTATTTCTTGGTGTCGGGAAGCTTTTCAACTCCTTCACGGGTAGCCATATACCTTATGAGGTCAGCGATATCTTTTGCGCTCTTTTGGAAGCGGCATGATACAATAATCTTAGCCATTTTCTTCTCCGTCGATGAAATCTCTCGCCTTTTCCAAGTCAAGAACTCCGTTATGCTCAGCGACGAGTTGCTCCGATACGGCGTTCAAATAGTTCAGAGCGTAGTCGTTCAGCTCACTGTTACGGGCAGAAAGGATATTGCTTTTGCTCACTTCAACCGCTAACTTGAAGAGCATTTCGCTCAGGTTTTCTTCAAATCTACCGAGCACCAACTTGATATTTTGACTGATGATCGGCGACAAATAGTTGACGTTCTCCTTTTGAGCGCGGTAACCGATGTAGTTATCCACAGCCTCGCGCACCATAGAACTGCGTGTGTAGCCTTGCTCCTTCGACATAATCTCGTCCAGTTTTTTCAGCTGATCCTTTGTAAAGCTGATAGTAACCTTCTTGTATTCTTCCATGTGTTCCTCCATAAAAATTCTTTGTTCACACAAACGCCGCAAATACCGAGGACTCCCCCAGCAAACACTGCATGTGTTCTCAAAAACTGCACAACGGTCGGCTCTGCCGTCCGATGTCATTCGCGGGCCGTCCACCAAAGGACGGCTCGCTTTTACCTGCTTCAAATAATCATCGGCGCTTTTTGTGTTTTTCAAGGTGATGCTTGAATACAGGCTCCCCTCGTTGTCAGCGAGGGGATGTGTGTCATCACAGGTTGAAGCTGTCGGTCAATCCTACCAGCCTTGTAGTGTCACGCTTGACATAGTAGAGCTCTGTGATTTCCGAGGTCGTATGCCCGAGCAACTCAGCCACCTGTTTTACCGATAATGATTTTACACTGCCGTCGGGCTGTTTCACGCCGTTAATTAACCGAGTTGCGAAGGTGTGCCTGAAAGTGTGCAGTCCCTTATGTGGCAACCCTATCGCGTCGAGTATGCGGTAGAACCGATTTCGCATATTGCGTGGGTTGGTGAAGTTGCCGTTCTCGTCAGATATAAAGGGCTTGTCCTCACCGAGATACACTTCTTCACGCAATCTCTGTATCATCTCTACCGCCGTATCATTGAGCGGTACATCTCGCTTACTTGTTTTGCTTTTCAGCTTGCCGACTTTAACCTCGAGCTTGGCGACGTATTCAAGACCGTCTCTGACATGGACTTCCTTCACTCCGCGCTGAAGATGTATGACACGATTTTCGAGATCAATATTGCTGTTTATGATTCCGCACAACTC
>FMUA01000085.1 GCA_900100595.1 Ruminococcaceae bacterium P7
CCATTTTACACGAACCGTTGGGCTATATTCAGGACAATGCTTTTTCGGGCATAAAAAATCCCCATAACCCGACGTTTGTCAAATTATGAGGATTCATTTATTATGGCAGCCACATCGCAGCCGTTGAAAAAACTTTCGTAAGACGTGCGATATCAAAAATGTCCAAGCAGCGGTCAAAGACCACGGAAAGCGCGTGTGAAAGTGCGGCATAGGTTATCATAACAACGTTGCCTATCGCGTGCGAAGGACACGTCTTTCCGGGAAAAGACTTTTTTAAAAATGCGATTCTGCGTTTTTATCAAGAAAACATCTTGACAAAATCGCGTGTATGTGGTAATATATCTCTTGCAGTGAGTTAATGTCACCACGCAGCAACAGAATACTTAGGGGTATAGCTCAGTTGGTAGAGCAGCGGTCTCCAAACGTCAACCGCAACTTAATCCCCCGCATGATTACTGGATCTCTCAGGCTTGAAACGTCGGTTTCAAGCCTTTTTTCTTGTTTTCAATTTTGCAAGTCGTTAAAATGATTTATGCAAAATCGAGGTCAAATCCTGCAAAAGATTTCGGAACAGCATCAAAAGACCAGCACTTTTTCATTAGGTTGAAAAGGACTGTTGCGTAGTATCTCTATACGGCTGACTGATACTTTTTCGAGTTAGAACAACTCCAATTTCAAAGCTCTCTCCCCCATCGAAAACCAATTTAATTTACCACTCATCATAAATCTAAATTTTATCCCAAAAAATTTAAACGCTACACTCAACAAGTAATGTCAAGTGCAGCGCTCATCGATTAAAATATAGATGCTCTCAACCTGCCGTCAGCATTTTCTGCACAGCAGAATAGAAATAAAGAATCGGGTTTTCGTTTTGAGAATAATCCCTTTCTTTGTTTATGCGTCGCAAAATTTGACCTTTAACTCTGAGGTTTTTCCACTACTATATGCTGCTAAATATACAAAAGAATTATTGTAACTATTCAGAACGATAAAAATTTGTATACCTGCACAAAAGAAATTTTGAAGTATCGAATAGCGGGCTTACGAATGAAAAAAGTATAA
>FMUA01000026.1 GCA_900100595.1 Ruminococcaceae bacterium P7
ACCTGTTAAGCCCAAGAAAAAGCGCGGCAGAGTGAAACGCGGTAAAATTCTCGCGCTCATCGACAGGCTTCAAAAATACAAGGGAGCAGTCTGCCTGTTTTTAGAAAAGCTCGGTGTTCCGTTCGACAACAACCAAGCCGAGCGAGACATCAGAAATATCAAAACAAAGACCAAGGTCTGCGGCTGTTTCAGAAGTAAAGCCGGCGCAGAGGAATATATGGGCTTAATGTCATTCATCAGCACCGCCCGCAAAAACGGATTCGATTCCTATCATGCGGTTAAGATGGCTTTGTCATGTCAAACCGATCAGATCTTTGTGGGGTAGCTCTGAATAGTTACGAAAGAAGAACAATCTAAAGAAAGGTCGATGTGTGAATGATTTATGTAATGTCTGACATTCACGGAAATCTACGTCGATTCAATTCCATTATGGAACAGATAAACCTTACCGATAAAGACACTTTATATGTTCTCGGTGATGTGATAGACCGGTACCCTGACGGGATCAGAATCCTTCGCAAACTAATGGCAATGGATAACGTAAAGATGACTATTGGAAATCATGAAGATATGATGCTCAAGTCTCTATATACGAACGACACTGGATTAAGCGCAAAGGAACAGTTTAAACACGAACAGATGGTTCGTCTTTGGTATGATAATGGCGGACGTGTTACGCATAACTATCTCAAGCACATTAGAAAAGCTTTCCGAACAGAAATCTTTTCTTACTTGGAATCACTCCCGGTTAGCTACGATATTACTGTAAACGGTAAAGAATATAAACTTGTTCATGCTGCACCGGAAGAAATGTTTAATGAGTACTACAAACTGAGATATACGGGCAGCCGAGAATTTGCCGTATGGCACAGGATAAAGGGGCGTGACATTATCCCCGGCAATTATACCTTGATTTTCGGTCACACACCAACCCTTTACTTTCAGTACACCACACCTTTACGCATCTACTACAAGTCACGCTATATTTGCATTGACTGCGGAGCCGGAACAGCTGAAAAACGCGGGTGGTTAAACGGTTTTTGCTATGGTCGGCTTGCTTGTCTACGTTTAGATGATATGAAGGAGTTCTATTCAGAAGAGGATTACGAAGAAAATGAACATCAATAATAAACTTACTCAACCAAAAATACAAAGATATCTGCATATGCTGCACCACTTTGATCACTTTGGTATGTACACTCAACGGTTCGATAAAAACAGCAAGGTGCTCTTAGATGAGTTTTTCAATCTGATGGAACAGATTGCGCCTATATCAGAAAGCGGTGCTCGTTCTCTTTGGCTGACCGCTCATCGTGGAACATTTGATGATTTTGGAAACATTGATCAGATGATTGATTGCGGTGAGTTCAATTCAAAAGAAGAAGCATTAGAAGAATGGAAATGGATGTATCCCGATGAAACCGCGTGGTATGAGCTTACAACAGCAGAGGATAGAAATGCCGGATATAGAGTCATATACCTTTGTCACAGATGCGCTGTTCTGCAAGATAAAAGACGAACGGAAAGTGGAGAAGAACTTAACATATCCGAGTTCGTTCAATGGCTAATTGATTCCGTCAAGGATTGCATTCAAAGATTAGATGAAGGAACCTACAATGATTATCTTGAGCAAAATCTGCCTCCGCAGCATCGAACCGGCACCATAAAAAGAAAACATTTCTGGAACGTATGGCCTGAAAACAGAGCCGATTTCTTTAAGAATATTACCGAGGAAGATGTCACTGAATTCATCCGGCTTGCTTCATCGCAGCCCGAACATAAGCCCATATCTTCCGATCGCATAAAATCCTTAACTGCAAACGATTTCTTCAGTTTCTGCGCTTTGGGATATGCTGAAAATAATTATTCCGGTTGCGATAAAACGCCAAAAGAGCAATACTATCTTCACGCAGATGGTCGCGATGAAGGCTTGCGTGAAATCGATTTGTTGTCCGATAACGTTCATCATCAACCCTCCGTCGGTATCATGCTTCTTGTATTGATGAATCTAAATCCATTATAAAGTACTTTTCCTAGAATGGCAATATCTTTTGATGAACTTTAGGATTTATATAGACAACTGAAACGTCAGGTGTTATGATGGATATAACATGTATTCCAAAGGAGAGATGATGATGAAAAGAATCCTGTCGATGTTTCTGATCGCTTCCCTTGCGGCAAGTGCGGTTTCCCTGAACGCCTGCACCGCGAAGCAGGAGGAGCCATCCGAAAGCCAAGCCGCGGCGGAGCTAAAAACGGAGACCGGTTCGCACACGCTGTATTTTAAGGACAGCGGCAAAGCGGATCAGGCAGTAGCGACCTTTTTTAGCAGTGTCAGCGGAGAGAGCAAGGACGTTGAAATGAAAAAGATCAGCGCGGACAGCGATGGAACGACATTTGTGTGTGAGCAAGACCCCTCGGTATATAATATGGCGTACGTTACCTGCGGCGGTGAAAAGACGGACAGGTTTGCGTTCAACCGATGCGTCAGCGGCTGGTACAAATACGGTCATCTGGTGCTGCCTTATACGGAGGGCGAGCCGCTTGACTACGTCCCCGATTTTAAGAACGTCACGCTGAATGGCTACGGCTACGATAAAACCATTCACATCTGGACGCCCGACGATTACGACGCGTCGTCCGATGAAAAATACGCGACGGTTTATGTACTCGACGGCGAAAACATGGTGATTGCTGACGGCGCCGATCCGCTTGCGGTCAGCTCCGGTATGACTGAACAAGTGCGGTCGATGACCGCCGAAACAGGACAAAAAGCGATCGTTGTCACGATCGAATCCATCGGTTATATCGCACGCGATTACGAGATGGTGCCGCTGATCGGGGTTCAAACCGATGAAAGAGTGAACCAAATTGCGGAGGAGGTCGGTTTGATGATTGACTACAGCGGCAAAAACAGCTATGAATTTGACTGTATGAGCGGCATCGAGTTTGCCGATTTCGTCGCCAACACCGTTGTGCCGTATGTGCAGGAGCATTTCAACGTCTATACCGACGCCCGACATACCGCGATTCAGGGCGGTTCTCATGGGGGACTGGAGGCGTTTTATATCGCCACGAATTACGCGGAAAAATTCGGCACGCTCGGCGCGATGTCGCCGTCCTTTTATATATTTGACGACGCTTCATGGAGAGGCTATATCGGCAAAATGCAGCTTGACGACAGCGTGCCGTTCCTCTACTTTTACACGGGTCCTGATTATCCGGTCGACTGCGACCCTTATGTGTCCGAAATGTACACTCGTCTGAAGGATATGGGTTATCCCGAGGAAAAGCTTGCGCTGCACTATGACAAGGACGGCGCGCATGAAGCACTCATTTGGCGCGGTATCTTTTCGGAATTTCTGGAAACGCTGTCACTCGGACACGTCGACGTATTACAGCAGTGATAACTGTAAAGCAAGAAACACGGCAAAGGAGCGAGAATTATGAAAAGAATATTGTCTGTCATATTGGCAGGGATGATGACTATCACGGCGTTTGCCGCGTGCTGCGCGGAGCAAACTGATGAAAAGAAAGAAAGCGCAGTTTCTCCCGACTCTGCTTTGACGGAGGTAAACGGTGATCTCCATACGCTGTATTTTCGGGACGGCAATAAGAGCGACAAGGTTGCCGCGATATTTTTGAACAGCCTCACTGGTGAGAGCGAGGAAGTCGAAATGGTCAAGTGCGGGGAGGACTCGGACGCGTATACTTTTTCATGCGAGGGAAATGTCAAAAAATATAACGTCGCCTATTTCAATTATGACGATAAAAAGACGAAAAGCTTCGCGTTCAACAGGTGCGTCAGCGGTTGGCAAAAATCAAGCGACGGATTTACGCCGTACACACAGGGCGCGGAGACGGATGATTCGCCTCATTATGAGCAAATCACGCTCGACTGCAACGGATATGATAAGAAGATTTATGTTTGGACGCCCGAGAAATACGACGCTGATTCTGATGAAAAGTATGCCGCGATCTATGTGCTCGACGGGCAGAGTGAGGTCAATTTCCAGAATCCAGAATCCCGACCCGACGAGTGCCTGTATCTCCCCGAGCAGGTTAGAAGCATGATGGCAGAGACCGGATATAAAGCGATCGTGGTAGCGGTCAGCACCTACGGCGATATGACCACCTGTATGCGCGACGACGAGCTGGTACCTGATTTGGGTGAGCCTACGGCGGAAGGCTTCACCAGTAAAAGGGTGGGCGGAGATTTGGCGCGATTTATGGCGGAGACGCTTGTTCCGTACATTCAGCAGCACTACAATGTCTATACCGACGCGCTTCACACAGCCGTAACGGGAGCGTCTCTCGGCGGGCTGGAGACATTCTATATCACAATAGAGTATCCCGAAGTATTCGGTACGGCAGGCGCGCTGTCGCCCTCGTTCTGGACGTATGATGAAGCGGCGTGGAAAAGCTATCTTTCCAAAAAGGATTTTGCCGATCATACGCCGTTTATTTATCTGTATACGGGACCTGCGGGAGGCGATACCGATCCTTATGTGACCGAAATGTACGACCGAATGAAGGATATGGGTTATCCCGCAGACAAATTGGTGCTCCACTTTAATGAAAACGGCGGTCATCACGCAAAATATTGGCGCGGTTACTTTGCAGAGTTTTTGTCGGTCATGGCGTTTCAGCGCGTTGACCCCCTGCAACAGGAAATAGACGGATAGCAGCCATCATCCAAATAGATGTTACATTTGAAAACAGCAAGAATACTCAGCGTTGTACTGACAACTGTACGATGATGATTTTCACGCAAGGGTCAAGCCGGAAGATTATCAGACCATCCGTGATTGGCTGAATCGGAAATAAAAATATTTACAGCCGCCAAGCAGGAGTTCATTTCCGCTTGGCGGCTGTGCTTAACACTGAAGACGAAACAGCTCTTGATAAAGCAGAATCAATTATGGCAAATACCAAAATGGCGCTGCTATACAATAGCGGCTTCTCCGATGTAATACATTATTCAGGAGCGAACGCCTGACAAGACATTATATGTGTGAAATGAAAATGGCACCCCTCAAAATGAAAATGAGGGGTGTTTTTGCTGTCGTTCATCGACCGCGATAAAAATTGTATCAAAGGTGGAGTGAAAAGCCAAAACAAACGGCACCCTTTTTGGGTGCCGTTTGTTTTGGTCCGCATAGTATCCGAAGGGATTTGAACGGGCGTTAAGAAAACGTGCCGGGGGCACGTTTTTAGCCCAGCGAGCAGATGAACCCATAGGAAACCAATCACGCCGCAGCAGACGAGATGGAACGCATGAAACGATGAAACGGACTTCGGGCGGGCAAAGCGAAAATCCTGTCACGAAAGCGGCAGGATTATCTAAATGAATACTGAAAACTTAAGACTGAAAAATGAATAATGACCGCTGTGCTTACAAACGTGTTTTATCACAAGGAAATGTATGCGCCATAAATACCGCATGCGTGTTGTCGAATACCCGAAAACCGTTTCTCCTGCCTTTCAGACCGACTCAAAGTCCCCGAATGTTCAGTTTTTGTGAATTATCGAAGAAATCCCCTGCGGCTTTTTTTGCATGTTGGAAGAACAAAAAAGGACAAACTGTCATTATTGCCAAAAAGATTTCTACTTTATTGTGCAGTTGGCAAATTGATTAACGCTTCGTTTTTTGTTATCATTAAAATGTACAAACAGGCTGGAAAAGTCTGTCTGGTAATTTTATTTAGGAGTGAGAAATTTGAACAAGAGATTGACAAGCCTTTTGCTTGCGGTCTGTATGCTGCTTTCGTGTATCGCCGTCGGCAGCTTTTCGGCAGCCGCAACCACAGCAGATGACAGTGTCTCCGCTTCGGAAGACGAATCTGTCGGCGCAAGCTACGGTTTGATGAAGACTCCCCAGGAGGGCGTTATTCTTCACGCTTGGCAGTGGTCCTTCAACAACATCAAGGCAAACATGAAGAAGATTGCAGAGGCTGGCTATACCTCGGTGCAGACCTCTGTTATCCAGCAGGCAAAGGAAGGCACCAAGGGCAAGACCAACGAGGTTTGGTGGGTTTATTATCAGCCGGCTAACTTCACCATTGACAACACCGGAAACTCCGCTCTCGGCACGAAGGCGGAATTCGCCTCCATGTGCGAGGAAGCGCACAAGTACGGCATCCACGTCATCGTTGACGTTGTAGCCAACCACCTTGGCAACAACCGCGGCTATGACAAGGCAAGCATCATCCCCAGCGATATCCGTGACGACAACAACTGCTGGCACGATCTGTGGAACAAGGAGATCAACTACGGCGACCGCTACAGCATCACCCACGGCAGTATGGGCGGTCTGCCTGACCTCAACTCCGAGAACTCCAAGATCCAGAACTACGTCAAGGCTTACCTCAGAGAATGCATCGACTGCGGCGCCGACGGCTTCCGTTTTGACGCGGCGAAGCACATCAGCGTTCCCGAAGAAGGCAGCCAGTACAACTTCTGGCCGAACGTTCTCAACGACGCCAGCAGCTATTATGCGCAAAAGGGCACTTACGCCACACTCTATAACTACGGTGAGATCCTCGACGGTACCGGCGGCCCCTCTGTCGGCGGCTATACCCAGTATATGTCCGTAACCGATAACCGCACCGGTAACGACAAGAGAAAAGCCGTTGGCAATGCCAGCGCGATGGCTTCCAGCAACTACAAGCTCGGCGCGGCTCCCAACAAGACCGTTCTTTGGGCGGAATCCCACGATACCTACTCCAACGACAGCAAAGAGTCCACCGGCGTATCCGACTCCAACATCAACAAGGTCTGGGCTATGGTTGGCTCCAGAAACCAGGCTACCGCCCTCTACTTCGCCCGTACACAGGGCTACAGAGGCGGCCAGATCGGTAACATCTACAACACCAACTGCTTCAACAAGGAGGTCGTTGCCGTTAACAAGCTGCACAACGCGTTTAACGGCCAGAGCGAATACCTCTCCTCCAGCGGCTCCATCGCCTACAATGAGCGCGGCACCGCGGGCGCCGTTCTCGTCAACTGCAGCGGCGGCTCCACCTCCGTCAATGTCAAGGCGAACAAGATGAAGGACGGCACCTATACCGATCAGGTATCGGGCGGCACCTTCAGAGTTTCGGGCGGTCAGATCAGCGGTCAGATCGGCAACACCGGTATCGCCGTTATCTTCAACGACGTGCCCGCAGGCCCCTACGCTACCGTGACACCCGGCAGCACCCGCTATAAGACCGATACCCTCACCCTGACCCTCAAGTACGAAAACGCTACCTCGGGTCAGTACTCCATCGACGGCGGCAGCTTCCAGAACTTCACCAACGGTCAGACCATCACCATCGGTCAGAACGCCGCGGTTGGCACCGCTACCACGGTCACCGTTAAGGCGAGCAACGGCAGCACCACCTCCGATCCCGAAACCTACACCTACACCAAGGCGGACAACACCGCTCAGGGTGTATATTTTGACAACTCCTCCTACAACTGGTCGAGCGTCTACGCCTATATCTACATCGAAGGCGGAAGCAACAATCCCAAGTGGCCCGGAACCAAGATGACAAAGGATTCCTCCACGGGTTACTATTATCTTGAGGTTCCCGACGGCTTTGAGGACGCTACCGTCATCTTCACCGAAAGCGAGACCGCGACAACCAACCGCTATCCTGCGGACATGCAGCCCGGTCTGCCGCTTGAAGGTACCACCAAGATTTTCAAGGCGAACCACCAGTTTGTGGAGTATAATCCGCCCGTACCGACGCAGCCTTCCACCACGAAGCCGCAGCCCACAACCGCTCCCGTCACCAACAAGATTCTGTTAGGCGACACCACGGGCGACAAAAAGGTCACCGTTACCGACGCGACAGTCGTTCAGCTCCATGTTGCGGGTCAGACAACGCTCACGGGCGACAAACTGAAAGCCGGCGACGTTGACAAGGACGGCAGCGTGACCATTACCGACGCGACTCTGATTCAGCTCTATCTGGTTCAGAAGAAGTCGAGCACCAACTATACCGGCACATGGATTGGCGGCACTGAGCCTGTTACCCAGCCTCAGCCGACGACCGCGAAGCCCACAACGCCTGTGCCCACCACCGTGAAGCCCACAACACCTCCCTCAACCGGCGTTACACTGAACGCTTCCGCGACCAGCACGGGTACTGAGGACTGGTACGCGTGGACATGGGATTCCAGCTCCGACGGACGTTGGATCAAGGGCTCCGGCAGCGCGGCATCCGTATCGTTCAGCGGCAACATCGGCAAGAACATCATCTTTGTCAGACTGCCCAAGGGTGAGACTCCTGCGTCCAACTGGGGCAACGTCTGGAATCAGACAAACGACCTCACTACCAAGATGGGTGGTACATTCAAGACCACCGGATGGAACAACAACATCATGAACGGTAACTGGTTATAATTCCGAACACACAAAATGACTTTTGTAACCCTCCCGAGCCATCGGGAGGGTTCGTTTTTGTGTATTAAGTCGAATCTTTCGGGAATTGTTGTAAAATGAATCAAATTGTGTTATACTATCTAACTGAAAAACAAGGAGAGAAGGTCAGGTTGTGAGAAAGCTTACGCAACGGACCGAGGCGGTTGTCAGCCTCGGCGCGCTCAGGCATAATATTCAGAACATCCGCTCCCGCATCGGCAGCGGCGTCGAGATCATGGCGGTCCTCAAGGGAGACGGCTACGGTCACGGCGAAAAGGGTATCTACTCCACTCTCAAAAGCTGCGGCATCGAGCGATACGCGGTCGCGGTCTGGGAGGAAGGCGCGTCGCTGCGCAATGCGGGCTGCACCGAGCCGATTCTGCTTTTGGGAGATACCTGCGACGGACAGCTCGAAAACCTGATCAAATACAACCTCACGCCCGCGATTTTTTCGTATGATACCGCCGAGAAGCTCAACCTGCTTGCCAAGTGGAGCGGCGTGATACAGCCTGTCCATATCAAGGTCGACACGGGTATGAGCCGCATCGGTTTTGCTGCGGACGATTCCTCAATTGAGACGGTGCAGAAAATCAGCAATCTTTCCAATATCGAGATCACAGGCGCGTTCACGCACTTTTCCCGAGCGGACGAGCCTGACGGCGCAAGCGCAAAGGCGCAGTTTGAGCGCTATATCCGCTATATCGAGCGGCTGGAGGACGCGGGCGTGCATATTCCCATGAAGCACGTCGCCAACAGTCCCGCGATTCTGCTCCGTCCCGAAACGCGGCTCGATGCGGTACGCGCGGGCGATATCCTCTTCGGGCTTTGTCCGATCGACGAGGACGCGTGGGAAAAGGAGGACTTCCGTCAAGTCATGAGCTGGTACACCTACGTCGTGATGGTCAAGGAGGTTCCCGTCGGCACCGAGGTCGGCTACGGCGGCACCTTTGTCGCGCAGCGTCCGACGAAGATCGCCACGATTCCCGTCGGTTTCGCGGACGGCTACAGCCGAAAGCTCAGCAACAAAGGAAAGGTGCGCATCAACGGTCAGGAGGCGCCGATCATCGGCAGGGTCTGCATGGATCAGTTCATGGTGGACGTCACCGACATCGGCGAGGTCAAACGCGGCGACACTGTCAGCCTGCTCGACGACAAGCTCAGCGTGCTGTGGATGGCGGATTTATTGGACTGCAACGTGGACGAAATCGTCTGCGGTATCTCCAAGCGCGTGCCGCGCATCTACGAAGATTAATATTTTGAGAGGAACACGATAATATGGCTAACTACATTTTCAGAATTCTCCGCAACGCGAGCCTCGGCAAAATGCGCGAGGCGGTCAAGACCTGTCACGAGCGCTCGGGCAAGAGCAGTATCAAGATTTATTACGACATGATCCACTGCGCCAAGAAATACGGCGCGGGCTACTACGACTACCAGATTTTCGCGTTCTATAATC
Organism: Ruminococcaceae bacterium P7; assembly: GCA_900100595.1. GTDB lineage: Bacteria > Bacillota > Clostridia > Oscillospirales > Acutalibacteraceae > Ruminococcoides. The sequence continues at coordinate 9,867 of FMUA01000026.1, forward strand.
TCACTGAGGAGCAGCGCGCGACCTATATGACCCGTCTGATTAGCAAGAAGTTCAATACTTTTATGAATAACTATGAGTACGACCACTTCCTCGAGAATAAGGACGAGTTCAACAAGCTCTACAAGAAGTATATCGGCAGAGATTTCATCCAGTTCCAGGAGGCAAGCAAGGAGGAGGTCAGGGAGTTCTGCGAGAAGCATCCCGTTCTGTTCTGCAAAATGCAGGATCTGGAGTGCGGACACGGCTGCGAGAGAATTGTTGTTTCCGACTACAAGAGCTTTGACGAGCTGTACGCCTACCTCAAGGAGAAGGATTTCTGCATTCTCGAGGAGAATATCGAGCAGCATCCCGACGTGAAAAAGCTCTATCCCAACGCGGTCAACTCCATGCGTTTCATCACGGTTCTCGACAAGGACGGCGAGCCGCATCTGCTCTACATTGTGCAGAAGATGGGCTTGGGCGGCAGCATCATCGACAATAACTGCCTGTTTACGCCCGTTGACCCCGAGACGGGAGAGATGAAATATCCCGCGCATTCGGGCGACACACTCAAGGGCATCGTCTATACCGAGCACCCCGATACCCACATCAAGATTCAGGGCTACAAGATCCCGTTTGTCAAGGAAGCGGTTCAGATGGTGCTTGAGGCGGCGAAAATCACGCCGCAGATCCGCTATGTCGGCTGGGACGTCGCGACCACCCCGAACGGACCCGCGATCATCGAGGGCAACACCTATTGCGCCCACGATTTCTGGCAGCTGCCGCCGCATACCCCCGACGGTATCGGCATGCTTCCCACCATCAAAAAATATATTCCCGAGTTTTTCGAGGGCAAAATCAAATAAGAACGACAGACAAAGCCGACCCCGTTACGGAGCCGGCTTCATTTTTACGTCATCCCGTCGGGAACTTTATCTGTTCCTCAGCAACCGCAGCCGCAGCCGTCGTTGCCGCCGCAGCCGTTACCACAGCCGCCGTTGTTGCCGCCGCAGCCGCAGCAGCAAAGGATGAGAATCAGGATGATGATCCAGCAGCATCCGCCGTTGTTATTTCCGAAGAAATTCATACATACGCCTCCTTTCGTTTACAATACATACTATTGCGAAAGAGAGGATGTGTGCAAAAAACCGCCCTGCTTTTTTGCAGAGCGGTTTTCAATATAATATATTACACGTTGAAGCGGAACAGAACCACGTCGCCGTCCTTCATGACGTATTCCTTGCCCTCGCTGCGGACAAGACCCTTTTCCTTGGCGGCGGTCATGCTGCCGCAGGCGACCAGATCGTCAAAGGCGATGACCTCCGCGCGGATGAAGCCGCGCTCAAAGTCGGAGTGGATTTTGCCTGCCGCCTGGGGCGCCTTGGTGCCCTTCTTGATCGTCCACGCTCTGACCTCCTGCTTGCCTGCGGTGAGGTAGGAGATCAGACCGAGCAGGGAATAGCACTCCTTGATCAGGCGGTCAAGACCGCTTTCCTCGAGTCCGAGGTCGGTGAGGAACATCTCCTTTTCCTCGGCGTCCATCTCGACGATTTCCTCCTCGATTTGCGCGCAGATGGGAAGTACGCCCGCGTGCTCCTCGGCGGCGATCTTCTGTACCTCGCGGAAGCCCGCATTCTGCTCGATGCCGTCGGAGAAGTCCGCGTCGCTCAGGTTAGCGGCGTAAATCACGGGCTTGTTCGTCAGCAGCGCGACCTCGCTCAGCAGCGCCTTTTCCTCGTCGTCGCACTCCACGCTTCTCGCGGGCTTGCCCTTTTCGAGCGCGTTGAGCACGCGCTGGTAGAAGTCGATGTCTCTCTGATATTTCTTGTCGCCCTTGAGCATCTTCTTTGTCTTGTCGATGCGGCGCTCCAGCATCTCGACGTCGGACAGGATCAGCTCGAGGTTGATGGTTTCGATATCTCTTTTGGGATCGATGCTGCCCTCGACGTGGATAATGTCGTCGTTCTCAAAGCAGCGGACGACGTGAACGATCGCATCGCACTCGCGGATGTTGGAGAGGAATTTATTTCCCAGACCCTCGCCTTTGGAAGCGCCCTTGACCAGTCCCGCGATATCGACAAACTCGATGGATGCGGGCGTGTATTTGTCGGGGTCATACATCTCGGCGAGCACGTCCAGACGCTTGTCGGGAACCGCCACAACGCCGACGTTCGGCTCGATGGTGCAGAACGGATAGTTGGCGCTCTGTGCGCCCGCATTGGTGATCGCGTTAAACAAGGTGCTCTTTCCGACGTTGGGAAGTCCTACTATACCTAATTTCATTATTCTCAAATCTCCTTTATAATAACCGAAAAATTATATTCTATTTATTATATCATATCTGTCAAGTAATCTCAATGGGGGAAGGAAAAGAAATTGAAGATGCCGCAGAGAAAAAGCGCACATTATTATAAGAAACCCGCGCGCATTAACTTGAAAGAAATCGTTTTCTATAGTATGATAAAAGAGTATACTATAATATAGAAACAGGGTGGTATAGATGGATATGATGAAAAAGACCGTGACGGTAAAAGAGGATCAGCTCGCCTGCACGATGGGAAGCGGCAGTCTGCGTGTGCTGGCAACGCCCGCGGTAGTGGCACTGATGGAAAACGCTGCCGCTGCGCTGGCACAGGAAATTCTGGATAACGAAATGCTGACGACGGTCGGCACGATGATCGCGATCGAGCACACCAGCCCTACGCCGACCGGCGCGGAGGTGACCGCCGAGGCGAAGCTGATTTCTCAGGACGGCAGAACCTTCCGGTTTGAGGTTGCCGCCTATGATAAAAAGGGAGAAATCGCAAAGGGCACGCATACGCGCGTCAGCGTAAAGGCGGAAAAATTTCAGGCAAAGGCGGACGGTAAATTTGATGAAGTATAAATATATCTTGTTTGACCTCGACGGAACCGTCAGCGAGAGCGCTGCCGGCATCCGCCGCTCGCTGGAATACGCGATCGAAACCATCGGCTGCCCGATGCCGAACCTTGACGACTACACGCTCTATGTCGGACCGCCGCTGATCGATACCTTTCTCAATCTCGTCGGACTTGACACCGAGACCGCGGAGAGAGGAGCGGAGCTGTACCGCAGCTATTACGGCGAATACGGCAAGCGGCTCAACCGCACCTATCAGGGGATTCCCGAGCTGCTGAAAAAGCTGCGTGCGGAGAACGCGAAGCTCGCGATCTGTTCCTCAAAATACGAGCCGTTCGCGGAGGAGATTTTGGAAATCCTCGGTGTGCGCGATTGCTTTGACGCGGTCTGCGGCTCCAACATCGACGGCAGCCGCAAGGATAAAAAGGATTTGATCCCCTACGCCGTCAAGTCTCTCGGCGGCGACCTCGAGCGCGACAGGGCAGAGGTCGTGATGCTCGGCGATACGTGGTATGACGCGCAGGGCGCGAGATTGTGCGGCGTCGATTTCATCGGCGCCACCTACGGTTACGGAACGATCGACACCATGCAGGAGCAGGGCGCGAAAGTATTTGCCGACACGCCCGAGGCGCTTTACGCGCTTTTAAAATAACATATTGCCGCATTCCTCCGCATACGATATAGCGGAGGTTTTGCGTATGACGGTATGGAAGATAAAGCTGAGTCCGCGATGGAGAATCGCCGTGTGCGTCGCAATGCTCGCAATATTCACGGCGCTGTGCGTCGTCAGCGCGATGGGAGCGATGACGGACAACGAAGAAACCGCCTCAGGCGCGTCTGTTAAAAACGAACAGGCTGCCGCGGATTATCTGCGCGCGGTCGGGGAAGAGGACGCCGCTCAGCTGAGCTGTGAGCGTATCACGATTCCGGAACAGTTTGACGAAGTGTATGAGGAATACAACGGCATGCAGCGGCAGAGCGGATTTGAATTATCGGAATATAAAGGAAAAGACGCGCTCCGGTTCACCTTCACGCTGACCCGTCACGACGCGTCCTACGCTGTCTTGCTGGTCAGGGACGGCGCGGTGATCGGAGGACATTATTCAAACGGAGAATACGGCGGAGAGTATCTGCCCTTGGAAAAAGATGGAACGACTGGATAAACTCATCGCGTCGCGCGGCACGCTCAGCCGCAAGGACGCGCAAAAACAAATCAGAAGCGGCGCCGTGACGGTAAACGGCGCTGTCTGCCGTCAGATTGACTGCAAGGTCGATCCCGACACGGACGAAATCACGGTCGCGGGACAGGCTGTCTGCACGGACAGGCATCTCTATATCATGCTCAACAAGCCCGCGGGCGTGGTGTCGGCAACAGAGGACAGGCGTGAGAAAACCGTGCTTGATATTCTGCCCGAGGAGCTGAAACGTCCCGGACTGTTCCCCGCGGGACGGTTGGACAAGGATACCGAGGGACTGCTGATCATCACGGATGACGGTGATTTCGCGCACCGTATGCTCTCTCCGAAAAAGCATGTGGACAAGCGGTACATCGCAAAGCTCGACGGAGAGATCACGCCGGAGATGATCACTGCCTTTGAAAACGGTATCATTTTCCGCGACGGCACCCGCTGTTTGCCTGCCAAATTGGAAATTCTGCCCGAAACTGACGGTTTGTCGGGTATTGTCACAATCTGTGAGGGCAAGTTCCATCAGGTGAAAAAAATGTTTTCCGCAGTCGGTCGGAAAGTTGTGCATCTTCAACGAATATCAATTGGAAATTTGTATTTGGATAGCAAATTGCCTATAGGGAAAGCGAAAAAAATGACAAAATTGGATATAGATGCGATCTTTCTGGGCAATCTTCACTAAAATCCGCAAATGATTTTTACTTAATATTTAATTTTAATAAAATATCGAATAAATCTTTAGTCAAAATCAGCATAGTAAAAAATTGCGTAAAGTGGTATATTTAATAATGTAAAAAATTAGTTTTTACTATAAATTTGGAGGTTATCAAATATGGCAAGTCTATCATTAAGACACATCTACAAAATCTATGACGGCAACGTAACTGCCGTAAAGGATTTCAACCTGGAAATCGAGGACAAGGAATTTATCATTTTCGTAGGTCCCTCCGGCTGCGGTAAATCCACTACTCTCCGTATGATCGCAGGTCTTGAAGATATTTCCAAGGGCGAGCTCTACATCGGCGACAGACTCGTTAACGACGTTTCTCCTAAGGACAGAGATATCGCGATGGTATTCCAGAACTACGCGCTTTATCCCCATATGACCGTTTATGATAACATGGCGTTCGGTCTGAAGCTCAGAAAGACTCCGAAGGAAGAAATCAAGAAGAAGGTTGAAGAAGCTGCCCGCATCCTCGGCATCGAGCAGTACCTCGAGAGAAAGCCGAAGGCTCTCTCCGGCGGTCAGAGACAGCGTGTTGCGATGGGTCGTGCTATCGTACGTCATCCTAAGGTATTCCTCCTCGACGAGCCTCTTTCCAACCTGGATGCGAAGCTCCGCGGACAGATGCGTACCGAGATTTCCAAGCTCTATCAGAGACTCGGCACCACCTTCATTTACGTAACCCATGACCAGACAGAGGCTATGACCCTCGGTACCAGAATCGTTGTTATGAAGGATGGTATCGTTCAGCAGGTAGATACTCCTCAGAACCTCTATGATAAGCCCGCAAACGTATTCGTAGCAGGCTTCATCGGCTCCCCGCAGATGAACTTCGTTTACGCGACCGTTTCCAAGAGAGCCGGCGAGTACACCCTCGACTTCGACAAGTATCAGGTTCCCGTTCCTCCCGAGAAGTGCGCTAACCTCGACGCTTATGTCGGCAAGGAAGTTATGTTCGGTATCCGTCCCGAGCACACTCACGACGAACCCGAAGAGATCGCTAAGGCAAAGATGCTCTTTGACGCGAAGGTTGACGTTACCGAGCTGATGGGCGCTGAGATCTATCTCCACGTTTCCATCGCCGGTCAGCCCATCATCGCGAGAGTTGCTCCTACCTCCACCGCGAAGGTCGGCGATGACATCAAGGTTTGCTTCAGCCTTGACAAGCTCCACATCTTCGACAAGGACACCGAGCAGGTTATCGCCAACTGATAATCTCCAATCATACATTCAGAGCGGCAGGTTCATCCTGCCGCTTTTTGTTTTGGCATACGCAGACGGCAGAGAAATTTCCGTCGTGTCACGGCGCACAACGCCTTTAAATTTGCTTTTTTGAAAAATATGTGGTATAATATCACTCGACAGACAAACTAATTACAAATCTGTCACAAATCTGTCACATTCATGTGTTATACTATATTCAAATCAAATAATCGCTTTGGCGTAGTTGCACAGATTACGTGGATTTTTTCTAAAAAAATTCAAAGAAATTTGTTGATAAAGGTTGATTTTTTCTTCGGTTTTGTGTAATATGTATATGAGGGTATTGTAACTTTCACGCCCGCATTGTGCTTTCGTATCAAACTGTAACGGAAAGTAACATTTTGATACGGAATTGTCGGTCGTCAATACCGATTTACGAACAATTTCAGGAGAAAAAGAGGTTAAAGCTATGTCTAACAGATTATTTCAAGGTATAGTGCATCAGATGAAGGATGCTATTGACAGAACAATCGGCGTGATTGACGAAACTTCCGTTGTCATCGCGTGCTCCGAGCTTGGAAAAATCGGTGAGGTCAACGAGAGTATCAATTCCGAAACGCTCAGCTCCACCGCGCCCTTTGTGATCAACGGCTATACTTACAAGTCCTTTGGCAGCAGCGCCAAGTACGACTATGCTGTCTTTGTGCAGGGAACCGACGAGTATGCGCAGAAATACGCGCAGCTGCTCAGCGTATCCTTCTCCAGCATCAAGCAGTATTATGATGAAAAGTATGACCGTTCCAACTTCATCAAGAACGTCATTCTCGACAATATTCTTCCGGGCGATATCTATCTCAAGGCGAGAGAGCTTCACTTCAACAGTGATGTTTCGCGCGTCTGCCTGCTGATCAAGATCATCTCCAAGACGGATGTGTCTGCCTACGATATCGTTCAGAATCTGTTCCCCGACAAGACAAAGGATTTCGTCATCAACATCAACGAAGAGGAAATCGCGCTTGTCAAGGAGGTTAAGCCCGACACCGAAAGCCGTGACCTCGAGAAGCTCGCCAGCTCCATCGCGGACACCCTTTCGAGCGAATTTTATACGCATTGCGTCGTCGGCATCGGCACCACCGTTACAGGCATCAAGGATCTCGCGCGTTCCTTCAAGGAGGCGCAGTCCGCTTTGGAGGTCGCAAAGGTGTTCGACACAGAGCGCACCATTGTCAGCTACGATAATCTCGGCATCGCCCGTCTGATTTATCAGCTGCCCACTACCCTCTGCAAGATGTTCCTCAAGGAGGTATTCAAGCGCGGCTCGATCGAGAGTCTCGATCAGGAGACGCTGTTCACCATTCAGCGCTTCTTTGAGAATAACCTCAATGTTTCCGAGACCTCTCGTAAGCTCTTTGTACACCGCAATACGCTGGTTTACAGACTTGAGAAAATCAAGAAGCTCACGGGTCTTGACCTGCGCGAATTTGAGGACGCTATTGTATTCAAGGTAGCGTTAATGGTTAAGAAATATCTCAACGCCAGCCCCACCAAGTACTGATTGATTAAACGCTGCGTTGATGCAAGGCTCTGAGTGTCGCAATGTCGGCGCTCAGAGCATTGGTCTTTTTATGGATTTTGACGATTTTCCACGTTTTTTAATTCGTATGTGGAAAATTATCCGTCAAATCCGCATAATAGTATCGGCTATTATCAAGATTCTTTCCATTTAGTCATCGGGAAAGCATGTTGATAACAGACCGAATCCAAAGTCAAAAAGGTGTTTCTATGATTGAATTTCAGAATGTATCAAAAACCTATTCCAACGGCACCCGCGCGCTGCAAAACGTCACCCTTAATATCGACAAGGGCGAGTTCGTTTTCATCGTGGGCGCTTCGGGCGCGGGCAAAAGTACCTTCCTCAAGCTGATAATGCACGAGGAAACACCGACCTCGGGTGAAATCATCATCAACGGCAACAAGCTTTCCAAGCTGCGCCGCCGCGACGTGCCTTATCTGCGCCGCCATATGGGAATCGTGTTTCAGGATTTCCGACTGATCGAGAAGATGACGGTCTTTGATAACGTAGCTTTCGCGATGCGCGCGGTGGGCGAGAGTACGGCAACCATCAAAAAGAGAGTGCCCTATGTTCTCAACCTTGTCGGTTTGAGCGACAAGATGAAGAACAAGCCCAGCGAGCTTTCAGGCGGTGAGCAGCAGCGCGTCAGTCTGGCGCGCGCGCTGGTGAACAATCCCGAAATCATCATTGCCGACGAGCCGACGGGTAATGTTGACCCTGAGCTTTCACATGAAATCATCGAGCTGCTCAATGAGATCAATTCAATGGGCACGACCGTTCTCGTCGTTACCCACGAGCACGAGCTGGTGCGCGAGTTCCACCAGAGGGTGGTCACGATCGACAAGGGCAAGGTCATCAGTGATTCCAGAAACGGCCGCTTTGCCGTCGGCGCTTCCGACGACTTCGGCGCTGAATATGCCGACGAGGAATACGATGAGCAGGGTTATCTCGGCGACGACTACTCTGAAAACGGCGGCTATGAGCATCAGTTTGTCGGTTATGAGGAGGATATCGACCTCACGGACGACGAACTGACCGATAACTACGAGGGGCTCGGCTATGACGATGACGCGGATGCCGATGTCCGCAGATATGAGCCGCAGTATCCCGATAATGTGGTCGTTCTTCCTGATGATGACGACCGTCTCGGTTAATCAAACTAAACAGAAAAGGAAAATGCTATGAAAGGCTTTGGCTATCTTGTAAAAGAGGGCTTCAAGAATGTTTGGAGCAACCGTATTATGAGTATCGCGTCTGTCTGCGTACTCATAAGCTGTCTGGTGCTCACGGGCGCTGCCTCGCTGTTTTCGCTGAATGTTTCCAAAATGGTAGACGAGGTCGGCGAGAGCAACGAAACTATCGTCTATATTCTGGACAGCTATTCCCAGCTTGAGGCTATCTATGTCGGCAAGGAGATCGAAAAGGTTGACAATGTCGCGTCCGCGACCTTCTATTCCAAGGAGGAGGCGTTTGAGCAGTACAGAGAGACGCTCGGCGACAGCCTGTTTTCCCGTATCGAGGACAGGAACCCGCTTCCCGATTCATTCATTGTCGTGATGCACGACCTCTCGAAATATGACGAGACCGTTGCGAAAATTCAGAAAATCCCGGGCGTTGATCCCGACACGATACTCAACCGCAAGGATTTCGCGGACAAGCTCACCCGTATCAGCAGCCTTGTCAATCTGATTTCGGTCGCGGTTGTTTCGGCGCTGCTTGTTATCTCGCTGTTCATTATCGCGAATACGATCCGCGCGACGATGTACTCACGCCGCTTTGAAATCAGCATCATGAAATCCGTCGGCGCGACCAACTCGTTTGTGCGAATGCCGTTTTTGGTAGAGGGCATGGTCATCGGACTGATTTCCGCGATCATCGCCACAGGCGTTCTCGTTCTGGTTTATCAGGGCGTCGGCATGGTGGTGGAGAACGCGCAGTCGATGTTCGACTTTATCCCGATTCTCCAGGTTTTGCCCTACGCTGCGGCAGCGTTCATATTATTCGGCATTTTCGTCGGATTCTGCGGCGGCTTCCTCTCAATCCGTAAATACCTCAAAATGGAAGGTAATGAAATTCTCGGATGGTAATGATCCCCGAAAGGAGTTTAAATATGAAAAGAATGAAAATGATTCTCTGCGCTTTGTTGAGTGTTATTATGATTTCCGTGCCTGTTGCGGGTTCGATTGTGTCCGCGAGTGCTGAGGATGTCGATTCCCTCAGAAGCAGACTCACCGAGCTCAAAAAGCAGGAGAATGAATATAAGGATATTCTCAACAAGTCTGACACAGAGATCGCAGACCAGCAGAAATATAACGATGCGCTTGTTTCCAAAATCAAGACGCTGACCGAAAAAATCAACCTCACCCGCGAGCAGATCTCTCAGCTCAACGACAGCATCGCCGAGAACCAGAAGGCGATCAACGAGGGCAATGACAGCATTGAGGATCAGCTCACCGCGCTCTGCGAGCGTCTGAGAGCGATTTACATGGCGGGAAGCGCCAGCGATCTCGAGATCGTACTCGGCGCAAAGGACTTCTCCGATCTTATCGACAAGATGAACCTCGTCAAGAGTCTGTCCAAGTACGATCAGGAGCTGATCGATCAGGTCAACGTGAAGCTCGCGGAGATTCAGGTCAACAAGGACGCGCTGATGAAGGATAAGGACGCTCTCACCGAGAACGAGGAAGCGCTGAATGCCGACCTTGAGGATCTGAACAAGACGCTTGAGGAGAACAAGGACAGGCTGATGAACCTCAAGATCACGCAGGACGACACCAAGAACATGCTCAACAACCTCAGCGACAGCAAGAGCGAGCTGGAGGACAACATCAAGAAGATTCTCGAGGAGCAGCAGAGAGAAGCGCAGGCGGCGATCAAGAGACAGCAGGAAGAGGCTCAGAAGAAGGCGCAGCAGCAACAGCAACAGCAGGAGAAGCAGGACAGCAGCGAGACCAAGCAGGAGGAGCCGCAGCAGACCGAGCCTGTATACGAGCCGGATCCCGAGCCGGTTTATGAGCCGGATCCCGTATATGATCCCGATCCCATTCCCGCAGGCGGCAACTACACATGGCCCGCACCCGGCGTTTATTACATCAGCTCCCCGTATCATGATACCGCAGACAGAGGCTACTACCACAGCGGTGTGGATATCGCGGGTCCGATGTACAGCACGATCGTAGCGGCTGACAGCGGTACGGTTGTCGCGACCTATTCCGGCTGCGTCCACAACTGGGGCAAGAACGGTGACTGCGGCTGCGGCGGCAGCTACGGCAACTATGTCATGATCGATCACGGCAACGGCAAAATGACCATCTACGGTCACCTTTCCAGCGTTGCGGTCGGCGCAGGATCTATTGTATCCAAGGGAACCACTATCGGTTACATGGGCTCCACAGGTCACTCCACAGGTCCGCACCTCCACTTTGAGTGCAGACTCAACGGCGATACCTATGACCCCGATTATGAGATTCACTACAGATAAATAGGCAGAAGGCAGGCTTTCGAGCCTGCCTTTTTGCGTCAATAAACACATGAAAAGGGACTGCCGATTGACAGTCCCTTGAATACTTATTAAATGGATCAGTCGTCCGCCATTTCCGCTTTTGCCGCCTCAATGACCTTCTGCGCCACGTTTGCGGGGCAATCCTCATAGCGTGCGAAGGTGAACTCGAACGAGCCGCGTCCCTGTGTGATCTGACGGATAAAGGTGGAGAAGTCCGCCATCTCAGCCATCGGAACCTCGGCCTCGACGATCTGCATGCCCTTGCCTGCGGGAGACATACCGAGCACTCTGCCGCGGCGCTTGTTGACCTCTCCCATGACGTCGCCCATGTTGCTGTCGGGCACGTTCGCCTTCAGGCTGCCGATCGGCTCGAGGAGCGTGGGCATCGCGTTGGGAACACCGTTCTTATAGGCAAGGCTTGCGGCTGTCTTAAAGGACATTTCCGAGGAGTCTACGGGATGGTAGGAGCCGTCGTAGAGCGTCGCCTTGATGCCGACGGTCGGATAGCCTGCCAGCACGCCCTTCTTGATGGACTCGCGCAGACCTTTTTCTACAGCGGGGAAGAAGTTCTTGGGAACCGCGCCGCCGACGACTCTCTCTGCAAACTCGAGGTTATCGGTATCGAACGGCTCGAACTCAATCCAAACGTCGCCGAACTGACCGTGACCGCCGCTCTGCTTCTTATAGCGTCCCTGTGCGGAAACCTTCTTGCGGATGGTCTCGCGGTACGCAATCTTGGGCTTCTTGAGCGTCGCGTCCACGTTGTATTTGCTCTTGAGACGGGAGATGACGACGTCGAGGTGCTGTTCGCCCAGACCGGAAATAATCATTTCGTGCGTCTCGTGGTTGCTTTCAAACTTGATGGTGGGATCTTCGTCAGCAAGCTTGCCGAGAGCAGCCGCGACCTTATCCTCGTCGCCCTTCTTGGCTGGATAAATCGCCATCGAATAGCTGGATACGGGATAATCGATGCCCTCGAGAATGACCTTTCTGAGCGGTGAGCAGAGGGTGTCGCCCGTCTTGGCGGTGGTCAGCTTCGGAATCGCGCCGATGTCGCCTGCTCCGATGTAGTCGGTATCGCTCTGCTTCTTGCCGGTCATGGTGAGCACCTTGGAGATTCTCTCCTGTGTGCCGGTGCGCATATTGATTACGGGGATGTCGGGAGCAATCTTGCCCGAGACAACCTTGACGTAGGAAAGTCTGCCGATGAACGGGTCAGCTACGGTCTTGAACACGATAGCCGCTGTCGCGCCGCTGCTGTTGACGCTGACCTCTACAGGCTCGCCGTTGAGATCGACCGCGATTTCCTCACTCTTGACAGCCGCGGAGGGAGCCAGCCATGTCAGGCTGTTGAGCAGCTGATCGATCGCGAAGGTGTTGTGCGCGTCGCCGCAGAATACGGGGCAGATGGAGCCGTCCTTGACGCCCTGGCTCACGCCGAGAATGATCTCCTCGGGAGTGAATTCCTCGCCCATGATGAACTTATCGAGCAGCTCCTCGCTGGTTTCCGCGACAGCTTCCTTGATAGCCTCGCGAAGACCCTCGAGTCTGTCGCCCATGTCGGGAAGCGCGGTCTGGGTTACGTTGCCCTTGCCGTCGTATTTATAAGCCTTGTAATCAAACAGGTTGACGTAGGTGTTCGCCTGACCGTCCACGATGTAGGGAACCACAACGGGGCAGACAGAGGGACCAAAGGTCGATTTGAGCGTCTCGAATACGCGGTAGAAGCGCGCGTCCTCGTCGCACAGACCGTTGACAAAGAATACCTTTGTTAAGCCTGCCTTCGTCGCCGCCTCAACAGCCTTTTCGGTACCGACGTTGACGCCGTCCTTGCCCGAAACGACGATCAGAGCGGTATCCGCCGCGCGCATACCCTCGGCTACGCCGCCCGCGAAGTCAAAGAGACCGGGGGTGTCGATGAGATTAATCTTTGTGTTCTTCCACTCTATGGGAGCAACGGCGGTCATAATGGACGCCTGTCGCTTAATCTCTTCGCTGTCAAAATCGAGCGTAGTGTTGCCGTCGGCAATCTTGCCCAGTCTGTCGCTGACCTTCGCCATGTAGAGGATGGACTCCGCTACCGAGGTCTTGCCGCAGCCGCTGTGACCCGCAAGCGCGATGTTCAGAATCTTTTTTGCGTCGTACTGTTTCAAAAGTAAAAACTCCCTTCAAATGAAAAAATAGTCGATATAATTCGAAATTGCAATTATTCAGCAAAACCGTAAAATCATCCTCAATAATTATATCATAATTGTGCACAATAGACAACCGCTTTTGCCGAAAATAAAAAAATTCACCCTTTGCCCAATAAGGACAAGGGTGAATTGTGCAATTTGCTTTTTTTGTATTATACAGACTCTGCCTTGCACAAAGTTTTTGAAAAAACTTGTGCAAAGTGCTTAGTTCAGAACAGCGCCCTGTGCTCCGGAGGAGACCAGCTTCGCGTATCTCGCGAGGTAACCGGTGGTGATTTTCGGCTGTCTGGGCTTCCACTCGGCTCTGCGCTTGGCAAGCTCGTCGTCGGAAACCATCAGGGTGATCGTGTTGTTCGGGATGTCGATTTCGATCATGTCGCCCTCCTCGATCAGAGCGATCGGACCGCCGACCGCCGCTTCGGGAGAGATGTGACCGATGGATGCACCTCTTGTCGCGCCGGAAAAACGTCCGTCGGTAATCAGCGCGACGGTGCTGCCGAGACCTCTGCCCATGATAGCGGAGGTGGGGTTGAGCATTTCGCGCATGCCGGGGCCGCCCTTGGGACCTTCATAGCGGATGACAACAACGTCGCCTTCGACGATATCGCCGCCGTTGATGGCAGCCATTGCGTCCTCCTCGCAGTCATAGACCTTCGCGGGTCCGGAGTGCTTGAGCATTTCGGGAGCAACAGCGGAGCGCTTGACGACGCAGCCGTCGGGAGCAAGGTTGCCGCGGAGAACGGCAATGCCGCCCGTGGTGCTGTAGGGATTGTCGACGGGACGGATGATTTCGGGGTCCTTGTTGACAACACCTGCGATGTTCTCGGCAATTGTCTTGCCGGTGCAGGTGATGAGGTCGGTGTTGAGCAGACCGAGCTTGTTGATCTCGTTCATGACGGCATAGATGCCGCCTGCCTCGTTGAGATCCTCCATGTAGGTTCTGCCCGCGGGAGCAAGGTGGCAGAGGTTCGGAGTATGGGAGCTGATTTCGTTGGCGATGTCGAGGTTGAGGTCGATACCGCACTCATGCGCGATAGCAGGGAGGTGAAGCATGGAGTTGGTGCTGCAGCCGAGCGCCATATCCATTGTCAGCGCGTTGCGGAACGCGTCCTCTGTCATGATGTCGCGGGGCTTGATGTCCTTTTCGAGCAGCTCCATGATCTTCATGCCGGCGCGCTTCGCAAGCTGGATTCTCTCGGAATAGACGGCAGGAATGGTGCCGTTGCCGCGCAGACCCATGCCCAGTACCTCGGTAAGGCAGTTCATGGAGTTCGCGGTGTACATACCCGAGCAGGAGCCGCAGCTGGGGCAGACCTTGTTTTCATATTCATTCAGCTCGTCGGCAGTGATCTTGCCGGAGTTGTAGGAGCCGACCGCCTCGAACATAGAGGACAGGCTGGTCTTGTGACCGCCGACACGACCAGCGAGCATCGGACCGCCGCTGACAAAGATGCAGGGGATATTCAGACGTGCCGCCGCCATCAGCAGACCGGGCACGTTCTTGTCGCAGTTGGGAACCATGACCAGAGCGTCAAAGGCGTGAGCAATCGCCATCGCCTCGGTGGAATCGGCAATCAGGTCGCGGGTGACAAGGGAATACTTCATGCCCTGGTGACCCATCGCGATACCGTCGCAGACCGCGATAGCAGGGAACACGATGGGGTTGCCGCCTGCCATCGCAACGCCTGTCTTGACTGCGTTGACGATTTTGTCGATATTCATATGTCCCGGTACGATCTCGTTATAGGAGCTGACAATGCCGATCAAGGGCTTTTTCATTTCCTCGTCGGTCATACCGAGTGCGTGGAGAAGGGAACGCTGAGGGGCGCACTGAACGCCTGTTCTTACCGCGTCACTTTTCATAGTTAACATCCTTTCTGGTTTTATACGTTAACTTTTATTCTATCACGTTTTCGCTCTGATTGCAATAGAAAACCGCAAGAAAAAGGAGCCGTCCGCGACAGCTCCCGCTAGTTATTTCTTTTTATTGCTGATGATGAAGTAGATAATGCCCGCGACTGCGAGAATACAAACGACGCCCGCGAAAATCCAGATGGTCGCGTTGCTCTCGTTGGCGGTGATCGGCATATTCACACTTGCGGCGCCCGCGTATACACAGCCGTAAATCGCGGTCATCAGCGCAAGAATCGCGGCGGATATTATTCTGTAAAGCTTCATTTTCATTACCTCCGTTATCAGATAACAATAATATATCACATATTTTATGCGGTTGCAAGTGGTTGAGGGAAAAAGTCAGCTGAGTTTCACGATCAAATTTTCTCAAATTATTACAAATCCCCGAAAACCGCAAATACAAGCGGTTTTCGGGGTGCTTTCGTTTCGATTATTTATCCAAGCTCTTCATTGTGGGAATAACCGATACGTCACGCGAAAAACCGTCCATAAGTCTCCATAAGTGGTATAAGGTGACAGATAATGAAAAAAATTTTTGATTAGTATGTATGGTTATTGGGTCAGTCCCAAATTCTGTGTAAACTCTAAATCGCGGTGTAAAATAGAGCAAAAATATTATTCAGGGGCGTAGGCCCATTGTCAACATTATAAGCGGGAAACGGAATGCATGTCAAGGGCGGCGGCTCGAGCCGCCGTTCATTTTTCCCTTGACGTGCAGGCCGTTTTCTGCTACTTGGG
>FMUA01000057.1 GCA_900100595.1 Ruminococcaceae bacterium P7
CCCGAACCTGTTAAGCCCAAGAAAAAGCGCGGCAGAGTGAAACGCGGTAAAATTCTCGCGCTCATCGACAGGCTTCAAAATTACAAGGGAGCAGTCTGCCTGTTTTTAGAAAAGCTCTGTGTTCCGTTCGACAACAACCAAGCCGAGCGAGACATCAGAAATATCAAAACAAAGACCAAGGTCTGCGGCTGTTTCAGAAGTAAAACCGGCGCAGAGGAATATATGGGCTTAATGTCATTCATCAGCACCGCCCGCAAAAATGGGATTGATTCCTATCACGCGGTTAAGATGGCTTTGTCATGTCAAACCGATCAGATCTTTGTGGGGTGGCTCTGAATAGTTACGAAAAACTGTAAAAAGCGTTTTCAATAATGTTCTTTAAACATTTCATTAGGTAAACCCTATTCTACTAATTGACAAATCGGATAAAAATGTTGTATAATCAAACTGTAAAAGAATATTTGTTAATATTTGTCGAAAAAGAAGGAGGAAGTTCATGCCCAATAATATTACACAATACGATTTGCTGATTTCTTGTCCGGGTGATATCAAAGATGAACTTCAGATAATTGAAAAATGCGTGCAAAGATTTAACGAATTGCATAGTGGTTCGCTTAATATTTCCGTTCGTACTCGGCATTGGAGCAAAAGCGGCTTTGCACAGACGGGCGACTCAGCACAGAATATATTGAATAAGCAGTTTATTGATGATTGCGATGCAGTGGTTGCTATTTTTTGGACGCGGTTCGGAACGCCGACCGATCATTATCAATCGGGAACCGAGGAAGAGATATGTAGGATGATGGATGCGGGGAAACAGGTGTTTTTGTATTTTTCTGATATACCGGCTCCTCCGTCAATTATGGATTCGAAGCAGTATAAAAAGATAAGGTGTTTTCGTTCCAAGTTCGAACATGAAAATAAGGGAATGTATTTTACCTATCAATCAGCAGATAAGTTTGAAAATATGTTTTTTGATCACATTTGTAAATACTTTTCCTCAATAAAAAAAAAGAATCTATAAACTCTGTAAAGGAGTTACCTGTTCTGAGCCTGCAATCGTATAATATGGAGCATACTCTCAGTGATCGGTTGGTTTTGCATAATTATATTGTTCTGGGTGATACGGTTAGAAAAATCGAAAACAAAATCAACAACATTGTGGATACGGTGAATCAACTGCACCTTGTAAAGCCAAGGAATGTATCGCGTACGGACGGTTTCACAGACAACCCGGTCAGGTTGAGTTATTCCGAAAAAAGTACGATTAAAAGTTACGTCTCTGTGGTGGGCAAGAAACTTTCGAACGATTTTTTTGACTTTGGTCGCTTGCGACATAGCAGAAACTCCGCAAATCAAATGGTGGGAACCGAAAGCGAAAAGAGAAAATACGACTTGTGCCTCAGTCTTCCAAATCTGATAGAAAAATATAACAGTTTGCGCGTTCTGGAAAAGAATCTCGCAGGGCTTACCTGTGTTAAGCTGGTCTTAAGCAATGACGGTATGGAACCTAACGAGGATATAGAGATTACTCTTGTCATTCATGCCGACAGATATGTTCCGTTTGAAACCTTGTTTGATTCTGATGTTGCCGAATTATTGAGTGCATATGATGATGAAGGTATTGCCGCGTTGTTTGCTATAGACAGAACGTCGGATTGCTTGAATTTTTCGAAATCACAAACAGGATCATGCAGTACCTGTTTTTCGGATTGCAGTCCGTTTGCGGATTTTTTACCAGCCAACACCGATTTCAGCAATCGCTTGAAGCGCTTTTTTTTCTACGACGTTTTCCATCAGACGGACAATATTATACTCAAGCTACGTTACGGCTATATCAGGCAACATACCGCTGTGGCGTTTCCGTCTGTTATCTTTGTTGACGGAGATTTGGATGAAATAGAATACCGCATCACCTCAAAAAATTATCCCGGCATTATTGAGGGTGTTTTAAAAAAATAACTGCCACCGATTCTATTTTCGGTAGCAGTTATAAACTCAAAACAGATTATGAGGCTATTTACATATTTGAACCAGAGTAATTTTTATATGTAATGCATAGGTTTATTTTTGCTTTTCATTCAATGAAACGATAGATTGTGAATCTGGAAAAATTCCAATTCCGCAGAACAGCTCTCAAAAAAGCTACTAATAATGCTTTAATCTGGGTGTTTGAAAGTTGGAATATAAAACAAAATCCGTATTCACACACCTGTGCAAATACGGATTTTAAATTTGTTAACGCACTTATTTTTTGAACTTTTCAAAAGAAAATCTACTGCCAAAGGACTGGCTTAATGATTTATTGTAAAAGCAACTTCTTTCCGGTGTAGCAGGCGCAACTGGAAATGTGCCGAGTTTTCTTTTTGGCTTGGTATCTGGTTTCTCTGGTTTAACTTTGTATTCGTGTGCAAAAACCAATGAAATCTCCCCCTTTTTTGTTGGATAACATCCAAATCTATTTGGCAACCCATTGCATTGCAACAGTACGCCACACTTCTATTATAAGCTATCTTAAGTATATTTGTCAAGCGGTTTTTGAGTTTATTTTTATTATTTTCGCTTTAGAACAAAGAATTACAATATGCATTGCACTTCAATCATTGTGTGAAAAGGATGGGAAAGAATGAAAGAGAGTCCGAAAGAAATAAGACTTTTTATATTGAGAATTGCGGTTGTTGTGGTAATGGTAGCCTCTCCTTTCTTGCTGGCATTAAGTAGCAACTTGCTGCTTCAATTTAAATTTGTGAGGAGTATTTATTATACGATTGATTACCAATCGCTGCAAGGTGTACTGATTTCTGTTTCATTCACAACATTAGGATTTGCTTTTACGTTTCGAAATATTCTGATTGGACGCGACAATCAGCTTTACTTTGGTTTCTCTATGAAATCGATTATCCATTATAGCACAAAGCTTTATTGTTTGCTGTGCTGGTATGTTGTACTGACTGTTCCATTTACCATGTTATTCGCTTATGCGCTAGGATACCGTCGACAACTGTTTTTTTATGCTGCGTTATCTTCCTTTTGCACAATTTTGTATTTTTTATCTGTCATGCAGCGTATAAAAAAGCAAGAATTTAATAACACAGTTTCGTATATGCTGGTTGACAATATTTACGCCACGCAGGAAACCAATTACACAAACGAATACAAGAACGAATTCTTCGACAAACTGTTTGCCGATACGATACTGTATCCTGAGCATCCTATTGTTTTTGATAATGCTTTTATAGCGTTTTACAATATGATCGCTGTTTCCGATAACAAGATGAAACGCATTTGTTCATATTTTTTTCAAACCGTGATTCAGCTGCAAATAAAAAAGGAGCTATCCCAAAATAGCGGAAAAAAGTACAGGGAATTGATTCAAAAGTTTTCATTGCATTCATTTACGTATTATGAGCATTGGTACGGGGACAAGAATAATCCTGCGTCCACTGAAGGGTTGATTAAACATTTCCAAAACTTTGCCGAGATTGCGAAGGACAGCGTTTGTTTTTTGTCTTACTCCGATATTTATAATCAATGTGCAGGCAACAAGACGGTTGAAAAAAATAATATAAAGAGACGTTGCGGTAATAACAGTTATTTGCTCATTTTTAATTGTTTGTTGGGACTTTTTTGTTCTTCCGCCCGTCACTGTTCGGTAGCGGATTACCAAATGCTGGAGGAAGGCATCAGCAAGGTGTGCGAGGAATACGGCATTTTACTGGGCGGTTCAAAAATATCGGCGCTCGCGTTGCTGGTGATGTACTTTACGGAGGCATCTGGCGGATATGCAGACAATCAAAAAATCAATAAGGAGTATTATTCCGATGTTTTTTTGTACAGTAGTTTGCTGGCGGAGAAAACAACGGAGACTGATTTCAACGTGATAATGGGATTTTTATATCATGATTTTGCCATTAGCCAATCTGAGATTACGATAAAATATATTGACGAAATACGAAAAAGAGAGTATAACAGACAATTCGGAGCTTTCTTGAATGTATTTGATTTGAATTGAGAAATGGAGTGCGGAAAAATGGGAAATAAGATATGCAGAGCATTTACTCTTTATCACGATAAAATATTCGTCAATGCTCTGAATGAGGAAATTGAACCGAAATTGCACAAGGATTATGTAGTAATCGGTTATTTTGATTGGTTTGACACATGTGTATGGTCGATGGATGAAAAAGGCTTCCGACTTTCCACGCTGTTTGAATACAATAACAATAGCAACAGAAAGGGAACGTGCTTTCAGTCGTTCCAAACCGTATTCGGATTTAGAAACGATGCGGATTCTATAACCTGCAGCGACGCGGATTTTTGGAAGGAGTCGGAACGGGGATACCTTAGGTTGGTTTTGTATTTGCAGGTCGCCCAGTACAACGATTCATTGTATTTTGATTTTGAGAAAAACCTGAAAGAGCGGTTAGGTGCAGAGCAGTACGTCATTTATTATACGCTTGATAAAAACGATTATGTGATTTGCTTCAGGGGCAATCATTACCGTGAGATTATTGATGCAATCAATCTTCTTTACGACAAAGTTTCGGAATCCGGCAATCGAATTATATATTCCTATACGAATTTGTTGATAGAATATAAACTTTTTGATAACCCAGATTTCATGGTACTTCTGCCTTCTGGAGAAGAGGAGCTTATTGATTCCATATGTATCAAAACTATCTTGAACAACGTTAATAAAAAATGGCAAACTATAACCAATAAAATTGCCGGTTACTGTGAAATGCTGTCCGAGGTGTTTTACGGTGGCGATGCGCAGAAAAAGCGCGAAAGCAAAGAAATTGTCGGATATGAGATACTCGGAGACAATGATTGCCGATTTATTGCTCGTGATGTTCCGATGAACAGTTTGTTGGGGTTGTTTAAAAAAGAAGGTTTGTTGAATAACAGCAATAAGGATTTTAACTATTATTTTGTATCCTCTATGACATCGCTCAACGTCGGAGCAAATCGAGGTGTTGATTTTTCGGAGGGTAGTGCGTATGAATATCCGTATTCGGAAAGAAAGATGCCGGATCGATCGGATTTATCTGCATTAGAGATGAAGCTGAAGGAAAAAGACTCGCGTTATGTGCATTTAATTACTTTATTGTATCAGACATATGATTATATCTCGTTTATCAGCCATCAAACCTCGGAATATGAATTCAACTCCATAAAAGATCCATTTGTTTTAATGCTAAATCTGCTAAAAGTAGCCATAGATGATTATAATGAACAACTTCGTCCGCTTGATGAATTTTATGAATACTTGAGCAGTATGTATTCCAATATTCAGGAGAATATGCGGACAGACATCCGGTTTTACGGTCTCTCGGATTTTAGCGTGATGTCGTATTATTCGCCGATAAAACTAAGGACTTTTTATTCCTCTGTAGTAAACGAGATAGCCGGGTACTACAAAAGTATGTGTGAAAAAGATAGAGATATCGATTATCAGTTTTTGTTTTTTTTGACAAATACACCGAACACTTATGTGAAGCAGATGTGGAGGAATGAGTATAACGAGAATAAGTTGATGATGGTTAGGGTATCCGAGAGCGATTTTTACGAAGTCAGTGACCTAGTTTTTCAGTTAGCGCATGAGGCAGCACATTTTGTCGGAAACGAGGAAATCAGAAACAGGAAATTTAGATTTATGCAAATTGTAAATTTTCTTTTGACAAGAATATTCCATGAAACGAAAGATTTGCTTAAGGCAGAGGTTAATGATTTGGATATTGATCCCATAAACATGACAAGAAAAGAAAATAAAGAAACGGTTCGGTCGTTGGTGGATGAAGCTTTGAATTGTTATCCTTTCAGTTGTTATCTTAGTGAGAAGCAGGACGTGATTCGTAATAGAGCAATTGATTTCGCGGAAGCATCAGTGTACGATAACCAGATCAAAAAACCAGAGGACTTGTATTTTAAAAGCGGAATGCAGGAAAATATTGGTAAGTTCATTGCTGAGAAGAACTTCGCAAAAAATTTGATTCGCGGGTATTATAATGAGATATCGGAAAACATCAAAATGAAAATGATGATCTTGCTGAAGGACAGGGATCTAACGATTCCGGTAATTAAGGAAATTACCAAACTTTTAAAATCCTTTCTTCAATCTATCGACCAATATGTGGAAGATTTTTATAAGATTTTGATCAGTAACAGCGATTCGGATTATGCTTACGCTATCAATCTAATGTCTGAAACATATTCGGATATAAGCGCGATCCTGCTTTTTAATATAGACGCGGAAAGCTTTTGTGATATCATCTTGAAGCGTATGGATTTAACAAAGAATTATGAGGACGACATGGTATTCATGAGAATGTGCGTAGCATTAAAGGTAATGGCTGAAAACAACGAAAAATACAAGTGTATCAACGATTCCTATCAGAGTTTTTTGACTAAAATTCCCGGAAGATGGGCAAACAAAAAGGAACTGTATCGGAAGATTACAGAAGCCTGTGATACGTTGGAAAACAAAGAGTATTGTAACCATTATGTGTATTTGTATGCATCGAAATGCTTGTCTGCACAATGTGACAACCTTGTCGATAAAAAAAGGAAAGCGCTGATAGAAATCTACAGTAGTATTAACAATAGTGATACTATGTCCATTGTAAAATATTTGAATCAATACCTTTCTAACGTTGATATGAAAAGTCTTTCTGGAAACGGAAACTGATGAACGCTCAACCAAATCGACTCATACCAGCTATACTCAGGCAAAACTATACAAACTCTAGGATAGTCAGTGTAATGAATGAAATATAAACCCAACGACTTGTCGTTTATTTGTTGATTATTGATGCTTAAATCAACGGCAATATACTACATGATACGAAATGCAATTGTGCGAAAAACCGCATAAATACTGAGTTTTTTAAAAATACAAAAACCTGCGAAAAGTATAAGATAGCACTCATAACCCGAAGGTCGTTGGTTCAAATCCGGCTCCCGCAACCAAACAAACCGCCATAAACAGGACGATTATGGCGGTTTTTCTCTTTCTGTTGGATAAAATATGACTATTTAATGCTTTTTAAATCAGGATAAATACCCTTGTTGTGTGCGGTCAATGCCATTAAGCTAAAGACCAAATAAAAAATACCTCGTACTCAAACAAGGGTACGGGGTATTTTTTTGAGAAATTTTTGAGATATTTTCAAAAAACACTTGACAAATCAGTAAAAATGTGCGGTCGATTTGTTGATAGAATCAACAAATCGACCCTTGTAGTTAAGAGGATGAATCCCTACGGGACACTACAAGGAGGACGCACTATGAAACTAAAAACCGCAAAAACACTCTTGCATCAATCTATCAAAGCGCTGACTGATTGCAAAGATTACTTTACGACAAAACCACTAAAGGATTTTTCTCGTCCGGGAAAGCTCCCTTTTGAACCAATGATTCAATCA
>FMUA01000031.1 GCA_900100595.1 Ruminococcaceae bacterium P7
TTCCTCCGCTGCCTTCGACTGACCGATTTTTTTCGCCAACTTCACTGCCTGTACCTTGTATTCATCGTCATACTGCCTTTGTTCTGCCATTGTTGACACTCCTTTGTTTTTTTGCTCCCGTGAAAAGCGCTCTTTGAGAGAGGGCGGCTTATGCCGCCGTGTCTACTTATCGCATATTTTCCGGTGATTGTCAAGGGCGGCGCCAGCCGTTCATTTTACCCTTGACTATCGCCGGTAAATATGCTACACGACGTTGCTTTCAGAGCAGCCTTTTGGGGGAATTTATTTTTCTATTTTTCTCGTTTTGTTCGAGTACCATGTGTCAACTTTTATTATACAGGATCACAGGATCACTCGCAGGGGCAGCCGACTTGCGCCGTTTTCTGTGGTCTTTGCATTGCTTCTTTCTCCTTCGTTTCCAAGACTGCTATTGTTCGGTCCTTCCCGAAAAACTCGGTACTATGACCTCTGCTGACTTCTTGCAATTCAGCCGTACGTCACCGCACGGGTTCGGCGGGTGTCAATCTTCCTGTCCTTCGCCGCCTTGCAAGACCTCCCCGATTAAGAGCAGTAACCTTTCTCTCATATATCTGCCGCATTTACACCACGGGGTTCGGGCAATATTGGACTTCGTCTTGTCTAGCAGACTCGTCCGCCCCGCAAATGCCTTATATGCGATTCCTGTTCGTCAGACCGAGAGTTTGCCTTAGGCTTACTTCAGATTCCGCCTCACGACGGACACCCTTGCCCTCAGCTAACACTTCCTACTGCCAAGCGTGTAGCGGACTTCCACCGCCGAGTTACTGCCCATTTCGGGCAAACTAATACAATGGCTGGCGGATTATTTAAACCCAAACTCTCGATGTTTTAAGTAATAACAGCTTATTCTCTTAGCAATTAAGCCATTTTTTTGAGTTTGTAGATTACTTAACGCGCAAGTAATTGTCAGGTGAGAAATTGACTTGTTTACTGACAAATTGCGATATATTAATTAATTTGTTGAGAGTTTGGGTTTAAAATGGTAATCTGTCGGCTTTTTCCTTTTTTACGGTAGATTTAGGATATAAGATGAAAAAGCTTGAAATGCTCTCACGATAATTACCAGCTTTTATTGTAAATTAAATATATTTTATTGCTAGTTTAGCGGTTTTTTATTGACTTCTTTTATGGTTTGTGATATATATATTATATATACTATTTTGTGATTTAGCATGATGATAGATAGTGAGTTTTAATGAACAGATGAGGAGAAGACGTAATGAAACCTGCATATGAACGTATAAAGTTTAAAATTACGGAGTTTGATTCGGAGGACGTGATCACTACGTCAGGACTGCTGCCGACAGATCCGACAAATCCTGACGGCCCGTCGCTTTCTGCATCGGAGAAAGAAAACATTATCGGCGGCTACAGTGAGTATAACCAATTGCCGGGTTCATGGTTTTAGCGTTGAAAAAAGAGGTGGACAGAGTGCGCCGTTTTTTTGCGTTTATGCGTTTGCCTCAAAAATATCGGTTGTCAATAATAGTATCGTTACTATTGAATATATGAATGGAGCTTGGTGATTTTATGCGAAAACTAAAAGTAAGAAAACGATTGATCTCGGTGCTGCTGGTATTATCGGTAATGCTCAGCCTTGCAGTACCTTTTGATCTGTCGGTGTTTGCCGAAGAGGAACCTGCGACCGGAAGTGATATTCATGCTTTCGTGTATCTGTCGCTCGATTCCGGCGGTAATACTATCACATACAGCGGTCACGAAAAGTATGATCTGATCTTTCAAAGAGGCGGCGAGCCGCCGTATCCGGAGAGAAATTATGTCGCTCATTATGATAATTTTGACAATGATGAAAAAACCAACGCGGCTCTTGGGATAGGCGGCAAAGAATCGTATAAGCAGCCGTGGTATGATTATAATTACTATGTTCACAGATTGATAATAAAGGATAAGATCGCTCCGCGAAAAATGTCCGGCTGGTTTATGTATATGAAAACCCTGTCTGATGAAAACGTATCGGGACTTGAAGATAACATCGACACATCGATATGCACTTCGTTTTATTGTACATTTAACTACGGTCGTCATAAAAATCTTGATCTGAGAAAATGGAATATGAGCAGCGCGACAACCGTTAACGGAATGTTTTCTCATCAGGAGGGCAGAGGTTTGGAAACGCTGAATATTTCCAGCCCGAACTGGGAGATGCCTAATTGTACGGATTTCGGCGCTTTCATTTATGACTCAGCTCTTGAGGAGCTTGACCTGTCATATCTTAATCCTGTAAAAGCCACTACGATCTCAGGGTTTCTCTCGGAAAACAAAAAGCTGAGAAAGGTAACGTTTGGTGAAAGCTTTTCAATGGATTCTACCTTCTGGGGCTTGAATCTTAATAACGCGTTTCGAAATGATGTAGCTCTTGAAGAACTTGACCTGAGCTCATGGAATATCGGTAAAGCACATTATTGTATAGAGATGTTTAAGAATTGCACCTCTTTGAAAAGCATCAAATTTGGAGATAATACTTGGGGCTCCAACAACAGTGTTGAATACACAAGTATGTTTGAGGGCTGCAGTTCGCTTGAAACAATAGACGCAAAATGTATATCCGGTCCATTAAACAGCGGCTCAATATTTAAGGACTGCTCAAACCTCAAAGAACTCGATCTCAGTTCGGCTGAGACAAGCTCCACCTTAGCTTCGGCAACCCTGAACGGAAAGGCAAATATCTTTGAGGGCTGCGGCGAGCTGGCTTGGGTAAAGCTTAACGAAAACTGGCCTTCCGGCGAAAAAGCCGGAACGAGTATGCCTCCGAAAAACGCGTGGCGTAAAATTGATGAGCCTAACAAAGATTCACGTTTGACCAATGACGTACTGTTTTTGAATTTCAGGTCGGAATACGTCGGAACTTGGGTCGCCGATTCTTTCATTACTTTTAGAGGAAACGGCGGTTCTCCGAGCTTCCAAACCGTAGACGGCAACAAGGGCGTGGAGATGAGCTTTGACGAAAACGCGATCGTGGCGACGCGCAACGGTTATGATTTTGCCGGCTGGTGGACGGAGCCGACAGGAGGCACGCAGATTCATTCACCGCTGACCCCCGAACAGTGGAGCTATTACGCACACTGGAACGAACATCACTACAAGCTGAAATTAAACGGCAACGGCGGTATTAATGCCAATGGTGAAAGTGAGTATTTAGCGGCGGATAATCTCGGCTATACCGAGTTTTACGAACTGAGCAATACGCTGTTTACGCGCAGCGGCTATGTGCTGTCAAGCTGGAATACACGTCCCAACGGCATGGGAACGGACTTTTCCGCCAATGACTCGGTCAATAAACTGACCGAAGCTGACGGCGCCGAAGTAACGCTTTACGCGCAATGGCACAAACCCGACGTTATTATCAAATTTGATTCGCACGGTGGTTCAGCGGTCAGTGATAAGCACTATACGTTAGTAACGGGAGAAACCGTGCTCTACGGCGATTTGAGCGACACTTTCAGAGATCCCGACGAAGCTTCTCCTGCCGGCTATACGTTCTTAGGCTGGTTTACCGAGGAAAACGGCGGCGATAAGATCACATCCGAGTCCGAGGTCACCGCTTCCCGCACGCTGCACGCTCATTGGCAAAAGAACCTGAGCGTGACCTTTGACGCGAACGGCGGTTGTTTTGATAACGACACAACGAAAACATCAACCACCAAGGTCAGCAAGTACGGACATAAGCTCGGCGTGCTTCCCACTCCCGAGAACAACAACGCGACCTTTAAGGGCTGGTTTACCGCTCAGACAGGCGGCACGCAGATTACTTCCAATACTGTTGTGACAGCAGATGCTACCTTTTATGCCCAGTGGGGTTATCAGCCTGAATTTGAGTCGAACGGCGGCACCTTTACTTCGTATCCGAGCGGAGGTTATCCCCTTCAGAATGATCCGGTTTATGTGATCACGGCGCTTCCGGAGGTAACAAAAGACAACAGCGAGTTTTTATATTGGAAATTCGGAGAACGCAATCTCAGTCAGGAGTTGAGCGATTCTTCAGGCAGTCCCAAAAGCATCACACTTGATCTGTCCGGCGGCAATTCCATTGAAGCGGTTTGGAGAGACAAAGCGCAGTACACCGTCACATTTGATCCCAACGGCGGCACCGGTTCCGCTGTCTCCATCAAGGTATATGAGGGTGGAAAAGCGGTTGGTGAACCAACCTTTGAAAAAGACGGATATGCTTTTGGCGGATGGTTTACAAACCCCGATGGAACAGGTGATGAGTTTGACCCGTCTGCAGCTGTTACGGCGAGCAAAGCCTATTACGCAAAATGGACGCAGAAGGACTGCACGCTGACCTTTAACCCGGCAGGCGGCACGATGTATGACAGCGCGACTGTTAAGGTCGTCAGCGGCAAAACGATCCCGGCGCTGCCCGGCGTGAACCGCGCCGGATATGAATTTGCGGGCTGGTGGACGGAGCCGGAAGGCGCTGGAACACGCCTGACCACAGAAACGGTGATCAGCGGCAATCAGACATATTACGCTAAATGGGTTCCGCAGACTCTTTCGACCGATATATACAATTACTCGATCAGGTGGACGCAGGATTCCGACAGCAACGTCACCAATACGGGAGACGACCTTGTGCTGCATCCTACGCTCGGCAGTGATATCAGCGCTGTGCTTCTTCTTAGCTTCGGAATAGACAGTCATTATAAGGATAAAACAATTCCTGTCGGACAGGTTCAGATCACGATTCCGAAAAGTATGTTTCACGATGAAAACGGTAATCCTCTTGACCGGAATAATATTGATTTGATCAGCACCGAAAGCTATACGTATTCCGAAATCGGCGACAACTATGTTTTCACAAACATTGTTGAGTTAAACGAAGGAGATAAAATAGAGTTTACATATACCTGCAAGGTGTCTCCCAGAGAAGTAAAGGGCGGATATAAGGACAAAAACGGTTACTATCAGGGAGATTATTATCAAGCGAGCTTTACGCCCGGTATCGTGGTTAACAACAGCGAAAATCCTCTCAGCTACAGCAGAACGCTTAGACTCGAAACCCACACGCAGGTACTGACGACGGTCAGCAAGGAACGTTCAAAAATCGCGCTTGAATGGGACGAAGGCTGGGGCGACAAGCCATCCGACGCGGACGATTATTTTTATGTGATATGGAACCTCAAAGCCAATGGCTCTGAAGCTTCCAACCAGAAATACAATTTGTCGTGGAGTGAGGAAACAACCCACGACGGAACAGTTGTTTACAGTTCACCGAAGCTCGGTACCAAATCGGGTATACAGTCTTACGGAACGTATAATTCCATTGTTGTTACCAAGCATCTTAGAAAAGAAGTGGAAGGCGAGCTGACAACCGTCCGCAATGAAGCGATACTCAATGTGGAATGGGCTTCGGGTTATGTAGAGCATAAAAGGGTTTCCAATTCAACAAAGGTATATATCCCGGCGGACGAGAGCGGTCCGAGACCGTTTGTAAAGGCTGTTCCCAATTATACCCAAATGGACGCTCATTACAAAAACGGCGGACAGGAGCTGATCCTGTCAGGCGACGAGGTGGTATTGCCTTACAACATTACTTACACCGAGCATAAAAACGACAGCGATCCCGTTTGGAACACGGCAACGGAAAAATACACCGCCAAACGCCGCGATTATATTTTGACCGACGGCATAAAGGGTGACGCGGTGATTTCAACGGTTTCGGGAAACAGCAGCTACAATTGGGGACATTCTTCCGAAAAGCCCCTCAATGACAGCGACTACTATTTTGATGCGCTCAACCTCACGCTGACGGAGTTCGACGCGGTTTGTCTCGGCACAGTATGGTCTGACCCGTATGCGCACAGCGCTTATTCCGATTACGACGACGTTGAGATTTGGATCAGAACGGAAGGAAGCGACAGCTTCACTCTCTTTAAAACCCTTTCCGAGACTTCCGAAATCAGCGTGAAGCTTCCTGCGAAAACAGTCGGATATATGATCAAGCACAGCTCCGAGTTCTATACGACGTCCATCAATGTAAGCGCCAATCTGTGTCTGAAATCTTCTCACAGAGTGCTTTCGCTTGTTAAGGACGACGTCAGCGCTGGAGCGGCAACACTTATCAAAAACAAGGCTGCGATCGAAAGAACCGTGAACGGAACGTCAACAACACTCCATACGGAAAATGAGAGCAACGGCTGGATCAGCGCATATGAGCTAAATATCGGCTCAAGCACGCTTTACGCGGCAAAGGACTGTTCCAATGCTGACAGCAGTGTTGATATCAACCCGTCTACCTCTACCGAAACCGTTCCGGTTGTTATCTCGGGCTGGGGTTATAACAATTCAGGCAATCTTAAGCTGATGACGTCGGGCGTTTTCTATGATCTGCTTCCGATCGAGTTTTCAGTGGACAAAAGTACGGTATTCGTCAGACCGAGAACGGATAACAGAACGGGTAGAAACACTGATGCCGACAACTATAATTCGCAGTATAAAAAGACTGATAAATTCTCATCCGGCTACTATTCCGTTGAGTTTACGGATAACTGGATGGATACCGGCAGAACACTGATGACTGTCCGGGTGACCGTACCGGACAGCGTGAAAGCGACGGGCGTAGACATTTACTATAAAATGAAAACCTCGTTTGTCAACCTCTGCACCAACGGTCTTAACCAGACCAACTATGTCGCGTTCGAGGATACGACCGAGGGTCAGGGCGTCCCGAACAGCAGAAGCGGTTTGCTCAGCCTGATCGACAGCAAATTCCGTCCGGCGTACGAAACCGTCGACGGCAAGTTTACCGCATACGCTCAGGCGACAACAAACTGCATTCTTCCTCTAACTTATGAGCACGGTATCCGCTCTGTAATTAAAACCGAAGGCGTATATAAAACAAGGAACGAAACTGTCGGATTAAACAGCGATTACGCTTACTTTGTTTCATATGCCGGAAGCTCGGGAGCGCATACAAGGAATCTTGTGTTTTATGATGTTATTGAAAACAGAATAGGCGGGCCGGAGTCTGAGTGGTACGGCGCGTTTGAAAGTGTTGATGTTTCGGGAGTAAGAGGTATCGAAAGCTCAACGGCTTCCGACGGCACATGCGCACCTGTTGTCTATTACGCAATAAAACCAAAATCAGATTTTACTGAGATGGATTTTGATCTGTCAAAGACCGACATATGGACGACCGAAATGCCTGCCGATAAATCCACGGTGACGGCTATCGCGGTAGACTGCTCAAAAACTAATCTGGGAAAAGACTTTGTTCTGGCTCCGAGAAGACAGGCGAGTATCCATATTAAAATGAAATCTCCCGAATCCGCTCCGAGAAATGACATCATTTCTTATAACGAATCCTATATCAAGGCAAGAAATCAGGAGCTTGAGCATGGTATTGAGGAGGTGGCGCGCACCAGCGTAACGCTACACTTTACACCGCCGTTCCTCGGTAAGTCCGCGTTCCCGGAATCGGGTAGGCTTGATGAAAACAATAAAGTGGTAAACGGAGAGGTAGCAAAAGGAAGCACCGTTAACTATTACCTCAACATCAGCAATCCCGACGATACGCTGACGGTTTACGATATCGCAGTTGAGGATACGTTGCAGACAAAGCTCGCTCTGAATAATACCGTAACTGTAAGTATGGGCAGCGGCGAATCGATTTCGATTGATGCCAGCCAAAGAATCGGCAGCTACAGCATTACGGAATCCGGCGGGCAAGTAAAGTTTGCTGCCAAAATCGTTTCACTTGCTCCGGGAGAAACCCTGACGATTACAATTCCGGCTACTGTCACTGCGGAGAAAGACACTGTTATTACAAACACATCTTACATTACGGGCTATAACGGCATTGTGTTTGAACCCAAGGATTACATTGTAAGCGACACCACCTATCATGTCGTTACCGATATTAAGGTGAAAATCAAAAAGGTCAATTCTAAGGGAGAAGGATTGCCCGGAGCAACGCTTCAGATACTCAATGAGGATAAAACACAGGTTGTTCGGGATAATTTTATGTCCACAAACGACGTGATGACCTTTGATATTCAGCCGGGAGATTATTATTTGCATGAGGTGAGCGCGCCGTCTGAGGTCTATAAAACTGCGGCGGATATTCCGTTTACTATTGACATAGAGGGAATCTGCCATGTGGGCGGCAAAACGGTCAATTACGTTGAAATGATAGACCAGCCAAAGTATAAAATCATCTTCCATGAGAACAAACCCAACGGTACCTCCGATGAAAAGCAAAAGGTATTCAGGATATATGAACCGTCTGACTTAACAGAGAACAAGGTCATACATTTCTATGATATTCCCGAATGGGCAGGCGATGAGTATGTATTTGCGGGATGGTACAGCAATGATAAATACGCTTACCTCACGGGAATAACAAATGATAACACAACAGCGAAATATCCGCTTAACTTTGAGGAAAAAACCTTTACAAAAGCGGCGCGTTCAGGCAGCGATCCGGATTATCATTTCTACGCCAAGTGGATCGAAGTCGGCACAGTGGCTCAGGATGAGGCTGATACCAACGTATTTGACGGAACCTATCGCGGCTTTGGACTTGTCGGCGTGCAGATCCGTCCCCAGCCCGGCAAAGTTTTCAATGAAGAAACGGGCGAGTGGGAGGATGCAACGATGTACGATCCCAATATCCGCGACGAGGGAATATCCGGCGAAGAGTACAATGATTCAGCCAAGCCCACTCCCGAGGGAATGCGGTTTGTAACCTCGTTGAGCGAGACGCTTCTCAGCAGTATCAATGGTATCGGCAAAATTGAGGCTGCGACAAATGAAGCCAAAACCTTTGGCGTGGAGTACGGTTATGTCGTCGGTACCGAGGCGAATATCAACGTCTTCACCGATCACTATCAGGTAAAGGATCCTGCCGACTATCTGCTTCAATACAAGGGTGAAAATGTCAACGGCAAAAATACGACCGGCGCTTCCAGAGAGGTCGATAAAGATTTCCGCTTCATCACAAATGTTGACTGTACTTCAAAAGAGGGCTACGGAACCAAAAACAACAACACGGGTGTTGTCAAATGGGATCACCGTAACTTTGACGCTTACAGACTGTACACGCTTGTTGTGACCTACGAAGGCGAGTCCGCTTCCAATAAGGGCGATAAAATCGCCGCGAGATCATATATCCGTTACTACGACGCTAACGGCAAGCTCAGAGTGTTCTATAACACCTATAAAAAGTCCATGTACGGCGCCTGTATGTGCAGCTTCAACCAAGCATACGCAGCGATGCACGAATAAACACGTCCGGGGGAAAACCAAAATCTGCACCGCATAAACAAAGAAAGGGATTTTTCACAAAACGAAAAACCCGATTATAATTCTTTCTCTGCCATGCTGAAAATGCTGACGGCAAGTTGTGAGTATTTACAATTAAATTGGCGACGCCGCGCTTGACATTACCTGTTGAGCGCGGCGTTATTAACTTTATTAAGAAGATATTTAGATTTATGATTAGGGTAATATTATATTGGCTATTGTTGGGAAAGATAAATTTGAATTTTGAGTTGAATGAGCTCCCAAAAGTATCAGTCGTGGTCTTCGGTAAAGAAAAACCGCCTGATTTCAGTCCAATGAAAATTTGCTGGCCTTTTGATGCTGTTCCGTAATCTTTAGCCGGTTTTGACCTCGATTTTGCATAAATCACTATAACGACTTGCAAAATTCAAAACATGAAAAAAGGCTTGAAACCGATGTTTCAAGCCTGAGAAATCCAGTAATCATGCGGGGAATTAAGTCGCGGTTCCCGTTTGGAGACCGCTGCTCTACCAACTGAGCTATACCCCTAAATACTTAATTGCTGCATAGTGACATTAACTCACTGCAGAGATATATTACCACAGACACGCGATTTTGTCAAGATGTTTTCTTGTTAAAAACGCAGAAACGCAATTCTTTTAAAAGTCTTTGCCCGGAAAGACGTGTCGTTCGCACGCGACAGGTAACGTCGTTATGATAACCTATGCCGCACTTTCACACGCGATTTTCGTGGTATTTGACCGCTGCTCGGGAATTTTTGATATCACACGTCTTGAGATATATTTTTCAGCGGCTGCGATGTGGCTGTCGTAACAAAAAGAATCCTCATAATTTGACAAACGTCGGGTTATGGGGATTTTTTATGCCCGAAAAAGCATTGTCCTGAATATAGCCCAACGGTTCGTGTAAAATGGAAGTAGGGAAGTTGAGATAGTTGGTTTTTCACAAGTCTTTGCCCTGAATTTTGTCAGGGATTTTGCTGGATAATGACCGGTGCTTGTGGTATTGTTGTGGTTATCAAAAATGAGGTCGATACGATGAAACGAGAATTATTAGACAACGGCAACATTTGGCAGAAGTCTGATGGCAGATGGATTGGAATGGTGCGATATAAGGATGAGTTCGGTGTTGCTCAGCGCAAGAGTTTTTCAAGCAAGAAAAAGAAAACGTTACAAGCGAAGATGACTGAGTACGTTAAGAACTTTAATGAGCAAGTTACTAACTCGGATGAAGCCCGGAAACCGCTGAAAGAGAGCATGAAGAATTGGCTTAGGGTGTATAAGTTTCCAGAGGTCGAGAGAACGACCTACGACCGATATGAATGCACCGCCGAGCACCAGATCTATCCATATATCGGCAATAAACCTGTTGGTGACGTCACAC
Source organism: Ruminococcaceae bacterium P7 (assembly GCA_900100595.1). Taxonomy (GTDB): domain Bacteria; phylum Bacillota; class Clostridia; order Oscillospirales; family Acutalibacteraceae; genus Ruminococcoides. The sequence continues at coordinate 10,687 of FMUA01000031.1, forward strand.
CTGCCGACATCAGGAAACTGCTCACAAAGCACATGAACGCAGGCTACGCTTTCACAACGAGCAAGAAAGCGTATTCGCTCTTAAAGATGTTCTTCAAGCAATTATTTCAAGAGGGCTCAATTCCAAACAATCCGATGCCAATGATCGATATGACGAAGAAGGATAACTACCTCGCAGCACAGAACAAGGAAAGCAAACCGCAGTGTGATCTGGTGGTCGTATTCACCGATGAAGAATTGGAGCAGATCAAAGCGGAAGCCTTCAAACGCTTCGCAAACGGCAAACCTGTCTATCAACAGTCTGCGGCATATTTCTTAATGCTCAACACAGGATTGAGGGCAGGGGAGCTGTGCGGCATAATCAACAGCGACATAGATCTCGAGAATAGGGTGATTCACTTGCAGCGTGGTGTGAAAGAAGTACATGTTCGTGACGGCTTGGAATATGTGCCAAAGCTGGAAGTCAAGGTCGGTAAATTGAAAAGCAAAACGAGTAAGCGTGATGTGCCGCTAAATGACAATGCGATAGAAATGATCAACCGTTTGCGCGAGGAAGTGTATCTTGGTGAGAACAAGCCTCTCGTACCTGATGAGAACGGTAACTTCACTAACCCGCGCAATATGCGAAACAGGTTCTATCGAATACTCGATGCGATTGGTATGGAGCATAAAGGGCTCCACACATTCAGACACACATTCGCAACGCGCCTTATCAACGGTGTAAAACAACCCGACGGAAGTGTAAAGGCACTCTCGGTAAAACAGGTCGCAGAGCTGCTTGGGCATACCACTTCCGAAATAACAGAAATCTACTATGTGAAGCGTGACACTACAAGACTTGTCGGACTGACCGATAACTTCAATCTGTAACTCAAAAATTGCGACGCTAAATCAAAGATGACGCCCTGTTCTCTATACACCAACGAGTGTAGAGGACAGGGTAAAGCGCAACTGGGATAGATAATAATTTGACTTTCCTTGACTCTTATTTTTGCTTGTGTTAAAATATTACTGACAGAGAGAAAAAATTCGGGAAGGAGATTCAATCATCAAAACCAAGACGAATATCGAAATAGTCGCGCGATGAAAGGTGAGAGAGCTCTCCTTGAAACGTCCGGCTTTTTTCTTCGCTCTGAAATATATGGGAGAGATACACGATGATTTTTTGCAAACTGATGAAAAAATAACAGGATTGGAGTGATAAATAGGCGGTGGCATCATGCTACAGCCAAAGAAGCAAGGAAATTATTTCATGCTGCCTAATGAAATCTTCTGTATGGATTTATCAGCAGGTGAAATTGCTCTCTACGCTTTCCTGATGCGGATGGAGGACAGGAAAACCTTCACATGTTATCCGGCTTTCAAAACGATCGGAGAGGCATTGAAGATGGGCAGCAAAAATACAGTCATGAAATACGTCAGGCTGTTAGAAGAAAAGGAACTCATCGAAACAAAGCGTACCATTGTGGAGTACCACGACGGGGTGCTTCGAAACGGTAATCTGATGTACAGGATTCTGCCGATCAAGCAGGCGGTGGATGCTTTCCACAGACGGCAGATCTACAATTACGGCAGAAACAAATAGCAGCAAGTGCCTGTTAGTATTGCACAAACCGAAAGTGGGTACCAAAATCGGGTGGCAAACAGGAGAAAGCACCGACGCTGTTCTGCAGCGCCGGTGCGGTTCACAGCGGCCGGCAACGCCGACCGCAAGCCGTTTTTGAGCTATACTGTGCAGTATTCTTAGGTTGACACCTGTTTTCGGTTTGGTGTAATAAATAACGCTGTTATTTCGGAAATTCGCATGTCCATCAAAAAAACAGGCATTTTTTGGTTGATACCCATGTTGGTGTAATTTATTTGGAGGGTTAACGGAGGTAAATAATTGGATTCGGAAAACAAACAAAGGGTAAGCTTGTACCTTGATAAGCAAACGGTGAAAACGGTAGATATGTTCATCAAAAAACACGGACTTCATTCGCGAAATGAGTTTTTTGAAAGGGCAGCGGAGAACCTGATTGCGGATGAAGCGATTAAAACCGGCGGCGATGTGATGAGCGAAAAGCTCGCAAAAGCGGTTGAAAATGTGTCCGAGGACAACGCGAAGGCGATCTCCAAAGGACTGTTCCGCTACGCGGTTCAGCTCGAAATGCTGATGAGAGTCATCGCAAAGACAAATCATTTCACCGATGATGAGTTGGAAGAAATGCGTAGAGAGGCTGTCAATAACGTCCGCAGAACGCGCGGCAGAATCAAGCTGGAGGACATTGCTAAAGGTTGGTACAACGAAGATTAAAAGCCCTGTTTCGCCGTGTGTCGCCCTGTGTGCGATTTGTTTAGGAAAATAGAGTAAGTACCCGACCGATTTGTTTGCGCGGTGTCGGGCGTTTGTCACGATTTGTTGGCTACAGCCCGTTTTGTAATGTCGGCAGAGATCAAATCCACAAATCTACGGAGTGATTTATGAAATCGCTTACATCACCTTTTGCAGATTTTCGCCGGAGGGTAAAATACGATAAATCGTATTGCCGTAGTCTGAAAAATACACCCACTTATCATCTACAAGGTAAATATTCCTTGTGTTGATGTTGCAGATTTTTTTGGAGTGTCGCTTTCCGGAGTGAGAATATGCAGCATCCAACTATCATCTTGAGCGTTTTCGGGAGTGAAAGCAACATATCTCTATTTTTTCCTGTTATTCAGTTTTTCGAGCGCAGCAATAATGATAGCAATAACAGAAAGAATGATAACATAGACAATTCCTATTTGCGCCTCAATCCGTCCTACTAACAGCGTTTCGGAATCGCTGCTGATGAATTGATAGTAAAGCTGTACACTCGCCATATTGGCTATGATGGTTGAAATAAGCAAATGTCCCGACAATACGGCAAGCTGCCAAATTCGTTGCGAAACATAATAATTTACAAATACAAGTGCAGGCTGACAAAAAAGAAAGAAAATCACAGATATGCCCGCTCCAAGTCTAAAGCCTAAAAAAGCAAGCAAGACAAGAACATAGTTGCCGATGTTCATTAATAAAAAGAGCTTCGTTTTTTTATTCATAATAATTTTTCCGAGGTATCGTCACCTAAAATCACTACTTGCACCGGTAGGACTGTGAAGATACATTTTTACATCTTTGTTACGCCCATCATGAATCCGTTGCTTTAATACAAGAATCCCTTTATCCATTCATATGGAACAAAATAAGTAATAGGAGCTGTAAATACCGCAAGCATCGCGGAAAAAATGATTCTTTGCCATTTTTTTATGCGATACCTTCTGTTGATTACGCCGAAGGTAAGAAAAAAATGATAGAAAAACAGACAAATAATCGCCACAACAAAACCGATCACAATAAACAACGACTTATCGAAAAGAAAAAAGTGTTCAACAAAATCATAATGAATAAAATCAAAATGATAAAAAAGACGCTCTGATAATAGAATATACACACCGTCAGCCAGTTCGGGAATAAAGCAAAAGATGAGACCGACAAAATCAGCGGCAAACCCTAACCCATAAGCAACAAATACGGTTCGGATGTAAAAATCTTTATGAAAACGCTTAAACAAAATGAAGGTAATGACAAGCACAAGCAAACCGTCAATGATAAAATTTCCAATAATGGGTATAAACACCAAAGGAGTGAATAAGAACTCAATGTACGGCGGGAAAATCATATTGTACAGTTTTTTATCTTTTTTCATAATATTCACCTTCGAATAATTTCTCGCCTTTTCGCTCCTCATATTTATGACGGATACCGCTGACCGCTAAGGCTTCTCCGACAAGAAACGATGAAGCAATGAGCAAAATCAGCAGGAACGGAAAATTCAGTCCACCGGCTCCGATCCAATAGCTGTAAAAAAATATAAGATAAAACACGGTTGCGGAAATCGGAAAGAATAGGATCAGGCGATCACCTTTTACAAGCATTCCCGTAATAATGTTGACGAAAAACATGATGATATACGACCATACAGCTATGCCGAGAGTTTCAAAACTTCCGTGCAGAAAATACAAGCACACATTTGCGTAAACAACAGTCGCAATGGGAACCAATACTGCCGGAATTGCAAACAGGTTTCTAAAAGGCATTGATAAAGTTCCCTCACGACGGTAAGTTGCCACGCCTTTTATGATCAACATGGTTATCGTCACTGACAGCAAGAAAAACAAAGCGATGAATACGTACCACGTTTTTGTATCATCCTTCCAATGGATGCCATAGAGGTAACCCGAAGCCAAACGCCGGATCACCAAGAGCTGCGCACGCGTACAAAACACTGTCAGCGCTGTTCCGAATGACAGACATGACGGAACACTGATGGCAAATGCAGAACGAAATGACGGGCTCAACATACCGATATAAAATTGAAGGATGATCTGCGCAAAGAAAGAGATACCGATCAACGGCAGCAAACCCAAGCTGCTCTCACTGCGCGAATCGAATGCCGCGGCACAGAATATTGCGATAGCAGTGGGAATACAAGCCGTTACGGAAAGGGCGAGAATGGGTATTATACGGTTCGGTGCTTTCATAAATCCACCTCTGTTATTTATTTCATCATCATCACAGAAACCGTCAGCTGATTGCCGTCCTCGTTGATCAAAAGCTCACCGCCAAACTTTTTCGCAAGCTCGCGGAGAATATTCATTCCCTTGCCGTGGAGTGTTTTGTCGTCCTTTGTGGTATTAAGTTCGGGATTCTCCGCTAAAACAGAGGAAGCAACAGCGTTTTTGCATACGACCCTGCAATATGATTTGTAGGAGCTTATAGTGATCGACATCTGCCGCTGTTCCTGCGGGATATGAGCGAGATATTCGATCGCGTTGTCGCACAGATTGGCGATCAGCGAAATAATATCCGCGTCACGCATATTTTTCAGCGTGTCAGCGATTTCATAGGTGCAGTTGATTTCATTTGACTGCGCTTTTTCAAGCTCAACGTTCATAATCGCGTTCAGCGTGGGGTTGTCGGTGTTGACAGGTGTGTATGTTGTTGACAGCGATTCGCCTGCGCTGTTGCATAACGCTTTTGCTCTATCGTACTCTCCCTGAGAAATCAGCATACCGATCGACATTATCTTGCTTTTCATATCGTGCTTTATCACCGATATTTTTTCAATCTGCTCGTGAGTGCTCAGCACGGAGCTTTTGTAAAGCTCCTCGCGCTGACGGCTTAACATCAAGTCCGTCTTGATCTGCGCTTCTTTGCCGCTCTTGATCATCAGATACCAGAATATCATCACCATCACGGCGGTACACAGGGCGATGACGGTCACATATATCTGAACGGTGCCGTCAAAATCCACTGATTTAAGCAGCATTAAAGCTGTCAGACCAACGGTACAGGTGATCAGCGGAATGACGATGAAAGCCAGAATATCCGACTTGCTGCGCATATTGATCTTACCTTTTCCAAATCGGTAAATGATGAAAAGAAAAGCGGCATAGATGATATCGGCAACGAACAGCACCGGATATCTTAAAGATTGAGGCAGAGCGACGCCCTGTACAAACTGAAGCGCGCCGGATGAGCTCATAACGCTGACGGTCAGATATGCTATTGAAATATTCGACACGGCAATCGGAATGATGATTCTCAGATAAAGCTTTCCTCTCAGAAAGACGGTCGTATAGAGTATCGTGATGACTGCCGTTATGAGGTAATACAAATAGTTGGAAGTCAAAGCGTTGACCGTTCCAACCATTGTGACGGCAAGCAAAAGCAACGCCGCCGATAGGAACGGCAGCAGCCTCTTGGTTTTGCCGTTGGGTTTGTCGAAGAACAGGTATAAAAAGACAAGCGACATGAGTTGCTGTATGGTATTTGCAGTAATCTCCAAAGCTGATCCGATGTTCATACTTCGTTCGCCATCCATTCAAAAAACTGTTTTCTGACCGCTTCACAGTATTTGCGGCTTAACGGGATGATCGTGCCGTCCGAAAGGCTGATTTCGCCTGTACGTATTATTTCGATGCAGCGGATATTGACCATATAGCCGATATGCGTCCGCAGAAAGCCGTTGCACAGTAGGTCGGTTTTCTTGTCGAGAGTTGTCCGTTCGGAAATCATTCCGCGCGCGGTGTGATAGATCACATAGTTTTTCTGCTTTTCAAGATAGAAGATATCCTTCAAAGCCACTCGTTCAATATCACGACCTGATTTGATCGGATAATAGATGTCGCTTTCGCAAAGCGTGATCAGCCGGTCAAAGCACGGCTCCAGATCCTCCAAGTGCGACTTGCGGACAAAGGAAAACGGCTGCTGCTTCAGTGCGTCAAACACAAGCCCGTCGCGGTTCGTAACGAAAATGATATACGGCTTGCCCGAGCCGCCTTTTTGTTCATTAATCTTGGAAGCAAGGTCGATTCCCGAACAGCCGGGCATTTCAATATCAAGCAGAATGACGTCAAATTGTTTTCCGGTGTACAGGATATTCTCCGGATCATCCGTCACCGTTACATCGGCGGCGGTATGCTGCTCGGAAAAGATTTTCAAAACAGTTGCACGCAGTCTTTCGGCAAAGGCTTTTTCATCGTCTATAATCGCAATTTTCATCTTAATTAATTCCGTATACTTTAACTATTAAATCGAATATTAAATGAATGTTTTTAAAAAATACATTATCCCAAATATCACTCAGAAAAACCGCATATTTTTCAGGAAGGAAGAAAGAATAGGGCGCGGTTGAAATCGCTATCGCAAGAGAAGTAAGGATTCTTTGCACCATTGTCATTTTAAAATCCTTATGCCGTTTTGGATTTAAGGTGATCATCATGGTGAAGAGAAAAATCATCACCACCGCAACAAAGAAGCTAACGGCACACCCGAGTTTTTCCGAAACATCGTAGTCTATGTAATAGTCAAGAAAGAACTCCGCCAGACCAACAAACGAACCGATCGCGATTGCCGCGAATCCTAACAGCCAAGCAGAAAAGATGGTATCACAATAGAATTTTCCGCTGACTTTCTTAAAGCACAGCTTAGAAACGATCACAAGAATAAAAGAAAGAATGAGAAAATTCCATCCCAACAGGATACCGGAATAAGGCGGGATTAACATCGCGATAAACATAGGATATATCGGTAATATGGAATACAGCTTTACTTGTTTCATGATATACCTCCCATATGTTTTTTTATAAATATCATACCATTTGTTTCGGTAAACATCAACAAAGCGGTAAAATTTGTGCGTTTTCAGGTGTACTTGTCAAGGTTCCGCTATTCAACTGTATAATAATAATCACGTTTAGTAAAGACAAAGCCGTATGGTGATGTGTCGTCCTGTAAACTGACCTTGCAAGTCCGCCCTTTTTGGTAAGTGTCTTGGTATTTATAATAATCAAAATCATCAAGCGTGACTTCAAAACCACCATACGCATAGCCGTCGGGAGAAATAACAACAATTGAGCGAGAGAGCTCGTTGTCGTTTTTGATCGTATATCCGTTTATTTCGGTCTCAAACTTTTTCAAAAAAACCAACGTGTCGCCGTAGACGTTATCCTTTGAGTAGAGAAGGTCGTTTTCCTCAATATACCCCAGAACGTCAAGCTCTACGGCAGTTTTCAGCTCCAGCCCCTGACGCTTGATCTCATCTCTGACAGTCGCGCGGTATGTATCAGGAAGCTTGCTGATACCTGCGCCGTATACCATCGCTACCAGACAATACTCGAGGGGATTTGAAAATTTCCATTCCGCTTTTACAGCAATCTCGTCATCGGAAGATAAGGAGCGGGCGGTCACACCGGGCGTAAAGGTTTCGGAAGAATCGCGCGGATGACCGTTAACATAGACCGTGAGCTTTACGCAGTCGTAAAAATACCAGCCGCCGACATCAAGAAACTGCTTACCAAGCACATGAACGCCGGATACGCCTTCACAACGAGCAAGAAAGCTTACTCACTGTTAAAGATGTTCTTCAAGCAGCTATATCAGGAGGGCGCGATACCGAATAATCCGATGGCGTTGATCGACATGACGAAGAAGGACAACTACCTTGCCGCGCAAAACAAGGAGAGCAAACCACAGTGCGATATGGTGGTAGTGTTCACGGACGAAGAACTAGAGAAAATCAAAGAAGAAGCGTTCAAACGCTTCGCAAACGGCAAACCTGTCTATCAGCAGTCGGCGGCATATTTTCTGATGCTCAACACGGGGCTGAGGGCAGGGGAGTTGTGCGGAATCATAAACAGCAATATTGATCTCGAAAATCGTGTCATACATCTTCAGCGCGGAGTGAAGGAAGTCCATGTCAGAGACGGTCTTGAATACGTCGCCAAGCTCGAGGTTAAAGTCGGCAAGCTGAAAAGCAAAACAAGTAAGCGAGATGTACCGCTCAATGATACGGCGGTAGAGATGATACAGAGATTGCGTGAAGAAGTGTATCTCGGTGAGGACAAGCC
>FMUA01000034.1 GCA_900100595.1 Ruminococcaceae bacterium P7
AATTCTCGCGCTCATCGACAGGCTTCAAAATTACAAGGGAGCAGTCTGCCTGTTTTTAGAAAAGCTCTGTGTTCCGTTCGACAATAACCAAGCCGAGCGAGACATCAGAAATATCAAAACAAAGACCAAGGTCTGCGGCTGTTTCAGAAGTAAAACCGGCGCAGAGGAATATATGGGCTTAATGTCATTCATCAGCACCGCCCGCAAAAATGGGATTGATTCCTATCACGCGGTTAAGATGGCTTTGTCATGTCAAACCGATCAGATCTTTGTGGGGTGGCTCTGAATAGTTACGAATTATTTAAACTTCCACAGTAATAATCTATATAATCTGAAGAAATAATTGCTTTGTCATGTCCTGTTATCCAACTATTAGCTACTGAAAGCTATTCAATCACCATCAAACTCTTTTCCGCTTTTTTGACGGAGGTTTTGTTGACTGCTGCAGCGATCACTAAAACTATGAGCGCAAAAACCGCAGCCGAGACAGCAGCCGCCGTCACCGTTGTGCTGTTAAGGAATATCGCGGAAAGCTCCGGGATCGCCGCAATGATAACGAAAACGAACAAAGCGATATACATCACAAATCCGACGACAAGGGCGACGGCGTTTATACCTCCCAGCTTGCGTGATAGTTCCGTTTCGCTGTCCCGGTTGAAAACCGGATTCCCGGCATTGCTCACGAGCATACAGTTGACAAAGATCAAGTTACAAAGAACACAGACGAACGCACTATACAGAAATACCCAGCTGCCTGAAAGCGGAACGATACCTGTCACGATACAAACGATACCGAGGATCAGGATGTACGGCACGCTTCCGAGCGAACAGATCAGCATGGAAAAGCGGAGCTTACTCTTGTAGTAATCCTTAAAATCAAGCGGCATGGCGCGTAAAATATAGAAGCTGCCACCCTCGCGCGAAAAGGCGGTTCCGGGCAAATTGTTGAAGCCGCAAGCAAAGCAGGACGCCGCAATACCGAGAAAGATTGCGCAGATCAGCGCGGCGCTTGTGTCAACGGAACCGGCGGTGCTGAAAAGCGCGTTTTTGCCGAAAGCGAACGGCAGAACAAAAAACAGCGGCCAGATAAAGGTCATGGCAAAACCGTAAATCATATAAGCCGGATTCCTGCGCGCATTTTTCGCCTCGTAGGAGGTCAGCGCGTTCAGAACGCCGCGCTTCTTCCGAGCGGAAAGCATGCTTTTTTCGACAGGCTTTTTTGCGGAGCCCGTATTTTGCATGGAGAGCGCTGTGGACAGATAGAACAGCTTGATAACAAGCAAGGCTAAAGCGATCGCTGCAGCGGTAATGCCGAGACTGATGAACAGTCCTATGATACTTCCGTCGAACATAAAGCCATTCATAAACGCGATGTTCGGGAAGTACTCGGAAATGCCCGCAAACGTCGACAGGGCACTCAAAGCAGCGTCAGCGGAATCATTGCTGTTGAGAATACTGCTGACGATCACATAGCCGACTGTCAGCACGAGCGTCAGGATGCCGCCGATCGCTACCATTATATCGCGATTTCGGATAAAGCCGCAGCATTTGAAGATCACAACCGTCAGCAGCGCGGCGATCGCAAGACCGGTCACGGGAATAAGGACGCTTGAAAGCACCGTACCGATGTAAAACGCCGCGCCCATTCTCGCACGTAAGCCGAACCCGAAAAAGCTCGCGTTGATCAGTATAACGCTTAAAACCACCGGAAACTTTAAGGTCACGGTCAGCTTCGCAATCACGATCTGACCCGCCGAAAAAGGCATGGGCAGCAAAACCGGAAGATCGTCCGCCGTGTACAGTACAGTGACGATGTTTTTGACGGAGAGCACAAGGCTGATTAGAAGCAGTATCATCATCAAAACCTTTGTGAAGTCTCGCAGGGAGATGTACGGCGAGATCAAGGGTTCCGCAAAGTAAGCCGCCGCTGCCAAAGCCGCAGTCAGGAACACCAATCCGACAGCGGCAAATATTTTTGCCGCCCTCGGTGAGATTAGCGCTTCACTGCCGCCGATCTTTGATTTGCCGTTGCATTTTTCCAAAACGGAAATGAGCTTTCTCACCTTGGAAAACTCGCCGGTTACTTTTTGATTACTCATCATCGGTCATCTTCTTGCATTTTGACGCAACAATAAAGTAAACGACTACCATAAGAATGATGACGCCGAACAAAATCAGCTTGATCCACAAGGTATCGTCAAGAACCTTTTGAAACTCGAGAAAATCGATAATACATTCCCCGATCAAAAAGAGACCGCAAACGATATACATCAAAACATTGATCAGCTTATAAGTGCGCGCGCCTTTCTTTGAATACGAGGCAATTTTCGCCTCCTCGCCTTTTGTGAGCAAGCCGGTGAGAAGGATCTTTATGCCGAAGATGATCAAACCGATTCCCAATACGCCAAACGCAATAGACATAATCATTTTTACTACCTCCAATTAATCTTTTGTTTCTGTCAATTCAAGAAAAATGTTTTCCAGTGAAGCATTTGATTTGTGCGTAGCCCTCAGCTCATCAAGGGTTCCGCAGTACAAAAGCTCTCCCTTTTTGATGATGCAGATCTCGTCGCACAGTTTTTCGGCAACCTCGAGCACGTGTGTTGAAAAGAACACCGAGTTCCCTTTTTGTACGTGCTCGCGCATCATCTGCTTCAGCTCAAATGCCGACTGCGGATCGAGACCGGTCAAGGGCTCGTCCAAAATCCATACGGACGGGTTATGGATCAGCGCGCCCATGATCATGATTTTCTGACGCATTCCGTGAGAATACGAGAGGATCGTGCCGTTCAGTGAGTCGTAAATGCCGAAGCGTTTGGCGTAATCCTCAATGAAGGCGGCTCTTCCGTCTAAGGACGTATCATAAATATCCGCCATAAAATTCAGATACTCGATGCCGCTGAGTCTCAAAAAGTGATCGGGACTGTCGGAAACATAGCCAAACTGACTTTTCGCCTTTTTTCCGTCCTTCTGAATGTCGATCCCGTTGATCGTAATGGAACCGCTTGTCGGGCGTATAACGCCCGTGATCGCTTTGATCGTTGTGGATTTACCGGCTCCGTTGTGTCCGATAAATCCGGTGATCGCACCGTCCTTCGCGGCGAACGAGATATCGTTCACAACCGTTTTATCACCGTACCTCTTGGTGTAGTTTTGTACGCAAATCAGTCAGATCATCTCCTATAAAAGTTTTAATACCAGTTGTAATAATAATAGTTTCCGCCGTGATCGGCGATAAAGTAATTGATCATTGTTGCGTATCTTGACTCGCTGATCTCGGTATCGTTATACTCGAAAACATATTGTTCATAAGGCTTCCACTCTCCGCCGCTTGGCGTGTATCTGGTGATCTCGGTGATCTTTCCGTTTTCCTTTTTAACCTCAAATTTTCCCTGCTCTTCATATCCCGTATCCGAATACACCGCGGACAGGAAGCTGACGATACCGTCGTCGTCATAATCGGCGGAATATATGCCTCTGAACCTCACCCAATTCTTTTCTTCACCCTCAGACCATTTCGTGTAAATGCCGGTGTTGGTAGTTCGCTTCAGCAGACCGTTTTCGGTAGTGACCGAAACAGAATCCATTTCCTCCTTCATAACGTCGGGAGTATATCCTTCGCCTGACATAAAATCATCATGAAGAACCATTGTAAAGTATTCTCCGCCGTTGCCGTACTGGTACATTTGTTTTTCCGTACTGCTGCTGTTGAGATGTTTCATATCATAATCGTAAACTCTGCCGTCGTTGTATTTCACAGTGGTTATTGTATTATTTGTAAGATCGGTCTCGGTTCGGGTCGCAGGCTTTTCGCCGTCAAAAGTGTATTCAAATACTGTCTTTACAGGTACGGCATCCTCGTAATTTTCGAGGTTTTCAATCATGACCGGATAGGCGTTTTCATATTCGATCGACGTTGTCTGCGCCAGCTGCCAGCCATCGTATCCGTAGTCCCAGCGATAGCATTCGACGCTTTTTACAAGCGTGTGAGCCGCATCAACCGTCTGATTCATTTTTTCGCCCGTTTTGCCGCAGCCGGTCGTATATTCGGCTATGTATTTCTGAACACAGGTGACGTCGAGAACGGAAACCCTGCCGTCGCCGTTGACGTCTGCAAGCTGCTTTTGCAGGTTGGTAAAGCTGACAAGGTCGATCGCCGCCTTTTGGATCAGCGTCGCGTCGTCTATGGTCACATCGCCGTCGCCGTCGACATCGCCGAATACCGGTCCGTTATAAAGGGCGTCGATCTTGCGGCTGATGTCCTCCAAATCATAAAGACCGGAATAATCGATCGTTTTATTTCCTGCGTCGTCGGTAACGCGCTTAATAAGGTCAAAGTCAAGCTCTGCGCCGTAATCAACGTCCTTGTTGTCCTTGGTGATGAACTTATTATAACTCGACAGCGTGTAGAAAAACGTTTCGGGAGTATAGGCGATCAAAAGCGAGCATGCGCCGCCTCCGCTTCTTTCGCCGAGAATCGGGAAGCCCGCGTCTTTTGCGAGGCAGGGAAGCAGATTGCCGCAGGAATACGAGATATTGGTTGTGATAAAAGCATATTCAAAATCATAATATACGCTCTTGTCGAGGTCGTTGATCTCCCCGTCTAAATTCAAATCAATATCGTGATCGATTCTTACGATGTTGCCTGTAAGCGTCTGAAGCTTTCTGTATGAGGCAACATAGCTGTCTTGGTCTTTGTTGGTGATCATAGCCATGATATACATAACGACTGCCACGTTGCCGCCGCTGTTGCAGGACAGGTCTATCACAAAACGCTTAATGCCCTTTTCCTTAGCGTAGTCAAGAGACCATTTGAAATGATAAACTGCCTCGTTAATAAACGAATCAAAGGCGAAAACAGCTGTATCTCCCGCAACATAAAGCTTTGACGCTGACTTGTCATCCCATGCGTTGACAAGCTCGTAGTTTGCGTATTTACCGCTTCTGAGTTCTGACATATCTGCGGCTCTCTGACTGGAGAAGAGATTGCTCATCACATATTTTACCGCATTTGCGTCACGGAAACCCTCTTCATTGAATAATCTGTTTAACTCATCATATACAGCGGTTCCGGGGGTAAGAATCGACAATACCGCAGGGTAATGTATCGCCGTATGACCTCCGTCGGAGAATATTTGTCCGAGATAAGCCGTTCCGAGAATATAATCAACCATGTTTTCCGATAAAAGCAATTCTTTTGCCCGGCGGGTATCGTCGTTGTACTCGTCCAGCGTTTCATCAAAGCTTTTTTCTTCGAGCATCGACGCGATCTCAGCCTGAGCGGGTCTGCCGTAAAGCTTATCAACCGCGAAGCACAGGTCGTTATAAGTCAGCTCGACCAGATCCTTGCTGCGTTTGAGAGTATTATAAGGCGCAGAGTTTTGGAAGTAACAGTTTCCCATCGCGATATCGGAACTATGGACAAAATAAATTTCGTCATTGCAATACACCGCCGTATTATACGTCTCGCTGACAATGAGTCCGATCGACGACACAGGGAAATAGGTTTTTCCGTCATATTCGATAATATCGATTTTATAAGGCGAAAGGTCAAGATCGAGCCCGTTTATTTCTCCCTCGTTGACAGGCGCGCATTCCTTGAGGTAAGGCACGTCCATTTCGGTACCATCCACGTTTGCCTGAGCCGAGATAAAGACCTCAAAACAATCGAAATGAAGCGTATCGTGTTGGGGGTCGATAACCATTGTCCCCTTAGGATTGGTTATCGTGTAGGTGCCGTCCGCGTTTTTTGATTCGGATGGCTCGTCAACATATATGTGCTTTAAAAAATCAACCGTAGAAATGAACGCCATATCGGGCATGGAGCTTTTGAACAGACATTGCATCGTCTCGGTATCTTCCATGTTATAGATATGAGTCGTAAGGTCTTTCACAGTGATCTCGTCGCCGGCTGCAGACGCAGTCATCGGAGCCGCCATGCTCAGCAGCATAACAAGGACAAGGGTCACACTGACAGATGATAGTAATTTTTTCATTTCATACCTCCGTAATAAGATGATTAGGTCTCTGCCAGCATCTTCTTCGCTTTTGCGAGATAGATCAGCTCGAGAACGTAGATGAATACAGTAAACAGCGCCGAAAGACCGGACAGCCAGTTGATAACGCCTGCGCCGAAAGAGGATGTATACGCGCCGAAGCTAATCAATAAGCTGAGTGCTAAAGTGATAATGTAGGAAACGACGATCGTTGTAAGGATGCTATGACCTCTCTTGACCATATCGGGTCTGTTGCACTTCGCGGACAGATTCATCAGACCGCCGATCACGAAGAGCGCAACCAGCATATTCAACACAGTGGCAATCGACGATAAAACGGTGCCCAGACCGCCGAGGAAGCCGGTCTGATTCTCAAAGAACGCGGCTACGAATGCAAACAGAGCGCTGAATACGGCACAGAGCACCGCTCTCTTGATTCCTTCCTCATCCTTTGCTGCCTGAATAAAGCCGACGATGTTCATGATCCCTGCGACCAAAAGCGCGATACCGGAAACGATCAACAACGCGCCCGAAACGGCAAGCAGAGTTGTACCGGCGGACTCGTCGGTTTCGTTTGAAGCTCCGATCAAGCCCGGAATGAGTCCGGCTCCGCCGATCAAGGCGGCGATCAGTGAAATGATTTCGGCGTTAAAGATTTTTTTACGCCTTTTGCTGCATTGGGAAATTTCATGTTTTTCTCTCCTTAGAATGAAATAATTATAATAAAACGTGAAACGTTTATTATCTAAAAGCGGGTTCCCATCCTTTGTTTACAAAATGACTCAGCTTAATTCTATCATAAATACGCCATAAGACAATAAGATGTGTCAGAGCGTGACATCTTCTTTTGGAATGGTGTTGTATTTCAAAGGCACATCCCTTATAATAAAATAAATATAGTATACTTCCATGAGAGGAAACGCACATGAAGGATTCCTTTGCCGATACCCTGAAACAATTCAGAACTGAAAAAAATCTGTCCCAGCAGCAGCTCGCCGATATGCTGTTTGTGGAACGCAGCACGATAGCAAACTGGGAGACGGGACGGCGGATCCCCGACGCTGTTCTGCTGCTGCGGATCTCCAAATGTTTAGATATGGACATCAACATTTTATTGGAAACGATCGACAACACCGTAGAGGAACCAAACATCATTATGGTTGATGACGAGAGTATCATTCTAAAGGGCGGTATGTCGGTAATCGGTCATTTGCTTCCCAACGCTTTGGTCACAGGCTTTACTTCTCCGACAGAAGCGCTGTCATTCGCCAAATCCAACCGCGTACATTTGGCTTATATCGATATCGAAATGGGCAAGCTTAACGGGCTTGAACTGTGCCGTGAGATGCTGAAAATCAATCCGCGAACAAACGTGATCTATTTGACCGCCTATCCCGATTACGCGCTGGAGGCGTGGGATACCGGCGCCTGCGGCTTTGCCGTAAAACCCCTTTCCGCAAAACAGGTGCGCGATCACCTCACGCGGCTGAGATTTCCGATAAGGGGGCTGCGGCTATGATGGATTGGACGACATATTTTTCTGCTGTGATAGATTTGTCGACCTTATTGCTCGGTGCGCTCGGAATACTGATCACTTTTATCCTGCGTGATACCGAAAGTCAGTGGCGGAAGTTTTGCATTGTATTCTTTTCCGCGATGATATTAAAAACGGCTGCCGCTCTGATCGGTCAGCTTGCCGCTCTGTATTGGAAAAATATACCGCTTCAAACAGCGTGTGATTTCCTCGGCGTTTTGTTTTCATCTACCATTATTCCGCTGTTGACGCTTTACATCTTACGCTGTTGTTCGCAGGAGCCCCGCCAATCATTCCTGTGGAAGCTTATCCTCATCCTTTGGGGATTATCCGCAGCGGCAGCCATCGGCGACCTGCTGACACGCACGCTTTTTGCTGTTCCGACGCAGGACGGCACAGAGCAAAAGCGTTGGTTGATACTGGTTTATCTGTTTTTTACGGCAATCAGCCTGATCGTCTGCTTTGTCGCGGTGATCCGCAGAAGAAAACAGCTTTCAAAACTCCAATTCATTCTCATATTGGTATATTTGCTGGCGCCTGTTTCTGCCATGCTGCTCGCGATGGAACTGATGCTGTTTGTCGATCAGGGAAAGCGGTATATCAAGCAAAAGGAAGAAATCGCTAACCAGAAGGTAAGACTTGCCGTACTGCAAATGCGTCCGCATTTCATCTACAACACAATGACGAGCATTTACTATCTGATTGAGCAGGATGCGGCTAAGGCACAGAAGGTAACGCTGAACTTCACCAATTATCTCAGAAAGAATTTTACGACGATCGCCAAGGAAAGAACTATCCCGTTTACCGAGGAGCTGGAACACACAAAAGCGTATTTGTCAGTTGAACAGGTACGCTTTGAGGGTAAGCTGTTTGTGGAGTTTGATACTGATTACACGGATTTCAGACTTCCTCCGCTGACCATGCAGCCCATCGTGGAAAACGCCGTCAAACACGGCGTTGACCCCGACCTTGATCCGCTTACCATCTATATTCAAACCCGAGAAGTAAAGAACGGCGTTGAAATAACCGTTGCCGACACCGGATCGGGCTTCGGCGCGAAGGACAACGACGAGCCGCATATCGCTTTAGGGAATATCCGCGAAAGGCTCGAAATGATGTGCAAGGGAAAAATGGAGATCGCTCCGCGCGACGGCGGCGGTACCGTAGTCAAAATATATATACCTCAATAACGAAGCTGCATTGAAAGCAAAACCGTTATTTCGATCCTATTGAAAGAAACCCGAATCAACCGAGAGTATAACGAAGCGCTTGACGGGTATTTAAAATATTCAGACTATCTTATAGTAAAAAGGGCGTCTGCTATAGGCAAAAATGGATATGACTGCTACACCTGACAAAACGGGTTGTCTCCCACAAATTGTGACAAATGCCCAACACCGCGCAAACAATCCGGCCGGGCACACACTTGTCTTTGCTCAACAAATCGCACACAGGGCGACACACGGCGAAACATAGTGCTAACCTCGTTGTTCACATGGACATACCGTAATATTCATCTTATTCATCTGCATCGTCTTCATCAAAGCCGTCATCAGCTTCATTCAGATATTCAGAATAGGCGTTGTCGAAATCAAATTCATCTTCAGTTGATACAGATTCTTCTTCAGCATCTTGTGTGCTGTCCTGATTGCCGAGCGAAATCAGGTAGTCAAGCATAGTCAGGATACCTTCTGCGGCTTGGCTGTCATAGACTTCTTCATTGATACCGTATTTTTACTCATCCCAAAAATTATGTCAAGAGTATTTCCTGTCGATTTCTGTTATATAGCGACACTTTGTTTTTCCTATTCGTATTACCCAGCCGCATCGCAGCCGCTGAAAAATGACGTGCGGTTTTCTGCTCTGAAAACTTGTTCGGGCAGTGGTTAAAATCCACGACAATGACGTGTGAAAATCGGGTTGGTCACACGCGATTTTTAATAGAATGAAATGCGCACGACGTGCGTATCACACGCGGTAATACAAGTTCTTACTCAAATCGGCGTTTTTGTGTTGAAAAACGCTTGACAAAACCGCGTGTCTGTGGTATCATATTTCCTGCAAGTGAGCGAGGCTCACCACGCAGCATTTTTTATTTAGGGGTATAGCTCAGTTGGTAGAGCAGCGGTCTCCAAACGTCAACCGCGACTTAATTCCCCACATGATTACTGGATTTCTCAGGCTTGAAACGTTGGTTTCAAGCCTTTTTTCGTGTTTTTGGATTTGCAAGTTGCTAAAGTTATTTATGCAAAATCGAGGTCAAAACCGGCAAAAGATTTTGGAACAGCATCAAAAGACCAGCAAATTTTCATTAGGTTTGGGAAGGCTGTTTTTTGATGTCTGAAAACGTCTGACTGATACTCTTTTGAGTTAGTCAAACTCAAATTTCAGGTTATCTCTCCCATCGAAAATCAATTTAATTTACCCCTCATCATAAATCTAAATTCCGTCCTGATAAAGTTTAAAACGCTGCGTTCAACAGGTAATGTCAAGCGCGGCGTTGCCGATTTAATTGTAAATGCTCACTACTCGCCGTTAGCATTTTCAGCATGACTAAGAAGAAATAATAATCGGGTTTTCGTTTTGGAAAAAATCCTTTTCTTTGTTTATGCGTCGCAAAATCTGAACGCCATTACTGCCCATTTTTTATATAGCTTATTTTTTGTCCTCGATTCCCTCTGTTTTATAAATGAAATCGACCTGTCCCTGCGCGCCGTCGGAAATGCCGCTGTAGGACTTATAGCTCTTGGATACCTTCGAGATAGCCTTTATGCGCTCTATAAGTGATTTGATGTCGCCGTCGGCTGCGCTTTTCAGCTTGTCGACTCCCTCTGCCTTGAACTCTTTCATGCCCTCGTCAAGCTGCATAGAGCCATCCTTGAGCTGTGTGATCCCGTCGATCAGGGACGGGATTTTTCCCTTAAGCGTCGCGATACCGTCGAAAAGCTCGGCTGTTCCGTCGCTTAAGCTGATCGCGCCCGCGCTGAGCTCGCCCGTTCCTGCCGCAAGCTTTGCGGAGCCGTCCTTCAATTGAGCCGTGCCGTTTTTAAGAGCCGCGGAGCCGTCCTTAAGCTGATTTGCGCCCGTGCTGAGCTGACCCGTGCCATCCTTTAATTGTGCCGAACCGCTCGCAAGCTCGCCCGAGCCGTTCTTTACTGCGTAGGAGCCGCTGAGGATTTGCGCCGCGCCGCTGTTTGCCTGATCTACGCCCGAGGTGTAGCTGATTATGCCCTGATAGAAGGTATTGTAGCTGTCAAGCTGATTTTTGAGTGCCTGCAAAGAAGCTCTGCCGCTTGCCATACGCTGGACGCCCTCGCTGATTTGCGCCTGCACCTGCTCGGAGTTCATGTTTTCCTCGATGATCGACTGAATCTGAGCCTCGGTTTTTTCATCAATGACGCCCTGCATGGCGCTCATCTGTGTGCTGACGCCCGTGCTGACCTGCGCCTGAACCTCATCGGGGATCTGACCCGCGGCGACTGCCGCATCGTATTCGTCCGCCGTCATGGAGAGTCCCGCCGTTGCGAGCACCGCTTCGGTGACCTGCTTTCTGACCGCGTTTTCAACGCCCTGACGGATCAGCTCGCGCTGGCTTTCCACCGTAGCGGTAACGGTATCGCGCGCCGTCTGCTCTGCGAGTGCGCTCGCGTTGTCGTCGCTGAGCGAGGCGAGCAGCTTGTCGAGCACCTCGCCGTAGTTTTCAATCGTAAGCTCGGGAGCGGTGAGTCCTGCCGCTGAGATCTGCTTATTTGCTTCCGAAAGCAGAGTGTTGAACACCTGTTTAGCGCCGCCCGTAAGCTGTGAGCTGTTTGCCGAGATCGTGTTGAGTCCTCCCGAAAGCTGCGCGATATACCCCTGAAGCTGAGCTATGCCGCTGTCGAGCTGCGCCGCGCCCGTTGCCAAGGAGCTTGCTCCGCTGTCCACCTGAGCCGCGCCGTCGGAAAGTGTTGCCGCGCCGCTTTTAAGGCTTTCAGCTCCGCTGTTTACTTTTCCTATTCCGCTGTCAAGCTGTACCGCACCGTCTTTGACTGCAGAAGCGCCGTTTTTCAGGCTTTCCGCTCCGTTCTTGATCTGTTCGGAACCGTTGTACAGCTGATTCACTCCGTCGATCAGCTCGCCCGATTTGTCGAGAAGCGTGCTTAGTCCGCTGTAAAGCTGTGAGGTTCCGTCGAGCAGCTTATCGGTCGCCGAAACAAGCTCGTCGAGCTTGCCGTTCAGCTCCTTTGCCTTACTGTCGAGCTTATCGACGTCCAAATCGCTGAATATATCGTTCGCGGCAAGCGTCAGGGTCGTGGCGAGCTCAAAGTCTTTTACATCGGCGGTTATCTCAACCGACGAGGGAATTGTCAGCTCGTCACTTTTGAGCTGCAGTGTATCCTGCATTCCCGGGAGCGCGAAACCTACGACAAAGGTGTGCGTACCGTCGTTGACGACCTTTCCGTTAGTAACGGTGACGTTATCAGCCTTTTCGTTGTCCAGCATCATTCCCGTCATCATGACAAACGGCACATAAATCTTTTCTTTTCTACCGTTGACGGTTTCCTCGCTGTATTGGCGGTTGATGTAGTTGATTTTAATTTTGAGCTTTCCGCTCTTGCCCGCAAGCTCCGCAGGGCTAACAGCCTTGCCGTCAAGCTCATAGGAAATATTCACGCCTACGGGAAGATCGGTCGAGCACGTTCCTTTATAGTAAATATCGCCGCCGTTTGCGTCCCACTCGCAGACGTTGTTTTCGTCAATCGTAAAGCTGTTGTCACCCTTTAACACCTCAATATCCTTGAGGTTGGTTTTATCTGTAAGCTTCTTTTCCTTGCCCGTGTTTTGAATCCAGTTGCTGACGATCACCTTTTCGGGAGTACCCTGCGCGTCCGCGATAACATACACGGTTTCTTTTTTATTGTACTGTGCTTTTTGAGCGGTTTTTTCTTTACTCTCGGCTTTCGGCGCGTCACTTTTCTGCGCTGTTGTCACCGCGCCCGCGCTCTCTGCTCCCGCGCTGAAAGCGGCTGTACCAACGCCCGCGCACATGATGAAAACACTCATTGACGCGGCTAAAGCCCTTTGCAGATTCTTCTTTATATTCATAATGACCTCCAAATACTATCTCTTTTACTATCTCTTTTTGGGTCTGAATCCGATCGTTGTGACCCCGATGACCTTATCAAAGAGCATAAACATCGCGGGCAGAATCAGAATTACACAGAACATACCGATGATCGCGCCTCGTGCCATAAGCGCGCAAAGCGAACCGATCATATCCACATCCGAATAAATCGCAACGCCAACAGTCGCCGCAAACAATCCCATTGCAGAAACAACGATTGACGGAATCGAGGTTTCGAGCGCGGTTGTCACTGCCGTCCGCTTGTCGTTGCCGAGCTGCCGTTCGCGCTTATATCTTGTCGTCATCAAGATAGCGTAATCGACCGTCGCACCGAGCTGAATGGTACTGATACAAATAGGAGCGATAAACGGAAGCGATTCGCCCAAATAATGAGGCAGTCCGAGGTTGATAAATATCGCAAGCTCAATCACGGCAACTAAAATCACCGGAAGCGTAATGCTCTTCTCGACTATCATAATGATGACAAATATCGCGATGATCGAAATCAGGTTGACCGTCGCGAAATCCACAGACGTGACGTTGATCAAATCATTGGTGCAGGCCGCTTCGCCGACAAGCAATCCGTTTTCGTCATGAGCCTTGATGATTTTGTTCAGCTGCCGGATTTGCTCGCTCATTTCATCGGAAGCGGTTGAGTATTCGGAGCTGAGAATAATCATTTCCCACCGGTCGCTCTTAAAGATGCTTGTTATAGATTCGGGCAGCATTTCCTCCGGCACCATACTGCCGACAACGCTGTCAAGACCGAGGGTGAACTTTATGCCGTCCGTGTTCTTGAACTCCTCGTTCATCTCGCGGATTTCCTTTGCGTCAAGATTGGAATCGACCAGAACCATATGCGTGTTGCTCATTCCGAATTCTTCCTTGAGCTTTGTATTCGCGATGACGTTCGCCATATCCTTCGGCAGGCTTTTTGAAATGTCGTAATAAACCTCGCTGTTCGTTTTACTATAGCCGTAGTAAGCCGGAAACGCCAGCGCTCCGAATAGGATCAGAAATACGGGGAATATTTTGACAAGCCCCGTCGCAAGCTTCTTGGTTTTCGGGATCAGGGATTTGTGCATAGTTTTTGACAGCGGCTTGTCGAGCACAAGGATCATTGACGGCAAAATCGTAACGCAGCCCAGAACCCCGAGCAGCACGCCCTTAGCCATAACGATTCCCAAATCCCTGCCGAGGGTAAATGTCATAAAGCACAGCGCGATAAATCCCGCGACGGTTGTTATCGAGCTGCCCAGAACCGAGGTCACGGTTTCCTGTATCGCCTTTGCCATCGCCTCTTTGTTATCGGAACACTTGGTTTTCTGTTCCTTATAGCTGCTCCAGAGGAAGATAGAATAATCCATCGTGACCGCAAGCTGAAGGACAGCCGAAAGCGCTTTTGTGATGTACGAAATCTCGCCCAGAAAAAAGTTTGACCCCATATTCATCAGTATAGCCATACCAATGCTCGCTAAAAATACAAACGGCACGATCCAGTTGTCCAAAAACAGCATCATCGCCGCGACTGCAAGAACTACCGCTATTCCTACATAAACGGCTTCTTCCCGTTCGCAGAGGTCGCGCAGATCCGTTACCATTGCGGAAATGCCCGATACAAGACACTGTCCGTCGCAAATTCTTCGGATTTCCGTTATGGCGGATATCGTCTCGTCCGACGAGCTTGACGAGTCAAAGAAAACCGCCATCAGCGAGTCGTCGCCTTTATTGACCGCTTCGTAGATCTTATCGGGAAGCAACTCCTCGGGGATCGCGCCGTCGGCAATATCGCTGAAATTGAGAACGGTGGCGACATGGTCGACCTCTTTGATTTTTTCCGACGCTTCCCTCATTGTTTTCTCGTCCGCGTTCTCAAAAATCAGAAACGAGAACGCGCCCTTATTAAAATCCTCGAGCATATACCTTTGACCCTTGACGGTGTCGAGGCTTTCGGGGAGATAGTTAAGCATATCGTAATTTACGCGGGTGCAAATCATTCCGATTACCGATGGTACCATCAGCGCCAAAGCGATCATCAGAATAACGACGCGGGATCTCACGACTGCTTTTCCAAGCTTCATTTGCAGAATCACTCCTTGTCTTTTTTTCGATATATATTGTATTCGAATACAATTAAAGAACAAACAGACAAAGAAAATTGTTTGACGGTTTTTCAGACATCTTTTTAATTTTGCCTAAAAGCAAATCGCCGGGCAGGATAAACCTACTCGGCGAATCTTATTTTATTCTCTGCATTTTTCAATCGCAAGCTCGAACGTGCCCTCAAAAAGCTCGCAGATACGTTTGATTTTCAAAGAAAGGTCATACTGTACTCCGTCGTTGACCCAGTCGAACACAAATCCGACAAGCAGGCTCTTATAATACATCACAACTGCCTCGCGGTCGTCCTCTCTGATCCCGCCCGAATCCTTAGTGTAGTTATCAACAAACTCTGTTACCGTTCTGCGCGCGACGCGGTTGAGGTAACGGTCATAAAACTGACGGTTAGGCGAATTGAAAACATGAAAAATAGCTGTTTTATTTTCAAGCGAAAACGCGACCGCCTCCATAATGCTGTCGTACAGATTATCGGGAGAAAAGCTGTGGCTGACAAACTCATCCGCCTGCTCGTTAAATATTTCTTCCATCAGGGAAGGGATATCGTCAAAGTGATAGTAGAAGGAATTGCGGTTGATGCCGCAGTCCTCGACGATCTCCTTAACGGTTATTTTGTCGATCGGTTTTTTATTCAGCAGTTTTAAAAAGGATTGTTTGATTGCGTCCTTTGTCAGCGAAGTCATGATACACCTCGTAATAATTTGATTCAATCAATAGTATATCACATTTTCACTTTTTTTCAAGCACAAAAAGATACCGCGGGAAATCCAGAACTTTTTTCGTATTCTTTGTTATAGCGTCGCAAATTTTAAACACCGCTGTTGTTCGGTTTTTACTATACACTACGTGTATAGTAAAAAGGACATCAGCTATAAGCGAATATGGATATGACCGCTGCGACCTGTCAAAACGGGCTGCTGCTCACAAATCGCGACAAAGGCTCAACACCGCGCAAACACTTCGGTCGGGCACACTGTCTTTGCTCAATAAATCGCATACAGGGCGACACACGGCGAAACAGGGCGCTATTTTCGCTGTTCACATGGACATGCCGTAATACTCATCCTCGTCATCTGAATCGTCGTCACCAAAACCGTCATCATCGTCATTTAGATACTCAGCATAGGCATTGTCAAAATCATATTCATCTTCGGACGATACAGGTTCTTCTTGCGTATCTTGTGAACTATCCTGATCGCCGAGCGAAATCAGGTAGTCAAGCATGGTCAGAATACCCTCTGCGGCTTGGCTATCGTAGACTTCATTATCAATACCGTTGCTATCCGAACCTTCTTTCTGACCGTTAGCCAGCTTTTTCTCGCGGATTTTATCTCGCTCTTTGCTGTCGGTTTGAGGCAGCATTTTATTGAGTTCATCTAACCTTTTGCTTGCGCTGCTAACGATTTGCTTTGCCAACATTGAGAACAAAAAACCAAGTCGGGTAGTATTTACAGTGGTTTGTGCGTTGAAATTCATGCTCAACGCTGTTCTGATGAGCAAATTTTTCAGCGATCTCAACTCGGGATTCTTCTCAATGGGCACGTCCGGCTTATCCTTTGTATCGTAATATAGACTCAGCTTTTCGCGGTTTACCTCGTTCCATTTGGAATAGATTTCAGATAAATCATCGTCTTTGGCGATCTCATGCAAAACATAATCCACCAGCTTCTTTACTTTCCTCGGCAGATAGCCGTAGAGTTTCTTTCCCTTCTGCTGTTGAACTTCATCACGGATTTTTCTCATCAGAAAGAGATAATAATTGGCATTAGGGACAGATTGCCGTGTTTGAAGCTGCTGTAATAGGTCAGTCAACTGTTCTTTCAGTTGATTACGATAGCCGGTTTCTATGGTCGCCAGCTTGTACTGCTCATCTCGGAAAATGTCCTGACCGAAGGCGCGGCGAAGCTCTTTGATTCCTTTCTCGGAGAGAAATCCCTCCTGCCCTTTCGAGAAAATTATCAAATGAATATGCGGATGGTGCGTTGTATTATGGAACGCACCGTACCATTCCAGGTCTTCAACCTTTATACGATGTGCTTTGGCGATCTCGTTCATATTACGTCGGACGAGGTTTTTTCCACGCTTCGGCGTTGTTAAAATGCAGACGCTCCGCGTCCTCACGGCGCAGACTGACGACCTCCGTCCAAATAACGCCGTCGTGATTAGCGACACGTTCCGCTACAGTATCGAGGTCAATCGGCATATCGAATTGCGTAAACAATCCGTGAGAGCCGAGCTTTTCAACACCGGGACGGTTGGAAATATAACTTACCAGACCCTTCAATTCATCCGCTCGGTCTGCATATCTTTCCGCGACGGCATTGAGAAACTCATTTGCATTCTCTCTGGTGGGCATTGCGTAGTAGTCCTCATATTCAAGAAACTTCTTGCTTTGAGGGAAATGCTTCACCACAGAAAGGATGAGGTCGTGCTGACTTTGGGTCGCGATTTTATATTTCTTGGTATCGGGCAGCTTTTCAACTCCCTCGCGGGTAGACATATACCTTATGAGATCAGCGATATCTTTTGCGCTCTTTTGGAAGCGGCATGACACAATTATTTTAGCCATTTTCTTCTCCGTCGATGAAATCTCGCGCCTTCTCCAAGTCGATGACGCCGTTATGCTCAGCGACAATCTGTTCAGACACAGCGTTCAAATAGTTCAGAGCGTAGTCATTCAGGTCGCTGTTACGGGCAGAAAGGATATTGCTTTTGCTAACCTCGACCGCTAACTTGAATAGCATCTCACTCAGGTTTTCTTCAAACCTAGACAGCACCAGTTTGATATTCTGACTAATGATCGGCGACAAATAGCTGATGTTTTCCTTTTGAGCGCGGTACCCGATGTAGTTATCCACCGCTTCGCGCACCAGAGAAATGCGCGAGTAGCCTTGCTCCTTTGACATTATTTCGTCCAACTTTTTCAGCTGATCCTTCGTAAAGCTGATAGTAACCTTCTTATATTCTTCCATAACTTCCTCCATAAAAAACCTACGTTCACACAAACGCCGCAAAACCATGGGAAGACCTTGCAAGCGTCGCCAATATATTTGCAAAAACCGCATAACGGTCGGCTCTGCCGTCCGATGTCATTCGCGGGCCGTCCACCAAAGGACGGCTCGCTTTTACCTGCTTCAAATAATCACCGGCGTTTTGTGCG
>FMUA01000049.1 GCA_900100595.1 Ruminococcaceae bacterium P7
ATATGTGCAGGTATTCTATCATCAAACGCCAATCACTGTCCAAGGGATAACTGCGCCCAAAATGGGCAAAATCTATGCAAATCCCAGTGGGTTTGCTGAGGAATAGGCGCTAATAGGCTTCGCTTTATTCTAATTTCGCATTAAACTAACAGTGAAGAAGATATAGATGAATTTTTAGAGGTTACCTTTATTTGTATAGTGTTTTTTCGGCGAACCCTCGTTCGTCTTTTTGTCATGCCTTTTTTTAGAAAAAAGAGCACACCGTTGCCGATGTGCTCTTATTTTCGCTTTGTTGTATTTTTTCTCTGTTCTTAGCTTAATGGCATTGGCCGATTTGGCACGGGGATAATTTTGTATTTTACATTCCTTTATATTCGATCAACCAAATTCCGTACTCTCTGTTATATTTACCTTTATTATATAATTTTACGTACTCTTGATACAATTCGTAGGGAGCGTTTGCGTGTTGGGGATTGGGAGATAATTTGACTTTCATATATTGTACAAAAAGGTATTTATCCATATAACTGCCGTATTTATTAAATTCCTTCATATTTCTGATATAATCCGCAAAGTATTTTTCATCATAATGGTTATTGCTCTCGTTCCACTTTTTCCAGCCGGCATATTCCTTGTAATCCTCAAAGGTGAGATCCGCGAATGCGGGACAAGAGTTTTTCCATGCGGAGAGCTCATTTCTCATTTTTTCTTCCTGAGCCTTTTCTTCGTCCAACTTGTTTACCGCGTTTTTCTCATCCGTTGTGATCGGATCGCCGAGAGTGACGATCTTCTTTTCGTAAGAGCTGCAGTAATAATAGCTGGAACGGCAGTAAATGAAGTACATATAAATGTCTGCTCTGCGATAAGTATAAACCAAAATGTTCTCTTCCTCGCATTTAGGGTCACATATATTGATACCCTTTGCGTAAACACTGCAGTCATATAACAGACTTCCGCCATATTCGCCTAAATCCTCGGTTCCGACTCTGTGCTCTTCGGTTTGAAGGTTAGAATCGGTCAGGATATATCCCGGAAGGATGTCTGTCTCGACATTCTTCAAATTAAAATCACAATAAAGCGCCTTGTTATTTTTGAGGAAGGTGTAAATAGAGGTGTTGGGATAATTTTCGCGCACATATGCCGCCAATGCCTTAATATCGTCTGTGGAAAGCGTGCTCTTGTTGATGTAGTCGTTTGTCTTGGAAGTTCTGTTTGGATAGAGCTCTGCATATTCAAAACGTCCGCAAACCTTGTCGATCGACTTGGTTCCCTTGAAGATGAATTTGCCGGTGTTATGCTTCCGGAAGTTATCCGCGCCTGTGGCTGCCGCTGTGAGCATTTTTGCGGCGTCGTCAGCATCCAAGATCTCTCTTGCTTTGTCAAAATTGTCGTAATTGGATTTAAATATGCCGTTTCCGAGCGCCTTAACGTCCGCTTCCGTGAAAAAGTAAACCGCGTCGGCTGCCTTCTGGCACTCGGCGATAAGAGATACCGCGTACATATACTGCTTTGTCAGATCCTCGGCTGCGCCGAAAGCCTTGTTGTAGGCTTCGCGCTCTATCATACATGAGGGAGCCTTGTCGTTGTAGAGCAGGTCGAACATGCAATCAGATACATATTTGTTGCTGCCGTCCATATAATCTCTGATGATGGTGCAGTAACGCTTTACATCTCTGAAATCTGCGCTCTTTTTCAGTGCCGCCAGCTTCATCATCTTCTGCTGGTTGTTGAGGTCGTCATCGCTTTCGATCGAATAGATATCCTTTGCAAAGTCCTCAAGCGCGGCGCTGAGATTGCGGTAGTTTGTCTTTAGCTCGCTCAGCTCGGTCTTGTTGCCGAGCCACGCAATATTGCGGTCAATATTGTTGTTGAGAGACTTAAGATTTTTGCTGATATCATCAAGCTTCTGATCCATTTTGTCGAGCTTGTTGTTCACCGCTGTGATCGGGTCGTCGCCGTTAACGTTCATATTGAACAGGGTTTTGAACGGAGAAACTAAAATGCTCGCTCCGGGGAAAACCTGTCCGAGCGTATCAAACGCGGCGTTTGCAGCGTTTACGCCTGCCTGCTTGCCGTAGTCCTCGGCTGTGACTGTTGCATAGCTCACGGGATCGTTTGCGTTGTTCTGCTGCAAAATATATTCGGAAGAATTTATTTCTGCAGCAGAAGCGGAGCTGATTGCAATAACGCCTACTGAGAAAGCGGTGACGGTTGATAATAAACCTGCTATGATCCTTGTTTTGATTTTATTAGTCTTTTTCATGGTGTTATCTCCTTTTCTTTGGTTTTGTTTTGGGATTTTGTTTTCGTTTTCCCTTGACTGTGGCTTTATGATAACACCGATTTCAGGCAAATACAATCTTCAAAAAAGCCTCTGTTTGTCTACATTTGGACGCTTTTCGGGCCAAGTGTCTGTTTTTAGACAGATGACCTGTTAATTGTCCGGCAACGTCAAATCTTTGCTAAATAAATAAGGATTCCCGATTACCGGAAACCCCTGTTCGATATAACGCAGTATTATTTGATTTTCAGTATCTTGTACATTCCCGTAACGGTAAATATCTTTTTAATGCCTTCGTTTACGCCCGTTACCGTGACTCCGCCCTTCTTCATCAGCTCGCGCTGCGCATACACCAGCACGCGCAAGCCTGCTGAGGTGATATATTCTACATTGGTGAAGTCAAAAATCATTTTTTCGCATATTGGAAGATTTGATTTTACTGCTTCTTCCAACTCGGGAGCGGTTATCGTGTCGATTTTTCCTTCAACGGTCAGCGTACAGGCGCTGCCGTTTTTTGATGATTTAACCTTCATAGTTTATTCTCCGTTTAGTTTTACTGCTTATAGTATAACACAGCGTTTTTGATTTGTCATTAAATCCGCGCTATTTTTTTTGTTAGTGACAATCGCGTCGGAATAATGTATAATAATGATGATCGGGAGGGTTGCGCATGAAATCTTCTATATTCAAAAAGGTATCGCTTTGGCTGCTGATTATCATTACCGCTGTTGAGGTCGTGATGTTTGCCGCTTTATACACCTACACCTATAATAAAGCAGTTGCCGAAGCGACCGCCGATATCACGAAAGCCGCCAAGGATGCCGCCGAGCTTGTCACTTTTACCGACCCGGACAAGTATGATATTGAATCGACTGATGAACAGATCATAACATCTGTGCTTACCAACGCCTGCAATCAGTATGAAGTGGATATAATCTACTTTCTTTTGCCGAATTTGCGGGATAACACGGTCATGTATTTGACGCGCGGCACCAGCGCGCTTCAAGGGTCAAAAGAGGATTCGCACCCTGTAAACGATTTAACGGGTCATTATGTTGAAGGCGGCTTGACCGATGAGATGAAAAGAGCCTTTGAGGGCGACGAAAGCGGCATTGTCGTTCATATCACGAACAAAAACGAGGACAAGCTGGCTTGTTATATGCCGGTTTGGTATTACGGAGATTCCGAAAATGGAAAAGCAGGCGCAAAAATCAAATCAATTGTGAGCGCCGAGATATCCCTTCAAAATGTAACAAGTGATTTTAATAAGAAATTCCGTGAATTTGCTGTCATTATGTTTATTGCCACACTGACGGTCAGTATTTCGGCTGCGGTCATTCTGTATTTCAGAGTATCAAAGCCGCTGAAAAAAATCAGCAAAAGAATGAAGGGTTTTGTTTCGGATCAAGACAGAGAATTTGAAAAACTGCCCGTAAAGGGTAACGACGAGCTTGCAGAAATGTCCGATTCCTTCAATACGATGGCGGAGGAGCTTGAGCAATACATCGACGACGTTGCCGAGCTGAACCGCCAAAAAGCCGAGCTGAATATCGCCCAAAACATTCAAATGGGTTTGTTGGAGCCGCCGTCCTTCCAAAACGACACGGTAACAATAGAAGCGTCTATGACAACGGCAAAGGACGTTGGCGGCGATCTGTATTATTATAACATATTGGAAAACGGAAACGTCTTTGTCGCGGTCGGCGACGTTTCCGGCAAGGGTATCACCGCCGCTCTGTTTATGTCGCGCGCGATCACACTGCTGAATCAATATGCGCAGTTAGGATATTCTCCGTCAAAAGCGCTTTTTGAATTTAATAACAATCTTGTCGGGCACAATCCGAATATGATGTTTATTACGGCATTCATATCTGTATACGATCCTAAAACGGGAGAATTGACATACTCAAACGCGGGTCACAACTATCCGTATATACTATCCGATAAGCTGACCGCGCTGAACACCGAAAGCGGCATTATAGCAGGATCCTTTTCGGACATTGAGTTTCCGGAATACACGGTCAAGATGAAAGCGGGAGACCGTCTGTTCCTCTATACCGACGGCATAACGGAGGCGGAAAACAAGGAGGGTAAGCTCTTTGACGACGGAAGGCTGGAGAAGGTACTGAGCGATCATATCCGCAGTGACGCCAAAGGCGTGTTGAACGCGGTGACAGAGGAAATCAATTCCTTTACGCATGGCGCGGAGCAATCTGACGATATGACGATGCTCGTTCTTCAAACAGCTCACTGACAATAATATAGACATATCAATAACGACCTGTCTGAAAAAAGACAATTCGCAGATAAAGTGTCTTATTTTAGACAAATTATGCGCGGATCGTATGTTGTATTTCAAAAAATAATGTGATAATATATAGGCACAGCAGAAACAAAAACACAAAAAACAAAAAATAAATTTCAAGAAAGAGGTAATCAAAATGAAAAAGACAACAATCAAAAGAACAACAGCAATAACATCCGGTCTTGCAGTCTGCGCGTTAATTGCAGTACTTTGCTTTACGGGATGCGGTAACAACAGTTCCAAAACGGAAACAACTACAGCACCCACAACGGTTGCCGTGACAACCGCCGAACAGACAACCATTCCCGCAACGAGCGTTCAGGAAAGCGCTGACGATCAAAACTCCGGCAGCACACAAAACAGCGCGGCAGCCGACAAACAGGAGTCGCAGGCTAATCAGCAAAAAGCAGCTTTTAAAGCATGCGAGGCAGCTGCAAACCTTTACGGCAAAGGCAACTGGGGCGTTGCGAGCATTGAAACAAAGACCACCGATGCCGGCACGGAAATGTACTATATCGGCGTAATGAACTACTCCGATTCTCAGTCTAAGACATATTACTTTTATGTTGACGGCGAAAACTGCTCACCTGACAACTCAGCTAACGATCAGACGTCCTCTTCCGTCAATCAGGAGGAAAACGCAAATAAGATGAAGGCTGTTCAGAGCGCAGTTGAAAAGGCAAAAGAGCTTTACGGCGAAAGCAGCTGGCACGTATCAAGCTGTGAACAGCAGACTTCATCCGACGGCTCGGCTGTATATTATATCGGAGTAACGAACTCCACCGATTCGCAGGGTACAACTCATTACTTCTATGCTGACGGCAGCACCTGCACACCGGCAGACAATTAAGCATGATTTTTTTATGAGGATGATAAAGCTCCGCGTATAAAATATCTTTTCAGCAACGGCAGAAGAAAAACAAAAATGTTTTTCTTCTGCCGTTATGCTTTTGATTTTTTCTTTTTCAAAATCTGATACACTTGTGGTGTACCGCCGTTACATCAAATATCAGCCTATCTATTTGTTTTCTCAGAAAGTGGCAGCACCTTTTATACGTTGTCGACCTTAATTCTAATAGCGAATAATAAGGTACAAAACAAGCAGGACTGCAAAGAACAGGAAAATGAACAAAAGATGCTTCCGTTTCTTTTCCCACAGCAGTCCGATGAATTCTCTGACGAACGCGTTCGGGAAGAAATAGAGCTTTGTTTTTGCCGATAGTCCTTTGACTCTCATTTTCAGCTTTTCCGCCAGCGTATAACCGCGGAACACATGGTAATTGGTGGTCGAAAAGCCGACTTTGACGGTATAGATATCGCCAGCATCCTGCTCAATGACTGTTTTTGAGAACGCCATGTTTTGGTAGGTATTAACTGATCGATCTTCTTTCAATATTCTCTCCTCCGGAACACCCATTTCCATCAGACAACGCTTCATGCTTTCCGACTCACTGATCACTTCGTCGCTGCCCTGACCGCCTGACGGAACAAACACAGCGTGCTTTCCGGTTGACTGAAACTGCTCCTGCTCAAAATCATAGGCGCGCTGCACCCTGCCCCGGAGGATCGGCGTCGGCGTACCGTCCTTCCGGATGGCGCATCCGAGGATGATGATATAGTCCATATCATACGGCGGATTGTAACGCGTGGACGCGACCGCGCAAAACATCGTCGAGAGGAACATGCACTCGAAGTAGCTCAGCAAAAACGCAACTCCGATATTCGCCAGCATAGCGAAATAATACAGCGCGTCGGGTTGAATGACGCTGTAGTTATCGCTTAAACGGATCGTCAGTATGCCGCCTGCGACCAGCACAGCAATCACAACGCCCAGCAGGTTTTGCAAGCGGAAGCCCTCCTTGACAACCAGCCAAATATTGCTGACGGCAAGCGACGCAGCAACCATGATAACGGGAATCTCCGAAAACATCACAAAGCGGTTGCCGCTGCTCACAATCAGCGCAAGAATATCCTTGGTGGTGACAGCTTCACCAAATCGGCTCCATAGCTGGGAATCCGTCAGGGTGACGATGACATTCAACAGGAGAAACAGAATGACGCCGCCGATGATGACCATTGAATAATAAAATTCTCCGTTTCTTTGTTTTTCCCGAAAGGACAGCGAAAGAACGGCAACAATCAGCAACATCGCCGCCACCCCCAGCGGGATTACTGCCTTCAGCGACGTAAAGCTATCGATCGTCAAATCGTAGACCACGCCAATGGGCAGCACGCGAAACGCCGAGGTTCTAACCAGCATTTGCCCGTTTTCGGGAGAGCGATAGGCAAGGGTTACAACGCAGTCGCCGGGGTTAACACCTTCTACAGTGACCTTCAACCCGTTGTTCCCTTCTTCTGTATAATTATTCTCCACGGAAACGATCTTGGCAACCGTTTCGTCTGAGCTTTTCGCATGAACCTGATCGGCTTCAAGGTGTTTCGCTCCGACGTTTTCCGTGTAGCTGTACTTGCCGCTGACACAAACGGTATAGACCATAAAAGCGATGAGCATTGCTAAAAGGGACAGCGCCAAAACAATATGACGGGGTTTAATCTTAAACTTCTTCATAATGACCTCGCTTGCACTTTAATATCGATTGATTATATTATAGAGGAACACAAAATAGATTTCAAGGGTCTGTCGGTTGCTTTTAGAAAATAAAAGAGCATATTTGGTACCTCAAAGGTTACATCGAAAATATAAAAAAGTCCAAACAGCTTTGTGCAATATAGAAAAAAACCGGACATTCAAAGCAACCTGTGGTATGTTGTTGTGCTTGGAAAGAACGGTGAGAAAATGACCACACTCGAAAACCTCTACTACGGCAGCATCTCTTCGTATAAGTATGAAGCGGAACGCGGCAGTGAGTATGACGTTACCGCAAAGCTAGTGATTCGTCATGAGCAGGAGTTGTCCGCAACGCTGACGGAGCAGCAGAAAGCGATACTTGAAAAAATAAAAGACAATCATACAGAGTTGATGAACCTCGGTGAACGCGACGCGTTTTGCCGGGGTTTCTCTTTGGCTGTCAGACTTCTGACACAAACCATGAGTTCCAACACCTAACGCGCGAAAATTCGCCCTGTTTAGCACAAATAAATAGTTCACATTTATATACCCGAAGTCACGAAGTAACGCAGACACATCCGATTTGTCGCGGTTTGTGGACGCAAAAAAGGCACAAGCACAGAGTCTGTAGAGATTCTTGGCTTGTGCCTTTATTGTTGATAATTCCAACGGTCAAAATCAGATATGCTGTAAACAAAGAATACAGAATTTATTTATCCTTCCTCTTTCTGTTGGGGAAACAGCTCTCAAGCCAATCGATGTACTCCTCGGGGGTTATTTTTCCTGCAGAACACTCATCACGTTTTACGAGCGCCTCATATTTCCATTTTTTGAAATCATTTTTCTTGATTTGGTTAACTTTTACGCGAGCGTAGTAACGGCGATAATATTTCCTATAGATTGGCAGAGCCTCGTTCTTTTCCATTTTCAGCTTATAGTTTTCCTCGGCAGCGAGGTCACGGCAGGAACGCAATTCACCTAAATGGATCCGGTTGCAGTATCGCGCATCATAGTTGCCCTTATAGGAAAACCACTGTCCGCAGCGTTCACAGCACTTTAAGTTGACACTGTATTCAATCAGCTTGTTAAGCTCAAGCTCCAAGAATTCATGCAGACTCTCACAGCGATAACGGAGAACCGGATTGTGATTGAAGTTATGAAAATACATTAGTGTGGCTGCATCTATACCATGTTCTTGTGCAAAATCAGCAAACGCTAAAAAGTCATAATCTGTCTGAGCCTTTTTTTCTCCCATTATCAACCGCTGCTCTTCGTTGAACTCAACGAAGGGCGGCATGTTGTATATCTTCCGATAAAGATAATACCGCGCTGAAGGCGTCATATCACTCAACACTTCAGAATAATACTTCGTCTCAAAACAGAACTCCATAATTTCACGGTATTCCTTTTGCAGCATTATCAGATATTTATAATAGTCAAGCATAGCCGCTGCTAAATCCGCATCCTGCATAATAGCCGGCGGAAACAATGCGGAAGCGGTAGATCCAAACGCCAAATGATTAATCAACCACTTATAGTTGCGGTAGATTTGATAACGATTGATCATCTCCTGCATATCACAATCAGCATTTGGTAAATCAATATCTTTATACAAAAAAAGGCTTACTTTGACTTCACTATACAGTGAATCGAAATCAGCATAAATAAATTCAAACAACGCTTCTCCCAAAGGTAAAGTAACTTTGCTTCCGCTGAGCGGGTTATTCTTTGGCTGTGGATTTATGTCGGGGTTTTGATTATAGAACATTTTTTCAAATTCATCTCTTTCGGTTGAGTCAATCGGAAACCGAATGCAATCAAGCCACTCCGAATCATCATCATTTTTTTGCACCTGTAAGGAGCACGCCTGTTCTTTTGCGGTCATGCAGAGCGTGATAAATTCATCGTCATTAGATTTCATCAGCTCGGTCGAGTTGTTATCCCTATGATATGTAACATAAACCATACCATCATCAAACGCAACATTCTCTGTTCCGGTTCGTTCCAGTAAATACTCTTCATATTCAGATAACTGATAATTTTTTAAATCCATTTTGATACCTCGTTTTGTACAATCCAAATTTTGCAATAAATCAACAATCTAAGTGAGTTCAATCTATATTGTACAAAACTATTGAAACTTTGTCAAGACTCGCTATAATAAAAATTGTAAGAACGTTCTGAACTTTATAAAAACGAGGTGAAGTCATATATCTGACTACGACATTTATGATTTAGACATCAGAAAAACATTCAACTCCATTGACGGAGACACGCTTCTTGATATGGACTTGCCCGCGACAAAATTTGTGATAAAAGATTTGTTGCCGCAAGGACTTGCTATTATCGGCGGCGCACCGAAAGTCGGCAAATCTTGGTTAATGCTTGACTAGTGTGTTCGTATTGCGAAAGGCGAAACGATATGGAACTTTTCTACTACGAAAGGAACAACACTCTACGTCAGTCTTGAAGATACAGCAAGCAGGCTGCAAGAAAGACTGCTGTCCGTTACCGACGAGGCTCCCAATGATCCTGTATAATAAAAGTTGACACATGGTACTCGAACAAAACGAGAAAAATAGAAAAATAAATTCCCCCAAAAGGCTGCTCTGAAAGCAACGTCGTGTAGCATATTTACCGGCGATAGTCAAGGGTAAAATGAACGGCTGGCGCCGCCCTTGACAATCACCGGAAAATATGCGATAAGTAGACACGGCGGCATAAGCCGCCCTCTCTCAAAGAGCGCTTTTCACGGGAGCAAAAAAACAAAGGAGTGTCAACAATGGCAGAACAAAGGCAGTATGACGATGAATACAAGGTACAGGCAGTGAAGTTGGCGAAAAAAATCGGTCAGTCGAAGGCAGCGG
>FMUA01000035.1 GCA_900100595.1 Ruminococcaceae bacterium P7
TCATCTTTTAGGTGAAAGCCCATTTTTCATTTTTATCAGTGTTTTCCCGGTGTTGAAGCGATTACCAGGCGCTGGCGTGAATAATTCAGGTTTATACATTTCCTTATTTCTGCACCTTTATGATGAAAAAGTATTTGGCAGAGCAGGATTGGTGATCATCAAACGCTTATCAATCACAAAAAATACAACGAAAAACAGGCTCGGTGCCGCAGGAAATGCACCGAGCCTGTTTTTTCTCAAATAACTGTATCCATAAGCTCTCCGGCGAGGTCATAGTTTTCAAAGCGCATGATGCTTTCTTCGTGAGTTCCGTAGCTGAGAAAGTTTACGCTTCCGTACCAGGTAATTTTTTGGTCGATTACGGTGAATTTTTGATGA
Source organism: Ruminococcaceae bacterium P7 (assembly GCA_900100595.1). Taxonomy (GTDB): domain Bacteria; phylum Bacillota; class Clostridia; order Oscillospirales; family Acutalibacteraceae; genus Ruminococcoides. The sequence continues at coordinate 379 of FMUA01000035.1, forward strand.
AATTCAGACTTGTATTTTACTTGGATTCCGTGATTTAAAAGTAATTCGGCGTTTTGAATAACTGCTTCGCGCTCGTTTTCTTTGAAATCATCCGGAGGACGGGTTACGACTGTGACGGACACACCGTTCAAGATTACCTGCGACAATAGCTTTATCGTTTGTGTTAATCGGTTTTTACGCATAAAAGGACTGACAATCAGTATCTCTTTAGCGGCGTGCGTAACGTCGCTTGCAAATACCGGATAAAAGCTCCTGCCGTCATAAATCACGTCTGGTGATATAGGTTCATTAGTTTTGATTCTTGCCTTATATCCTACTGCGGCGTATCCTTTTACGCGTTTTTGATACATCTTTTCAAGCATAGGGACATGTATATCCACATAATCATATACCTGAACCTCGGTTTTGCCGGGATAATTGCGGTGCAGTCTGCCTGTGTACTGCGCGACCTTGCCTTTCCACGCAATCGGCAGCGCGAGAAAAAGGGTATCGAGTCTTGGAAAATCAAAACCTTCACCGACATATTTTCCTGTAGCAATGATAATCAGCTTCTCGTTGTCGCGGATCGATTCAAGCTTTGCGAGTGTCTCTCTCTTTTCTTTTTGTGAGCTCGTTCCGAAAAGTGTGATAATGTTTTCGCATTTTCCTGACAACAATCCGCTGATCGTTTCTATGTGCTCACGCCGCTCTGTCAAAATGATCGGTGTTCTGCCCTCGCTTAATGCTTCGATTATGTCATTGGCAATCAGATTATTGCGTAGCTGGTTTTCGGACAACGCCTTATACAATGCTGTAATCGTTTTATCCGCAGCGGAGCGGAATGAAGTAAATCGTGGAATAAGGTAATGCTCAAAGGGTCTTTTATCGGCTTGCTCCTTTGCGTCAACCTTATATCGTATGGGACCGCACTGCATAAATATTATAGGATGGTGACCGTCTTGCCGTGCCGGTGTTGCGGTCAAGCCGTAAACATATTTCGCGTTTGCGCTCTTTAGAACCTTTTCAAAATTGACCGCGGAAATATGATGGCATTCATCGACAATTACCATGCCGTAATTTTTGACTAAATCTTTTGCCTCTCCGTCAGACAAAGCCGACTGTATGATTGCGATGTCGACGATTCCGTGCAGAGTATTCTTCTGAGAGCCGAGTATTCCGATCGGAGACCAAGCGGTATGCCGTCCGCTTTTTTTGGGTGCCTCCGGCGGAGTGATGTCAAAGCGCAAAAACGCTTCCAGTGATTTCTTCCATTGCGTTAACAGCGCTTGCGTATGGACAAGCACAAGCGTGTTGACTTTTCGCTGCGCTATCAGATATGAGGCAATTACAGTTTTGCCGAATCCGGTCGTTGCCGACAATACGCCTGTATTGTGTTCAAGAATTGCGTCAGCGGCTATCTGCTGGTCATCTCGAAGTTTACCGTTGAATAAAACGGGAATCGGGTTACCGTGATTTGTTTTATCGGTTACATTATACCGAACATTCGCTCCGTTCAGCGTATCGTAAAGCGTATTTTCACACCCGCGTGGAAGGGCAATATATTCTTTTGTCATATCCGCGCAGCAGATAACACGGGGTTTGTTATATATCGACATTCTCATCGCCTGCGCTCTGTAAAAATCAGGATTCTTGAACGCGGCGAGGCGTTTTACGGCATTTATCACCGGAGAGGATAACTCGACGATAGGAACGTACACCATATTTGCGCGGATGATTTCAAGTGTTTTCGGAAAGTCGAGCTGACCGAATGAAGGTTCTTTCTTTGTTTCCCACGGTTTATCCTCTTTGTCTGCAACATGCTCGCCAAGCTCGTTATTCTTTCCATATTTTGCGATTATTTCCTCAACCCGTTCCAGAGATACAGATTGAATGGAAGCGAGATACTCCCACTGATCGGGGTAGGGGATGAAGCTCTCGTCAACAAAAACACTGTTTCCGGCTTTTCGGGCAAGTCCTTGCAGCGGAAGCGCAATCAGATTTCCAAATCCGCCGGCAGGCATTGTATCCTGATTCGGAAAGAATCGGTCATAGGATTTAAATGACAACTCTCCACGCAGCTGCATCGCTTTGGTGAGAATGATCGTTCCCATTTTTCGTGCCATTTCAGCCGGGACAGCTGCTTCAAAGAAAATCCATGTGTGTGCGCCTTTTCCGGAGCGAGAACGTTCTACGGCAACAGGCAAATGAAACTGTTCGCAAACCGAGCGATAAGCTGCAACATCTTTTTCAAATTCAGCTTCATCAAAATCAGCGCACAAAAAGCGACAGGTATCGTCCGGCAGCATCGGATAAATGCCGATAACATCCCTGCCGTATTCGTCTTTGCCTGCAAGGTGGTTATAAATTGCTTTGTCGGATAACGGCAATAATTTTCTGTTGGGACATACCGAACATTTAAAAGCATTTTTGTCGCAGATTCCATCTGCCCATTCGTTCTCACAAACAGGCAGATAGCCGCTTTTTCCGGTAGTTTTGCTGTCCATCGCCGTGCGAAAACATCTTCACGTCCTGAAAATAGTTTTCTGAACAAACGTATTTTTGCTTCAACACTGCTGTATTTGTTGATAACCGATTTGTCAGCGGCTTTCCTTTCCGCCGGAGCCTCATCAATAATTCCGAGTTTTGATTTCAGGTGCTTGTTTTCAGTACGTAAGGATTCAATCGTTTTCAGTGCTGTGTTGTATTTTTGGAGTAATTCATCGTAAGATAGCATAGTCAGTCATTCTTTCGTGATAAAGTGTTTATTGAATAGAGTGGCATATTCAGAAGTCCACCATCCTCTTTCCTGTAATTAGCCATTGAAGCTCTGATACTGAGTGCAGGCTTGAATTTCTCCCGATAAATTTTAAGGCTTTTAGCTTTGAGGTTTTCTTCCGCTTTGACTTCCAACGGAATGACTTTTTCACCATCGTCGAGCAGAAAATCAATCTCGCAGCTATTTCTGTCATTTGTATAGTAGTAGATGCCAAAATCAGAGGTAGCTTTCAGCTGTTGCAGAACATACTGCTCTGTCAATGCTCCTTTGAATTCCTTGAACATATCGTTGCCGTCAAGGAGAACGCTTTTGCTTATTCCCGACATACAGCCGAGCAGACCTACGTCAAGCAAAAACAGCTTGAATGCTTTTAAATCTTCATAGGCTTTCAACGGAATATTCGGTGTTGTAATGCGGCTGACCTTGTGAACAAGTCCGCAGTCACACAACCACATAATAGCTGTCTCAAAATCCTTGGCTCTGCCACCCTCGCGCACAACGCCGTAAATAAATTTTTTGTTTTCCTTGGCGAGTTGTGAGGGAATGCTGTTCCATACCATTCTGATTTTCGGGACAATCTCCGACGGCGCGTGCTTGGAGAAATCCTGTTCGTATGCTTCGAGAATTCGTTTTTGCACTTCGCGTACCTCGTTGAAATCTTTGTTATGCGAAAAACGCAGAACAACCTCCGGCATACCTCCAATAAAATAATATTGCTTCAACAGGTAAATAAACTGCTCGGAAAAAGAGCTGATAAGTGCATAGTCGCCGCTGTTGAGTAACTTGTAAAGCTTTTCGTAACCGGTTCCCAATAAAAACTCGTCAAACGACAGGGGATAGAGCTTGAGAAAATCCACCTTGCCGACAGGAAAAGAAGTGCCTTCATGCAAAGCAATACCGAAAAAAGACCCGGCACAAATAATATGATACTGCGGAGCATTCTCATAAAAGTATTTAAGACTGCTGAGAGCGGCAGGAACCTCTTGCACCTCGTCAAAGATTATCAGCGTGTCATCGGGTGTAATCGTTATATCGGAATAAATTTCCAGCCCCATGATAATTCTCTCTATATTCAGATCTGAGGAAAACAATTCCCTCATTTGTCTGTTGGAATCGAAGTTGATATAGACAGTCTTTTTATAACATTCTTTTCCGAATTCCTTCATCAGCCATGTCTTACCAACCTGACGCGCACCTTCAATGATTAAGGGTTTGCGGAAATAACTGTCCTTCCATTTCTTTAATTTTTCAATTGCAGAGCGATACATATCATCAACACCTTTTGTAAATCTAATATCAGTATAACACTTAATCACAAAAAATACAACGAATATTTTTGAATCACAACAAAAAATACAACGAAAAACAGGCTCGGCGTAACAGAAATTACACCGAGTCTGTTTTATACCCCTTGCGGATATACACCGCTGACGAATATTTCCTCGTCAATATGTACTATCTCCAACCCATTCTGTTGTACAAGTCCAACATGGCGAAGCAGAATTTTTGCCAGTTTTTCAATGTTATCAGTGACGGGTCACCCTCGCGGATGCGCAGTGTTCTTCTTATCTCCTTTGGAATAACGACGCGTCCCAAGTCGTCGATTCGCCTCACGATTCCTGTTGCCTTCATTTCCAAATCTCCTTAATGAATACATTAGCAAATATTTTGCATGATTATTGTTTGGAATAGTAAAAATTTTATGCGTATGAATACGCGTTGGCGGAAATTGGAAATTCGAAAAATCTATTGATTTAATTGGAATTATTTAACGATTCTGTTTTTATCAATCTCAGCGTCCTTTTTCGGCCTGCCGAGAGCCGCCCCCGGAAGCCGGATGTTATGCTACTTGCAGTAAATACTATCTCAAATAAAATACTTCAGCAATCAGAAGAAGTGTGGTATAATGTAAACGGTGGTTCGAACTGAGAAAACAGCTTTTAAGAGTTGTTTTGTAAATTCCGCCCGTTCAGCACCACTTGCACGGAGAAACTGCACCACCGTCACGGAACAAAAGGCCAATGAAAATATTGGGAATCTCTAATAATTCAATGTCGTGCAGAAGTACGGAAGATTTATGGCAGAATATTGTCAAAACGCCGCAGGAATACTGACGTATTTCAAGGCGTTTGGGCAAGAATATGCCGTGAAGATTTCGTGCTTATGCGCGGTAGGGAATTTTTAGAGGTTCCCTATTGACTTTTACTACTAAAAAATAGTAGGAGCTTTTGCAAATCTGCGGTGAAGTATACGATGAAATGCCTGAACGACAGATTGTGCAAATGGGCAATGTGCAAATACAAGCGGTTCAGAGAGCACAAGCTCCGAGCTATGGCTTGGCTTCGTACACTTGTAAAAAGAGAGTCCAATATGTTCGCACATTGGACTCTCGGTTGGAAACCTTAACGGGAATACGAAGAGCCGTGTGAAATGAGAGCTTCACGCACGGTTCTGTGAGAGCCTTGCGGTGAAACTCCGCTCGGCCCCGCTGACAGAGGAACAAAAGCAAAACAACAGAAGAAAATCGAAAATCAGATGTCACATTGAACATGTATTTGGATTCATGACAGCCTCGATGCATGGGATCACTGTGCGTACGATCGGAATCAAGCGCGCAGCATTCGACATCGGGCTGACAAACCTGATTAATAACATTTGCAGGTACTCAATCATAAAGCGCAAAGCGCACAGCATAGGATAACTGCGCGCAAAATGGGCAAAAGCTGAAAAAAATGTAAGATGATGATAAGGTGAATGTGCACTCATGCGGAAATATTTCCGAACGGGAATTAAACCCGACGATTGAGAAATGAATTTTGAATTATTGGAGGTTACCATATGCCCCACATAAACTTTAAGGCTGTGAAGATGAAGCTCTTTTGATTCGTTTCTTCACAGCCCTTTTTTTCATTGCACGCGCAAGTCTGTTATACTTTTGTCATAGTCGGTGTGATATAATTCAATCATCGTCAAGGAAATAAAGGCAAACCGCAAAAGAAAAGACAAAGAAAAGACGCGGTAAAGCCGTAATGCAAAGGAGAATCGCTATGAGCTACATTTTGACTACCGAAAATCTGACGAAAACCTATGGAAAAAAAGACGCGGCAAAGAATATCAATATTCATGTTCGCGAGGGTTCCATTTACGGCTTGATAGGCAGGAACGGCGCAGGCAAGACAACCGTGATGCGCATGATCAGCGGTTTGTCAAAGCCTACAAGCGGCAGCTACCGGATGCACGGTGAGCACCGTTTCGGCGTAGGCGTTCTGATTGAGAGCCCGGGAATCTACCCGAACATGTCGGCTGAGGAGAACCTCAGACTGAAATGTATCGCGATGGGCTGTTGCTCACCGGAATATGTAAAGCAGCTGCTCGGCATTGTCGGACTGGCGGACACGGGCAAAAAGAATGCAGGCTCGTTTTCGCTCGGCATGCGGCAGAGATTGGGCATAGCGCTTGCACTGGTCGGAGACCCGAAAATGATAGTGCTCGACGAGCCGATCAACGGACTCGACCCGCAGGGCATCGTCGAGGTCAGAATGACGCTCGAGAAGCTCCGCGAAGAAAAGGGAATAACCATCATGATTTCCAGCCATATCCTTGACGAGCTGGGAAAGCTGGCGGACAGCTATGGTATCATCCACGAGGGCGAGCTGCTCGACGAGTTCAGCACAGACGATCTTGCCGACCGATGCGGCTCCTATGTCGCGGTACAGACCTCTGACAATCATCGGGCGGTCGAAAAGCTCCGTCAGGCGGGATATCCGCAGGCAGTTATTGCCGAAGCGGGAAAAATCCGCATCGATGACGCGTTGCAGAGCACTGCCGAGATCAACAGGATGCTGGTCAAGAGCAATATCGATGTACACGAAATATATATCAAGAACATCTCGCTGGAGGACTACTACCTCAGCGTTACGGGAGGGTATCATCATGATTAATTTGATTAAAATGGATTTAAGAAGATTGTTCCTGTCAAAGGTGTTTTTTATCACAATGAGCATCACCGCATTGCTGAATATCGTGATTTTGTCCGTGATTCCGCTAGTGACAAAGATGTTCATGCCCGATGCGGAAACTCAGGCGGTGCAGCTTTCGTCCGTTCTGACGAATCCGTTCGTGATTGGCTGGATGATCATACTGATGTTTGTATCCGTTGTCAGCTATTCCTACGCGGACATGGCGAACGGTTATATCAAGAACATTGCGGGACAGATTCCGCGCAGAAGCGACACGATATTGTCAAAGTTTGTCGTTATCGGCGTCCACAACCTCATATTTATCGCGGTTGCGGCGCTGTCGGTGGTACTCGGACAGGTGATCGGCTCCTCATTCGGAACCTACACCATCGCGTTTGATGCGCAGGTACCCGGCGGCATCCTGACGCTGGTACTCAAATGGCTGCTCAGCATGGCTGTCTGTTCGATACTGCTGTTCTTCACGACAGCCGTCAGAAACAAGACGGTTGCCGCGATTGTCGGCGTCATCTTCGGCACGAACACGCTGGGGTTGGTTTACGGAGGATTGAACTTCGCTGTCAGTCAGGCGTTCCACACCCGGTCGTTTGACCTCGGAATGTACATGCCCGACTCATTGCTACAGAGCGTCAACGCTGTTCAAAACATCGGCGTGCTCAATTCCGTGATCGCGTCGGCAGTATGTATCGCGCTGTTCCTGATCCTCACCGTCAGGGTATTCAATGCAAGAGATATCAAATAATTTGAATCGGCTGCTCCTTTGGAGCAGCCTTTTTTGTGTAGTTGTCAAAAACGCTGGACAAACGAGCGCAAATTTGGTACAATAGAGCTGTATATCAGAATAAGCTTGAAAGGTTGTGTTCCTATGACAATAAAGATGACGCAGAATGGTGAGAAGCTCACGCTGCAGCCCGACGGCAGAATCGACACCAATACCTCAGCCGACCTCGCTTCCGCGCTTGAGACGCTGGACGGCATTTCCGAGCTGGAGCTGGACTTTGCGAAGGTATCCTATATTTCCTCCGCGGGACTGCGGGTGCTGCTCAAGACGCACAAGCAGATGCTGTCTGCGGGCGGGATGAAGCTGATCAACGTCAACGACAGCGTGATGGACGTCTTTACCGTGACAGGCTTGTCCGACGTATTCACGATCAAGTGATTGACGCTGATGAAAATACCATGAAAGTGATTCCTTTCATGGGGAAGGTGCCTGTAATATTTAGCGAAAACTGAAATTTTTTTCTGTTTTTATTGCAGGGGCGATAATTGTGTGATACAATATAAGGTGGAAAATATCCGTTATTTGGAAACTGCGTATTGAACAAGGGAGTATCATTGATGAAAGTTCCGTTTTCTCCGCCTGACATTGGCAAGGACGAAATCAAACTGGTGACCGAGGTACTGGAATCCGGCTGGATAACCACAGGTCCCAAGACAAAGCTGCTGGAGCAAAGAATCGGCGACTACTGCCATACGGGAAAAGCGGTATGTCTGTCCTCTCAGACCGCGTGCGCGGAGATGACGCTGCGCATTCTCAAGGTCGGTCCGGGGGATGAGGTCATTTTGCCGGCATATACCTACACCGCGACTGCCTCGATCGTCTATCACGTCGGCGCGACGCCTGTGATGATTGACTGCAAGCCCGGCTCCTATGAGATGGACTATGACAAGATGGAGGAAGCGATCAACGAGCGCACCAAAGTGATCATTCCCGTTGACCTTGCGGGCGTAGTCTGCGATTACGACAGGATTTATGAGGCTGTCCGCAGGAAGAGAGATATCTTCCGTCCCAACGGCAAGATTCAGGAGCTTCTCGGCAGAGTCGTGATCATGGCTGACGCGGCGCATGCGTTCGGTGCGAGATGGCACGGTCAGATGTGCGGTGAAATCGCCGACTTTACCAATTTCAGCTTCCACGCGGTCAAGAATCTCACCACCGCCGAGGGAGGCGCGACGGTTCACCGTCTGCGCACAAAAATCGACGAGGAAAAGATCTATAAGCAGTACATGCTGTGGTCGCTCCACGGTCAGACCAAGGACGCCTTTGCCAAAAATACGGTGGCGTCGTGGGAATACGACGTTGTGGACACCCAGTACAAGTGCAATATGCCCGACGTTCTCGCGGCGATCGGTCTGGCGCAGCTCAACCGCTATGAGAGCATGCTGAAACGGCGTCACGCGCTGATTCAGTATTATAACGAGGAATTCAGGAACCTCGATCTGCAGGTGCTCGACCACGCGGGAGAGAATCACCGCAGCAGCGGACACCTCTATTTTGTCCGCTTCAACGGAAAGGACTCCGATTTCCGCAATGATTTCTACAACAAGATGGCGGAGAACGGCGTCATGTGCAACGTCCACTTCAAGCCGCTGCCCCTGCTTTCCGCGTACAAGAACAAGGGCTTTGACATCGCGGATTTCCCCGAGGCATATAACATGCACAAGAACCAGCTGACCCTTCCGATGAACTCCGTCATCACGGACGAGGAAGCGGAATTTGTGGTCAACACCTTCAAGAAGGTTTATGACGAGTTGGCGTAAAGTAAATGAATAATAACAGAGGCTGTCACCCACGGTGACAGCCTCTTGCTGCTTTTGTATGGATTTTTTTCCGTTCTTATTCCTCAAACAGGGGAGTGGAGAAATATCTTTCGGCGGTGTCGGGGAGAACCGTGACAACAGTCTTGCCTTTGCCCAGCTTCTTGGCAAGCTTGAGCGCCGCTGCGACGTTGGTACCGCTGGAGATGCCGCACATCAGACCTTCCTCACGCGCCAGCCGCTTTGCGGTGCTGAGCGCCTCGTCGTCGGTGACGACGTAGATGTTGTCATAGATATTGCGGTTGAGGATATCGGGGATGATGCCGTCGCCGATGCCCATTTGCAGGTGCGTTCCGATGGTGCCGCCCGCGAGAATCGCGGCGTTCTCCGGCTCGACTGCCCAGATCTCAATGCCGGGATACTGCGCCTTGAGCACCTCTCCGATGCCGGTAATGGTGCCGCCCGTGCCGATGCCCGAGCAGAAGCCGTCGATCGGGTCGGCGCACTGCTGCATGATCTCGAGCGCGGTGTATTTCTTGTGCGCGAGCACGTTGTTGATGTTCTCGAACTGCTGCGGTACAAAGACGCGCTTGTCCTTCTCTTTCATTTTGAGCGCCATTTTCAGGCATTCGTCGATGCATGCGCCGATATCGCCCGCGTCGTGAATCAGCTTGACCTCCGCGCCGTAGTGACGGATGAGCTTGCGGCGTTCCTCGCTGACGGAGTCGGGCATAATGATGATGGTGCGGTAGCCCCTGACCGCGCCTACGAGCGCGAGTCCGATACCCTGATTGCCGCTCGTCGGCTCGACGATGATCGTGTCGTCGTGAATCAGACCCTGCTTCTCCGCCTGAATGATCATATTCAGCGCGGTGCGCGTCTTGATGGAGCCGCCTACATTGAGCGCCTCGAACTTGACGAGAATGTCAGCGCTGTCCTCGTCTACCATGCGGTTCAGTCGAATCAGCGGGGTTTGACCTACCGCTTCCAGTACGTTGTTATAAATCATGTCGTTTTGCCTCACTTTTAGGGGTTCCCATTTCTCAATACCTATCTATTATACCCGAAATCGCGGACGAATGAAATATACATCTTCACTAAATCCGTATGCGAAAAAATGTTGCAACAGCACAAAAACAAAGAAATTATTCTAATTTGAAAATCTTGCGGAAGGCGGTCGGCAGCGCGTATTCCTTTTGCAGCGCGTCCGCGCTCACCCAGAGGAAGCGGTCGCTTTTGTGAGCCGCCTCGATACGATAGCCCTTCATCATCCAGTCGATATGCGTAAAGGCGTGCTTCGCTTCACCGAGTGGCGCGATGACGAGAGGTGTGACGTCCCATGCCGTCAGTTGCTTTTTTATTTCTTTTTCGGAAATATGACCGGCGACATTCGGGAACTGATACATTCCCGCGAGCAGACCGCTGTTGCCGCGCTTCTCGATCGCGATTCTGCCGTCCGCGTCGCGGATCAGAAAGACGCACAGCTCCGTTTTTCCGCGCCTGAGCGCCTTGATGCGCACAGGCAGGACTTCGGTCAACCCGTCGCGGAAAGCCGCGCAGAGAGCGTGCAAAGGGCATTTCTCGCACAAGGGAACGCCGTTCGGCAGACAGACCAGCTCTCCCAGCTCCATCAGCGCTTCATTGAAGGCTCCCGCTTCGTCGGGCATGATATCCGAAAGACGGGAAGCGACCTGTTTTTTGACCGCGGGCAGCAATACGTTCTCTCGGCTGCCCGTCACGCGCGCGATAACGCGCAGGACGTTCCCGTCGACGGCAGGCACTTTTTCATTGAAGCAGATCGACGCAATCGCGCCGGCGGTGTATTCGCCGATGCCCGAAAGCCTTTTGATATCTTCAAAGCGGCTCGGAAAGACGCCGTCATACTCCTGCATGACGGTCCGGGCGGCTTTTTTGAGGTTGCGCGCGCGGCTGTAGTAGCCCAAGCCCTCCCAGAGCTTCAGAAGCGCGTCGTCGTCGACTTCGCTGAGAGACGCGATATCGGGCAGCGCGTCCATGAAGCGCGCGTAGTAGCGCATGACAGCCTCAATGCGCGTCTGCTGGAGCATGATCTCCGACACCCACACGTGATAGGGGAGCGTATCCTCTCTCCACGGGAGCGGACGCTTGTTCTGTTGGAACCACTCGAGGAGCGGCTTGACGATTTCCTGCATAGTCATTTCTCCGAATCAAAAATCTGTTACCAGTATAGTCCAACCGCCGCGCGTCTGTCAAGCTTGACAGAAAAAGGCTCTCATTCTATAATAATATCGAGGTGAACAACATGGCAGAAGTATTGCTATATAATATAGAAAAGGCAAAAGCGCTCAAAATCAAGGTGCTCTGCAACAAAATGGGCATCAGGACGCGGACGGTTCCGCGTGAGGAGTTCGGAATGAAGCTCTCTGCGATGCTCGGACTGACCGAGGACAGAGAAGCAAAGCCAAATTCGGATTTCGACGCGGAAATGCTCTATTTCTCGGAGGTCATCCCTCCGATTCTGAGCCTGCTGCTCAACCAGCTCAGGCATCAGAAAACGCCCGTCGCGCTCAAGGCGGTGCGTACAGACGCAAATATCGGCATGACTTCCTTTGAGCTTTACAGGGAAATCGCGCAGGAGCATCAGGCACTGAACCGATAATAAGACAGATTTGTTGTTGCTTTCCATAAAAACACTTGACCTCGGCGCGCAATTTAGGGTATAATAATACATATCTGTAGAAATATGGAGGACGCTATGTTTGACGCGATTATGAAATTCTTCAACTCTGTTGATGATGTGATGTATTATCCCATTCTGATTATTGTTTTGGCAGCGGCAGGTCTGTTTTTTACGTTCCGCACGCGCTTTGTACAGCTGCGGCTGTTCGGCACGGCATGCAAACTGATCGTCGAGAAGCCTGCGGGTGAGCAGAAGGTATCTTCCTTTCAGGCGCTGATGGTTTCCACCGCGTCGCGTGTCGGCACGGGCAATATCGTCGGCGTTTCGACTGCGATCTGCATCGGCGGTCCGGGAGCGTGCTTCTGGATGTGGCTGATGTGCGTCATCGGCGCGTCCTCGGCGTTTATCGAGAGTACGCTCGCGCAGATCTTCAAGCGCAAGGGCAAGGACGGCAACAGCTACGGCGGTCCTGCCTACTACATCGAGAAGGTCGCGAAAAAGGGATGGCTGTCGATGGTGTTCTGCGTGTTCCTGATCGCGACCTACGCGTTCGGCTTCAATCTGCTCTGCTCCTATAACTTGCAGTCCTCATTTGAAATCTACGAATTCTATAATCCGACATGGTCTCCCGCTGTCATCGGCGCGGTCGCCGCGATCGCTGTCGCAATCTGTCTGTTCGGAGGCGGCAAGCGCATTATCGGTACGACCGAGAAGATCGTGCCGTTTATGGGACTCGGCTATGTGCTGGCTTCGCTGATCGTGATTTTCACGCATGCCGGCAATATTCCGCAGACCTTCTCCGTGATTTTTCAGGACGCTTTCAATTTCCCCGCGATTTTCGGGGGCTTAAGCGGCTCGTGTATGGTTTACGGCATCAAGAGAGGTCTTTACTCCAATGAAGCGGGCGTCGGTTCCGCGCCGAACGCCTCGGCTTCCGCGGACGTCACCCATCCCGTCAAGCAGGGACTGGTACAGACGATCTCCGTTTATATCGACACCATCCTGCTCTGCACCGCGACGGCGCTGATGTGCCTTACCTCTGGTGTGGAGTATAACGCCGAGATGTCGGGCGCTGCGTATGTCCAGAACGCGATCTCGACCATTTTCGGCGGCTTCGGCCCGATTTTCATCACGATCGCAATGGTGATGTTCGCGTTCACCACGCTGATCGGTAACCTCTATTATGTGGACAACGCGCTGATTTATCTGAACAAAAAGAAGAAACCCTCCAAGACCTTTATGAATATCTTTTATATCGGCTGCGTTGCGGTCATCTTTCTCGGCGCTCTGATTCCGATGGACTTTGCCTGGACGATGGCGGATATCACCATGGGCGGTATGACGCTGATCAATATCCCCGTCTGCGTCGCGCTGTCGGGAATTGCGGTCAGGGCGCTGCGCGATTTTGAGTCGCAGAAGAAAAAGCGTCTCAACCCGCATTTCGTCGCAAGGGATATCGGCTTGGACGAGTCGGAGCTGAGCTTCTGGAAATAAGGAGCAGTACATAGCCTGTAGGGAAGGAGTGATCGCATGTCAAAGGCTGTACTGACCGAATATACCGTTTCGTCGGAGCGTGTGCGCAGTCCGCTTACGATTGCGCTGGTCGCGGATCTGCATGAGCGCCGCGCGCTGGATATCCTGAACCTGCTCAAGGAGGCAAAGCCCGATATGATCGCGTTTGCGGGCGATACCTTTGAGCGCTACGACAAGAATGTCTATGTCCCGCGTGTTGTCAAGCGCAGGAATATATTTCAGCGGGCATTTCTCAATGCGGTCTGCTATGTCAATTTTGCGCTGATGCAGGTTTTCGGTATCAAGAGCCGTCCCAATCCGCAAAATTCATACAGCTTTCTGCGTCAGGCAAGCAATATTGCGCCCGTTTTTCTGAGCATGGGAAATCATGAGCAGCAGTTCCTTCCCGAGGATTTCGCGTTTTTCAAGCGCTATAATATCCATCTGCTCGATAACGAGGATATGGAAACTGCGGTCAAGAACAATTTCATGATTATCGGAGGGCTGTCGTCAGACCCCGACGAGGCGTGGCTCTATCGTTTTTCAAGGAAGGACGGGCTGCGTGTGCTGCTGAGTCATCATCCGGAGTATTACGACGATATGATCAGCCAGACGGATATCGACCTGATTTTGTCGGGTCACAACCACGGCGGACAGATCCGGATTTTCGGCAAGGGAATAACGGGCAGCGGAGGAAAAATCTTTCCGAAATATGACAAAGGCTTGTTTGACGAACGGATGGTAGTGTCGGCAGGCTGCGCCAATACTGCCGCGGTACCGCGCTGGGGAAACCCGCGTGAGCTGGTTTTGATTCATTTGATAAAAAAATAAAAAAAGGGGTTGACATTTCGACAAAACTGTGATAGAATAATTCTTGTCGCTGAGAGATAAGGCGAAGCCGAAAGCGACAAGGCATGAGGGAGTTTAGCTCAGCTGGGAGAGCATCTGCCTTACAAGCAGAGGGTCACAGG
>FMUA01000036.1 GCA_900100595.1 Ruminococcaceae bacterium P7
ATCCCGAACCTGTTAAGCCCAAGAAAAAGCGCGGCAGAGTGAAACGCGGTAAAATTCTCGCGCTCATCGACAGGCTTCAAAATTACAAGGGAGCAGTCTGCCTGTTTTTAGAAAAGCTCTGTGTTCCGTTCGACAATAACCAAGCCGAGCGAGACATCAGAAATATCAAAACAAAGACCAAGGTCTGCGGCTGTTTCAGAAGTAAAACCGGCGCAGAGGAATATATGGGCTTAATGTCATTCATCAGCACCGCCCGCAAAAATGGGATTGATTCCTATCACGCGGTTAAGATGGCTTTGTCATGTCAAACCGATCAGATCTTTGTGGGGTGGCTCTGAATAGTTACCGTTATAATTGTAAAATAGAAAGAACTATTGTGTCGAAAAAACTGATGTGTTATAATATAAATTAGATTATTAGAATTTGAGGAGGTGCTCCTGTGGCACAGAACAGTTTATTACCTGAAGAAAGAGCCAGGATAAAAATAGATAGGCAATTAACTAATGCCGGATGGGATATTGTATCCCGGGATGAGTATGTTCCGAGGAGCGCGTCCGCTGTTAAAGAAGCATTGATGCAAGGCAATACAGAAAGCGATTACCTGCTGTTTGTTGATGACAAAGCCATTGCTGTCGTAGAAGCAAAGCGTGAAGAAAACCCTCTCGGCGGTGACGTACAAATTCAGGCGGAGGATTATGCTTGTAACCCACAGGACTGGTACGGCGTATGGTTCCCGAATCAAATTCCTTTGGTATACCTTGCAAACGGCAATAAGATTTACTTTAAGAATATGCTGCAACCTGACAGTGACTACATTGAGCTCAATGAAATGCACTCTCCGAAAAAGATGTTGAAGCTTATCGGTCAGGTATCGGAATACGGTGCTCTGCCACGTTTGGACAAGCGCGGTTTGCGTGATTGCCAGTATCGTGCAGAGATGAAGTTTGAAGAATCCATCAAAAACGGTAATAAGAAAAGCCTTGCGATTCTTGCAACCGGTTCCGGAAAAACGTATCTTGCTTGTTTAGCGACATATCGTCTTTTAAACTATACTAACGCCAAAAGAGTACTCTTCTTGGCGGATAGAAACAATCTTGCAAAGCAGGCTAAAACAGAATTCTGCACCTTCAATCGTACTGAAAATCAAGAAGAAATGAGCTCATTATATACGATCGAAAGGTTGAGAAAAGATTCTGATATAAAAGCAGATATCGTAATTTCCACGATTCAAAAACTTTTTGCGGTTCTCACCGGTAAACAGCTAACCGACGACGACAGCGAGGATGCCGAAGATGAAAAAAATGCTGTTAAAGAAGAAGCAGAAGAAACTAAAGAAATACAGCTCGGCGATAGACTTTTCCTTCCGCCCGATTATTTTCAACTCATCATTGTAGATGAATGTCACCGCTCGATTTACGGTAAATGGAGAGCGGTTCTTGATTACTTCTCTGATGCTCACGTTCTCGGATTGACCGCAACACCGACTCCGGAGGCGTATGCGTTCTTCAATTACAATAAGGTTGAAGAATATTCATACGAAGATTCTGTAGTGGACGGCGTTAATGTTCCGTCCAGAATCTATAGGATCAAAACAGAAAAAACGGAGCACGGCGGCGTGATTGATGAAGGAACGCGCGTGGTTGAAACTTCCCGCAGAACAGGCAAGGAAACCGAATACGAAGCGCATCACAGAATAGATTACGATTCTACCGCACTGGACAGATCGGTAGTAAATCCCGACCAGATCAGGGAAGTTCTGACTGCATACAAAAAAGCGATATACGAAGACTTATACCCTGAGCGGGAAAAGAAATGGGAGTATATTCCAAAGACCTTGATATTCGCAAAGGATGATTATCACGCTACTCAGATCGTAGAAATCGCAGAAGAAGTATTTGCGGAAGAATTTGAGAGCGGCAAAGTTCCCGAACATTTCGTGCAGAAAATTACATATACCGCAGAAGATTCTGACGGTCTGATTCGTGACCTAAGAACAGAAAAGGACTTCCGAATCGCCGTTACTGTTACACTGGTAGCGACCGGCACAGACGTAAAACCACTTGAAGTTGTTCTGTTTATGAAAGACGTCCGTTCGGACACTCTTTATACACAGATGAAGGGACGCGGCTGCCGTGTAATCGACGACGATAAGCTGAAAGAAGTCACTCCGAATGCAGTCACAAAGGAATGCTACTACATTGTTGACGCAGTGGGTGTAACAGAGTCTGATAAGGTGATTCCTCATCCCGTAATCGGTCACGGCAAAGACAAAAAGGTTCTTCCGCTGGACAAGCTGTTGGAGCACCTTGCCCACAACGAAGTCAGTGACGAAAATCTCTGGCTGCTGCGCGACTACTGCTCAACAATCAATCGCCGCTACGAGAACAACGTCCTTTTCGGCAAACATCTTGACTATTTTAATAACACCTTTGGTTTTTCTCCCAAAACGATCGCGTTTCGCATTCAGGAAGCTTATGACAAGGAGCTCCTTCCTCAGTACACAAGCCCGTCAAACGACAATACCGAGCGAATGGATTTGATTATTGATTTGATCGGCAACATTCCTGCGCGGCGCAAGCTGTTGGAAATGCAGCGCGGTTATTTTGTAACAACCGAAGATGATCCCGATAAGCTTATTTACGCAGGTTTTTCCAAGGAAACCGCACAGTCCTTCATTGATAATTTTGAACAGTATCTTAACGACAATAAAGACAGCATTGAGGCTTTGCGCATCATCTACAATTCCGAGGATGTTGTGATCACTCACAGTATGCTTGTTGAATTGCGAGACAGCTTGCTTTCGGAAAGCCGTCAGTACAGTCCATATCAAATATGGCGCAATTACAAAGTGATTGACGAATTCGGTAATGTAGATGAATTGGATATGAAGGCAAATTTCAATGCGCTGACAAATCTCATTCAGATCGTGCGTTTTGCATATCATAAAAACCAAAAGCTCACCACATTGATCAAAGGCTACACACAGCGCTTCAACCTGTACTGCGGTCAGGCGCAGCGTACTTTATCAGATGACCAAATAGAAATTATGCGGCAGATTGCGGAGTTCGTTATCAACGACGGCGCAATCACCGCAATGGAACTAAATGAAATTGACACAGACCTCTGGCGCAGAGGAATAACAAGTTTTACTGCTCCTGTTTTCAACGACGAGATTCAAACGATGTCAAGATTTTTACTGAGAGCAGCATAAGAGGTGTAAAGAATGGCAACCACGCAAAAGAGCGAATCCGCCTTGCTTTCAAAGGTATGGAATATAGCGAATGTACTCTCGGCGGCAGGCGTCGGCTTCACGGATTATATCACGCAGCTGACCTATATCCTGTTCTTGAAAATGGACGACGAAAAGGAATCGATGGGATTAAAAAGCTATCTTCCCGAAGGCTGCAAGTGGAAGGATTTAAGCTCGTTAAGCGGCGACGACCTCGTTGAAAAATATGAGGAGATTTTAAAAGAGCTTTCCAAATGCGACGGCTTGATCGGTACGATCTTTACAAAGGCTACCAACAAGCTGTACCGTCCCGTTATGCTCAAAAAGGTCATTGATATGGTTGATGAGGACAACTGGTATATGATGGAAGGCGACCTTAAAGGCGCGATCTATGAAAAGATCCTCGAAAAGAACGGACAGGATAAAAAGAGCGGCGCTGGTCAGTACTTTACACCAAGAGCATTGATTTCCGCTATTGTGGATGTTGTCGATCCCAAGATCACCGAAACGGTTGCCGATCCCTGCTGCGGAACTGCAGGCTTTCTCCTTGCGGCATATGAGCATATGAAGCCCCAGAGCAAGGATGTTGAAAAGCAAAAATTTCTGAAAAACAATGCGTTGTACGGAGCTGACAACACCGATTTGGTCGTTACCCTTGCTTCGATGAATTTGTATCTGCACGATATCGGCGTTAAGAAAAGCCCGATAGTCTATCAGGATTCGCTGATCGATACCTCGGACAAAATGTATCAGGTAGTCCTGACAAACCCTCCTTTTGGCACCCGTCCGCAGGGCAGCGTTGACGTATCCTCCAACAGACCGGAATTTATTAAAACATCGGATAATCAGGTCAACTTTTTACAGCATATTATGTCCATCGTCAAAACAGGCGGACGCGTCGGCGTCGTTATGCCCGACAGCGTTCTGACCGACGGCGGTTCTACGGCGAAAGTCCGTGAAAAACTGCTCAAGGATTATAACCTGCATACGATCCTTCGTCTGCCCACAGGTATCTTCTATGCGAACGGCGTCAAGACAAACGTGCTGTTTTTCGACAAAGGCGAACCGACAAAGGATATTTGGGTATATGATTACCGCACAGGCGTAAAGCATACATTGGCGACAAAACCTATGACAAGAGAACACTTGCAGGACTTTGTGGATTGCTATTGCGTCGGTCATATGGATGACCGCAAAGAAACCTACGACGCCCAAACCAACCCCAACGGCAGATGGCGCAGATTCACGGCGGAAGAAGTGTCAAAGCGGGAAGATTTAAACTTCAAGTGGATCGACTTCACCGAGGAAGATGACCGCACTGTTGCGGAAATCCTCGACGAAATGCAGGAAGAATCTGACGGAATCGCCGCCGCTGTCGCGCAGCTCAAAGAGCTGCTGGGAGGGATCGAGCTGTGATTGATACTTTTACTATCAGATGTAATATCCTTCACTTAGCATTTAGTGGCAAACTAACTAATCAGATCAAGGAAGAAGGCACAGCTAAGGATATACTTGATTTAATTAGTAACAGGAAGCCTCTTGTTTCTGTCGAAGATGGACCTTATACACTTCCTGATTCGTGGGCTTGGGTTCGGCTAAAAGATCTTTATAAGATTAACCCGAGAATAATAGCAGATAATGATACCGAGGCTGCTTTTATTCCTATGGAAAGAATCAGCGGTGGTTTTGATAGATCATTTACATTTGAAATTCAAAAATGGGAAAAAGCCTCTAAAAACCATACAAAGTTTGAAGATGGTGACATAGCGTTTGCAAAGATAACTCCTTGCTTTGAGAATAGAAAATCTTTTATTGCGCAAGATTTACCTAATGGAATTGGCGGTGGAACAACAGAGTTAATAATTCTTCGCCAGAAAGAGATGTTGCCGCAATATACTTACTATCTTGTTCTTGATCAGAGATTTATATCAACCGGAACCGCTTCATATAAAGGCGTTGTTGGACAGCAGAGAGTTCAATCTGACGTTATTAAGAATTATCTTGTTCCTGTTGCACCGTATTCTGAGCAAAAACGCATCGTCAAAAAAATAGAACAAGTTTTTTCTATTCTTGACACCATAGATGAACTGCAAGCGCAATATGCCGATAACCTTACCGCTCTGAAAAGTAAGCTGATCGACGCCGCAATCCAAGGCAAGTTGACCGAGCAACTCCCCGAGGACGGCACCGCCGAAGAACTCTATCAGCAGATACAGGAAGAAAAGCAAAAACTAATCAAAGAAGGCAAAATCAAAAAGCAAAAACCCCTTCCCGAAATCACCGATGATGAAATACCGTTTGATATTCCTGAGAACTGGAAATGGGTTCGTTTGGGTAAATTGATTTCTATTGAATCGGGCAGAGGGTTGACGGCATCAAATATGAACCCTGGCGATTTTCCAGTATACGGCGGAAATGGGATTGCGGGGTATCATAATTGTGGATTTGTTCCATCAAAAACCATTGTTATTGGCAGAGTAGGATACTATTGTGGTAGTGTTCATATAACCGAAAAAGAATCATGGGTAACCGATAACGCTTTCGTAACTTCATATCCTGAAAAACACATAGATAAATATTATCTTGCTTATACACTTCAACACATGAAGTTAGGACAGAATAACAATGGAGCAGCGCAACCTGTTGTTTCCGGAAAAAAGATTTATCCATTAGCTTTTCCCCTCCCGCCCCTCGCCGAGCAAAAACGTATCGTCCAAAAACTCGAAGAAATCTTACCGTTGTGTAAAAAACAATAACTATCTGATAGGAGGAAACAAAGCAAAAATGAAAATCGGTAGAAACGACCCTTGCCCCTGTGGAAGTGGGAAAAAATATAAAAAGTGTTGTCTTGGAAAGGAAGATAATCCAGAGTATTTAGACCCCCAAAATATACCGCGCCTTTACAAAGAAATGCGAAAAAAAGCTCAGTTTAAAGAGTGTATTTATCCCGATAAATCATGTTGCTCAGAAAAAATAATCAAAGCGCATTCAATTCAGAATAACAAAATCCTTGCCAGAATATCTGATAACGGAAAAGTATATATGCCTGCCGCAAAACCAGAATTGCATTTTCAACTTCAAAAAGAATATGGGAGAAAAGAAGCATCTGTTTTTACTGGTTTTTGCGGTTTTCATGATAAAACTGTTTTTCAACCTATAGAAGATAATGATTTTAATGGTAGCAAAGAACAAATCTTTCTATATATTTATCGTGCATTTGCGCTGGAATTTCATAGGAAACAAGAAGTAGTTAACATGGAACAAATAATGTTTTCTAATAAGCCATCTATTGTTAATATTCCGGGACTTATGAAGGATGGTAAAACAGGTTTTGCAATGTCTGTAAATGATTATTTAGAAGAAAAAGCTATTTTTGATAATGCACTATTGAATTCACAATATGATGTTCTTACAAGTTTTGTTTGGACTTTTGATGGCTTTTCGAATTTTGCTGCAACAGGCGGAGAAGCTCCATCTTTAGACTTTGAAAGCAACAAAATTCAAGATTTGCTTAATCCAAACATCCCTGTAAGGCATATTTATATTTCTGTTTTTCCAGAGAATAACAAAACATACGCAATTATTGCTTGGTTAAAACAATTTGACAATGTTTTTTCTTCGATAGGAAAAAAGCTAAATGAAATCAGTGAATCTGAAAAGCGTAATTATATTAACAATACTTTACCCATGATAACAGAGAATATTGCAATAAAGCCAAGTTCATGGGATGCTTTGCCAGAACATTCAAAAGAAGAATTCTCAATGATCTTTTTTGGACTTCCGGATTTTATGGAAATGGAAGGTAAGAAATTTGATAGATTTCAAAAACCAACATATGATTTATTCTCATTATAAAAAGGGGTGCTTCTCAACCAAATTTAACATAAATAAAGAATATGATCGTTTCTCTCGCGCCCATCTCCGAGTAAGATATATCGTCCAAAAACTCGACAAAATCCTGCCCTTGTGCGAAAAACTGAAATGAGGAAACTATGAAATATAAAATCCCGCACCTGATATATGCAGGTTTATTGCTTATTTCAATTGCTATTACTGCATTAACATTCATTATTGAGGATCTCTCTTGGAGTACCGTTGTTGCAAGTGTAGGCGCCGGTGGAATAGCGTCTGTTGTTGTAGCATGGTTGTTGGATTATCGAAAAACAAAAATCCAGGCGATAGAAAACAAAGCCAGACACGAAGAATTAATGCGTCAATTCATACGAATCTACCGTAGATTGATGTCTCGCGTTGCCAGTGAATGCTATGGATTATGCGATAAAGATGAAAAACATTCTTTTCAATTCTGGATTCAGCTACTAAGCTCCAAGGTGGATTTTTTACCTAAAGAAGGGCAACACTCTATTGAAAATCGCTGTACTTGTATTTTGAGTTCCGTAGAATCACTGAAACGGCAAATTGAGATTTTCCAATCACAGAGCGCTACGTTGATTTACCAAGACTTTCCCGATTTAGAACAATCTTTGCAATTCTTTGAATTACTTCAGTTCCATTGTTGGGGAACTATAAAACAGCTTGAAATTGGAAACTACAAAGTCTTCATTGATACAACATATATTCTTTATCTTGACTTTATCAACGAGTTCCCGCAGTACAAAGATGATTTGCCTGATGAGTATTCCATCAATGAAGCAGTGCAGCTTTTGAATGCACATGGTTCTCATCCCAAAAACAAAAATGAACCGTCAAAAAGATAGACGAGATATTTCTATACATTAGTTGAGTAAAACAGATTATTGATTAGGAATAAAAAAATGGATATTAATAAGGAAATAGAGAAAATATTAGAGTATCAGAACACCTCTCAACCTCAAAGCAACAGAAAGAATAGAGAAGAATTAGAGGAAATCATCAACAAAGTTAAACAAGATTATGAACAAGGAAATTATGATTTTAAAAAGTCTACTCATTTAGCAATCAAGCAAGGAAATAAAGTCAGACATACTAGATCGTTTGAAATGTTTTCGTGTGAAGAAACGCTTTGCATTTATTTGAAAAGATTATTAGATAAAAAGTATTATATTAAATATCCAAACAGAAATGAATACATACATTCTTTGTTTGATATAGTCAGCGCCTTAAGAAACATGAACGATTTTGTTATCTTTAAATTTGATTTTACAGATTTTTTTAATAGTGTTTCCAGTGAGTATGTCTATAAAAAGTATATATCGCAACGTTCATTTGAAAGATATCAAAACGATTTGTTAGCCACTTTTGTAGAACAAACAAAATATGCTTATGCCGGTTTGAATACCTCAAATATTATTTGCGAAATTATAGCCAACCATTTTGATGAATTGTTGTCATTGAAACTTCAAGATCAAGGTTTGATTTTTTATCGACGTTATATTGATGATGGTATTTTAATCTTTAATAAACGAATTAGCGAAGCTGATTGTTATAGGGTAATAAATGAAGTAATTGATTCTGTATTTTTGGATAACTCTATCCTTGTTTCAAAAAAATGCACTACGCAATTGAATATGGCAAAAACAAAATATATATCTGTTTTTGACTTGGCTAACAATCATAATTCCGATTGTTTTGATTTCCTTGGTTATGAGTTTGTTCTTACTCCGAGTATAGACAACCATAATAAATTAACAACAGACTTTAAATTCGGTATAACCCAAAAGAAAATAGATAAATACACCAAAAGAGTCGATGATATTGTAAAAAAGTACAAAAAGCATAATGATATAGAACTTCTGCGTCATCAATTAAAGGCTTTTTGCTGTAGAACTGTATACCAAATTCCAAGATACAAGACGTTGGTTTGGAAAACAAAAGGGTTCATAGCAAATTATCAAGAGCTCAGATATAGGCTTGATCAACTAACCCCAAGCACAGAAAATTTTATGAAAAACATAGTTTATAGCGTTATTAGCGCAAATGCTGTACCCACTCCATACTTTCTAAAGTCTAGTCGTGATGAATCTGTCTATAGTTTATATAATAATATGGAGAAGTATCGTACTCTTCTTTTTGTTGAACCTATTGGAATAAATATAGATGGACTAAAAAAGATGTGTGAACAGTTAGGTGTTTGGGATTGCAACAAAGATTATGACAGTTTAGTACGCGATTATTTAATCAAAGTTGGGGTAGGGCATTAAAATTAAAGAGCACCAAGAAAACTTGATGCTCTTTAACCGAATCCAAAAAATATATAGACTCTAAACACAATCATTAGGTTACCCTTTAAATAATTGTGCCGCTGATGTGTGCGGTTTCTCAACCGCTGTTAGAACAGTACTATTCTAACAGCTATATTATACATTACTTATGAGGAAAAATCAATGGGAAAAACTATTAACATAGAACGAAATAAAATTGATTATCTATTAACTGATATTATGCCGGTAGAAGTATCTGAACTGTTTTCATATGGTAAATTCTATGAGTACCTTATGGAACACCAAAATGATGTTAACAAAATTATTAACGAATTGATGAAAGAAAAATCTTCTGGCAAAAAATACTTGTTTAATGGAGGAAATTGGGCATCTGCTCCTCTGAAATTCAATATTCTAAAAGGAGTAAACCAGCAAAGAGAAATTAATCTAGTACAACCAATCTCCGCTCTAAATATATACTTTTTTATTGAGTGTTATCAAAAAGAGATTCTCACTTATTTAGAAAACAATTGCTATTTTTCATTAAGGTATCATCGCAAAAACAATAATCTTTATTACAAAAGAAAAAATAATCGAATGACGGAATACTTCTCGAAAACCTCTAAAAAGGTCAAAAGAGGGATTCTACAACAAACAGGAGCGTATTTTAGAATCCATAAATTTAATTCTGTCACTGATTTCACTAACTCTCGGATGTGGCAAATGTGCAACTCAAAATACAGATACTTTGCAAAAGCAGATTACAAATCATGTTTTAATAGTATTTATACTCATTCTTATAAATGGATTATTGAAAGAAATACTACAGATTCAAAAGCTGCTAAAAACGCAAATCTCCTAATCATAATTGATAGACTTTTGCAGAATATAAACGGTAAGTCTTCTAACGGAGTCATAGTTGGACCTGAATTTTCAAGAATGATTTCTGAAATATTGCTTCAGCATATTGATAAAGAAATATTATACAACCTTCAATTAGAGGATCTGTTTGTCCATAAAGACTATCGCATTTTCAGATACGTTGATGACATTTTTATTTTTGCAAACACACCTATTATTATTGATAAAGTTGTAGACACTATAGAGTCTGTTGCAAGCAAGTATTTACTTCATATAAACGAATTAAAATCCTATACGGCAGAGACCCCTGTTGTATTGAATAACTGGATCGAAAAAACTAGAGCTTTATCAGATAAAATATCAGCATTATTTTATAAAAAGAAAGAAATGCATGATAACAAAGAAATTAAGGCATTAGTAAAAAATGGATATATATCTCTAGATCGGTTAAAAAATGAGTTTACAATATTGATGACAAGTTATCCAAGCGATAGACGCTATATTGTTTCATATATATTGAGCACTTTACTCAATAATATCAGTAATAAAAAGGATGGTTATAACCTATTTGAAGATGAAAAAACAAATAAAGCATTCATCTTTCTTGAATTAGCTTTTTATGTTTATTCTTTCTGTCCCTGCTTTGAACACACCCAACGAGTTATTTCAATGATTGTATATTTTGATGATGAGCTAGAATTCAAAACTAATGAGAAAAATTGTTTAAAGCTATTAAACCTAATCAGGAGATATTCCTTTATTTTTGAAAATGCAAATTTAAATGATATTTGTAACTGGTTTGTATTTTTTTACGAGTATAAAATCTCGCTATTGCAACATAGCGAAAAAATTATTTCTTATAAGATACTTAATTCTGACAATCCTATTCTTCTAGCTAATTATCTTATTTATAGTCGTTATAACGATAATTATTTTTCTTTTTTTCTTGACCAAACAGAAAGCATTATTAAAAACAGTATTTCAAATATGATTCCTTTTGAACCATTGCTCCAAAAAGAGTTTTGGTACGTGATAGTTTTTCATAACTGCCCTTATCTGTCTGCTTCATTAAAAACTATAATACAAAATAAGATATCTGAAATACAAATATCTGATAATAGTGCTTGTGCTAAAGCAAACAAATTCATTTATGATTATTTAGTAGGTTGTCATACTAACGCTTTCTTTTATTGGGGATATTATCACTTCAGTACAAGTAAACAACTAACCTACAGGACATATCAACGCACGTTGTTTAGACAGTATAAGAAAAAACGTCCCTTTGAGATATATGGCAGCCTTGATTGGTAAATCCATAATTCTACAATTACAGGTTTGGAATCTCTGTGAAAATATTGTTCAATTCGGCATAAAATAATGTCCTGCCGACATGAATATATGCTCACAAAATTCAGCCAGACTTACTAAGTATGCCACAAAAAACACAAGAATTCCACAACAAAATGCTTAAGAATTTATAACAAGAAGACCACCCTGTAGGCATATATCTACCTACAGAGTGATTATATTTTAATCCTTTCACAACTCAAACCCATCCGTAATCCCATTTAGCATTTTCAAATCTCTCTTGACATAGTAGAGCTCGGTGATTTCCGAGGTGGTGTGACCGAGGAGGTCGGCTACTTGCTTGGGGGTGAGGGATTTGATGTTGCCGTTTTTGTCTTTGACGCCGTTGATCAATCGGGTTGCGAAGGTGTGGCGGAGGCTGTGGAGGCCTTTTGTTTCTATGCCGGCAGCGGTGAGGATCCTGTAGAATCTTTTGCGGAAGTTGACGGGGCGGGTGACTTCGCCGTGCTCGTCGGGGATGAGTGGGCTGTCCTCACCGAAGTAGAATTCTTTGCGAAGGTCTTTGATCATCTCTATTGCGGTATCGTTGAGCGGGATGTCGCGCTTGCTGGTGGCGCTCTTGAGTTTGCCGACGATCACCTCTCGCCCACTCTTTTCTGTGACACCTTCGCGTTTGGAAACCTCTTTCACACCGCGCTGAACGTGCATGACGCGGTTATCTATGTCGACGTCGGAGTTGAGTAAACCGAGGGCTTCGCCGGTTCTCAATCCGGTGTTCAGCATCAGGATATAGGCTGCCGCCTGCTGATATTTTCGTTTGCCGTTGCCGAACACACTGAATGCTTCCGCCTTGAACTTTTCAATTTCTTCCTCTGAAAAGACCGTGATGGTCTCTGTCGGAGGGAGATTCTCTTTGCCCTGGGCTGACATGAAGTTGGCTTTCTTGAGCATTTCCACGTTCGCCATTGGGTTTTTCGTGATGATTTCCTGCTGATATAGGTACCGAAAATATTCATTGAGGAGCGTGTAAATCTTCTTGACCGTTGTGTAAGCGTAGTCCTCGGTCATCCAATAATTGAGCAGCTTTTTGATATCTTCGGCTGTGATGTCGCCGACGACCTTCTTGCCGATCTGAGGATAGATCTGGTTTTTGGCGATTGACTCCGCTCTGTCGTAGGTAGTACGCTCGACTGCCAGGAACTTGAACACCTGCAACCAGTTTTGCAAACTCTCCTGCAAGGTCTTTAAGGATTCTACAGAATCGTTTTTATCTTCGTTAAACTCCACGATATACTTCTTCATTTTCTTGTTGACTTCCGCTTTCGTGGTGCCGGAAAAGCTCTTGCGTTTGCGTTCGCCGTGCTCATCCTTGTACCAGACAACGCCGCACCAGCGACCGTCTGTGCGCTTAAATGCGCTGCCGTTTGTGAGTATTTCACGTTGTGACATGGCGGTTCACTCCCTTCTTTAGCTCAACAATATACCACAGGTTTTGGTGAATATCCAGACTTATTCTTTGTTGTACCAGCCCTTTGCGATGTCCTCGAGCTTGATTCTGCCCCGCGTTCTCCTGACGTTATTGATAGCTTCTTTGCGCATAACTTCCAGCTCATCATCGGTGAAATGATTTGTCTTTGCGATGACTCTCATCAGCATTTCGAGCTGAACCGCATAGCGGAACAGTCCTTTTGAGATCGCTTTCGCGTTATCCTCGGACACATTTTCAACCGCTTTCGCGAGCTTTTCACTCATCACATCACCGCCGATTTTGATAGCTTCGTCGGCAATCAGGTTCTCCGCAGCCCTTTCAAAGAACTCATTTCGCGAGTGCAAGCCGTGCTTTTTGATGAATACATCTACCGTTTTTACCGTTTGTTTATCAAGGTACAAACTTACCCTTTGTTTGTTTTCCGAATCCAATTTTTTACCTCCGTTAACCTTCCAAATAAATTACACCAACATGGTGAGCAACCAAAAAATGCCCGTTTTTTCGATGGACATGCGATTGTCGGAAATAACAGCGTTATTTTTTACACCAAACCGAAAACAGGTGTCAACCTAAGAATCTTGTACAGGAAGCCCTCAAAAACGGCTTGCGGTCGGCGTTGCCGGCCGCTGTGAACCGCAGCGGCGCTCATAAAAGCGTCGCTGCTTTCTCCTGTTTGCCGCCCGATTTTGAGACCTGTTTCCGACTTGTGCAATACTAACAATCGTTTGCTGCTATTTTCTTCTGCCGTAATGGTTAAGCTGTCGCCTGTGAAAGGCAGCTACAGCCTGCTTGATCGGCAAAATTTTATACATCAAATTACCATTCCGGAGCGTTCCGTCGCGGTGTTCCACGACGGTGTGCTCCGTTTCGATCAGCTCTTTTTCTTCGAGCATCCGGACATATTTCATGACCGTGTTTTTGCTGCCCATTCCCACCGCTTTCCCGATGGTTTCAAAGGACGGATAACACTGAAATGTTTTCCTGTCCTCCATCCTCATCAGAAAGGCATAGACGGCGATTTCTCCCGTGGATAGATCCATATTGAATATCTCGTTCGGCAGCATGAAATAGTTACCTTGCTTTGGCTGTGACAACATACTGTCACCGCCTGTTCATTCACTCCCCTTT
>FMUA01000037.1 GCA_900100595.1 Ruminococcaceae bacterium P7
TGTGAACTGTTCTCCCGAGAGTGCGCTCGAAGAATTCCGCTTCGTCAAGCAGCGTTTTCACAAGGAGGACGGCAGGAGTTACTACCATATCGTGCAGTCGTTCTCGCCCGACGACGACCTCACTCCCGAAACCACTCACGAGATCGGTTTAAAATTTGCGGAATACTTTCCGGGCTTCCAAATCGTTGTCGCCACGCACGTTAACACCAACGCCATCCATAACCACCTGATTATGAACAGCGTGAACTTCGAGAACGGCAAAATGTTTCACCAGAGCCGCAACGAAATGCTGCAGGCAAAGGAGTACTCCAATCAGCTCTGCCGCGAGTACGGACTGAGCGTTACCGAGACTAAAACCAAGAATCCGCGCCACGCAAAATGGAAACGCGATCTGCTTCAAGTTGCGGAATATGCCCTCGGACACTCGGCGACGAAGGAAGAATTCATCGAGTACATGCGCTATCACGGCTACGATGTTCAGTGGGAAGATAAGTACAAATATATCACGTTCACCTCGCCGGAGGGGTGGAAGGTGCGCGATAACAAGCTCTTTGACGAGCGGTTCCTCAAGGATAACCTCGAGATATATTTCGCTCTGGGCGGCTGCGACAGCGCGATAATCGACCCGTACTTCGACTACGTCACGCCGAATCACCCTGACGGCTATACCATGACGTACAGCGACGGTCTGATCAATCTCCTCGGTGATTTGCTCTCAACCGTGCCCGATGATTACTACTATCAGCCGCAGTATATCGACGAAATGAGCACAGCGGAAAAACAAAGAATCGAAAAAATCCTCGGCAGAAGGATCTGCAACGAGGCGTTCTACACCTACTGCACCCGCGAGGACTACGAGCGCGAGCAGGGGCTGAGCATGTAAAATGAAGAATAAAGAGAAAAAATTAACCAAAACTAATTACGAAAGGATAGGTGACCGCCTATAAAAAGAATTGAATTAATCGACTTGAAATCTCAAAATATCGAGTTGTGTGACAAATCCGCGCTCACGGATTTAAGAAATATCCGCATCCATACGGAAAAGGCACTGCCAGACCGCGTATTGGAATTTGCCGAACAGATGAAGAACCCATACCTGTTCAAGGTGGGCGACATCGCCGTGAGTGTGATATATTGCGGAGATAAATCGCTCTCCGACGCGCTGACCGGTGTGCTCAAGGCAGGTTGATTCCAAAATATTCTTGTTGCTATTCGGGCGGCAGTGTGGTATAATCCGTTGTGATGTAACAGTTGCCGTCCTATTTTTTGGAGGCTGAAATGATAGATAAATATTCTGATTATGCAGGGCAGCCTCAGCGAGCGATACAAGCTTGGAGCGCTGCCCTTTACATTCGCCTCTCCAAAGAAGATTTGGAGAAGAGAAACGAGTCTGTGTCCGTCACGAACCAGCGTGAAATCTTGCTGGAATATCTGCGGCAGCACCCGGAGATGAAGTTGTTTGATATCTATATCGACGACGGATTTACAGGCACAGACTTTGACCGCCCCGGCTTCACGCGGCTGAAAGCGGATATCGAAAGTGGTCAGGTCAACTGCGTTATCGTCAAGGATCTGAACCGCTTCGGCAGGAATTACACTGTCGGCGGAGATTTGATTGACAACTATTTCGCGCGAAAAAACGTGCGATTCATCGCGCTGAACAACGGTGTGGATACCGCTGACGACCACATGAACGCCGCGACGCGGTGCATTTCCATCGGCGTGACAAACGTTATTAACGAGAGCTACTCGGCGATGACGAGCGTGTCCATTCGCGGAACGCTGAATAATCATCGCAGACAGGGAAAATTCATCGGCGCGTTTGCCTGCTACGGCTATATGAAAAATCCCGACGACAACCACAAGCTCATTATCGACGATGAAGCCGCGGAGGTCGTGCGGATGATATATCAAAAATTCATCGGCGGCATGAGTCTGATGGGAATCACCAAAGAGCTGAACACGCTCGGAATCCCGAATCCGACGGTGTACAAGCAGCAAAAGGGATTGAACTTTCATGCGCGCAACGGTAAAAAAGACGGCTTGTGGTGCGACAGAACCGTGCGGCGCATTTTACAAAATCAAATGTACATCGGAAATATGGTGCAGGGAGTCAATAAAACCGTCAGCTACAAGGTGCACGAATGCAAAGCGGTTCCGAAGGACGATTGGATTATTGTGGAGAACACGCACGAGCCGATTATCGACAAGGAGACCTTTGAAAAAGCGCAGTCGCTGTTCAACCGTCACATCCGCTCATCGCCTGTCACCAAGCAGACGGATTTATTCTCGGGGTTGGTTCGGTGCGCGGACTGCGGCGCGGTGATGAGCAAAAAGACGAACAAGCTGCCCTACGGTACCTATCGCTACTACAAATGCTCCACCAAACGCAAGCACGGCAAATGCACCAATCATACGATACGCATTGACAAGCTGGAAAATGTAGTGCTGACTTATCTGCAAACGATGATAGAATTAGCAGTGGAATTTGATAAGGTGATAGCGCAGCTCGATACCGTTCAAAAAGCGCAGCAAAGGGACTTCGCGCAAAAGGCGCTGGACGCAAAACAACAGGAACGCGAAAAATGTCAAAAAGCAATGCTTGATTTGTACCCGGATTGGAAAGCGGATATCATAACGCAGGAGGAGTACCTGATGCTGAAAGCGAATCTGAACGATAAGATGGCAAAGCTCGATGAGGAGATAGAAAAGCTGCAGCGGTCACAAGATGATACCGCGCTCCGGTGTAATGAATTCGTCGAACACTTCAAGCAGTATCAAAACATCGACAAGCTCACACGACCGATGCTGGTAGAGCTGATTGACAGTGTTCTGGTGCACGAGGACAACCGCATTACGATAAAAGTGAAATTTTTGGACGCGCTCGAACAGGTGCTGACCTTTGAGGAGGAAAGAAAAACTGCGTAAGCGCAGATTAAATTGACAGCTCGGAGCGAAATACTCCGGGCTGTGATTATTTGAGCGCAAAAGCGAATTATCACTGCAAAACCCGCAAAAGTATTGCAATAACCGACGCGAACTGCTACAATAAATCATAGAAAACAATTGATTGTGACGGTGCGTGGTATGAAAGTATTTGAAATAATTCCCGGGGATTTCTTTTCGGTGCTGGTGTCTCCGAACAGGGAAATCTATGTGGACGCGCTGATGAAGCTGTACGAGATGTTTCAGAGTGAAATCAATATCCGTCTGAAAGCGTTTTTGACGGAGATTGAAATCTTGCTGGAGGACAGGGTCTACATCATCGAGGAGGGCGACGATGCCGATGATGCGGAGCCTGCTTCGCTGCGCGGAAAAGCGCGGCTGATTGAACGCCGTTTTGAAAAAACAGGCTGGGTGGAGCGCGAGTTTCTCGACGGCTCGTTTACGGAGATCATAACGCCGAACCGTTACGCCATTACTGTGATGCGAATGCTCAGGGAGCTGAGCGACGAGCGGATTTCCGAATACAATTCGCTGGTGTTTTCCACCTACTCCGCGCTCAATCAGGCGTACACCGACAACCGCGACAGAATGTATGAAGCGCTGCTTGCGGCAAAAAACAACACGGAAAAACTGGATTTTGAGCTGAGAGCCTTTTATCACGGCATCCGCGGCTATCTGAGGGTGATTCGCGAAAACACGGACGTCAATTTGCTGCTCAAAAACCACTTTGAAGAATATAAGAAAATCGCAGACCGCGTGTATCATCCTGTCAAGACGATGGATTCCATTTTCCGCTACGCAGGTCCGATACGCAGCATTCTGACCGAGGTGCATTATGACGACGCTTTATTGGAGGAAATTACTTCAAAGGCGTTGTCAACGAAGGCGTATTCCGGCGCGGAGGAAGCGCGGGAGGAGATTCTGAGCACGATCGAAAAGGTGATTGACTCCTACCATTCCATCTCGCTGCTGATGGACGAGATCGACGCAAAGCACAGCAGCATGACGAAGCAGTCTATCGACAAAATCCGATATGTCATGTCAGCCGACCAAACAGTCAAGGGCAAGCTGGTCGATCTGCTGAAAGCCTGCGCGGCGGATGAAACAGGGGAAGAACAGGTTTACGGCATCTTACAGGAGGGAATCACCGTCAACCGTCAGGAGTATATCGACAGCGGTTCCTTTTACCGCAAAAACATCAGAAGCCGCCGCAGTAATGAACCGCCGCAGCCGATTGCCGAGACGAGAGATATCGAAAAGGAAATGCTCGGCGCGGTCGTCGAGAAGCTGAGAAGCGGCTATTCCGACGCGCGCGTCAAGTCATATATGGACAGCCTGTTTGAGGACGGAAAGACCGAGGTCAGCAGCGGAGAAATCGCCGTGAATAACGACACGGAGTATATTCTCACGCTGCTTGCCGTCGTCACCGCCTACAAGGGCAGGCGCGGCTTTCATATCCAAATCGGAGAAGGCTCCGTTGAGAAAAACGGATACCGCATACCGCAGTTTGTTTTGAAAAAGGGAGGGAACCGCTGATGTGGGGCGAGCAATACGAAAAATTGTCAACCTATGAAAAGGGCGAATTCCGACGTCTGGGAAATTATCTGTTGTCGCACACCTACATGGTGCGCTTCACCTACGATCCGGGCGAAGAAACGACCCTGCCGAACGCCGATTATAACATGGTTATGCGGCTGTTTGAGGCGCTGCAGGAGTATTTTGAAGCGACGGGATGGCGGCTGTCAAAGGACGACGATTACGGCATCGTTTCCCTGATCAGCGAATACGATAACAACCGCTTCCGCCTTGATAAATTCACCACTCTGTTCCTCTATGTCTGCAGGCTGATTTATGAGGAAAACCGCGAAAACGAGAACAGCTATCATGTGGTTAAAACGGACACCTCCTCTGTGGTGGAGAAGATGAAAACCCTCGGCTTGCTCAGGAGCGGCAAATCCACACAAAAGGAGCGGATCGATGCGCAGCGCGCGCTGGCGCATTTCAATATCATCCAGAAAATGACGACGTCACCGTGGAGCGGCGAGGGAAATGATATTCTCATTTTGCCGTCGATTCTGAATATCATCAGCAACCAAAGTATCAATACCATGAAAGCGCAGCTGGACGAGTTGAAGCTTTCGGAGGACAGCGAAGATGAAAACACTGAAAAAGCTGCTGCTGATTAACTGGCATTATTTCACGCATCAGCTGCTAGAATTTGAACAGCTCAACTACATGACGGGTGTGAACGCGTCGGGAAAATCGACGATCATCGACGCGCTGCAGCTGATACTGCTCGGCGACACGGCGGGAAAATATTTCAATAAATCGGCAAGCGGCAAAAGTGCGCGCACTCTGGAAAGCTACCTCTGCGGCGAAATCAGCGATAACGCCGAGGGCGGCTACCGCTATCTGCGCGAGGGACGGTTTACAAG
Organism: Ruminococcaceae bacterium P7; assembly: GCA_900100595.1. Taxonomy (GTDB): domain Bacteria; phylum Bacillota; class Clostridia; order Oscillospirales; family Acutalibacteraceae; genus Ruminococcoides. The sequence goes on from FMUA01000037.1 coordinate 5,382, forward strand.
CTATGCCGTCACGGAATGGTACGATGACGAAAAGCGCAGAAGCCTGACCTTCGGCGGCGTGTTTGACGTTCATTCACCGGGGGACAGAACCGGGCGTTTTTTCAGATATATCGGGCAAATCCCCGGCAATCATTTCATCGAATCGCGCGTCCCCATGGAGATTCCGAAGCTTAGGGAATATTTCAAGCAGAATAACGTGAAGGATCCGCGTTTTTTCGATTCGGGCACGAGCTACCGTGAGGATATTTACGGGCTTTTGGGCGGACTGCGCCCTAAATTCAAAGACCTCCTGAAAAAGGCAGTCGCTTTCAATCCCGACAACAATATTCAGAAGTTCATCACTGAGTTTGTCTGCGAAAGCGAAAAGGGCATCGACGTTGCGCCGATGCAGGCGAATATCCGCAATTACAAGAATCTCGAAAGGACTGCCGCTGAATTGGAGAGCAAAAAAGCGGCGCTTGAGTCGATTGCGCGATGCTTTGCGGAGTGTGAGAAGAACCGCGAGAGCGAGCAGGTGTACGCCTATTTGATTGACCGCGCCAACCTGCAGGTGATGGAGGAGGAGCTGGCGCATCTGCGCAAAAAGGAAGCGTCGGAAGCGGAAAAGCTGCTCCGAATTCAGAAGAGTCTTGAATCGGAAACGGAGCATTATCAACAGCTGCGGCAGCAGTATGAGGAATTGAACATACAGCTGCGCAACGACGAAACCGAACGGCGGCTGAATGAGATCAGCAGGATGATCGCCGAGCTGCAGCAAATGATCAGCCGTGCGCAGGAGGAATACGATAAACTGAGAGCGCAGTTTGAGCAAATCCGAAGCCGCTTTCAATTAGCAGAAAATGCCCTTGCCAGTCGCAGCAGCAAAATCAGCGCGGATGAATTGGACGCGACCGCCGCCATATATCTTGAAAGCACGACGGAAGTCCTCACGACACTGAGCTCTTTGTTTGAGAAAACAGAGAATATGACGCCCAAACAGGTGACGGGAGCCTCGCAAAACGAGCTGACGGAGATAGTCGGTCAGCTGGAGAATCTCAAAGAAACCGCTACGCTGTTATCGGCAAAGCTGCAGGAAAACCTCAATGAAGCGGATGAAAAACTTCGTGCGCTGAACGCCGAAAAAGAGAGCCTTGAAAAAGGCAGATTTCAATTCCCGCAGAACGCGATTGATCTGAAACAGGCGATACTTTCGCAAATCAAATCCAAAACGGGACAAACCGCTGAGGTCGTCTTAGTCGCGGAGGCGGCGGAAATCCGCAATGACCGCTGGCGTAACGCGATTGAGGGATATCTGAATACACAGAAATTCTACATTATCGTGCCGCCGCAGTTTGTCCGCTTGGCTATCCGCGTTTTTGACCGCATTAAGCGCGATAAGGCGGTATATGATACAGGCGTTGTCGATGTGGAAAAGATACTCAACAAGAAACCACGCGCGGAGCAAAACAGTCTGGCGAAGGAGATTGAGACGGACAACCCCTATGTGCGCGCCTATCTGGATTATTTGCTCGGCAGGGTGATGAAATGCGACAGCGCCGAGCATATCCGCGACAACAGGATTTCCATCACAGACGAAGGACTTCTTTACAAAAACTATGTCGTCCGCGCACTGAATCCGAAGCTGTGGAGCCATCCTGCCATCGGTCAGAACGCGATCATTCTGCGCCTGAACGGCATTCAAATCGAGATGAACGCCGAGAAAAAGCGGATAGAGATCTGCTCAACGCTCAAAGCAGGCGCAGACGCATGCAAAATTCCGGAAACCTACAGCAAAAATGATCTGGAGCGGTTTGTCAGCGCGGCGGAGCAGACGCTTGGCTGCGGTAAATATCGGGAGGAGATAACCGCTCTGGAGCAGGAGCAGGCGACAATCGACACAGGAAACCTGATTCTGCTGCGCGAAAGCGTGGAGCAGAAAAAGCAGGCAGCCGATGAAGCCGAGCGCGAATGCGGCAGACTCAGAGAGCAGTCGGGCGTTGTCAGGGGCGGTTTGGAGAGCCTGCGCAATGACAGGATTCCGAGAGCGGAGTGCGAAGCAGCTGAAAAACAGCGGCAGCTGCGTGAAAGCTTTGCACCCGAATGGATAGAAAACTCAGGTGAGCCGCGCTATCTGGCGGAGCTTTCCAAGCGCGAGCAGGCAAGGCAGATTGCCGAAGCGTTCCCGCGTGAGAAAAGCCGTGCGGCGAATGCGGCTGAGAAGTACCGCAACAGCCTTGTCAGTCAGCGAACCGATTATAACAACCGTTTCAAAATGGGATATGACGTCTACGCCGAAGATGATCGGGAATACGCCGAAGCGCTGCGCGTTATCAACGAAAACACGCTTCCCGATTACCTGACGCGTATTGAGGACACCAAGAAAAAAGCGATGGAGGAATTTCAGGAGGATTTCCTCAGCAAGCTGAGTGAAAAAATCCGCTCCGTCAAGCATGAAATCAAGGAACTGAACTACGCGATTTCATCCGCGTCCTTCGGCGAGGACACCTACCGCTTTACGGTTGAGCCGAATAAGGACTACGAGCGGTACTATAAGATGATAACCGATGAAATGCTAATGGGCGGCTATACGCTGATGACCAATCAGTATAACGAAAAATACCGCGAGGAGATCGGCGAGCTGTTCTCCGTAATGACAGGCGAGGGCAACTCCGCGCTTGACCAGAGCGAATACGAAAAGCGCGTCAGTCTGTTCACGGATTACCGCACCTACCTCACGTTTGATATTGAGGTCACCAACAAGGAGGGTGAGAAGCAGCGGCTCTCGCGCACGATCGACAAGAAATCGGGCGGCGAAACGCAAACGCCGTTTTATATCGCCGTCCTCGCGTCCTTTGCGCAGCTTTACCGCATGGGGCGCGACAAAAAAGCAAATACCGCAAGACTGATTATCTTCGACGAAGCGTTTTCCAAAATGGACGGCGAGCGCATTGAAAAGAGTATTATGCTCCTGCGCAAAATCGGATTTCAGGTTATTCTATCCACTCCGACAGAGAAAGCGGGAGACATCGCGCCGTGGGTGGATCGTATTTTGCTGGTGCTGCGCAGCGGCAAAAACTCTCAGGTGACGGTGTTTGACAAAGAAAGGGTCGGGGAGTTAATCGATGAGTGAGCGATGGCGCAAGGAAATTCTCAACCGGCTCCTTGATAAATACGAGCGGACAGAAGCCTTCAAAAAGGGAGAACTGCCTGACAGAAGAATCATTCTTCGCCTTTACGGTGCGTCGAAGACCGATTTACCCGCGTATGAAATTGACAATCACTTTGTCAGAAAAGAAATCAACGAAACCGTGATTTCCATGCAGGAACAAGGGCTTGTCGGTTATGAATGGTTTCGCGGAGAGGAAAACCACATCATGAAGCGGCTGTGGCTGGATTTGGAGCATATCGACGACGCGTACCGCGCCGCAGGCAGACAATCGGCAAAGACGCTCGCAACCGCGGTTATTAATGAATTGGAGCAGGAAATCGAAGGTATCAATGCCGAATGGATCATTGCCTATTACAGTGATACGAAAGCGTACATACAGTCGAATTATCGAACCGGCAGCCGCATTTCTGAAAAAGAACAGGAGCGGAAAAACCTGTATCAAATGCTCCGCTTCATCGACGGCAGTTCCTTCTCAACGCTGACAGAGCGCGTTTTCTCGGAAAAATGCTTTGGAGATTCCAAGTTTTTTGAAACGCAGATGAGGGCACCGCTTCTGTCAATCATGCGAAAATACGTCAGCCGTGAAATGACAGACGCGGAGCTGTTGCAATCCATCGGCATTTCGCGCTATCCCGAACCGTTGGAAATGCGCGGAAACATTCTTGTCAACGGAAATGACATGAGTGTATTGGAAAGCGGTTTTTGTATCTATTCCGGTGACATTGAGACGGCGCAGATCGGCATTCCCGATACGGTGAGAAGAATCCTGACGATTGAAAACCGCGCGAACTATTTCGCCTATCGGTATAACGCCGATGAATTGGTGATTTATCACGGAGGACAGTACAGTCCCGCAAAGAAAAAACTGTTTGAGAAGATTGCCGCCGCGATGCCTAAGAAATGTGTCTGGTACCACTGGGGCGACATCGACCTTGGCGGATTCAGTATGCTGCTGCGCCTGAGAAAAGAGATATTGCCGTCGGTTCAGCCCTACCGCATGGGCAAAAATGAATTGCTTGCCTTTCAAAGCTATACGCAGACTTTTTCTAAGGATTACGCGGACAAGCTGCGGAGAATAGCAGAGAATGAACAGCTTGCCGACTGCCGCGAGTGCATTGACTATATGCTGGAACACAAAATCAAGCTGGAACAGGAAGCCATGCTGACATAAAGCAACAAAATTATCGTCCCGATAAGCGTACAATTATCCTCAGAGGTGATTGCATGAATCGGGACGATTTTTTCAAATTATTAACTTCGGGTCAGTGGTCAAACGCCGCTTGCATGGGCTATGTTATCAAGGCGTGTAAAAGTCTTGAGTATTCCGATAAAGAAATATCAGCGCTTCTGCAAGCGCTCAACATGATGTTTTCCAATTTTACTTTTGAGGAAGCAGAGGAGGAGTACCGCAGCTACTGAATCGTGAAAGAAAAGATAAACGTTTGAATACACTTGAAATGGTTGCAATATTGTGCTATAATAATACTACCATCATTTGGAGGAGGTTTTGTTATGAACGGCACTTTTTCAATCAGACCGTCAAAGGATATCAGAACAAATTACGCCAAGATTTCCGAGCTGGCACGAAAAGCACCTGTGGCAATCACAGTCAACGGGAAAGAGGACACCGTGTTATTCAGCCATGAGGCGTTTATCGAACAGCAGATGTATATCAATGAATTGGAGGAGAAGCTTGCTGTTTATTCTCACATGGCGCAGTCTGCCGATGATATCAGGCTCGGACGGGTCGAGAATGCAGATGATGTATTTGCTGCACTCAAAGAGGATTTGGAAGCCTTATGAGTTATCGTATCCTGTTTACCGCAACGGCGAAAGAAGATTTGCGGGATATCGCTTTCCATATTGCCGATATTTCCAAGGATAAAAATCTTGCGCTGAAATTTGTGAATGAAATGCAAACGAAATGCAGACAGCTGCATGATTTTCCCGAAAGCGGCGCGTTGCCGAACGACCGGGTACTTCGCAGTTTGGGTTACCGGTTTTTAGTTCACAAGGATTACTTGATGTTTTACACTGTTGATCATGAAACAAAGACAGTATTTATTCAGGCTGCGTTTAACGCCAAACGGGATTATACCAGAGTATTAAGGAAAATGCTTTGAATTTTAAAACTGTAAAATTTTTATGGTTCACCCTTGACAACGGAACCTGTAGTAATATATACCATAATTTGACATTTTGATGCAAATTATTAACCGCTTAATGATCATCCGTTACGTATCGGTCTTTCTGATTATTGTAATAGGGTGGTCGTTAAGAGGATATAAACATTCTTGGATTTCGATTCGTTCATCTAATTCCATGTGCTTATTTTTCTTTTCACTAAAAATCATAGTCCGGGGCCTCCTTTTTCCCAGACTAAATTCTACCGTATTACTCTTACCGTATCAAATTTCACTCCTAAATTTCACTGTGGAATTTAGGAGTGAAATTTACTAGTAGATAATAATCCTATATTCTTTCATTAAAAATATTGATATTATCAACGAATTCGTTTATAATTGTAATGGGTGATATATTATGCGAGTTGATACTCATTTGAAAATTTTAGGGATAAAATCCGATTTATCATTATCGGAAATAGCAAGAAGATTAAACAAAACCCCGCAGGCGTTTAACCAGAAAATCAAAAGAGGATCTTTGACTATTGACGATTTGAATGATATTGCGCTCGTAACCGGATGCAAATTTGAATGCGGATTTGTGTTTCCTGATGGAGATAGAATTACAATAGAGTAGAGGTGAAATAAATGATTCAGTATATTGAAGGAGATATATTTAGCAGCCCGGCACAGGTAATAGTGAATACTGTGAATACTGTAGGGGTAATGGGAAAGGGAGTTGCGCTTTCCTTCAAGAAACGTTATCCTGATATGTTTCAACATTATAAGAGTATATGCGAAAAAAGATTACTCACAATCGGAAAACTGATGCTTTATTATGAACCTGATTATTGGGTGTTGCTATTTCCTACGAAAGAGAATTGGAGAAATCCTTCTAAGCTGGAGTACATCGAAAAAGGATTGATGAAATTCGTAAATTCTTATGCAGAGAAGAGTATTACCTCTATAGCTTTTCCGAGATTAGGCTGTGGAAACGGAGGTTTGGATTGGGAAGATGTCAGACCTTTGATGGAAAAGTATCTCAAGCCTTTGCCGATCGATGTATATGTTTATTTAGGAATGATAAATGATGGTACTCCCGAGCATAAAGATATGAATAATACCATGGATTGGTTAAAAAAGAACGCAAAAGATATGTCGTTTGTCGGACTCAAGGACGATATTAAGTGCCATTGCGGATTGCTTTCGTATTCTTTTGATTATCACGGCAAAGCAATTGATACAAGATATGAAGATGGCGTGTTATTTGAGAATGGCGGAAAACACATAGCTTTTATAACAGAAGATGAGTTTTATCAGATTTGGGATCGACTTAGAACGCAGAGTATCGTACAGGAGAGTGAATATGAATGGGAAAACCTGATTCTATCATTATTAAATTCGTTAGGATATTTATCATTTGTTCGAATCTATAACATTAAAACAAACACATTTAAGAACGGGTTTCAAATAAACGAAGGAGCAGGTCGTGTATTTGACATAGAGGGAGTGCAGGAATGAGCTATAGGAATATTATCGCAGATAATTGCAAGAATCATTCCGTGGTTAGCTGGTGGCTCCGATTTGCTTATCATTATACCGATATCACTAATGCTGTCAACATACTCAGCAGCGGATTTATATACAGTAGGTTGAACGCACAACAATCCGGAGTTATGAAAAATGATAATGCAAGCAGGCAGGTTATAGATGTGACGAATTTTGATACAGTTTCGTCAGTCAGGTTCTATTTTAGACCTATGACACCTACTCAGTATTATAACGAAGGTTATAAGCATTATCAGCTCAGATATGATAATGACACTAATGCGAACACGCCGGTTCCGGTATTCTTCCTTTTTGATTTGGAGAAAATACTTTCAAAAAACGGAGTCAAGTTTTCCGAAAGGGGACAAGCCGGAAATGGTTCAGAATTGTTTGAAGGTGAAGAAGCTTTTTCAAAATTGAATTTTGATAACATTTACAGTGTTGGCGGACAGAATATAGAAGAGGTAAAGTCTTATAGACACGCAGAAATAAACTACCCGGGAAAAATAGAAATAGCAGAGTATATTTCTTTTATTCTTTGTAGAAACGAAATAGAGAAAACCAGCTTGTTGAATATGCTGAGAAAAACAAATCCTAAGCAGTTTGCGTTATATAGGAACCTAATCAAGGTGTGTAAACAGGATATGTTTTTGAAAAACGGTTTGTTTATTACTGATTGTAGGTATTACAACGGAGGAATAGTAATAAAGTTCGCTGATACCTATAATAAAAAGTATTATACAAGTAGGCAAAAGGCGAAAAATAGTGTCAAAAAGTTAACTCCTGTTAAGCTAATGCTTACAGTTGAATGGTTTAACGCTCGCAGAATTGTAGAGCAGAAACAAATCAGCACAGAAATTGATTACGAAGAGGCAAAACCGGTTAATCTTAATGGCTTGATCGGCGCAAAAGAAGCCACAAGCATATCAATAAAAGTCGAGATAGATGGTAATACAATGTGCTATATTGAACAGCCTGTTGATGGTTCTGTAATAATTCGATAAATCCTAAATAGTCTCTGCTCATTAACCGCACGAAACGGTTATGAGGTTATTTTTCAGCTTCAGCAGCATTGAAATTACGTCGTACAGGAATCCCAAAAATCGGCGCAAAGAACCTCTTGCTAATTTTTCGAGGTTCAATACCAGTAGGGAAAGCGCAATGGAACAACGGGTCGTTGTATCGAGCTTCGTTCTGATGAGTCCCAAGCCGCAGCATCTCTTTGCGAGGCTGAAGCCTCGCTCGACTTCGATACGATCCGTGTTATCACTGTATGCAGTTTTGCGTTCCTCCGGCGTCGGTTCTTTTTTTGGACGCCCCAAAGCCGGACCGGATATACGGATACCCTTGCTCTTGCAGAAAGCTCTGTTGTTCCGATTGCGGTATATCTGATCGACCAGCACCCTTTCGGGATAGCGTCCGGTTCGCTTGCGGTATCTCTCTATTGCCGAGATGAGCACATCCGCTTCATTGTAAGCGTCAAAGGATAATCTCTCTAACCGTGCGAATCCGTTTTCATCAATGCTCATATCCAGCTTTGCACCGAATTCTACCGGAGCTTTTGCTTTGCCGCGCACGATGGGTCGGATATACGGCTGAGAAATACTGACGATGCGGTCTTTGACGCTGTGAACATTGTTGTCATACATGTACTTTTGCTGTTCATACAGCTCTTTGATGACCGTTAACCGCTTGGCTTGCTTTTCGGTAAGAACTACTCCGTTGGCTAATACAAACATATCGATATAGCCGAGGTCTCGACGAATATACTGAAGCTGCTGCTTGATCGCCTTGCGGATCTTTTTCTTGGTACGCTTTTTGCATTTCGCCAAATTCAGATAATCTTTTC
>FMUA01000074.1 GCA_900100595.1 Ruminococcaceae bacterium P7
GGGAATACTGAAAAAAACGAAATCAGCGTTATCAGGATTCCGCCTACACAGTCATCAAAAGCCGAGAAAATATTATATCAAAATCCTAATGTACCCAAAAAATAAAAGTGGACAATTTGTCCACTTTACAGTAACATGGTATTGAAGTGAGGTGAATTTCGCAATGACGACAAAAACAAGCGGAGACTATATTTCGACAAGAGCGTGGCTGCGTGATATTATTCACGGAGATGATTATATACTGCGCGGAGTATCAGCACTGGAGTTTTTGCAAATGTTTGTAGGATATATCGGCGAAAATCACATTGAGGTATATGCCAAAGCTCGCGGGATTTATGAGAATGTAGAATATAGGGTCGTCGGTGATTTTCATGAGATTGAATATATAAAAATCGGAAATACGCTATGCACGACCTTTAATCAGACTATCAACGATATGCTCAGTGACTTTGATCACTCTGATGAACAGGCACTGACCGAAGCGTTATGTAATTATTTTTTTGAACATAATGAAAGCTTTGACGGACTGAAGATCAATCCCGAAAACCGTAAAACATTTCAACAAATTATGATAAATGCTGTTAATTACGCGTCAGGAGGGTAGATATGACTGTACAGGAAGAAATCATGTGTGCTTTTTTATTGATAAAAATCTATCCGATCACATGTTTTTTCAAAAAAAGCATAGCTATACGGCTCTGAGGTTGTTTCTTTGATGCTTTCAAAAATAATGACGGGTTGTTGTTTTGCTCCGACAATCTCATCTTTCGTAAAACGATATGATTCTTCGGTTAAGGAATAGTAGGAATATTTACTATGTTCTGTTTTTTCAATCAAATGACAATTAATTAAATCTTTTAAAACACCATTTAATCCGCTCGGACTCAATGACAGTTCCTTTGCCAGTTCTTTATGACCTGCTATGGGATTTCGAAATAAATACTTGAGAATAGCTCGCGTATATTTACGGTCAAGAAAACTTCGAATTAATGTCGTATCTTTTCTGCGTTTTTCTTTTTCATGAATTAGAAGATTAACAACAAAATGAACTCCGTTGAAAAAGCCAAGATTTAGTAATAACTGCTCTCTCTCAGAATTAAAATATCTTACGATCAGATTACGAATCAAATGATCCTCTTTTGAGATTCTGTTCAATTCAGCAGTGTTGTTATCTAAAATGTTTGCAACTATTTCAATGGAATGTGTTCTGTTAAATTCACTCAGCGTGTCAACCAATTGTATGCCAATCGTTTCTTGATCATTTTCTTTGATTTTTGTAATAGTGTTGCGCAAATCACGAATTAACATTTTCTTCACCTCTTATATTAATATTTATTTCCATTGTAAAAAAACATTCGCTGCATTGTCCGGTACAATGCCATTAAGCTAAGAACAGAGAAAAAATACAACAAAGCGAAAATAAGAGCACATCGGCAACGGTGTGCTCTTTTTTCTAAAAAAAGGCAT
>FMUA01000039.1 GCA_900100595.1 Ruminococcaceae bacterium P7
GGGCTTCCTCCTTCCTGCGAGCTGCCTTTTCGGCTTTCTTCGGATTTTCGAAAATCATGCTCGCGTTCTCAAGAAACTCTGACTTCCAGTTCCGGACCATGTTGGGATTGAGGTTGTACTGCGAGGCAATCTCACTTAGACTTTTCTCCCCTTGGAGAACCTCGATGACTACCTTTGCTTTGAATTCCGACGTGTACGTTTTGTATGACATAGTTTGCGCTCCTTCCTTTAGTTAGACGCATTATACCATGTTCACGCATTTTTTCAATCCCGTGGTCCAAATTACAGGGACCATTATAATCTGAGCCGTACACCCACATTCTCGAGTCCGACTGCGGCGTTTTGCCATTTCTTTTTCCCATATATAAGCCATTTTTCACACACAAGCGAACTGAAAAGCTCTGCCGAAAAGGTTAAAAATGACCTCCCGGCAGGGCTTTGTTGCGTTTCTATAAAGCTATCGTTTGTTTATCAAGGGGTTATCGTTTGGATTATTGAAGAGGAAAGATTAGCAAGCATATATGGTATATTACTATTTTTCGATAAGCATCTTTACCAGAACTTCAAAAGATTCAGAAACCGTATCCTACATATCTTTTCCGACCAATTCTCTGATAACATTAAACAAGCGACAGCTTGCTAGCCATCGCTTGTCATTTACTCTAATTCTGTTTTATTCGGGTTTACCCCAACTATTGACAGAGAGCCTTTTTATTTGGTATGAAATTGCTTTGTTATGACCACGCCGTTAACAAAGGTCTATGTTACAACAAACGTTATCAAAGGCGTGTCCGGAAGCGGCGGCTCGCCGCAGTTTGTAAAATGCTTTACTAACAGCAATTCTGCGGTTCGGTATTACCGAAAGGTACTGCTTCTATCAGTTGAACTGAGAATTGTAGATTTCGCTGTAGAGTCCGCCAAGCTCCATAAGGGAGTCATGGTTACCGGTCTCTACGATATTGCCGTCCTTCATAACAAATATCAGGTCGGCGTTCTTGATTGTAGAAAGCCTGTGCGCGATAACAAAGCTTGTTCTGCCGCTCGTCAATGAATCCATTGCCTTCTGAATAAGTATCTCGGTTCTGGTATCAACGTTACTGGTCGCTTCATCGAGGATCAGCATAGGAGCGTTTTCGGTCATCGCTCTCGCGATAGTTACAAGCTGTTTCTGACCGGCGGAGAGAGCGCTCTCCTTCTGGATCTCGGTATCAAGGCCCTGCGGAAGCGTATCTACATAGTGGCTGAGATTGGTCTCTTCGAGGATCTCTTGCAGCCTGTTTTCATCGACATTCTTAAGGTTATAAACTATATTCTCCCTGAGCGTGCCGTTGATTACCCAAGTTTCCTGCAGGATCATTCCGAAGATATCTCTGAGCTCATGACGCGACATATCCTTTATGGACACGCCGTCAACCAAGATATCGCCGCTGGTGATCTCATAGAAGCGCATCAGCAGGTTGACCAGTGTGGTCTTGCCGGCACCGGTAGGACCGATGATCGCGACCTTCATACCGGGCTTGATTTTACCAGAGAAGTTCTTGATGGTGAGCTTCTTGGGATCGTAGCCGAAGCATACGTCCTTGAATTCAACCTCGCCGCGGATGTGGTCATGGTCGAGAAGCTGTTTCTTCTCTCCCTCATCGGGAAGCTCTTCCTGCTCGAGGAAGTTGAATACTCTGTTGCAGGCAGCTGTACCAAGCTGGATGGTGGAGCTCGCCTGTCCGATTTGAGCAAGAGGCTCCTGGAACAGCGATACATATATGATAAAGCCGGTAATAACGCCGATGTCGGAGATGGCGCCGTTGGCAAACAGCAGACCCGCAACGATCAAAACCGCTGCATAGGTCAGGTAAGAAACAAACTGCATAGCGGGCTCGATAAGAGTACCGATCGCCTGGGATTTGTACAGAATAGTACCAAAGAGATCGTTCTTCTCTTTGAATTCCTTGATTTTCTTATCTTCAGCGTTGAACGCCTTGATAACGAGCTGACCGGAGTAATTCTCTTCTACTGTCGCGTTGACTTCGCCGAGGAGCTTCTGGTTCTTATCGAACAGCGGCAGCGCAAACTTAAAGGTAAGCGAAACGATGATCAGCATAATCGGGAGCGAGCATACAACGACAAGCGCCATCTGCCAGCAGGCGATGAACATCGCGAAGAATACGCCGACAAGCATAACGCCGGATTGTACCAGCATACCTACAGAGTTTTGCAGTGATGTACTGAGGATATCAACATCGTTGGTAATAACTGAGAGGATATCACCCGTTTGAGTAGTATCGAAATAATCCAGAGGCATTTTGTTGATCTTGGAAGCGATCTGAGTTCTCAGATCCTTTGAAAATCTCTGGATAATGGTATTTAGAATAAACGCGGAAATAAAACCGCCGAGGAATGCGATGCCTATGTATGCAACAAGTATCAGCGCATAATGGAGCACATTGTCCATATTGATAACAAAGTTACCGGCAACCGCTTCTTTACCGACCGGCGAGATCTCGTTGGTCAGGTTACGGATCATACCCGGAGTCAGGATCGTAAAGATAACAGAGGTGATCAGCAGGACGATCGAGACAATGAACGGACCGTAGTATTTTTTGAACGCCTTAACAAGGCTTCCAAGCTTATTCTTTTCCTTAGCAGGAGCTTTTACGTTTGTACTCATAACCCTAACTCCTCCTTACTAAGCTGTGATAATGCAATCTCCTGATAAACAGGACAGTTTCTGACAAGATCATAGTGCTTGCCGATACCAACCATCTTACCGTTATCCAGCACAACGATCTGGTCTGCGTCCATAATGGTGCCTACGCGCTGAGCAATGATAACTCTTGTGGTATCGGGAAGCTGTTCCGCAATGCGTCTTCTGACCGTTTTGTCGGTCTTATAGTCGAGCGCCGAGAAGGAGTCATCGAAAATCAGTATCTCGGGCTTAGTGGCAACCGCTCTTGCGATACAGAGTCTTTGCTTCTGACCGCCGGAGAAGTTCGAGCCGCCCTGAGCAACGGGAGATTCATACTCATTTCTCTTCTTCATTACAAAGCCGTCGGCATCGGCGATCTCTGCCGCCCATCTGACGTCTTCAAGAGTCATATCGGAATCCTTGAACGCAATATTTTCCTTGATGTTGCCCTTGAAGAGGAAGCCTCTCTGAGGAGCGTAACCGATGCGGTCTCTCAGATCCTTTTGGAGAACATCCTTGACGTTGACGCCGTCAACAAGGACCTCGCCGCTTGTACAGTCAGCCATACGCGGAATCATATTGATAATAGTGGTTTTACCGCTGCCGGTAGCGCCGATAAACGCGATAGTCTCGCCCTGCTTGACCTTGAAGCTGATATCGGAAACAGCCTCTTTGTCCGAACCGGGATAGGTAAAGCCGACGTTTTTGAACTCAATCGTACCCTGCTCCTTGAAAGAAACGGGATTTTCGGGATCCAGCACGGAAACCTCGTGAGTGATGACCTCATAGACACGCTTACCGCTGACAGAAGCTCTCGGCCAGATCACGATAAGAGTGACCATAAGAATGAATGACATAATGATCTGGCTGGCAAGCATAACGAAAGCGTTAGTCGCGCCGAAAGATGCCTTGGCAGCCTCCATATCCATACCGTTGAGAACATACGCGCTCGCCCAAAGGATGGACAGCGACAATCCGGACATAACCATCATAACAAGAGGTGTAAAGACAGACATAACTCTGCCGGCAAAGATCTGTACCTTGGTAAAAGAGATATTGACCTTTGCAAACTTGTTTTCCTGATATGATTCAGCGTTGAACGCTCTGACAACTCTTACGCCGGTCAGGTTTTCTCTGGAAGCGACATTGAGCATATCGGTCAGCTTCTGAACTACCTTAAACTTCGGAGTCAGCATCATCAGCAAAACAACAACGGCTGAGACAAGGACAACAAGCCAGATAGCTGTAACGATCGTCAGAGAGGCACTTGCATACTGCATCAGCAGTATAACAGACCATACCATCACGACAGGCGCCAAGAATGCCGTTTTTAAGAATGTGAGCCACGCGATATGGACATTTTGCATATCGTTCGTGGTTCTGGTTATCAGAGACTCGGTAGAGAAAGAAGCGAAGTCCGAGATAGCAAACTCGTTGACTCTCTCATACATCTTCTGTCTGATACCGGTGACACAGCTGGAAGCTGTCGCACTGGCTACGATTCGGATAATGACCTCGATCGCCGCCATAAGAATAGCGCATATGATCATATACAGACCATACCACCAGATTTCGGCTACACCGTTTTGCCTGCTGTTCTGCACAGCGCCGGTCAGCAAACTTATGTAGCCGACAATTTGCATCATGAAGTAAACCTCACCCAGCGTCAGCAAAAAAATTGCTATGACTGATACCCAGTTTTTTGCCTTCATGTTTTTGAAAAGTAGTTTGAACATGACATCCCCTCTTTTGTAAATTTTTGCATATATCAACGGCAATTCTGCCGTTTATTTATTTTAAAAAATCGAATCCGCAGAGCACTTAGTCAAAAACAGACAAATATCTATATGAATTATACTATTTATAACAGCAAATTGCAATAACAAGTTGAAAAAAATTTTATGTTTGTATTTGACCACCGCGAATTTTTCGAGAGAGGAGCGTAGCGAAGAGCAAGGAAAACTCGCAGCGACGCGGCTCACGCGGCAGTTCGTGCATATCTCCCCCGATAACGAAACCGCCGTCAAGGTCGGCAGCCGGCACGGAAAACCCGTCATCCTCAAAATCCGCGCAAGGGATTTTTAAAACGACGGCAACGAGCGCTACCGCTCCTCAAACGGCGTGTGGCAGGCGAGATACGTTGCACCCGAATACTTTACGGCTTGCTAAAAGGGGCTGTCGCACTAAGCCCGAAATAAAAACAAGACCGGGTAGCCCGAAAGGGTTGCCCGGTTAGTGCTTTCAATGTATAATTAAATTGCAACAAAATCCACATAGAAAGCGGGTTAATTATACTATGAAAGTGTTAAGAAATCAACTGTTTTTACCATTAAATTTTTGAAGTATTAATCGACGAGAACGATCCTGTAAGGAAACTTACAGAAATATGCGATACATTGGACTATACAAAACTCTATGATGTATACCTTCGTCATTGGCGCTCGATTGATCCGGCAATAATGTTTGAGATACTTGTATTTGCAAATATGAATTGCATCTATTCCAGCCGTGATATAGAACAAGCCTGTAAGACCGACATCCGTTTTATGTGGTTACTTCAAGGTGAGCCTGCTCCAGACCATTCAACCTTCGCTCGCTTTCAAAACGAAAAGCTTGTCGGAGTAATTGAAGATTTGTTTTGTCAGCTCATCATGAAGCTGCATGAGCTTGGCGAGATAGAGTTTAATAATATCTTCATAGACGGAACCAAGATAGAATCAAATGCCAACCGTTACACATTCGTATGGGCAAAAACCGTAGAAAAGAATTTGCAGAAGCTCAACGCAAAGATTAATAACGAACTGCCTGATTTATGTCAAAAATACGGATTGTCGGAATCCGCTTCATTGGCAGATGTAATTGAGTTTCTTCTCAAAGCAAGAGATTTTCTCGGTATTAAGTTTGTATACGGAAGAGGCAAGCACAAAACGGATACGATTAAAATACCCGAATAAAACGGTCGCAAAATCAAGCGGTCGCATTTGTATGAACTTCGCGGTACGGAGCCATCTTAGGTGAGCAATTTTGATACAATGTATTAAAGCTGCTCACCTTAGTATTTATGCCGATTTTTGAAGATTGCCGGATTAACCCACAGACAAAACAAACGCAAAACAGCGCAATGTATTTGTTATAGAAATTGCTCTTTTCGGAAGCAGAGATATCCATTCTCAAATTTATGATTATTTTTCGATCAAAGCGTGAGTATCAACAGCAAGCGCCTTGGGTTTACTGAATGAAAAACAGGGGGCCGGCTCAAAGCCCAACCCCTACATACTTATAACCTATTACTTATAACTTATTGCATATAACTTATTACTTATTACTTATAACTCGCTAGCCATTATATATTTAACATACTCATAGCTGCCATGCTCCTTCGCGGTGCGCGACATAAACTCATAAGCCTGATCGCGCAGCTTTTTGCGCGCCTGCTTTTCAGAAAAAAACTGTCAGCAAAAAACGCGGTTATGAAGGCATAAAATCCGTGGGAGTCCTTCCCGATTATCGCGGCATCATCGTCCACGATTGCTGGACTTCCTATTGGAAGTTTAACGATGTGACGCATTCTGTATGCTGCGCTCATCTTCTGAGAGAGCTGAACGGAATTGCAGAAAATCACCCGGAGCAAGCATGGGCGAGAAAATTCAAGGAACACCTTTTGCGTATGAAAAGAGCAAAAGACAAGGCGATCGCGGCAGGAAAAGATTATCTCAGCGTGTTTACAATTCAAAAATACAAACGCGAATACGATGTCATAATAAAAGAGGCATACGCGCAGAATCCTATTGCGGAACCTGTCAGGAAAAAACGCGGCAGAGTAAAACGCGGTAAAATTCTCGCGCTCATCGACAGACTCAAAAAACACAAGGGAGCAGTCTGCCTGTTTTTAGAAAAGCTCGGTGTTCCGTTCGACAACAATCAAGCCGAGCGCGATATCCGCAACATCAAAACAAAGACCAAGGTTTGCGGCTGCTTCAGAAGCAGAACCGGCGCAGAGGAATACATGGGTTTAATGTCGTTCATCAGCACCGCCCGCAAAAACGGGTTTGATTCTTATCACGCAGTTAAGATGGTTTTATCAGGTCAGACCAATCAGGTTTTTGGGGTGGGGTGCTGAATAGTTACAACTTATTGCATATAACTTATTACTTATAACTTATTACTTATGAGGCTTCACTAGAAAGTGTGGGTAGATAAAACCCGCGTTTATGCCGCGAAAGCTATTGACAATGAGTATGCATATGGTAGGCTATATGCCGGGCAGCAGCCCATTTACGGGGCTTGCCAGCGCTGACGGAATACCATATGCATAGAGGCTCATTGTCAATAGACCGTGGAATAAATGCGATTTATAGATTTATCAGATTTTTTCTACTATACTGCAATTTCTTACCCACTGGTTCTAGGGAAGAGCCTTACTTATTACTTATAACTCGCTAGCCATTATATATTTAACATACTCATAGCTGGCATGCTCCTTCGCGGTGCGCGACATAAACTCATAAGCCTGATCGCGCAGCTTTTTGCGCGCCTGCTTTTCGGGCAGCGAGGGGTCGGGATAAAACGGCTCGCTCAAATAAACGGTTATATGCGGATGAAGCTTTTTGAACACCCTGCGCTGACGATAGACCGTGACCGCCGCCACGACCGGCGAGCCCGTGCGGCAGGGGTAGGAAAACGACTTGTCGGGAAAGCTCCGCACAAAGTTGCAGTAAGGCCAGATATGCGCCTCCGGGTAGATAAACACCGCCGCTTTTTCCTGCATAGCCTCTTTAAGCCTATGCTCAAAATTGCGGTAAGCCGACAGCGCCGAGGGCAGCGGAACAGCGCCCAGCAGCGCAACCAGCACGCGTATGCCCTTGATAGACACCGTTTCGGGTCCCGTGACTACATAGGCGCGCTTGGGGAACGCCGAAATGGTGGGAAGGAACGCGTCGGCTATGTTCTGCGTGTGGTTCATGTACACAAAGCAGCCCTTGACCTTTCGCAGCGCCCTGCGGTTCTTGACCCTCACGCCCAGCCACACCTTGGTATAAAGCCACACGAGCGGCGTGGCGAAAACGCGGTAAGCGAAAAACGAAGCTATCTTCCACCCGACGGACGGGTGACTGTAGCGATAATCGCCGTTCACCGTGTCGCTGTTTATCTTGCCGTTGGTGGACGCGAAATCGTCGTTCACCTCGTCGTTGTAGTAGTAGTATACGCGCTTCATTTCATAGCCTCGTAAAACATTTTTTCCATCTTATCCATGCAGGCTTCCTGCGAAAAGTCCGCTACTATCCCCTTGTAACGCTCGCGGTACTCCTCAAGCACATCGGGGTGCTTGATGAAAAAGTCGATTTTATCGGCTAAGTCCTGCGCGTCGCGGTTTTTAAAGAGATTGCGCTCGTCAAGCGCGAATTTAACGGTCGCGCTGCGCGGAGAATCCGCAATGATCGGCACTTGCCCACAGGCGAGCGCCTCCATACAGGCTATCGCCTCTATCTCGATCTCGGCGGGGTGCACATACAGGTCGGCGTAGTTGAGCACGTTGAGCATTTGGTCGTGCGGGAAAAAGTTGAACAGCGGCTTGTTGTAAAGCTTCTTCGCGCGCTCCCTGAGCTTTTGCTTCAACGGACCCTCGCCCGCGAAAATCAGCTGTATATCGCGGCTGTGCTTCGACAGCGCGGCGGCGTCGATAAGCACGCTGTGGCACTTCTCTTTGCTGTAACGCCCCGAAAAAATGATGACGAATCTGTTGGCAAATTCTGCGGGCTTTTCGATCTTTATAGGCTTGAAGCGCTCGCCCACGCCGTTTGATATCACATACCCGTTCGTCCTGTGATGAACCGCCTGCTCAAACACATTGCGTATAAATTCGGTGGGATAATGCACCGCGTCCACATGGCGGTAAACATTGCGGTATATCGTGTGGTAGGTGATTTGATTGGCAAGCGGGTTGTCCTTCATAAAAACATGGCTGGTAAAATTTTCAGCCTGCATATGAAAGCCGGCCGTGACGGGGATATCATACTTCTTGCACAGCTTGACCGCCGCCGTGCCCAGCATGAACGGCATCATCACATGAACGACGTCGCTGTTTTGGATAACGGGCTTAAGCACCCTTTTGTTCGCGCGCGAAAGCGAAACGCCGTTTTTGCTTACATAATTGTTAAGCGGACCCAGGCTGAGGGTCGGCATCACCACATAGCCGTCTTTTCCTCTTTTGTCCTCGTCCGAGCAGACTACAGTGACCTCGTGTCCGCGCTTTGCCATGGCGCGGATAAGGTTCATTGCTGAGATCGTCGTTCCGTTGTTTTCAACGCCCAGCACGTCGCATACTACAGTGATTTTCATATACCCTTTCTCATTCCATTTCTAAAAGTGTTCCTTATATCACTATATAATAACAGAAAACCACGCCTTTGTCTATAGCAACTACACGTTGATTCACGCCCTACGCATGAAAAATCCTGTTCAATAAAAGTCAGAATATTGGATTTTTTAAAAATCAAAGAGCCATAATTTGCTGAAAGTATTTCCTTGTATCAAGTGAAATACAAAATCGTTTCTTTTTTAAGGACATTTTCTTTTTGCCGATTTCAAAGAATTTTAAGATAGATAAGCACCACTTATTGATAATATTCAGGTTTTGCGCGGCGATTTTATCTTTTGTAGTATTGTCGTCCTCTTTGAAAGTAACGTCCAAATGCCAGTGCATAACTTCAACAGACCAATGCTCACGGATCGTTCTTGCGAATAAGTCTATATCATTTGCAAGGCTGCTGATGTAATAGCGTTTTTCTACAACGGTTTTATCTCCTTTTTTAATGGTTTTTCGTACCATTCCTATGCTTTTTAACCCTTTCCACCTGCTTTTTTCAGCCATCCACTTGATGTCGCTACATTGATAATACTCACGGATTTCTATGCTTGAATGCGCTTTCTCTTTCGTTATTTTATATCCGCCGTTGTTTTTGATTTGCTTCAGCAGTTCTTCATCTCCGAAATATTCCGATACTTCCTCGTACAGCTTTGGCTGATTTTCTTTGACTGCAAGCGTATAATCCGCACGCTTCGCGCGAATCTTCTCAGCAATTGCTGTCTGCGTTCCCATTGCGTCTATCGTAATAACACAGCCTTTCACATCAACAGTATCTATTCAAGCCGGAAGATAGCATACGCCTGCAAAACACATATTTGTTTTCTATGGCTACTGCAACAATACGAAGCGCCGAGCAAAAGCACCATCAACCGGTTCAGATACGGACATGCCGAAGAGCTTCAGGAATTGTTCAGTCAGTTCATACTGGAATTGAAAGAACGTGAGGAAATCAGCTGCGAAAACATCTTCATAGACGGCACGAAAATCGAAGCCAATGCCAATCGGTATAGCTTTGTCTGGGGAAAGGCTGTTGCAAAGAACAAAGCCAAGCTCGAAAACAAGGCGGAAAGCTATCTCGCGGAATTAAGAGAAGAATATTCCCATAACTTTTTGAGTATTGTAGAAGCACTGGAGTATCTGTCCGTTCAAATCGATAAAGCTGAAATTGAGTTTGTCCACGGCAGAGGAAAGCGTAAAACACAGCTGCAAAGAGATTATGAGCAATGCGAGGAGATCCTCGCAAAAAGCAGCCAATATGCCGAATATCAGGAGATTTTGGGTGACAGAAACAGCTTTTCCAAAACAGATCATGACGCAACCTTTATGCGGATGAAGGATGACCATATATCACGACAACTCTGATTTGTCTATTAATTAAACAAGCAAAAAACAGGCAACCTCTTAATAAGGCTGCCTGCGTAATTCAAAATATGCGATTGTTTTCGCTCTGCACAACTTTCTGCATCGTTTGGCGTAAGGTAAGCAACGGATACTATTATTTGGACTGCTCACACTTACCACAATGTGTACAGCCGTTGCAGATGATTTTCATACCGCAGGTTTGGCATTTGTCGCCGTAATAGGGTTTGTAGCGTCGTTCGTCAGATATCGGCATACCGAGGAGATTGCAGAGCTTGAAGTCCATCGGCTTGCCTTTATAGCTCAAACCCGATTTGTACGCCTGATTTGCCTGCAGCTCGCTGCCCTCGATTTGATAGATTTTACTGTCCTTTACGAAGCGTCTGCCTGTGCCGATAAAGGCGAAGGTGACGTTGTATTCCTCACACTCGTCACGGAGCTGTTTTACCCATTCATAATGACAGAAACGGGCACCCGCGTAGTTCTCGCCGTCGCAGATCACCTGTTCGATCTGTCCGCTCGGCAGATACTTTTTTATGCTCACTTCGCCGATAAAGGGCGCGCACATAATTCCCTTGTGCCTGAACGGCAGTGAAAGCAGGATCGGGATCCGTTCGTCGGCTCTTTTCTGGTTCTCGCAGCTGACGTTATCATTGGCTTTTGGAAGAATAAGTTAAGACATAGCTTTTTATATGGTTATCTCTTCTCCATCTCGAAATACAAATGTGATAGAATCGTCGCGGTGAACAACGCAGTGCTTTATCATGGTAATCCAGAGGGATGTGTCCCATTGCTCCAGAATCAGCGTCTTTTCCCGAAGATCATTTATATAGCTCATAAGTTTGATACGCCTATTGTTGATTTCAGAGATTTTTTGGGTAATTGCTTCAACTTCCTTTACCGCAGCCGAATAATCGTCGTTTAACTTCTTTTTCCGCTGCCGGAATGTTTTCGGAGATGCCTCTGTTTCCCGAGACAGCAAGACCCGATACAACTCGGCTTTTTCATCCCGTATTTCCGTTTTCTGTTTGAGCTTCTGTGTCATGGCGGTAGTATCTGACAGGACACGGCACATTTTTTCAGCCCCGCGAATAACGCACTCACGATCACCAATGTACTCGTTATATGCCAATAAGAATTTATACTGTATTTCCGACTCCGTAAAGTGACCGGTCTTACAGTATTTTTTCTTTTCATATTTGTTATTACAGCGGTAAATAATACAGCGATATTTTTCATTGGAATGCCACACCTTAACCCCAAAGAATCCGCCGCAATCTTCACAAATCAACTTTGAGGATAATACCGTCGCAAAACTGTACGCTTTTCCGATTGACCTTCTGCGTGCTATTTCCTCCTGAACGACCTCCCAATCTTCAGGTACGATAATCGGAATGTGACCGTTCTCAACATAATATTTGGGGAGTACGCCGTTGTTCTTCCTGACTTTCTTTGTGAGAAAATCGGAAGTATATGATTTTTGAAGCAGCGCGTCTCCCTTATATTTTTCGTTTGACAATATGCTCAGAACTGTACTCGGAAACCATCGTTCCTTTCCGCTCGGGGTAGGAATATGACTTTTTTCCAGTTCCGCGCAAATATTTCTTTGAACCTGTCAATAATACTTGACACATTAAACTCGAACAAAATCAAGCAACTGCCAATAAGTCATGAAAATACTGTTTCCGCTTGACTGAAGGCGGCAAGCCGTCGTTAGCGGAACAGATCCTGCGGTTGTTCCAATAGCTGAGGAAGTATTGCCAGACCATTGATTTTAATTCTTTAATAGAATAATTCTCAGGCTTTCTGTTTCGGCTGTAAAACATTTCTTCCTTCATCCTTGCCCACATGCTCTCGCACTTGGCGTTGTCGTGGCACCTGCCGCCGGCGCTGTTCATACTCTGAATGATTCCGGTTTTAGCAATGGCAGCGCGGTA
>FMUA01000040.1 GCA_900100595.1 Ruminococcaceae bacterium P7
ACAGTGCTCCTGCCGTTTGAAACATCAATTCCGACCGCATTTCTTTCGTAACTCATTTCCCAAACCCCTTCTCGGTTGATCTGTAACGGACTTAGCCTTCCTTTACCCATCGCCGATTCTATCTGTTGGATGACGCGAACGTTCGGAACTCCGATGCTTCTACCTACAAAAAACGAACGCTGCGAACAGGAGGAGGGCTGACTGACTTTTAAACGGACGTAACAGTCCTTGGAGTTGAAAGTCAGACCGTTCCTTCCTATTCTAACAGCTTAGGCAACGAGATGTCCCATGCCTATGGCTGGCTACCATAAACCAAGGGGCAAATATATTGTAACAGGAGCTGTTCGAACGAACGGCTCTTTTTATATATCACTATTCTTTTAGGAGGTCTTTCCAATGAAAGCAACAAATTTTATTCAGAAGCAGAAAAAGAAGATCATTACGGCGGTTGCCGCGCTGAACGTCGCAGCCCTGTCCGTCATCAGCGCGGGCGCGGTTCCCGATGGAGTTGACACGGGTTCCTACAGTTCTCTTGTCGATATCGTGTTTTGGGTCGCGACGATCGCCATTGCAGCGGGCGGCGGTATTCCCTCTCTGATCAAGCTCGTGCAAGGTCAGGCGGACGAAGACCCGCGCGGTCGTAACGCGGGAATCGCGGGCTTGGTGATCACAGGCGCGGTCGTCGGCGCGGCGGCGGCGGTCAAAACTCTCCTTTTCTAATCATACAACGGCAGCACGGCCTAAAGGCTGTGCTGCTTCGGAGGAAATCAAATGCAAAAGAATCTATACACCATCAAACAGGAAAAACGGAATAAGCGTCTGTGTAAGGTTCTCTCTGTTATCTTTGTTGTCCTGATGCTCCTGTCAACTGTTGTTGTGGGTGTTTCTGCGGCAACAAATGTTTGGGGTTTGGATACAGGTCAGCTTGACCGTTCGTATTTTTACAGTCTTGGCTATGGTGGAGGCTGCCCGGGTGCTGCTGACGGTTGGTATGTTATACGTCAGCGGTGTTTTTATTCGTGCAACAATCTGACGAGCGATTTTAATCAATATGTTGTAGACACCGATATCAACTGCAACGCGATCAAGCAGCTAAATTATTGCTATAATCATGACCTGAAAAACGAAGCTGTAGCTTTATCAAAAAGATGGAATGAGCTGCACTATCAGCTTCAGGAATGTATTACTGAAACACGTTATTTGTGCGGAACATCAACGGGAGAGAAATTCATTCGCATTGATGATGACTTCCACGCTGTCACTATGGAACAATATCAAACGCTTTTCAATGAGATTTCAAGCAGAAGCACTGAATTGAGCACATTGATCGCTGACATTAAGTCCCTTTATTCTTTCGCACTGACGGCAGGAAGCAATGCCGGAACAAACGCCATCAATAATTCAAAATCACTGGTCAATCAGCTTTGGTCAATGCTCGGAAAGGTCATTATTGATTTTGGCTCGGGAAACGGATCGAGCGCTAATTTCCTCGGTATTTCCGTTTCATCCGCAAGTATAGAAACCGCTGCCAACTCACTCTCGGCGCTTTTCAAAACCTTTGCTTACGCCATCGCCGTCATTCTTTTCGGCGTGAATATCACTACAACATCGCTGCAAAACGAAATCCTGACCCTGCGCGGCGGCATAAAGGTATTCGCGCGCGTGATTCTTGTCAAGTTTTGGATTGACCTTGCAATTCCGATCTGCATTTATGTACTGAACATTTTTAACAGCATCGCCACACAGCTTATGACACAGCTAAGCGTGACTTCAAGTGCTTCTAATATTTTAACGGAAAATTTCAGTTATAATACATCCTCAAGCGGCGTGTTTGAGATAGTCGCGAATTACCTTAAGCAGTTAATTGAATGGTTTAAGATTCTCATTACGGCTTCTCCGCTGCTGATCGTGTTGCTTGTAATGGCTGTATGTATCATCATTGTTATGGTCAAAATGGTTGCGAGAGTGCTTGAGCTGACTTGTCTGACTGCGGTTGCGCCCGTATTTTTCGCTACACTGGTCGGAGAAGAAAGCAAGAGATATTTCAGAAAATTCATCTCCGCGTTTCTTTCCACCGCAGGATATATAATTTTTGTCACCATCACCTACGCGTTGGCTACAAAATGGGTTGCGAACGCTTCGCCTTCAACTGTGGTTACATTTGACCCAACGGTTAATGTTGTCGCTAATACGATGAATGTTCTGCCGCGCGCCATTATCATCATTGCGTGTTGCAGGGTTGTCGTGAAGCCGCCGAAGGTGTTTACATCCTTGCTTGACGGATAACGGAGGTAAATATGAGAAAGGTAAAAATCACAAAGCAGCAGACCGTCAATCCCAAAGCCGTTTTTATGGGATTATCCATTCATCAAATGGTCGTTATGGGAATCGGTATTGCTCTCGCCCTTGCTATTGTAGGGCTTTTTATTTTTGTGTGGGGATTAGACGTTAATCTGACAATGGGCTTGGTTTTTATTGTTTTGCTTATCTTTGTCGGTTTGGCGATCGTGCGTATCAACGGCATGAACCTGTTTAAGTGGATTCACGCCATGATGCAGTCCCCGATCTACAGACCTTATGAATCGAAAGGAGCGTTGGATACCTATGCCAAAGAAGAAAAAGAACAGTAAGATCGTTATGGTCGACGAACGAAAAAAAGCGGAAAGAGGATTTGCGAAAACAAAAACAAAAGCGCGTTCCGCACAGGATACCGTGCCTTTTGATGAATGCTACGAAAACGGACTTTTCCGAAACGGCGAAACCTTTAGTATTCTCTTTTCGTTTGAGAACGTCGATTATAAGGTCATGCGCGACAATGAAAAAGACCAGTTTTACGAGAAATACATTCATTTTCTGAATACGCTGCCGCAGGACGTGGGCTATCAGGAATTGATTCTCAATTATCCGACGGACAGGAAGCAGCTTGAAGAAGCGATCATTCCGAAGGAAGGCGCACATATTTGCAGCAAGGCAGTATTCAGAGATTATCGCGGCGTTATGGAGCGGCTGATCGACAGAGCCGCCGATCAGTCCTGCGAACAGGTCATTATTCCCGCCATGTCCTTTACGCCGAAAACAAAGCTTGACAACGTTTCTATTCTCTTTAAGTATTTTAAGGCTTTACAGGACGAAGCGCTCAATTTCGGCGTTAAGGTCACTCAGATCATGCCGCTTGAAGCGTTCGAGAAGCTGCATCACCTTTATCATATGAGCGATAAAGAATCCTTCCTCATGCCGACAAACTACTTGCAGGCAGACGTGAATTTCAAGGATTATATCGTGCCGTCGAGCTTTACATTTAAATCAAAATACATTGAAACAGGCTCGGCGTATTCAAGCGTCCTTTTCGCGCGGCGTTTTTCTTATCAATGCGACGACGAATTTGTGATCGACCTGTTAGACAACACCTTCGATGTCGCTGTCAGTAAGCATCTTGTCCGAATGGATAAATCCGACAGCCTGAAAATATTAAAGCGGCAAATGGACGACCTTGAAGCGCGGATTGAGAAACGCCGTGAAATCAATTCAAAGCGCGGCGGCGAGTTCATTCCGTACAACCTGAAAAAAAGAGAGAAAGACCTGACGGATTTGCAGGAAAAGCTCGGCGGCAGCAACTGCGACCTTTTCAGCTTTGCTTTGTATATTTATGTGTCCGCAAATACGCTTGACGAGCTGAATGACCTCAAGGACTACATCAAGCAGGTCGCCTTGCGCCATCAGGTCGTTGTAGATGTATTGACGGGTGTGCCGCAGCAGGAAGCGGGCTTGCAGTCGATTTTGCCCTTCGCAAATCCAAGCAAGCTAAAGGACGGAAGCTTCCTCGGTCAGCCGTTCTATTTGCCGTCTGACGAGGTTGCTAATTTTATACCGTTTTCCTACCGGAACAACATCAATCCCGCAGGCTTGATCTACGGAACAAACCTGATCACCAACACACCGATCATTATTGACCGCACCGACGAATTGAACGCCAACGGCTTCACATTGGGTACGTCAGGCTCGGGCAAGTCAGTTTTCACGAAGGCTGAATTTTTTGCCGCCGCTATGAAATATACGGACGATGAATTTATTATTATTGACCCTGAGAACGAGTACCGACCGCTCGCTGCGGCAAATAACGGTGAGCAGCCGCCGTTTGACGCGGAGGTGATCAAGCTGTCTCCGAACACAAATACATATATCAATATTTTCGACACCGATATGACCTACTCTGAGGAGGGCGCGTCGGCGGTTCAGATGAAGGTTGACTTTATTATGACCTTCTGCGAGGTTGTCAAAGGCTCTCCTTTGACGGCAAAGGAAAAATCAATCATCGACCGCTGCACAAAAGCTGTGTACAGAGCTTATGTGCAGTCAGGCGGCGACAGAAGCAAGCTGCCAAACCTGACGGATTTTTATCAAGAGCTAACCCAACAGGAAGAAAAAGAAGCGGCTGACATCGCGCTGGCTCTTGAATCCTATGTTACGGGTTCCTTCAATATTTTTGCTCACAATACAAATATTCACTACAACAAGACGTTCATTGTCTTTGATATCTTTGAAATGGGCAATCAGCTCCAGACGGTCGGCTTAATGGTTCTGCTTGAATTGCTTTGGCAGCGCGTTATTCAAAACAAGCTGCGCGGCGTGAGAACATGGGTTTGGACAGATGAGTTTTCCATCATGTTCAAGGATGATTCAAGCGGTATTTTCCGTACAGGCGATTTTTTTGAGAAGGTTTACAAGCGAATCCGTAAGCACGGCGGCGTCGCGACGGGTGCAACTCAGAATATTTCCGAGGTCATCAAATCCAACCAAGCCATGACCATGCTCCAAAACTCCGAGTTTTTGGTGCTTTTGGCGCAAAAGGAGGACGATCTGGAGATCATCAAAAGCCGGTTCAACCTCTCGGAAAATCAGGCAAAATACCTCGATGTCGACGAGCCGGGCAAAGGGCTGATCAAGTGCGGCAAACGTATTATTCCGTTCAGCAACCTGATTCCCGACGATTCTCTGATGTACAGGATTTGTACTACAAAATTCAAAGATATACAGGCTCAAATCAAGGGGTGATTTGATTGAATGTACTGATTGTATGTGACAAGGCTGACGCGAAGCTGTATGAATCCGTGATCAATGGCGCGCAAAACACCTCGGTGTTAGGCACGGTCACAAGAATAACGCCTGATTTCGTGTCTGTTTTGCAGGGCAAATATAACCCGCACGCCGTTGTAGTCGATACGTCTGTGCCAACCAAGAATACGGATATAAAAACCGTGATCAACGCTGTTTCTCAGCAATACCCTTACATGAAAATCCTTGTTTTGACAGAGGAGCACGACGAGACCGATTATCCTTCCTATTGTACCGTTAAAGGACAAATCTCTAATATTGAAATAAAAAAGGTCTTAGAGAGTATGGCGACGGGAACAGACTATGCACAGTTTGAAAGCAAAAGCCGCCGCAATTACACTGACACGGACGGCTCCGCGCCGACGGAGGATCTATCGCAAAAGCAGCCAACTAACGTATATCAATCTAAAGTGGACAATTTGTCCACTTCCTCGATTAAAATTCACAGAAGAAGGTTCGGCGGCTTTCACTTAAATCCCGTAATCATCGCGGTATCCGTCGCGGCGGCTGCGGTGATCGTGATCATCGTCGCCGTTATTATGAAAAGCATCAAAGGCAGCTCTGTTGAGATTGCAACTCCCGATGAAGCTGTTACCACTGTGTCGGTAACGGAAGAAACGGCAGCAACCGAAAGCCCGGGCTTATACGACCTTGCCGAACAGTACGCAACCGCCGCGCTCGAAACGCCAAGCTCTGCGGCGGCACAACCGACAACAAAAGCACAGACATCGGATACAAAACCGAAAAGCGCCGCCGACGCGGACAGTGAGGGTTCGTCTAAAGAATCCTCCTCTGTCCGTTCGGGTTCTTCGGACAATAGCTCCGACGGTTCGGAAAACCGTTCAGTCGATTCAGGCGGCAGCTCAAGCGGAAATACGTACAGCGGTTCCGATTCCTCTGTCAGCTCGCAAATAAGCGAGGTCGGAGGAGAACCCGTTATTTCATATGGGAGCAACAGCTATCATAATTCCATGAGCAACGAGGTCAGCGGTATAAAGCTATCCTACAGCTCAAAAACCATGAACGCGGGAGATACGTTACAACTGACCGCTGCCGTCAGCCCTTCTACGGCAAATCAAAATATCACATGGAGCACCTCAAATTCGTGGGTCGTTTCGGTAAACGACGGTTATCTAACCGCAAGAAACGCGGGGACGGCAACAGTTACGGCGCGAGCTGATAACGGAGTTTCGGCAAGCTGCTCGGTAACGGTAAACAGCGCGCCTAAAACCAAAGACGTTTACCTATCCGCAAGCGAGTACAATCTGAGTATTGACCAGACCGTAACGATTACGCTTTACGGTGCGGACAGCGTTCGTTGGAATATGGATAATAATATGCCCCTGTATATCGTTTCGCACAAAAGCAATTATCTTACGCTCAGAGCCAGAGCAACGGGAACCGTAAAGATAACCGCAAAGGATAACAGCACGGGAGAAAGCTATACCTGTACTGTCAAAGTAAGATAAGGAGAAAAGTATGGTTGTAATATACGCTGAAAAGGCGAGCTTGGCAAAGGAAATAGCCGGCGCTTTAGGAGCAGGAAAACGGATTGAAAACCCACTGAATAAAAGGATAGGACATTGGGAATTTGTCTTGAACGGCGAAAACGCTGTCATTGTACATGGGCAGGGACATCTCGTCATGCTTGAAGTACCTGAAGCGTATGGCGCTCAGTTTAAGAATTGGGATTTGCAAGCTTATCCCTGTATTCCCGAAACCTTTAAGCTTCAGGTCAAAGCCGACACGGAAGGTTGTTATCGGTATGTGAAGCAGTTTTTTGACAAAGCGGACCGGCTGATCAACGCGACGGACGCGGACAGAGAGGGCGAGTTGATTTTTGCCTACGTCTATCAGATGATGGGCTGCGTCAAGCCGTGGAAACGCGTCTGGATTGAGGATTTAACCGATCGGAAAATCCGCTATGCTTTTTCTCACCTCAAAAGCAGCGAGGAAATGCAGGGCTTACAGCTCGCGGGACGCGCACGGTCAGCCGCAGACTGGCTGTTCGGCATGAACATAACCGTAGCAATGACGGAAAAATTCAGCAATCATAACGGCGTTCTCGCCTGCGGCAGAGTGCAAACGCCGACGCTTGCTCTGGTTGTGAACAGGGAGAACGAGATCAAAAATTTTACAAAAAAGCCGTTTTTCAAAATCGTCGGCAAATTCTCAGCCGAAAACGGCGGTTATAGCGGTGAATATATAGGCGGTGCTTTTGACACAAAAGCAGAAGCCGACGACGTTCTAGGTCACGCTTCGGGTCAGGGTATAATCAGTGAGCTGACAGTTAAGGAAAGCAAGGTAAACGCGCCTTTGCTTTACAATTCAACGCAGCTACAGGTTGCCTGCGGTAAAACACTTGGTTGGGAGCTGAAAAAGGCTGAACAGGTTATGCAGCAGCTCTATGAAGCGAAGCTGATGACCTATCCACGCACAAGCTCCGAGCATTTGACGGTTGCTATGGAGACGGAGATTGCTCAGACGATCGAGAAAATCATGGCGATTTCAGAATACAGGATATACGCTCTTGAAAAAGGTGCCTGGCATCCTTTTTCAAAGCGGCATTTTGACGACAGCAAGGTCGGCTCGCACCCTGCGATCACGCCGACGCTGAATGTTCCGAAAGCTCTTGGCGAAATCGAAAATGAAGATATGCGGGCATTGTATGATTTGCTCTGTAAATCGCTGTTACGGATAGTCTATCCTCCTGCGGTTCTGGAAAACACGACCGCGATCACCCGCGTCGGCAGCGTTGACTTCATTTCCAAAGGCAGCGTTATCGCCGCGTCGGGTTGGTATCAGGTTGACGCTATGCCCGAAAAGAAAAACGTCCTGCCTGTTCTTCATGAGGGTGAAACCGTTACCGCCGAAATCCAAATCGAGCAGGGAGAAACAAAGCCGCCTAAGCGGTACACGGAAACGGAGTTGATCAGCGCGATGGAGCTTGCCGGACAGAAGCTCGAGGACGAAGAAGCGCGAACACTGATGAAGCTCCAAAAGAAAGGGTTAGGCACCGACGCGACCAGAGTTCCGACCGTCAAAGCGCTGTTCGCCCGTGGGTATATCGCCAAAAAGGGCAAGACGATCTATCCGACAGAAAAAGGAATGTATATCATTGACACACTGCCCGTAAACGAAATGAAATCAGCCGAAATGACAGGCGAGCTTGAAAAGGAGCTGAACGATATCGCGGAAGGAAAAGCTGATTACGCTCGGTTCATCGACAAGGTGAAAGCGATCACGCGAAGATGGTATAAAGCCGTCTGCGGCTCGTCCTCAGACGTTTTTACGGATAAGTCAATGATATGTCCTTCCTGCGGTAAAAAGCTCGTAAAAGGCAAAACAAACGTCTTTTGTTCCGGATATAAGGAAGGGTGTAAATTCCGTATTCCGTACATGCTCTGCAAAAAGAAGCTGACCGATAATCAGATTCAAATGCTCATTCATTCGCAGCGTACCAACGTCATTAAGGGCTTTACCTCAAAGGCAGGAAAACCTTTTGACGCTTCGCTGAAAATTGATGGTCAGGGCAAAATTGAATTTGTGTTTCCTGCTAATAAAAAAGGGAAGAAAAAATGACGGTATTTATCTGTACGCTATTTTACGCCTATGTGGTAATTGCGGTTAATGTTTACCGTCAGGAAATACTTGACCGCGCTAACGAGGGCTATTTCATACGATATAAAGTTAAAGCACCATTTCCAGTAAGGATAATGGTGCTTTTCATTTTGGTAGCGTTTGCTGTCAACTTATTCCTATCTATTGTCACAGGAAACGGCGAAACCATTCTGATCAACGTCATTCCCGCCCTTTTTTTTGTCAATATTTTGTGGCGATATCAGAGAAAAATCAAGAAAATCGACAAGGAGAATGTCTGATGTATTTTTACAAGAAAAAGCAAATGTGGATATTCACACCGGAAGAAAAAGAAGCAGCGCACAATATATCAACCATTGATTACCTCTCCCGTAATTACGGATTAACATTTAAGTCTGATGGTCGTGGTTTTCGATGCCGTGAACACAACAGCCTGTTTATCCATGCAGACCAAAAGGCATGGTACTGGAACAGCCGCGGAATGGGCGGCGGCGACGTTATTGAATTTGTAAGCAAATACGAAAATAAGAGTTACGCTGACGCTCTGGTTCAGGTTATCAATCCTACTCAATCAGATACGGTTTCCTACGCAAAAGCTCCTGAACACGTTGAACCAAAGAAGCGTGAATTGCTCTTGCCGCCAAAAACGCAGGGACAGTACAAGCGCGCTTTTGCATATTTGACAAAGACGCGCTGTATTGAGCCGCAGATTGTCGATTGCCTTATGCACAAGAAATTTATTTACGAGGACGCGCGCGGCAACTGCGTATTCGTCGGCTATAACAAAACGGGACTTCCTGCTTACGCAGCAATTCGCTCAACCAACACCAATCATCGGTTCAGGCGCGACGCAGTAGGCTCAGACAAGGCGAACGGCTTTTATCTCAAGGGCTTTAATAAACAGAAACTCTACGTTTTTGAATCACCGATTGATTTACTTTCCCACGCGACGCTAAAAAACCTCGAAAGCGGTAACAGCCGCGAATGGTTGGATAGTACAAGGCTCTCGCTTGCAGGCGTTTCAGATAACGCATTAAAACATTTCTTGAATGAATATCCCGAAGTAGAAGAAATCTGTTTCTGTCTTGATAATGATGCCGCAGGCATTGAAGCAACGGAAAAGTACATGGCAAAATACGCAGATATGGGTTACAAAGTGACCCGTGAGATTCCCAAGCTGAAGGATTTCAATGAGGATTTGGTCAATATTGTAAATGTAAAACAGATTAAAAAATGAAAGAAGGTTAAACAATGACGCGCAGACACAACGACCTTTTCAAAATGCCGAACGATATTTTTGACGCACCTTTGAACGCAACGGAGCTGATGGTTTTAGCAGCCGTTTACAGTCTGCGCACCCGATCTATTCATAAGGGCGTGAAATACGTTAGAGTCAATCAAAAAACCATAGCTGCGCTCTGTGGACTGAAATCAACCAAAACCGTCAGCAAGGCTATTGATAAGCTCCGCAGGCTCGAATACATTAAACGCATTGACAGATATTATGACGACTATAAGAAGCTCGGCACTTATGTTTACGCTATTCCCGTAATCAAAGGTCGGGCTTTCTTCTTTGTCAACCGCCGTTTCCTGCGTTTTGGTCTGACCTCCGCGCAGATAAGAATGTATTTGTACTGCTGTAAGTGCGCTGACAGCCGTTCCAAGCGGTTTTGGAACAGCTATAATGATATTTGCTCTGCACTGCATTTGAAGCGTTCTGCGGTCGTACAGACGCTCAAGGAGCTTGTTTCTGTTGGTTTGATAAAGAAATACAGGGTGAGAAAAAAAGACGGCAGCTATTCGGACAACCACTACAAGGTAGTTGCTCTCAAGCCGCCGAGAATCAGACGCAGAAAAGGAAAAAGGAGAAGCCGTTTCGCCCTCGGCTTCTCCCACTCAAGTATTTGCGTAAAACTGTTTTACAGTTACATATTAAAACATAATCGCAAAAATGTCAATACCCTGCGTATATATTTTTTTGATTTAAGGGGTAGTCCAAAAATATACCGCTCATTGTTAGTACCCACTTTTGTAACCAACAGGGAAAGAAAAAGTTTAAAGCTATACTTAGAGTATAGATGTAACTTAGGGCGTATTTTTTTGACGAAACGGAAACAACTGCGCCTTGCGCGAATCAGGGCTAAACCGCCGCCGAGTTGAGAAAAGCCAATCAAATCAAGGCTCGCGCTCGCGGCGCGGTCAAATAACTCTGCGCCGATCAGCCGCATATCAACTGACTTTTTTCTTTCTGTTGGAAATCAAAATTTAGGAAGAAGGTTTAATTGTTGCACAAATATAAATTCTACATAGATACTCTGAACCATATGGAGCACTTAGAGATTTGGCAAAACGGAGAATGGCAGGAAAAAAGCTGCGCTCCTTTGGGCGAACAGCTAATGTCATTAGTCAACGATCCGACAAAAGACAGTGTTTTGGTACGTCAGGCGAGTAGTTTCTGCTGTTTTTTCGCTGACAACACTCCGTTTGAGTATAAAAAAATCCTAACGCCTTATTCACTCAATGTTTGCTTAGAAAACAGAGATGAACAAATTATTGAGGTTCTATACACTGACAGTATCAGTGAGATATTCAACTACACGATTATCAAAATGAATCAGAAAATCAAAGGAAAGCATTTATGGCTTATTCGCTGCAAAAGATGTCACAGGATTTTTGCAAACTTTAAACATGGTCGCAATGTTGTCTACTGCGATTATAAAGATAGTTTTGGAAAATCCTGTCGTGAGATTGTCGCTGAACGAGTAGATGGTTGGATGAAATCAGACTATGACCGTAAAATTCAGAAAATATTTGTTAAATATTATAACGAACAGCAACGCAAAAGAAAGAGAAAGCAGGTGACAACAGAACAAGTTGCCATTTGGTCAAAAAAAGCCCGTGCCATTCGTGACCAATGTCAAAAAGGCGAAATAATAGAAGAAGATTTTATCAAGTGGTTAGATAAAAACAAAGAAAACTACACGGAAGCAAAAGAATAGAGTGGACAAATTGTCCACTCTATAGTCAGTACATTGTGTTTTAGAAAGAAGGTTTAGTCATGAATATGGAAAGAATCGTTGCGCACCTGTTGGCGCGGAATACCTTTGCGCCTGATTTGCAGCAGGAGCTGCTTGAGCCGGAGAAGAACATGGCAAAAGTCTTATCGTTAATTGCCTTAGAATGGTCGGTTGCAATCAGGAAATATACATGGTAACAGTGGACAAATTGTCCACTGTTATTTTTTTGGTACATTAGGATTTTGATATAATATTTTCTCGGCTTTTGATGACTGTGTAGGCGGAATCCTGATAACGCTGATTTCGTTTTTTTCAGTATTCCC
>FMUA01000048.1 GCA_900100595.1 Ruminococcaceae bacterium P7
CGGCAGATCCTTCGGGTTTCGTGGTGCTTGCGGACTATGTACCGCATATCGTGCAGGAAATCCGCTACTATTCAACCTACAATTTTATCGGTGAAAGGATCGACGGCTATGAGGAGCCGTGTGCTTTGCTGACTAAGGAAGCGGCGCGTGCGCTGAAATCCGTCAGCAATGAAATGATCGTTCACGGCTACAGGCTGAAAATATTTGACGCTTACCGTCCCGCCTGCGCCGTCAAGCATTTTGTGCTGTGGGGTATTGAGGATCAGGATATTCGTATGAAGCCGTACTTTTATCCCGATCTGCAAAAGCAAGAGCTGTTTGAACAGGGATACATTGCCAAGAAATCAAGCCACAGCCGCGGCAGCACGGTCGATTTGACGCTCCTTGATATGAGTACGGGTAAGGAACTTGATATGGGAAGTCCGTTCGATTTGTTCAGCGTTGTTTCGCACCCGGATTACAAAGGCATCACGGAACAGCAGTACGAAAACCGTATGATGTTGCAGCGCGCGATGGTCCGCAACGGTTTTGAGCCGATCGACTGTGAATGGTGGCACTTCACCCTGAAGGATGAGCCATATCCCGATACATATTTCGAGTTTCCCGTTTCGGCTAAGTATTTGAGAAGATAAAAGCACCGCCCTGTTGAGTAATTTCGGCAGGGCGGCGTTGTGTTTGTTATGAAAAATTCAATAATCCGAATAGTTGTCGTATAAGAAGTCAGCCCAATAATACTGGCTCATATACTCGTTTTGATACGCGTTGACCGCGCCCGCGTCGAGCTCCTTGAAGCGGTAATAGTCGCAGTCGAGCGTATCGGGATTCACGGCAAGTGAGTTGAAGCCCTTGCTGACCGTCGCCTCTACTCCGGCGGCTTTCAGGCTTTTCATCATGGATGCGATCAGCTGCTGCACATAATTCTGCTGCTTTTTATCATACGGCTCATCCTCAAAAAGCACCGCGGCGATCTCCTTGGTCGTGCAGGCACTGCCCTGTTTATGCACCAGATACGCGAAGATCTCCTTGCTCCTGCTGCGCTCAAAGCGCATACGCTCGCCCCCGGGCAGGAATACGTCGAAGTTGCCGAAGCACTGCACGCGCAAAAGCGCGTTGCTTTTCGGTTCGATCGGAAAGCGCAGGTCGGAAAGCTCCTGCTCCACCTCCTCGGCGGTGACGGGCTTCATGATATAGCCGCTTGCGTGCAGCTTCATCGCCTCTCCGGCATATTCCGAAAATCCGGTGACAAAAATGATGTTCATCGTGGGATTGACCTCTTTGAGCTTCTTGGCAAGCTCCACGCCGTTCATCCCGCGCATATGGATATCCAGAAACGCAACGTCACAACCGTTTTGTTTGGCGTCCTCCAGCAAATCTGCCTGCTTGCGGAATGCTGTGACTTCAGCGTCGGACTTTGCTTCGCGGACCGCCGCTTCCAGCATTTTCAGAGCCAAAGGCTCGTCGTCAAGACATAGTATTCTCATCAGGCTGCCCCTCCTTTGGCAGTACCACGATCGCTGTGGTGCCCTTGCCGATAACACTTGTGATTTTTACTTCGCCTCCGCACATATCGCGCAGGCGCTTTTTTGTGTTTTCCATACCGACGTGTGAACGACCGTCATCCTTTTGTTCGTTGACGTCGAAGCCTACGCCGTCGTCTTCGATAACGACCTCATATGCGGTTTCGGTTTCCCGTGTGGAGATTTTGACCGTACCGCCGTCCTCTTTCATGCCTACGCCGTGCTTGACGGCATTTTCGACCAGCGGCTGAATACTCAGCAGCGGCAGCACAAAATCGGTTGCCTGTATGTCGTATTCTATATTAAGAAGATCGTCGAATCGCAGCTTTTCAATATACAAATACTTTTTCAAATGCTCCAGCTCCTGTGTGAACGGCACGGGGGCTGTTTGTTTTAGCGAGTCCATATTGCCGCGCAGATATTTGGCGAAGGTGATCGTCGCCTGTTTGGCGGTCTTGGGATCAAGCTCGCACATCATCGCGATGGACGTCAACGCGTTATACATAAAATGAGGACGGATCTGCGACGTCATGACGGCGACCTTCGCCTCGTACAGCTCCTTTTGCATCTGTTGATAGCGGATGGCTTCCAAGTACTGTTTTCTCAAATCAAGCACCATCCGCGTGATTTGATACAGCATTGTTAAGGAGAGTCCGAAATAGTAGAAATGGATATCGGTAAATTGCAGGAAATAATTGAACACGTCAAGAATAATGGAAAGCGTCAGCGGAGTCCATGCGATCAGCATAAAGATCGCCTGACTGTTTTGTCCCGACTCAATAAACAGCAATAGCGTCATGATGACGATCCCGATCATTGTACAGATATTCACTGCGTTGTAGCTTGAGAACAGATCCGTCACAGCGGCAAAGTGAAGGATAACAGTCGCTATGACAACCAGCGTATAAACAGTTATTGTAATATTGGCGATCAGGCGCGTGACTTTGTTGATCAGATTCGATTTTAAATAACACAGAACGGAGATCATAAAAATTCTGACCATCAGGATGTCGACCGCCATACAGACCGTCGGATCGGTTATCCATAGATTGAGATAAACGCTGACACGATTTCCTATCATAAAAAGACCCCAGAAGAAGCATACCGCGCCGAAAGCAAGATATCTGTAATTCAGCTTACCGAGAATGAAGCCGGCGATCGGAAAAAGAAAGATCCCGAAAAAACTAATCAGCAATGATAAAAGGATCATCGGCAGCGCTTCAAAGGAAAACCGTAAATAAGCTCCGTTGCCATGACTCAGCGTTACCTCAAAGCAATCGGAAAACCTCAACGGCCGAGAATACGGATCGATCACCTCAAGCGTGAATTCGGTATTCTCGGTAATTCCTTCATCTATCGCGAGCGATGTAAACATCACCTGAGTTTGATAGCCGGGAGTGTCAGGCATCCGCAGAGCGAACGGTATGGTTTTTTCGGCAGTCTGTATCAGATCCTCGGTATATGACTCGTCCGCCGGAAGGTAACTGTGTTTTAAATATTCCGTACCATCCTCTGATCTCAGCGTAAACCATACGTTTTTGGTTGATGCGCTCAGCTCTTCATAATAGAGCAGATGTTTTTTTGTCATGGTCCCTCTGAAAACGATCTTGTGAAATGATTCGTCGATTGGTTTATCAGGGTTAATCGCTTTCCACTCACCGTCATCGACCGAATACTCACCCTGTAAAAACATAGACGGAGTATCTATGAATTCTTTTTTCAAAAAGAGATTTGCGCAAATAACAACAAGACCGATAAACAGCAAAAAAACCGCGCCTATTATTCCTGCCGTCCACAATTTACTTGTTTTATCTTTCATTTTATCCCTGCTTCACCGGTTCTTTTCTCCTATTATAGCGTCAAATCCACTAATTGAAAAGACTATTTAAAAAAGTTATAAAAAGTGCTGAGATTTGTAAGAGGTTTGTCAGAGGTGACCTGATATACTGTAATCACAGTCAAGGGAAACACAAAGACAGCCCGAAAAAAGATTTTCAAAAAGTTTTGAAAAACACAAAAATCTGTAAGAGGTTTGTCACAGGTGACCTGATATACTGAAATCACAGTTAAGGGAACAACCCAAAATCAAAACAAAAAGGAGAAATCACAATGAAAAACTTATTCAATCTCAAAACCAAAACCGTCAACAATAACACAACCAATACAACTACTACAGAAGGAGTGAAAACAATGAAAAAGACAAGAAAAATCAAGACAAAAATCATCGCAGGTATCCTTTCCGCAGTTACCGTTTTCTCGGTAGGCACAATGGCGATCGGCTCGGCTTCGGCGGCAGTTCCTCCGGCAATGATGGGAACCGTTCTCAAATATGTGGAAGGCAAGACCTTCGGCTACGCTAAGGACAGCGTGATGAAGCTGGCGGGACCCGAGCTTGCTAAGATGGATTTAGGACCCATCCTCAACATGGTTCTCGGCATCGAGGAAGAAGGAACCTCCAACGACGACATCATCGACAAGATCGACAAGAGCACCGCTGAGATCAAAGCGGAGATCAACAAGGTCATGGACGAGGTCAAGGAGCTTTCCACCCAGACCGCTACCTACCACACCCAGCAGATGAACCAGCTCAAAGCCATCAACAGCAACATCGACACCAAGGACTTCCGCGTTCAGGCGGACACCGTAGCAGCAGACTTTGCCCACGCTTTTAAGCGTATCGACGAGAACAAGGAAAATATCACCTGTAACGGCAAGATCAACAACACCACCTACAAGGCATACAAAGAGATCCTCGCGGATCCTAAGTGCAACGTCAGCTCAATGCAGGCAAACTTTGACGAGATGCTCCGTTACCTCAAGGGTCAGCGCACCTCCAACAACAACGAAAACGGCTATCGCCAGCTCACCAACTATCTGATGGACAGAGTCGTCGCGGCAGACCTCGGCGAACACAGCTTCACCAAGACTCCCGACTACTACGGCGCAGTAGACAGCATCAACGCTGAGATCCGCGTGATGGAGGAACAAGTACTGATGGATTACGCCATCATCAACGCGCTCAACGCCATGCAGTTCCGTGTCAAGGAATACGAGATCGACAACGGCATCATCACCGTCAACGAGGACGAATCTCCCTACGCGAGATTTGAGAACACCGCCGCCAACCTGCACAGCAGCATGGTCGATATCGACAACATTTTCAAGACCGTACTGAAAGAAAACGGCTCTATCCCGAGCAAGTATGTTGTCGCCGACCTGTATGTCTTAGACGGCAACCAGAGCATCAAGAAGGGCTGCACCTCCTTCATCGACGCTTGGTCACAGGGCATCGACAGCGGCAAGAACTTCAACGTCGTCGTTCTCAAAAAAGGTCAGTATCTGACCGCAGACGCAAAGAAGGGCTTTAAGTTTGACGAAAACGTCAAGGGTCTGAACGACAAGGGCGGCTTTGAGATCCCCGAAGGCAGAAAAGTTTACATCAATATGTACTGCAAGAGCAACGGCTTCGACTGCTCCGCAAAGAAGGATCTGGATCTGTTCACCCTCCGCAACGGCGCAAGTCTTGAACTCCAGAGCGCGAAGCTTTGCGGCGACAACCGCAAGTTCGTGATCCCTGACAACGCGAACAACACCACCTTGAAGACAAAATATGTGGAATTCAACGGCGCTTCCTACTACGGCACCGACGCCAATCCCTGTATCGAAATCTCCAAGAAAGCCAATAACACCAACATCAACCTTAACTGGACTGAATTCAACAGCGAATACTCCAGCCGTATCAAGAATGACGGCAAAAACACCAAGATCAACGAATGGTACGTAACCCGCTCTTGGGAAAAAGAGGAGCGCGGCGGCGAATACTGGGGAACCTGATCGGGGCAAGATTCTGAAACAGAATATGAACGAAAAAACCTCAGCGGGGATGACAAATCAGTCATCCCCGCTGATTACGATTTTGTTACCGCAAAGATGGTGATTCGCCACGAGCAGGAATTGTCTGCTACGCTGACAGAGCAACAGAACGCCATACTGCAAAAGATCAAAGACAACCACACTGAGTTAATGAACCTCGGCGAGCGCGATGCGTTTCGTCGGGGTTTCTCTTTGGCTGTCAGGCTTATGGTTGACGCCATGTCGCAATCCTAAACACAGCGCATGAATCAAGAATGCCCTTGGTTCATGCGCTGTTATTTCGGGAACATATTTTCGATAATCCATTGACATTATCGAACGGACGTGCTATAATCTCGACATTACAGGTTCATATTCTAACAAACCACGTTGATTGGGTTTGTTTGGTTTTTGTGTTTTGACCGGTAAACAGGGACGAAAAATACGGCACTAAATCATTGACTTTCTTGTCTGTGCCGCACCCGAGCAGACTCTTGGCGCTGTCGCGCCCTGTGTGGCGATTTGTGGGCTTTTCTGCGCGAGGTCGGGTCAGTACCCGACTCTGAAATACGCGCGCACACGGGCAAATTTGGGCGTGGTTCGGGTCGAGAAATATTTGCCCTACCCATATCAGAAAATGTTTTGAAAGTGACAGGTGGGCAGCTTCAAAAATTCTCCACTGTGGCGTAATCTTTTCTCACCAAATAACTATACCCATAGAACTATACACAGCCTAAAAGTACAACGTCAGAAATAAAGGACGTATAGGTGAAAATTTTTCTTGAAAATCATTCGCTCCTTTTCTTTCCGCCGGAAAACAAACAAATCAAAGAAAAATATGATCGACCAACACGATTCCCTCAGATTCGACAAACAAAATGTGATAAACTATTTTGGAGAATGAGAAACAGCCGTTTTTCTTTTTCTGCCGTAAATCTATTCAAGGGGTGAACCAAATGAAACACAGGGATTATTTCATGCTGCCGAATGAGATTTTTTCACTCGGGCTCAAGCCGCGCGATTTCGCTGTGCTGACTTGTCTGATCCGTCACAAGGATAACGAGAACGACAGCTGCTATCCGTCGCGCGACTTGATTTCCAAGGAGTGCTGTATCAAGATAAAAACCGTTGACGCGGCTTTGAAGGAACTCGAAAAGCGAAGCCTGATTGTCAAGAAGCACCGCCTCCGTGAGAACGGCAGTCATACCAGCAATATGTATTTTATCGCCGATGTTTTTGCTCTGACGCAAAACAGCGCAGCCCCTCAAAAAGAACCGCCCGAAATTCGCCCTGTGCCGGCTTTTCAGCGCAAGGTCGGGTGAAAGCCCGAATCCGAAACAAACGCGGAGATGGGCGTTTGTGGGCGAAACTGAGGTCGGGCAAAAATTGCGCCGCCTTTTCGAGAGATTGGCATTTGTTAGAGTTTCACAAGTCGAAAGCGAGTCTCACAATCGAGCGGAAAACAGGAGAAAGGCTTGGGGTCGCTTAGGCGCCCCCTGCCGGTTCACAGCGGACGGCAACGCCGACCGCAAGCCGTTTTTGGGCTCTCCCTGTGCATTTTGACAGGGTGGCAACCTGTTTCCGAAAAAACGAAAATGGTTGGCAGCCTATCCCGATTTGTCCGATAAAATCGGGCTTTTGAGAGGGTTTGCTAAAATGAAAGAAGTTGTAATCATGTCAGCACCAAAAGGAAAAGAAAAATTAGCGGTATGGATGTATCCCGAGATTAAAGCAAAGGTGAAGGAGATGTACCGTCAGGACGACTGCCGCAGTATGTCGGAGTTCGTAGAGAAATCCATTCGATTCTATGTCGGTTACCTCACCGCGGAAAACAAAACAAACTATTTGCCGAACATGTTTCTCTCGTGCCTGAGAAGCATTATCCGTGAGAGCGACAACCGTCACAGCGTAATGTTGTTCAAGCTGGCGGTGGAAGTTGCCATGGTTGAAAATATTCTTGCCAATCTCAGCAAGTATGATCCCGCTTCCGTAGAGCGTCTCAGATATCAATGT
Source organism: Ruminococcaceae bacterium P7 (assembly GCA_900100595.1). Classification (GTDB taxonomy): domain Bacteria; phylum Bacillota; class Clostridia; order Oscillospirales; family Acutalibacteraceae; genus Ruminococcoides. The sequence goes on from FMUA01000048.1 coordinate 7,383, forward strand.
CAGGAAGAAGTGAAGGAGATTCATGGTATGCTTCACTTTGAAGACGCCCTTGACTGGCAGGAAGGATGGGAGTAACAATGGACGAAAAAGTATATACAACAGAAGAAAAAGAAAGAGAGAATACGCTGCCAAGCGATATTCGTTACGCCTACTTCGGCTCGCGTGTTGAGATCGACGGGACGGGTTATCCGGTCATCGCGGCGATTCCTTTCGGCAGGCTCAGCGGTCAGTTGCCGACAGCAGCGGAAAATTTACAGAAATTAGTCGCGGGAAAATGAAAAAAAGGTCTGGAAATTCACACCGAAATAGAGTATGATGTAGTCGTATCCTATTCGGTGCGACAGAGCAAACCTGCTCGGAAAGGAAAGAAAAATTGAACGCTGCCGAATACAATAACAATTTGATTACCGCGCTTTACTGCCGTCTCTCTCAGGAGGATCTGCAGGCGGGTGAGTCAAACTCTATCACAAATCAAAAAATCATTCTCCAGAAGCACGCTGATATGCTTGGGCTTCACAACTGCAAGTTCTATGTTGACGACGGCTTCAGCGGGACCAACAACACCCGACCCGCGTATGTTCAGATGAAAAAAGATATGGAGGCAGGCAAAATCGGGACGATCATCGTCAAAGATCAATCCCGTCTCGGACGCGACCATCTCGAAACCGACGCGATGATGGAGCTGGTGTTTCCGCAATACGATGTGCGCTTCATCGCCGTGAACGACGGCGTGGATACTATCAACGGACTCAATGAGATGTCGGGTATCCGCAACTACTTCAATGACTTCTATGCCGCCGACACCTCAAAGAAAATCCGCGCGGTGCAGAAAGCGAAGGGAGAGCGCGGCGAGCCTGTCAGCACAACGCCGCCATATGGTTACATCAAGAATCCCGAGTACAAGGGAAATCAGAAGGAAGCGCCGTGGCTGATTGTCGATCCCGAAGCCGCCGCAGTGGTGAAAAGGATCTATGAGATGTGCGCCGAGGGCAAGGGCATTGTCAAGATCGCGAACACCCTTTACGCCGAAAAGATTCTCTCGCCCGGTATGTATCTGTTCAAGAAAACAGGCAGCCGTTCCGGCAAACCAAAGCCCGGAGACCCGTATCTCTGGGCGGAGAGAACGATTCGCCTGATCCTGAGCAACCAGACTTACTGCGGCGACACAGTCAACTTCAAGACCTACACAAAGTCCAACAAGCTGAAAAAGACGCTGAAAAACGACCCGAGCAAGGTGCTGATTTTCAAGGATACTCACGAGGCGATCATCTCGCGCACGCTGTTTGATACCGTGCAAAAGCATTTTGAAGGGCGCAAACGCCCCGATAAATTCGGAGAGGTCGATAAGTTCTCCGGCTACCTTTACTGCGCCGACTGCGGACGTCGGATGTATCTGCATAGAGGAAAGGGTATCAAGCCCGAGGAGAATTACTACCAATGCGGTGCCTATCAGCGGTCGGGTCATCTGTGTACGATCCATCGGATCAAGGCGAACGCGATAGAGAAAATTGTTCTCGGCAACCTTAGAAAGGTCACCGCCTTTGCGCGGAGCGAGCCGGATAAATTCTATGAGCTGGCAACGCAAAAAGGCAAAGCCGAAGCAGCCAAGATTGAAAGAGAAGCCGTCAGACAGCAAAATGAAATCGAGTCGCGGCTGAAAAAGCTGGACAGCATTATCCGCTGTCTTTATGAGGACAGAGTGGTCGGACGTATCACTCCCGAGCGCTACGACGAGATGGTAGTCGGCTATGAGAACGAGCTTGCGGAGTTGAAGCAGAAGCTGACAGAGCTGAAAAACGACGTATCCCTCTTCTCTCAACAGCAGCAGGCAATCAAAAACTTTGTGAACAAAGCAAAGAAATATATTGATATGCCCGAGCTGACGCCCGAACTGCTCTATACCTTCATTCAGCGCGTGGAGGTCTACGAGAAGCCGACCAAATACTCCAAAGAAGCCGGAAACCCCGTCATGATTTTCTACAAGTATCAAATGACGCGCTTCGAGCACGGCGCTGTTGCGTTAGGAATCACTCCGGAAGAGTTAGTCGAGACGCAGAGCGAAGCCCCGGAAAACGTAGAAGTTTCCGCATAACAAAGCCAATATACACAAAGCCGGAAGGCGCAAAACCTTCCGACTACATACCAAACACAAATGTTCCGTTACCGACATCGCCCTAAATGGAGCTATGTGTTTTGGGTGTGTAGTTCCGTTTGGGGCTACGCACTTTTTTTATTTTACATAAATATTTTAAAGGAGGTAAACAAAATGAAAAAAGTATTAGCGTTAATGCTGGCAATGGTCTTGGTGCTGTCCCTTGCGGCTTGCGGAAACAGTGAAAAAGATCTGAAAGAAGAACAAGAGGCAGTAAATAAGGCGATAGAATAAAGTGGTCCCCTTGTCAAGACCACGGCTTGAGAAAAATGCGTGAACATTGGCAGCGTTAATTCTGACTCTGTTGTATCCCGCCAAAAAATGTTCGGCACGATGCCATGCAGCTGCCCGCTTACAGCGGGTCGAAGAGCCTTGACCGGGCTCCGCCTGCCTGTTACAATGGCTCACGGCGTGGTTTGGATTTGTTTTCCTGACTCCGCCGCACCCACGCCGCCATCGAATCAACAGGCCAGCGGGGCACTGTCAAGGCCGGCGGTGATGGTTGCTGAACGGCTGAATGACGCATAATAGACAG
>FMUA01000042.1 GCA_900100595.1 Ruminococcaceae bacterium P7
AAAGATTTTCTGAGCAGCGAATTGACACCCAGCTTATGATAAAACTCCTTGAGCAGAAGCAGACCACCATCCGAAGAAAGATTGCCACCATCAAAATTTACGCGAAATTTCTTGTTGCTTTCCAATGCAGTACCTGTTATAATAGCCATGGGACTTCTCTCCTTTGGTTTATTGTTGTATGGTAACTGCATTATACCAAATCTGAAGTCCCTTTTCCATACCCTGCGGGCTTCATCTTTTCGGTGAAAGCCTGTTTTTCATTTTTATCAGTGTTTTTCTGGTGTTGAGGCGATTATCAGGCACTGGTGTGAATAATTTAGGTTAATTGCTATCTCCTGTAATATTTAAATCTTCAGCTGTTATCGTTAAAAACGCCCGGTCGTCAATTTTTTCGAGATTATCAGGTGCTGCCAGGCGGTTGTCATGACGGCGTATGATTTTGTCGCACAGATTGCGAACGCCTCTGCCGTTGCCAAAGTCCTTTTCGTGGCAGTATTGATCAATTAAGCCGGAAACCTGCTCGCGGCTGAGCCCGCTGATGTCGTAGCCCTTGCGCTCCATTGTCAGCGCGAATATGTCGGTCATATTTTCCAGGGTGTAGTCCTCAAATTCTATCACGCGTGAAACGCGGCTGCGGATTCCGGGGTTAGTGTCTATAAACTTTTGCATTTCCCGGGAATAGCCCGCGAGAATTACCACCAGATTGTCGCGGTTGTTTTCCATTTCGGAAACCAGAGTATTCACCGCTTCCATTCCGAAGGTATCGCCGTCAATTTGCTCTCCCAATGCGGAGCGGCTGTCCTGTAAAATCTTTTTCAAGATCATTGATGAGACGTCCTCAGGCGAATATTTTTTGCCGCGGCGGATAATTTCGGTTGGTGTTCCCATGTGATTCTTAACGGTGGAAACCGTGTTTTTGAGTTCAATCAGTGCGCGTTCCTTGGCGTCGCTGCCAACTGTTACACTTCCGTCATCTTCAAACAAAACAACAGAAGGCGTGGTGTTTTCACCTTCGCTGTTGGCAATAGGCTGTGGTTTCCCGTCTTTGATATATGCCGCTGCCGAATAGGTTGTACCCAAATCAATTCCTATTTTCATCAAATTACTCCTTATTGTTCCGGATTATTTCATTTTCAATTATTTCAGTCTTTGGTAACAAAATCAACAAAAATATGACTTTAAGCATAAAACAGTCTTGATTAATGCGTGATTATTATATATAATGTTTAATAAAGAAGTAATAGCGGAGAAATTCATATGTTACAGTTTGTATATCGCACCCGCGGTGATATTGAGCCGTAAGGAAAAATCAATATCTATTTTACTTGTCATCCGGACGATTTTGACGGGTGTTTCGACACCTTTGCCGACAAGCTGCTGCAAAGGCTTGATTGTGCCGTATGGTAGTGCACCGACGAAAATCCGTCGCCCGCAGAGTATTCCGAAGCGCTTGCCGATATGCAGCTGTTTGTGATACCTGTCACGGATAAGCTGCTGAGCTCAGGCTGCAGAACCGTCCGCATCGACGTACCTGCCGCCGACCGGTATCATATTCCCATCCTTCCGATTATCGTCGAGCAGATTCCCGACGAGCTATTTGAGCGTGTTTTCGGCAAGCGGCATTATCTTGATTCCACCGGCATCGACAATACCCAAATCAGCTTTGAAAAAAAGCTGACGGATTATCTAAACCGCATTGCCTCGGCTGACACTTGGTCGCAACAAATCCGCGACGCCTTTGACGCGTATATCTTCCTCAGCTACCGCAAGAAGGACCGGAAAGCGGCGCAGCGGCTGATGAACCTTATTCATAAGACGCCGTTTTGCCGCGATATCGCAATCTGGTATGACGAGTACCTCGTCCCCGGTGAATCGTTTACCGATGCAATAAAGGACGCAATGCACCGGAGCAGCCTGTTCGCACTTGCGGTAACGCCCAACCTGCTTGAACAAGGCAATTATGTGATGATGCACGAATATCCCGAAGCGCTGAAAAACAATATGAACATTCTTGCGGCTGAGCTTGAAAAAACCGACAGAGAGCAGCTTATTCAGCATTATAACGGACTTCCCCCGACGGTAGATCTCGACGATATTGTGATTCTCGGTCAAGCCCTGAAGAACACGCATGCGAAAAAGGTCAACAATGAACCCCGGCATTTGTTTTTTATCGGACTTGCATACCTTTACGGTATTGACGTTGAGGTTAACCGCGAACGCGCCCTAAATCTGATAACCGATGCTGCCCGAAGCTATGGAACAGATTGTCAATATGTATTCCGAGGGCGTCGGAGTCGGCCGCTCCCTGGAAAAAGCAGCAGAATGGCAGCAAAAGCTGATAACACTTCGGTCGAGTGATTTTGAAGCAGATCCTTCCGCACAAAACGCCGTGTTGCTGATTGAAGCGCTGAAGGTTTATTGCGACCTTCTTTTTGAACTGCGCCGTCTTGAAGAGACGCGTGAAGCGGCACTGCGCATCATTATAATTAGCGACCGCTTTAACGGCGATCTTTTTATCATGTTCATGTTTTTTGCTCAGGAGCGCCTGGGCGATATTGAAAATGAAAAACGCCAAACCGAACAGGCTGATAACTTTTACACGACGGCGATGGCGTCGGTTTTAACAATAAACTCCGAAGAATTTGCCGGTGAGGTTCACTCCGCTCAGATAAGGCTGAACGATAAGCGCGGAAGATTGGCAGTTCTCAATTATCAGGACGACAAAGCGGAACAATATCTGCTTGAGGTGCGCCGCTTGGTTTCAGAGGGAGATAACAGTGAAAACGCTCTTGCCAACCGCGGAATCTGCTGTATCCGTCTCGGCGATACCGCCTTAAGGATGGAAGAGTGCGCAAAGGCGATTGATTATTACCGCGAGGGAGAAGCTGTTTTAAGGAGAATCTGCAGTGGCCACAAAACCACTCGTTCGCGGCTTGAGGTTTGCGGTGCGCAAATCAGCCTTGCTTATGCCCTTTTGCTTCAGGGCGAGACCGTGGAAGCCGAAGAAATCAGCGTCCGCGTTTATGAGGAATGTTTAGATATCGACGAAAAAGAACCTTGCTACCGCTCAAAACCGACCTTGCAAAGGCGTTGGAAATACGCGGCGACATATCGGATATCCGCGGTGATTTGTCGGGTGCGGAGGATTATTACAAGCGCAGCGAAGCGCTTAGACGCATAATTTATGAAACCTACGGCGTGCAGGCGTCGGTTCATTCTCTGATTGCCGCTCTTAATAAATGCGGCTTAAACGCCATGAAACAGCAAAAATACCGTGACGCTGTTCCGTTTTATACCGAGAGTCTTGCGTTGAGCGAGAGTGTAACGGCAGAATCGGATACCGAAACGGAGCTGTATGATCTTGCCGTAACAATCGAACGGCTTGGTACAGCCTATCTGTCACTGGGCGATTATTTCAACGCCGAAAAATACTTTTCGCGTAATGATAAGCTGTCTTTGTCGCTGATTAAAGCTCATCCGGTTTCCGTTACTATCAGAAGTCTGCGTTGTGTGAGCCTGAGCAAGCTTGCTGAAGTAAATATCAGCACCGGCAAGGCCGAAGAAGCGGTCGGACTTTTGGAAGCAAGCATCGCCATCGCCGAAGAACTGACACACAGTCCCGAATCCGGTGACACGCAAAGCTATATGCGTCTCGCGTTTTTGTATTACCGCCTGGGCGCATTGACGAGAGATGCCGGAAAGCTCAACAACGCCCGTACGATATATATGCTGTTGAAATCCAAGTATCCTGACTACGCAGACATCGACGCTTATCTTTCGGCTGTCAACCGCGCGATAAACTATCTGACATAAGGAGAAAATATGAAAAAAGAAATGCTCACCCAAACCGAAAACGCCAGAGAAAGGGTATTATATCATCTCTTTCTTCACCCGCTGTATGAAACCGTTCTGCATGAGGATGAAGGAATCCAAGTGTTTTTGTTCGGAATGGGTCAATACGGAACCGAATTCTTAGACGCGGCGCTTCAGCTCGGACAAATTATCGGTAAAAAACTCACCATCACTGTTTTCGACGCCGATATTTCGGTGTGCAGAGAGCGTTATCTCAACGCACGGCCTGCATTAAATGAGTTTTTTGAGATTGACGGCGTTCCTGTGTTCGGTGAAAGCTACGGAAGCCTGAACTTTGCCGGAGCGTCCTTCTCTCAGAACAGCGAAGAAAATATCAGACAAATCGAAACGCACTTTGACGATAAGCTTGACTATGTTTTCGTCGCGCTGGGAAGCGACGAGCTGAATTTCAGCGCCGCGGAAGCGTGTTTGGAAGCCGCCGAGATTCTTGACGGTAAAACCGTTGTTTGTTTTCCCGCGACGCAGCGTGATATCGCGGACAAAGCTCGCGCCTGCGGTTTAATTCCGATTGAAATTACGCTCCCGATTGAGCAGGATCCTCTATTCAGCGAAATTGAGCGAATGGCGTTTAATGTGCATTTGCTATGGACAGACGGCAGCCGCGGTCTGGAGGAGGAAAAGCGCCTTTTTCGCGAACCATATACCCACTATTCCTGCGTTTCCAATATTCTGTCCATGAAGTCCAAGCTCTACGGCATTCAGGTCAGTTATAACGAAACAGAAATACCGGGCAATTCCGTGCTGAAAAAAGCGGCGGATGACTTTTCCGAAATCATTAAGGACAACCTCGCGGCGCTTATGTGGATTGAACACCGCCGTTGGGTGGTTGAAAAGCTCTGTGACGGATATCGGCCTTTGAATCCGCAGGATTGCCCGTACGGCGAAACCCGAAAAAAGGCAGAAAAAAAGCACCTCTGCCTTGTTCGGAGCAGGCAGGACAGAATGCTTTTCGAGAATGAGCGTTTCTGGGACAAGGCGTCGGCGCGGGAAATAAAAACGCTCGATCCGCTCGATGAAATGTCGGTATTGCTGCACCGCCGCTATGTAAAAAAAGCGGAGGCGCTTATGCAAAATCATCCGCTCGATTCAGAGACATTTGACGCAGTCAGGGCGCTTGGAGACAGAAAGCTCAATGCTTCTGCTGCCTTTCGTGCATGGCACAACTGTATGATTGATATTTTCGACGGCAATATCGCCGCCGCGAGGCGCTACAGACCACTCAAGCATGCGTTTTGTATGGCGGCAGGAAATATCAATCCTGACAACGATATCATCAGGCGGTTTGAACAGCAGTTTCTTCCGTTTGTCGAACGTCTTTTATACATTGATTTTAAGGATATTGACCGCAGGTTTATCGAGGCTATCCCCTTTGTACTTACCTACGACCCGGAGTGCTGTCTGATTGTCCCGCTGCAGACCGGCTCAAACGACGCTCTGTTTCAATGTGTTGCGTCGTCGCTCATCATTAATCCAAAAACTCTGATTTTGCTGACCGACAGGCAGGACAGCGAAGAAAAAAACGCGCTTAACCAAATCAACTCTCTGCTTTCAGCCAAAAATCTGCATACCAAAGCCGAAGTCAGACATACCTCCGATCTCAACACGCTTCAATACCTTTCAGAAACGCACCGTCTGGTCGCGTTTAAGGAAAACGATTCCGGTATTTGCGGTAAAATACTAAAAAGACGGATTCCGCCGCAGTTTGTATGCTATCGTTTTCGGATGAGCGACATGAGCTTTTCTGCCGACGGCGAAATATGCGCGTTCTCATATATTCAGAATAAGGCGGCTCTCTCTGCCGCGGATATGGCGAAGTTTGTTATGTCAACGGGAAAATCGGTGCGGCCGGAGTTTAACGAAGATATTTCAAAGCTTTGGAGTTTGTACGAGCGTGCTCCTTACGTATGGAAAGCCTTGTGCACCGATTTTGGAGAAGCTGTTTCCGCAAATTTGACAACTACATTCCAAATACAGCCAAAAGAAAAGCCTTCTGCGTCATACCGCTATATCCTCACCTACTCATGCTACGAGGTCGTCAAGGCGCTCCTGAAGGATCTGGTCGCTCACGGTGTATTATCGCAGGGTGATTACAAGCTGCAGCCGATTAACTCATCGCGCTCCTTTGCGGTGACTATTTCGGACAGGTACGGACGGGAGAAGAAATTTAATCATCTTTTTTCCAACCCCTATCTGCTGACCGACTCCAACGCTTTGAGCGTATACTACAAGAGAGAATGGGTTGTCGCAGTAGAATTGTCGGATTTGCGCGCCGAAAATGTTAGTTATTACATCGACAACGCTTCTTTTGGCGGCTCGGCGTCATCCATAAAAGCAGCGGATAAAAAACGCATGTTGATTGAGGATTTGGCAAAGATGGGCTATTTGCTCAATCCGGTATTCGGCGAAAACCATACAGTCAGCTTTTACTTCGCAACGCCTGACATCAAGCATCTGCTGACGACCGCCGGCAACCTGCTGGAGGTGTATCTTTATCATCAGCCCAGCCGCAGCTATACGCTGTTTGACGATATAGTAAACAGCTTTGAAATAAACTGGGAAAACAGCTATTCCGCTAAAAACGAATTGGATTTGGTTGTCACCAAGGGCTTCCGGTCGGCAGTAATTGAATGTAAGGCGAGAAAGCCTGATTTGAAGTTTTACCAAACCTTGACGCAAATCATCCGCGGAACAGAGGAACATCCCCACCGGCGCTTTGGAATCAACACCATTCCCGTCATTGCCTGCGACGCCATTATTGGCAGCAAAGATATGGACGCTATTCGCCTCGGCTATGAAGAATACGGCGTTATTACCGTATATCAAAAGGACGAGCTGCAAAACTTTGCCGAAACCGTGCGTAGAATTTTAGACGGTGAATATCACGCGTCGTTTTCATAATTATTCGTGAGAAGGAGAGAAATCATGAAAGAATATAAACCAAACCCGATTGATACATCCGACGTTGTACTCCCGGATGAATTGCTTAAGCTGACAGAAAAGCTTGCCGAAAACACCCACGAGGTTTGGGCGAGTAACAGAATAAGCCAAGGCTGGTCGTACGGCGAAGAAAGAAACGACGCCAAAAAACTCACGCCCTGCATGGTTCCGTACAGCGAGCTGCCCGAGGAGGAAAAGGACTACGACCGCAATACCGCGCTCGAAACGATCAGGTTGATTATCAAGCTCGGCTACACAATCTCACCCCAATAAACCCAAAGCAAAAATCCTGTCACACAACGCGGCAGGATTTAACGCTTTTCAATCATCTGTTTTTTGTATGGAATAATGCGAATTATCAAAAAACACAAAACAAAGCACTTTTCATTTGCAAATACGCCGAAGATTCGGCGATATAGGTCTGGAGCACAGTAATATGATTTGGAATATCTGTTTTATTATATCAATTCTTGTATTATTAATTGCGGTTTTCCGCTCTGCCATGCTTATCAGAAAACACAAAAGCGGAGTTATTTTGACTCCGTTTTATACCTTGTGCGCCGGTGTGTTCATGGCTGTATTTGTCGGGCTGATTCCGATTTTTGCCGATATGCTGGCAGGAGAAACGGGCTTTATCGTTAAACTCATCATGATTGATTTTCTGCAAACGATTCAGACTTTCACCTTGAACGTCGCCGCAGATTGGATGCTGGACAAAATCAGTTGTTCGTCAACAGCTTTCAGCGGAGCGTATTCAATCTATGTGACCGGTCTTTTCTTGATTGCGCCCATACTCACCTTTGGCTTTTTGGCGTCTCTGCTAAAAAACTTTTTTGTAAAATTCGATTATCTTCTTCACTTCAGAGGAGAGGTATTTGCTTTTTCCGAGCTTAATGAAAAATCGCTGGCGTTGGCTCAAAGCATAAAGCAAAAGAAAAAAAGGGCGATTATTGTTTTTGCTGATGTCAATGGCAAAAGCAGCGACGGAATCAGTGAGAATATCGAGTCCGCGAAGGAGCTTCGATCTATATTTTTTTCTAAAGATATCGTTTCAATCAATCTGGCTAAACACAGCAGAAAATCGCAAATCAATATTTTTGCGATCGGAGATAACGAAGGCGAAAATCTTATCCGTTCTCTAAAGCTTATAGAGAAGTATCTCAACAGAAAAAACACCGGGCTTTATGTTTTTTCCGCGGGAACCGAAGGTGAAATGCTCCTTTCGGGCGCCTCTAAAGGAGAAGTTAGGGTTCGCAGGATAAATGATGTACGCGCTTTGATTTATAACTTCCTTTATGATGAGGGCTGCCGTCTGTTTGAATCCGCACATAAGAACAGCGGTAATATCAAAGAGATAAACGCAGTCATTCTCGGAATGGGACATCACGGAACCGAAATGATAAAGGCGCTTACATGGTATTGTCAAATGGATGGTTATTCGGTAAGCATTGACGCTTTTGAACAGGATAAACTGGCAAAAGAAAAGTTTTCGGCGCAGTGCCCCGAGCTTATGTCCGAGAAATTTAACGGCACACATATTCCCGGCGACAGCGAATATAAAATCCGTATTCACTCCGGTGTAGATGTAAGAACACAAACCTTTGTGGATTACATGTCGGCTTTGCCGAATACGACTTTTGTATTTGTAAGTCTCGGAAATGATACCGAAAACATCAATCAGGCGGCAAACGTCAGGATGCTGTGCGAAAGAAACGGCTGTAAACCGATTATCAAGACCGTTGTATTCAACAGCGATGAGGCAAACGCGCTGCGGGGTATCACCAACTACAGTGGACAGGAATACAAAATTGAACCCATCGGAGATTATCAATCAACATATTCGGAAGAAATCCTCCTCGGCAACGAGCTTGAACATCTCGCGCTTGAGAGGCATCTTAAATGGGGACAAGAGGATGAATTCTGGCAATATGAGTATAACTACCGTTCGTCTTTGGCTTCCGCGATCCATATGAAAGCAAGGATAGCCTGCAAAATTAAGGGAGCGGATAAAAATGAAGCCGGCTTAACGCTTGAAGAGCGAAACACTATAGAAGCTTTGGAGCATAGAAGATGGAATAACTATATGCGTTCCGAAGGATATATCTACAGCGGTTCGCCCGAAAAATCCAGCAGAAACGATCTGGCTAAGACGCATCATGATCTGATAAATTACGAGTCATTGAATGAAGAAGAAAAGCGAAAAGACAGCCGTTTGGGAACACGCTGATTCCCTCATGTATGCCAATACAACGTAATTTCACAGCGGCAAAATTAAAACGAACATATTTTTTTCCCGACAACTCAAAAAGTGTTGCCGGGAATGCGAGCTGCTGCGGTTTTCGGAGCGGGGTACACAGCATCTGCAAATGGTTGTGCATTATCAGACAGCTGCAAACTGTAGAGTTCATCTGTAGCAAAACCGCTGTCTCCCCGTGCAAAGAGAGATGTTTGAGGATATTCTCTTTGATATTCCTCCAGAAGCGGCAGCATAAACGCGGCTGCGCCTTTGCTGCAATACTGCGTTCCTGGATGCAGTTCGACTTTCAGCAAATCTCCGGTCAGCCCGTCGAAGCAAAGCAGCGGATGATAACCATGAGTTTGGTAGTGATAGTTAAACGCTTCGCCCTCCTGTGTGCCATAGGTGGCAAGCAGGACGCGATCATCGCACCATTACGCATGGCATCTCCAACGCACGAATTGAAGCCACAAACAACAAAATCAAGCTTTCCGTCAGAATGGCTTACGGCTTCCGCAATATCGATAACCTAATTTCAATGATTATGCTCCGCTGTGGCGGTGTAAACATTGACTTACCGGGCAGGTGTTAAGAAATTTGCCCCACACTTTCTAGGAAGACTCCGAAATTACAACTTTTGAGCGTCACAAAAGAGCGTCTGAACCGCTGAACTTACGCACGATACAATATATTTAAGCAAAAATGGTGCTGAAGTACCTATGTACTTCAGCACCATTTTATGCACTTATTACTTGACAAACACACTATAACTTTGGCTCAAGATACTTTTGAACCTCTGTAATCAATTTATTAACTTTAGGTATCATATCATCAAGATCTTCTTTTTCAATCGGAATATAATCGTCGTAATCACTGTCATGGCGCATTAAGGACATTGTTGCGATGATGCTCGAGACATCTCTGTCAAAAATGCCGGTTTTAACATATAATCTTCTGAACTCGGAAATAACACCGCTGTGATGCTTTCTGTCTATGCCGTCCAGCGCCAACACCGCTCTCATTGCGTGAAAAACGCTGAATACAGTCTGCTGGCGGCACTTCTGTATCTATTTTCCTTATACAGTGCAACCGCGTCTCCGTAAAATTCAACCGCACGCTCTATTCTGATTTTTGAAATAGATTTCCAATCATCAACTTGCATATTTTATTCCCTCTCTGACGACGTTTTGATAAAACGGCAATACATTCATCAATCTCTCAAACTGTTCTGCGGGCTTTACACTGATTGACACGGTTATATCATGCTCCAAGCTCAAATCACTTGATAATTCCGCAATGTCCGAACGGTGATGGGATATAACAGATTGAGGCTGTTCAACCGTCAGAAGAATATCAATATCCGACTCCTCGTGAAAGTCGCCTCTTGCGTATGAACCATAGAGATACGCTTCCTCTATTTTGCCGAAAATTGCTCGGCAACCCTCATAAACCTCTTGCAACACTATCATTGCTTCGTTTTGAGTACACATTTAAGCAACCTCCTTAATCCCTTTGATTCTATTATAACCGATTTTACGGTATAGTCAACAGGCAGATTTTTTCTCATAAATATAGTTGGTCTATGTTTTCAAACATCTGCCTGATCCAATCAGAAACATTAAACAAATTCGTAAACCAGTCAAACCACTCATTTCCAACACGATCAGGGATAAAGAAAACATATGGAGCAGTAGCTAAAGCACACAACAAAGCAAAAATGAATCGCTGACGCTTAATCAATGGAAAACGTTTTCTGATGAGCAATTTGAAGGTCAGGTGATAATTCAGCAAAAAGGCACAAGTGACCGCTGCAAAAAAGCCTAAAGGGATAAAGGAGTTCAAATGTGAAAGGCTGTAAAACGGATCAGCCATATACGACGCATGTTCAGCGAAAAAATCATATTTGATATCTAAAAATCGAGAAATAATCATAGGAGGAAGTCCGCAAATAAGCGTTCCTAAAATATGTGAAACCATTGCACAACCATAAGCACCCGGAACGGTTCTTGCAAGAAAAGCAAATCTTATTCGCTTAAAAGTGAGAAATGATATTGCCAACATTGATAAAAAGCAAAATAACAACAAAGACAAAGGCACGCACAATAAAAGCGGAGGTAAAAAAATCAATACGTATATAGGTAATCCTATTGAATAAAGATGTTTATTTCTCATCGTGCTCATCCGTTCTTAAATAGTCATTGGAGGCAATCACAAAAGTGAGCCTATTAT
>FMUA01000060.1 GCA_900100595.1 Ruminococcaceae bacterium P7
CCCTCTTTTGTCAGCAAAAACTGTATTTTTTCCATTCCTACCCCACACAGAAATCATTATTACCGCATCAGCTCTGCGGCATATTTGGTTATAGTATACTTTATTGTCAGAAACAATACAAGAGGGTTGGGGAATTATAATGCTATATAACGCTAAACAGCCCTATACTCCTGCTTTTTGCTTCTGGGCTTTTCAGGAAAACGAAGCACTATTTTCCCTTGCGCTACCAAGGGATTTACAAAATAGCTCATTAAATACGACGAAGTCAACTGACCAAAATGTTCCTTCAGATCCGCTCTTGTCCGCCAAACAGAGCAATAATCCAAAATCTGACGGCTCAAAGAATTATCATTTTTACTTTCACTTGTTTCCTGCCCATTGAACATTGTTACCTTGAAACTTCCTCGCCTGCTTTCAAACACAGGAGCCGGCAACCGAAATTCAGACATTTGTCTTCTGATGATTGGGATTCCCGAGAAACGGTTTTCCGTTTCTCCGATTATCTCCATCGCCTTGGCAATAAACGGATTACGCGTGTCCGCTATTGTTTTCCCCAACTCATTTATCGTCATTCGGCCAAACAAACCGCCCGGGTTTTCCACTTCGATCCTGTCTTTAAAAACTCGAATCGTAATTGGAGATAAATCGGTATGAATGCTGTAATCTCGATGAATAAGGGCGTTAAGAATTACTTCACGCAGAGCAACAATTGGATACTCCGGTTTATCTTCGCGCTTGCCCGTCATCGGATTGATGATGGTTCTGACTTTGATGTTGCGTCGCATAAAATTCATTGCGCCATCAAGCATCTGAGGAATAGTTCCTTCTATCCGTTCATTATCATCAAACCGTTGGGATAAATCGCCCAAATCACCTATCTCGTATCCTTGTACAGATACCGCAGTAATACACAGCTGCGGGTAAAAAGACTGTGGATATTCAGAAAACATGATTATTCCCGCTAAGGTTGGCTTTTGCCCATCCGAAAAGCCCTGCAGCTTCATCACCTTAGCTGTAGAAAGATTCCCCTGCTGTGGTTTTGTCTTGCGCAAATTTGTCAGATACAGCGAAAAACTGTCCGTTTCAATATCCTTTATTTCAGCTCGGGACTCAACCCTTATTTCATCCTGGATTTTTTTGCGAAATGCCTCATAACTGTAAATTTCATACTCTGTCATGTGCTTATCACTGTCGCCGGAACGAATATACGAACCTTTCAATCTTCCTGCCCCGGTATAAAAGCACGGCTTTTCAAATATATCTATTTCTTGAATCTCGGCGCTGACAAACGCTTTATTGTCTATTGAAGCAACCGTACATACAGGACGTACTACCGGAGTCATTTGTTTACACATAGAAACAATATTCTTCTGTAAATCATCGGCATCATAAACACCACATAAATCAAAATTATTATCCTGATCTATACCGAAAATAATAATGCCGCCTCCGGATTGATTGGAAAAGCTTGACAGCGTATCATAGATTTTCGGGCATCCTCCTGCCGCTTTTTTTATCTCAATCCTATGATCTTCAGAACCATTTTTTCGAATTTCTTGAATTAATTCCAGTAAATCTTTCGAAAGCATTTCTATCACCTACTATTCAGTATAATTATTATTCGCAAAAAGTCAAGTGTTATTCGAATTGTTTTAATTTTTTCGAATAAATTATTCATTGCTTTTCGAAATATATTTAATGGTTAAGTCCTTCTGCTGATAGAAATTCTGTTATAATTCTATGATTACCATATATATCCAAAATTCTGACCCGTCACAGATAACATTGAAAAACTGGCAGAGATTCTGCTTCGCTATGTTAGATTTGGCTAAAAGGGCAGGGTGGAATTAGTACATAATGACGACAAAAGATTTGTCAGCGGTGTATATCCGCAGAGGGTATAAAACAGGCTCGGTGCATTTTCTATTGCGCCGGGTCGATTTTTGTTGAAATATACATCGTCAAGTGCTATACTGAATCTAAAGACTTCCAAAAAGGGTGACAAATAATGAATCTACCGCAATTTCTCAAACTGATTGATGATACGACTTCAAAAATGACAAAGGACGAGCTTGCAGAAAGCATCCATCATATCGCGCGGACTTTGCCTGAGGAACGCAGGGATTGGTTATTGTCCATGTTAAGTGCTGATTATATTGAGAAGACTGAATCCAAAGAACCGGTTTCCGATGATTTGTATGAAGAGCTTGCCAAAATCATCTCCGGTGAATACCGTCTCGATTCCGACTATAACGAGGAGTGGGACGATTGGTATGCCCCTGACGAGCCGGATTTCCTCTTTGAAGACAACGACGACCTGCTTTCTGTTATTGACGACGCCTGCGCGGAGCTGCACCGGCTCGTTGACAGCGCGAAATACGAACAAGCCCGCCGTCTCGGTGATATTCTGCTGAATTTAGAAGTACAGGCAGACGGAGAATACTCGGAATACAATGACGATACGCTGAATATTGAAGATCTCGAAATGTACGACCTCGTGGATTTTTCAGTAAAGAGTGTACTGTTGGACATCGCCTGCGCCGTCTACTTTACAACTTCGGGACAAGAACGCGCCGCCGCTTTGTATCGGGTCGGAACGCACTTTGATCATTTCGCAGACTGGACGCCGGAAGAGCTGATGCAGCATTCTCCCGAAGAACTGCCCGGCTTTGACGCGTTTCTAAAGGACTGGATACTTTATCTCCAAACCAAAGAGGAACCGGCTGCCGACGATTATTTGGATGAAGCACTGGAAATGCAGGCCGATCCCGTAATCGCTTTGGAAACAGCGCGTCAGTCTGTTGAGCTGCACCCCGAACTGTATTTAAAGGTGCTTTCCATGCAGGGCAATGACATGGCACAGCTCGAAACCGGCTTGGAGGCTCTTGGCAGCATAGACCCAAATTATACGGTGCGAAGCGAGATTGCGCTGCAAACAGCCGAAACCGCGCTCAGGCTCGGCAACGATGAATGCGCGGTATATTGCCATACAGAGGCATTCCGTTCAGACAGCACCGCCGTAAGCTTTCTCCGCGCTTTGGTGAATCACCCCGATTATGGAAAATGTCTTGGAGAATTACAGTCGATTATATCAGACTACCACGAACAGCATTCCAAAAATCCCCTTAAATACAACCGCCTTAAAGAGAGCACCGTCAGATTCAGCAGATTTTTGAGCGGTGAATTCCAGAACGCTTATGCGGACGTATTCGAAAACCATAGCAGCTATGATTCGGGAATCTGTCTGCAAGGAGCCGCGTTGATTGCCATGTTTTTGTATCCCGACGGCGCAATCCGCGAGGGTGGAAAAGCGATGCTGCGCATTCTTGAGGCCGGTTTGCCGTTCAGAGCGGAAGAATATGTCAGGGGACTGTGTATAAGCGAGATTTCAGATAATACCGGTATGCTGTGGGATTGTCTGCAAAAATGCCGCAGCCATACGCCTTTGCCTGACCGCGAAAGCGCATTGGATATTCTGCAAAAGCACTGCGCACAGTACACAGCCAACGTGATGAAATACAACCTGCGTAATGATTACTCAAAATGCGCGGCATATGCGGCAGTTATCGGTGAAATTCTGGAAGCCGAGGGCAGGATACCGTCCAAAAACGGCTACCTTTTGAATTGGAAACAGAAGTATTCCAGACGGATAGCCTATCATCGTGAATTGCGAAATTACGGAATGAAGGATGGGAAATGAAATAATTTTGAAAACAAGCGCTTGAAATCAAAACTCGGAATGATTGAAGATTCTCCGACGAAAAGAAAATCCGCCGACAAAACGCTTGTCAATAAATACAGCAGTGTAGAAATAAAAAAACGTTTGTTTAGATAGCTTTTTTCAGGAAAATCCCTGTTTGCATAGTGTTGGTTTATTCTGCCAAAAAGCCCTTGTTTACTGATGTTCTGTCACGATAACGGAGTAATTTGGGATTTTGAAAAACCAAATTGAGGATTTTATCTACCTTTTCCAATCGTTCGAACGGTGGATTAAGTACAAAGAAATAGAGATTCAAATATCCTTGTATTTGTCGTCTGTCGAATCCGCTATGGGCATATAAGAATCTTTTTATCAGATAATGTAGATGATTCACCGGATCAAGTGGGTTTTCAAAATCGTCAAGCCCCTTGAGATCTTTTGCAGCATACTCTTCGTTAATCAAACCAAGTTCTTTAATTAGCTTTTTATGAGTTGATTCCTTGTCATGTACTAAAACTGAACCGGGTTTGATATGATTGATAAAGGCTTCATAACTCATTTTCTGAGAAGGCTTCCCAAATCCTTCTGCCAAAATAACTGTGTTCTTTTTGTCGGTAGCGACGCCAATGCAAATCTTGTTTTTTGATAATCCTCTGGGATGCGTCCCATCCGGATTTGGCGTGCGGTCTTTTAACATTATGCCGTAATACGTTTCATCAAGCCATAAAGTTCTGCGATGGAGTTGTTTCGAGAATGTCGTCCCATGGTGTTACGCGCCGTGATTGGGATCTATCCGTATGTTTCACGCCGGTCATCTCCTTCTACAGAGATTATACATCATTTACCAACACTATGCAAACAGGGATTTTTTATCTAAAAGCGCGGATCACTTAATAAAGTGCCAACATAGAGATTTCATAGATAGCTAAACCTTAACATTTCAATCGGCTCCTTTCAGATACCTTTGACTATTTCTATACAATCAATAAACTGTTAATACCAAATCGAATCAAATCATCTCTGCCGCGCAGCGTAGTCGTAGCAGAGCTGTGGGAATGTGGGAAACCGGATCCAGCGTTTTCTTAATTAACACAAGCTTGGACGGTTTTCCACGTTTCCACGGCATTCGCCGTAGTTATCCGTCATCAAACCCCATATGAAGCAAGCCAGCTCCCTTGCGATTGCAGTCTTTGCAACGTTCCGGCTGGAATGCAGGGCTATCCTTACGTATTTCCTTTTTAGCCTTTCAACGCATTTATCGGCATACGCGATAATTTTCGGATCCATTCCTGTCTGGCGTTTCTTCAGCGCAGCGGATTTCTTTCCTATCTGTCCTTTTGTATAGCTTTGCGCAGCCTCTACCAACAGTCTGCGCACGTGAGTATTCCCTTGTTTGGTAATACTAAGCTGATTGCGCTTGTTGGAACTGGAGTGTTCACCGGGAACAAGACCGAGATAGGCAGCAAAGCTTCCTGCGGACGGAAATCTTGTAAAATCACTGATTTCGGAAATGGTTGCCATAGCGGTATGCGTTGCGATTCCTAAAAGGCAGCAAGCCTTTTTAACAGGTTCCTCGAATCTCGGTGTTTGAGAAAGCTCTGCTATTTTTGCATCATAAGTATCAATCTTCTCGCGGAGAACATAGAAGACGGCAATATATTCCTCAAGAGTTTCTCTTAAAACAGGATTATTGAATTCCAATTTTTCGAGCCAGTTCAGATGCTTGTGCGTCCAGTAATTTTTGCCGACAACGCCTCTGTAAATCTTGCCGTTGCGAATACAGAACGCAGTGATTTGCTGCTTAATACGCTTCAACGCTCCGTTAACATCGTCACGCATTCGAATATACTCTTTGACTGCATTATCTTCATCAGTCGGAACATGAACCGCTTTATAGCCGCCTGTAGCACGACATCTGGCGAGTTTTTTCGCGTCGCGCTTGTCGGTCTTGATTTTGTTTACAGGCGCGGATTCAATAGTGCTGGGCGCCATGATGACGCACTTGATTCCTTTTGCCGTCAGCTCATGATAAAGACTGTATCCCAGACAACCGGCTTCGTAACCGCACAGAAATTCACAGTCCTCTCCCAAGTTCTTTTTTACCCTTTTAAGATACTTTTCAATCTCGTCTGCCTTGGGCTTAAGTTCGGCGACAGCAAAGGTGTTGTCAGTTTCAAAACGATAGCATGCTGCTGTGTAATTTGTGGTATGGACATCCAGTCCAACATATGTTATACTTGTCATGGTGACTCCTCCTTGTATGTGGTTATCATACTTGTTTTTTTACACTTTTAGTATGACAGATAAATCCACGTTTTGCAAGTCAGGGGTCACTTCATATTATCTGAATATTACAGTTTTCAAGACGTTCAAGATAGGCTGTATTCAGACAGTAAGAGCGGAAAAGTCTTTAATAGCCTCATTCCGATAATACTGTCCGAGGAAAACACACAGCTTGCATACCGAAACATCAAGAAAAATTCAGGTAGTAAAACCGCAGGAACAGACAATAAAACCATAAAGGATATAGCTAAATGGCAACCCGAAAGGGTTGTATCGTATGTGAGAAAAAGACTGGGCTGGTATAGACCGCAACAGGTCAGGTGGGTAGAAATCCCAAAGCCCAACGGAAAAATGCGTCCGTTGGGAATACCAACAATCGGCGACAGACTAATTCAGCAATGTATTCTACAGGTATTAGAGCCGATTTGCGAAGCAAAATTCCACAGCAAAAGCTTTGGCTTCCGACCAAACAGGGGTACGGAGCACGCAATTGCACAGGTCTATAAATATATGCAGGTAGACAATCTGCATTATGTGGTAGATATTGACATTAAAGGCTTTTTCGATAATGTTGACCACGGAAAGCTGCTGAAACAAATCTGGACGCTCGGAATAAGGGATAAAAAGCTCATAAACATAATATCCGCAATGCTGAAAGCAGAGGTCAAAGGAATAGGTGTTCCCGATAAAGGCACTCCGCAGGGCGGATTATGTGGAGCTCCACATAATCCGCCTTATGCCGAGAAAAATGTTATGCGGAGTTAGAGCAGGAATCGTCAGCCTGAATTATTCACGCCATTGCCTGGTAATCGCCTCAACACCGGAAAAACACTGATAAAAATGAAAAACAGGCTTTCACCGAAAAGATGAAGCCCGCAGGGTATGGAAAAGGGACTTCAGATTTGGTATAATGTAGTTACGACACAAAACAATAAACCAAAGGAGAGAAGTCCCATGGCTATTATAACAGGTACTGCATTGGAAAGCAACAAGAAATTTCGCGTAAATTTCGATGGTGGCAATCTTTCTTCAGATGGCGGTCTGCTTCTGCTCAAGGAATTTTAT
>FMUA01000043.1 GCA_900100595.1 Ruminococcaceae bacterium P7
ATTGTTCGCGCGGTGTTGGGCGTTTGTTGCGGTTTGTGAGCAACAACCCGTTTTGTCAGGCGTAGCAGTCATATCCATATTTGCCTGTAGCAGACGCCCTTTTTACTATACACGTAGTGTATAGTAAAAACCGAGCGATAGGGCTGTTCAAAATTTGCGACGCTATAACAAAGAATACGCAAAAGCGTGCGGCTCTTAATGTAAAGTGAAAAAACAATAGGATACAATAAGCTGTTCTCTGCATTGCCGGAGGGCAGCTTTTTAGCTGTATAGAAAATTGCGACTTTTAACCTCGCCGTTTTGCAAACATTTCCGTTATAACCGCGTATTAAAAAGGCGGGATGGGGTGCAGCGTCACGCTTCTTTTATCGTCTAAATCAAACTTTAAAGCCGTTTGTTCCCTACATCAGACCGCTTGTTCCAAATCTATTGATTTTATTTTGGCGAACTGCTATAATTTTTTTATCAAATATGAAAGGAGTTGTTGCCGGTATGATAAATAACCGTTTGTCTGAGGCTGCCATACGCGGCGACTGCTCCTTTTTTGCGTGCCGGTGCTGCCGTACAAAGTTCGGCTGGGCGCATCAAAAATGGTGCGAAATCCGCGCTGAGACGTTTCCGACTTGTTCGGATTGCCAATACTATAACGCGCAAGCCCGAATGTGCCGGCACCCTGTTGTGAAAAAAGAGGGAAAGGAGAATTTGCCGTATGAAGAAAATCAACATCCGGTTTGAGCAAGATAAAACGCTTGACACCGTTGACATTGTGATACGCGCAGCCTCGCGTGACGCGCAGGTCGACGCGCTGATGGAAAGCCTTGCGCAGCGCGAGCCCGTCAGGCTCACCGTGCTGTATCAGGCTAATTGCCCCACCGTCATTGATGAAAAGGATATCGTCTTGATTTCCGCCGACGGCAAGAATATCCGCATCGTCACCCTGCGCGACGTATTCCACGCCAAGCAATCTTTGCAAAGCGTGGAGGGAATCCTCAGCGGCAATTTCCTGCGCGTGTCGCGCTTTGAGATTATCAATCTGAAAATGGTGCGCAAGTATGATTTTACCTTGGTCGGTACGCTTCGCATCGAGTTTGAAAACGGTATGGAAACATGGGCTTCGCGCCGCTATATTCCCGTCATCAGGGAACGCCTCTCGGGAGAGGAGGGATATTTATGCTGAAAAAAACACTCCTTCGCGCGGGCTTAGGATTTTTAATCGGTATGTTTGTCGGTAACCTGATCGCGATATTGACAGGCGGAATATCCCCCGATAGCTTTATCCCCATGACGCCGCAGCTTATCGGCATCGCGCAGGGTAACACCGGCGTTGCTTTGGCGCTGCAAACGCTGTTTTCCGGCTTGTACGGAGCGGTTTGCTTTGCGGGCATCAGCTTTTATGAGCTGGAACGCCTTCCGCTTGCGTTCGCAACGGCGGCGCACGGCTTAAGCATTGTTTTGCTGTTTATCCCCATCGCGCACCTGCTTGGCTGGGAAACGGGCATATTGGATACGCTGATTATGGCGGGAATACAAATTATTGCGTTCTTTATCGTGTGGCTGATTATGAATGCAATCTACAAATCCCAGGTCAAAAAGCTAAACGAAATGCAAAAGGATTTTTTGCAAAAGGATGACGAAAAATCATAACCAATCCGGTTCCCGAGTCAAAAGCGGCTTTGCCTACTATCTGCAACAACCGCTTGGGTAACCGGTTAAATATACCCAAAGCCGCGTTTTCCGGGCGGCTTTGGGGAATTCAAAAAAGGAGAGTGCAACATGAAAAGAATGACAAAAACAGCCTTGGCAATCCTTCTGTCGCTGTGCCTGTGTATCGGTATGATGCCGTTGGGAGCGCTTAGCGCGGCGGCGGCAGATGTTGACGAATCAAATTCCGTCGGCTTCAGTCCGGACAACTTCAAGGCACAGATCAAAAAGGTTTCTATCGGCGCGCCGATCACCGGCACTGACGGTAAGAAGTATCTGCCCGTCGACGTCCATTTCTTTTCCGCAGAGAACCTCAGCGACAGCGATATGGTATATTTCTTAGAGGGCTATTTGAAGGCGCAGCTCAAGGGCGGCGGGCTCGCCGAGAGTATCAGAGGTCTCGGCATGACGCTGATTGGTCCCCTGAAGACCGACGTTCCGCTCGAAAGCAATATGTGGAACTGGGACTGGACACCCTATGAGACCGGCGGCGGTCAGGGCGTGATCAAATATAACGTCCCGCTGCTCGAGGAAAGTGAGACTCAGAGTGTCGAGCGAAGTCAGGCGACCGGCATGACCGAAGTCAACGGTGTCAAGGTCGGTGATGAAATCACCCTGCAAAACGAAACGGTCGTGAATACGAACAACATCCCGGAGCAGATCGTTCAGGAGCTGTTTCCTGACGGTCCGAGCGTATTCTCCGATCCGGTGACCTTTACCGTTGAGGAAGCAAGCAAATACCCCAAGGAGATCACGATCAGTACGGACGACAAGACCGTCGCGCCTCCCCAAGAGGTCGTGCTGCCCTATACCGGTCAGCCGCAGGAGTGTCCCTACAAGGCGACAGCGGGCTATACAGTTTCATTAAACGATCCTCAGACCGACGCGGGTATCTATACCGCTGCTCTGATCCTTAATTCCGGCTGGAAATGGACGGACGGCACCACCGAGGCAAAGCCGGCGGTATGGGCGATCAACAAGGCGACAATCACCTCGGTCACGCTGTCGGCAAACCAACTGACCTACAACGGTAAGGATCAGACCCCCATGATCACTTCCGTCAAGGCGGGCGATCTCACCGTACCCGCGAACGGCTATACCGCGACCTTCCCCGAGCCTTCAAAGTTTGCCAACAACTACACCGTGACCGTTAAAGGCAAGGGCAACTTCACCGGCTCCGCGAGCGCGGATTATTCGATCGTTGCGATCTACGCGGACACCTGCACCCACGACTACGAAAAAGAATATGTAGACAACAACGACGACGCAACGCACAAGGTCTTTTGTTCCAATTGCGGAGGCTGCCTCGCAAACGCCGAGAAGCATGACCTTCAAACCACGGCGCGGAACGATTTAGAGACCGGAGAGCCTCTCGGAAAGTATCACACTAACTGCAGAAAATGTTCTTATGCGACCGGCGGCGACTGTGACCACAATGTTCAGCGTGAATATGTAGATAACGGCAACGGCACCCATGACGAGCGCTGCAGCCGCTGTCATGTCGTTTTCAAAACAAATGAAGCGCACGACCTCAAGGCAACTGCTGTCCTGTCCAACGTCAGCGGCTATGAGATCTATAACGGCGAGGTTTCCGTCGACTGCACCAAGTGCAGCTATCACCAGGATCAGCTCTGTTCCCATGCGGGCACCGGCAGGGACGATTATGTCCCCGCCAAAGGCTCTTATCCCAACTTTACCCACAGAAGCCACTGCGCGAGATGCAAGAAGCTGATGTTCGAAGAAGAGGAAGCCTGTACCCCCGGCGAATGGGAGCCGAAAGGCTTATCTGCTCACCACACGCATTGTACCAAATGCGGACAGGAGATAACGGGATATCACGACTTCAAGGGGACGCGCAAGATCACCAAGTTCGAAGCGACTCCCTATAAGGGCGGTCTGTTCAATCTGTTCACCCGCTACAACTACCGCTGTTATTACACCGAGACCTGTAAGGTCTGCCACGGCGTGCGGCAAGGTTGGTTCGATTATCCGATTATTGACGTCGAGCGTTGGGCGGATTATCGAGCCGCGTTCGAATCTATCGTCAAAATGAATCCCGAGGATCTCCAGAGCTTCAGCGATCAGGATTATCTGGAGGGTTACAAGTACTACCTGCTGATTCCATCGTGGTATCTCAGTCCTCTCTATGAGGCTACCGGAACGAATGAGATGAACTTTGCCAACCTGCAGTCCGGTTGGCTGACCAAGCTGACGAACACCGATGAAGCCGGAAGCTGTAAAATGTTTGACAAAAACGGCAAGGAGATCGCGAGCAATAAGCCCAAGAGCAAGTCATCCTCTTCCGTCGGCGCTGACGGCGACGAAAAGGACGAGGGTATCTCCGAGGATGAGCTCGAGACGTGGCGCATTACCGAGGATGACGGCGCTGTGGTCGCGCTCAGCACCGACTACCTGATGTCGCTCGATGACGGTGAGTACAGCTATACCGCCTGCTTCTCTAATGAGAACGGGGATGGAGCGGCGATCACGATGGTATTCAACATCGTGAGCGATGAGCACGGCAAGAAAGTGACGAATCTCCATCCGCTTGGAACGATGGTAAACGCCGACGGCGGTATCGTCAGCATGAACCTTTCCGATCAGTATGTTCCGTATACCGGCAAGCCGATTACCCCGCCCGCCGTTACCCTGACGAGCGAGATGGGCGTCGAGTATGCCGAGGGCGAGGACTACACCCTGACCTATTATCAGGTTGTTGAAGATGAGGACGGCGAGGCGGTTGAAGTCGAGATCGCGCCTGAGAATATCAAGGACATCGGAACCTATAACGTTGTCGCCGCTCCCACACGCAACGGTGTTCTCTCCGACTCTGCATGGGCGCAGTTTGTCGTTATCGACGAAGTCGACTGCCCGCACGATTGGGAAACCCTATCCAACGAGGACGGTCACTGGCAGCATTGCACCATCTGCGGCGCTTCCACCCGTATTCTGTGGCACGAGGACGGCGAAAGAAAGTGCGAGGTCAAACGCGTGGCAATTCCCGTTGACGGCGGCGAGGATACCAACGCTCTGCTCGTCACGGCATATAACGAGTGCCCGGTCTGCGGCTATCACACTCCCGAAAAAGCATATAATTACAGCTACACCTATCCCGAACAGAATTACCGCCTTGCCACCCTGCGCAACGCCGAAATTAACACATCCGCAAACGCGATTTATATGAAGGGCGACGTTGCAAAGGACGATCAGGTGTTCTGGGACGGCGCTTTGCTGACAAAGCCCACCGAAATCATCGGTGGCAAGCCTGCTGACTACAACAAGGACGAGGGCATGATCCTGACCTTTACCGACGATTTCCTTGCGACCGTCGCGGACGGCAATCATGAGCTGACGGTCTGCAATGGCGACGAGTTTACCGTAATGACGGTTACCGTGGAAAATCATCTTCTGGCCGCGCTTGCCGACAAGGCGCTTGACGATTACGAGGAAATGGATTTCTACGATTATTACGGGCTGCTTTCGGATTACCGCGACCGCGAGGTTGAGGTTATTTACGGAAATCTTGACGAAGCGCTGCCGCTTTTGGGAGATACAAACCAAGACGGAATTGTAACAATCAGCGATGTTACCGCAATTCAGCGTGTACTTGCGGAGCTTGAATCCTTTAGCGATTTACAAATGTTATTGGCAGATGCAAACCAAGACGGAGAAGTGAATATTACTGACGCCACTACCATTCAGAAATATCTTGCGGAATTTGATATTCCATATCCTATCGGCAAGCCGGTTGCATATGAAGTTGACGGATAAATAATTACAACAGAGGATTTGAAATGAAAAAAGTCAGTATCTTAACATTTGCAATTTGCCTTTCGTGCGTTGTGTTGGCAGGCTGCAGCGGCGAAAACAGCAGCAAAACGGAGTCCGCTTCAAGCCAAAGCAGCGAAACGACTGAGGCGGGTGAAACAAAAATGCCGGATACTACGGCGGCAATCGAAAGCACCACAGCGGCGGAAACAACCGAGAGCAACGGCAGCTCATCCCTTGTCGGTTCGTGGGAGTATGCGGACGGCGGCTTTACATATACGTTCAATGCGAACGGCACGGGAACATACGACGCATACGGTTCGGTGATGAACTTTACCTATACCGACAACGGCGCATCCATTGAATTTACATACGAGGATGTTGACGCTCCGACTGTTCTTGAATATACCATTGACGGCGACACGCTTACCATCAAGGACAGCTTTGGATCAAATGTAAAATATATCAAAAAATAATTCTTGACATCAAAAAGCACCCCGGCGGAGAAGTTCCGTCAGGGTGCTGTGTTAATTTTGTTGTCAGAAGAAGAATCCCGGGCAGAGGAACAGTGCGTCAAACGCGAGCAGCGCCGCCGCGAAAATCCACAGCACAAGCTTTTTCTCCGCGCAGGGAGAGAGGTAATAGACGTTCTGCTTTCTCGGCTTTACCATGTGGGCGACGAACATATAGCCCCAGAAAAAGCCTATCATCCCGAAGATATTGATGATCGGGCTGATGATCAGAAAACTGTTGATATTATCCTTAGCGACAGGTCCGTTCAGCTCAACGAGCGTGAATACAACAGCGTTAACAAGATACGGAAACAGATAAATCGCCGAGGCAACTCTGTTTCGCTCCTTTTTGTCGTTATTGTCGCGGATGAAGTGGAACGCCTGACGGTACGCGATAAAGAACACGAACAGTATTCCTATGCAGCCGATCATCAGCATAATGATTCTCAGCGCCAAATTGCCGTCGAAATTCTCAAAGACCTTTGCCCAGTCGCCCTGCTGAATGCCCGGATCGGGGTTGGGATCATACAAAAAGAAATCTCTGAGGAAGTAACCAAAGCCCATGCTGAAATGCATCATTGTTGTCATAAGCACAAGCGGTCTGCTCAACGGTCCGAGCTTAAACTTTTTGAGGACGATCAGCAGGATAAAGCCAATGACGATGTTCATTAGCGCCGCCGAGCCGGTATACATCACCTTCCAGAAAACGGAGTCGATGCCGACGGTCGGGTCGACGGTGCCGGCACAGCCGAAGGCAAGCACTATCGGTTTAGCGCCCGCGATCATCTGCGTAATCAGGTGTGTCGCCTCGTGCACCGGCGCGGTCAGGTTCATCGCGATAATACCCAGCGCGATGCAGTTGAGAATCATAAAGAGCCTGCTGCCCTTTTTAGTGTCAGTCATTTTGTCACCTCATTTTTTGCCGTTCTTTTTCAGTCCCGCAATGACAATCGACAAAATCGCCATCAGGCAGCCGCCGATAAACACCGCAATCCAACTGATGCCCCATGCGTCACCGAGCATTCCCCAGATTACCATAACCGCTACGGAAATAATGGCGATAATCGGATACAACAAACCTAACATTTTCGTGTTCATAAACACCCTCCTTCCCTTTTTATTTTCTCAATAAAATTATTATACGATATATATTTTTTTGTTTCAATAGTTTTGGAACAAGCGGTATCAAATTAGGTCTGAACGGTTTTGGCGACATATCCACATTTGCCAACAGCAGACCACCTTTTTTACTATACACGTAGTGTATAGTAAAAACTGAGCAAGAGTGTGTTCAAAATTTGCGACGCTAAAACAAAGATAACCCCAAAAAGTTCTGGACTTTTTCTTTTTCTGTGGTATCCTGTTGTGCTTGAAGGAGGTATCGGCATGGATACTATCAGAGAACTGTTCTACGGAAACATTCATCCGTATGAGCGTGACATTCCCAAAGACAGCGAAGGTGACAGGCTAAACAAACTGATAACCAGACATGAAGCCGCACTCAAATCGACGCTCAACGAGCACGAAGCGGAGATTCTGGAAAAGCTCAAGGATGCCCTGACAGATCAAAGCAGTCTGTGTGAGTGCGAGGGATTTATCAACGGCTTTCGGATAGGCGTCAGATTGATGACGGAATCATTTTACACCGGAGAATAAGAAAAGCCCGGCAGTACTCTATACGCTGTCGGGCATTTTTGCAATTTATAATTTTTGTAGACCATATAATCCTGTCAGCGGATTTTGAAAGAGCGGGATTTTGGGCGTAATAAAGGTGAACAAAATAAACAGCACACCGATAAAGTAAATGACAACAAAGGGAATCCAATGAAATCTGCAATGCAAGCTGTCCTGTTTGAAAAGCAGTGTTTCCAAAATAAGAACAATTGCTGCTGAGAGAAAGAAAATTGTCATGTTAAGCCAATCGGGAGATTTTCCGAACGCTCCGTTGTAGGTGTAGAACAGCACGGGAATCAGCACGAGCCCGGTTATGATTCCAATCGGTTTTATACACCAAAATCTGTTGTATTCCCTGAAAAATCTGCTTTGTATCAGCGCGAAAACAAACAGCGGGAAGTACATTAGCTTCATGTGCTCCCATATTGATTCATTGACAGCTGAAAACGGCGCGACCAATACGCTTTCTTTGGTAAGTCCATACAAAAAATGCAATATGGTTCCGCCGAGTACAGTCATTACAAATCCGGCAAATTGCCAGAGATATAGATTTCGTTTCATCGAGTTCACGCCCAAATTGTGTATTTCTAAATAATTATGCAGGAGCAAGTATTATAATTCTAAAACCATCCCAAAGTGTTCAAAATTTGAGCCGCATAAAACAAAGAAACCAAATCCTTGACGAAAGCAATTTTTCGGGTATAATAGAGACAGATAGATTTGAGAGGTGATTGCTTTTGTGTACCAACAAAGAAGCTGTTGAGAATGCAGCTGCATCTATTAAAATGGAGGGCTTTGCCGTCAGTGAACAGAGTAAGCAATGGTGCGAGCAGTTGTTGAATAACGAAATAACCTTTGAAGAGTATTTAGCGCGTGCGCTCAAACAAGTAGGAGTATCTGCATAATGGCATATAGCATAGATTCGATTAGTGACGATTGTTACGAAGGAACAACGTGTCTAATCAATAAATACAATATCCGTGACGAATCCAAGCTGGCGGAATTAGAAGCGATGATTACTCTTGCGATAACATCTGAAATGGAACAAGTTGCTCTTAAAGACGGCTTCAATGAGAACGATTACAAGGCTATTCACAGGCAATTGTTTGATACGCTTTACACTTGGGCGGGAGAATACCGCACAATAGATATTTCTAAAAAGGGAACAGCGTTTGCAAAGCATGATGAAATCCCCGAATTGCTCATGAACTGCTTTAAGCGGTTGAAGGCTATGGACTTTTTCAGAGGTTTGCCGTTTGATGACTTTATAGATGAAATCGTGGATATCTATTGTACTACAAACTACATCCACCCGTTCAGAGAAGGAAACGGCAGAACGCAGCGTGTGTTTTTATCGCAGCTTATACACTATAACGGATACGAAATTCATTTTTCAAAAATAGATACTGACGAATTAATGTTGGGAACGATTCATGCCGCGCATGGCGTAGTTGATTATCTTCGTGATATCTTTAAGGAACATATCAAACCCACTTTGCGATGAAGTGAGTTTAGCGTCATTTTGTGTGCTGAAAATGCTGACGGGAGTTCTGACAAATTTATATTAAAAAAGCAAACGCTGCACTTGACTTTATCGTTTAAGTGCAGCGCTTTTATCATTTATCCCGGTGGAGATTAAAATTTAATTTGGTTTTAAGAATTTGGTGAAAATGCAACCGTTTATAATCAGCACAAATCCGACTAAAAAAGTATCAGTCGGGTGATAGTAAGAACGAACAATAGGGGTTTTGAGGGGATGGTGAAATATTGCTGGTCTTTTGATGCTGTTCCAAAATCTTTTGCCGGTTTTGGGCTTGATTTTGCATAAATCACTTTAATAACTTGCAAAAATCAAAACACGAAAAAAGGCTTGAAACCGAAGATTCAAGCCTGAGAAATCCAGTAATAATGCGGGGAATTAAGTCACGGTTGACGTTTGGAGACCGCTGCTCTACCAACTGAGCTATACCCCTAAATATGTAATCGCTGCAAATGAACACTTGTCACTTGCAGGAAATATCATAACACAGACACGCGGTTTTGTCAAGAGTTTTTGACAAGAAACACGCGAGGAAAACGTAAATCGCGTGTGAGAAGCGTGTGAGTATAAGTCAATTGACGTTCAGCAAAGTGAGTTTTGGGGAAAGAGCGCGTGTCAGTTGCGTGTCGATCGCATTTTGTTTTTCAAATTATTGCGTGCGATACGCACGTCTTTTGCATGGATTTGACCAATGCCTGACTGCGCTTTTGATAGCGAAAACCGCATGCAACGCATTTCTTTTTTTCTGTCGGCTGCGATATGGCTGTCTGTCACGAAAAAACTCCGGATAACGCTCTTGACAATGGATTTATTACGGGATATAATAAATAATACAGAGGAATAAATAGATTCATCCCTATAGCTTGACAAACGCCAAGTTATAGGGATTTTTCTTTGGTGGTAATGTGCAAAATATCAAGCAGTTATTTGTCAGCAATTTCGCTGGATATTGACCGCTGCTTATGGTAGTGTTGTGGTTACCAAAAATGAAGGAGTGATCGAATGAAAAGAGAATTATTAGACAACGGTAACATTTGGCAGAAAAGCGATGGCAGATGGATCGGTATGGTGCGATACAAGGACGAGTACGGAGTCACTCAACGCAAGAGTTTTTCGAGCAAGAAAAAGAAAACACTACAAGCGAAGATGACTGAGTACGTCAAGAACTTTAATGAGCAAGTCTCTAACTCGGATGAAGACAGGAAACCGATGAAAGAGAGTATGAAAAACTGGTTGCGCGTGTATAAATTCCCGGAAGTAGAGCGCACTACCTACGACCGATATGAATGTACGGCAGAGCACCAAATCTATCCTTACATTGGCAATAAGCCCGTCGGAGATGTTACTCCGGCAGATATCAAAAAGCTGCTCACCAAGCATATGAACGCCGGATACGCCTTCACAACGAGCAAGAAAGCTTACTCACTGTTAAAGATGTTCTTCAAGCAGCTATATCAGGAGGGCGCGATACCGAATAATCCGATGGCGTTGATCGACATGACGAAGAAGGACAACTACCTTGCCGCGCAAAACAAGGAGAGCAAACCACAGTGCGATATGGTGGTAGTGTTCACGGACGAAGAACTAGAGAAAATCAAAGAAGAAGCGTTCAAACGCTTCGCAAACGGCAAACCTGTCTATCAGCAGTCGGCGGCATATTTTCTGATGCTCAACACGGGGCTGAGGGCAGGGGAGTTGTGCGGAATCATAAACAGCAATATTGATCTCGAAAATCGTGTCATACATCTTCAGCGCGGAGTGAAGGAAGTCCATGTCAGAGACGGTC
>FMUA01000045.1 GCA_900100595.1 Ruminococcaceae bacterium P7
AAAACAGGAATCTTTCACAATAATATCTTCTATTGGGTTATGATTGCTTGCGGTATTCTATTCTGTATATCATATTACATCGTTTGTAAAGGCAATGGCGGAATTATTCCGGAGTTCTATGATTTTATGGAACATTGGAAAGCAAGCGCATATATCTTGAAGGGCATTGATCCGTTTACAGCTGTTCAATCTTCGGTGGTGCCGGAGATTGGTCAGATGACAGATAATTTTATCAGCGTTCCATGGTCATATCTGATGTCTACTATTATGGCGCCGGGTTTTTTTCCATGCAATATCGCGCAGATATACGGTATGATTTTCTTTATAGCGTTAGTAGTTTTTGATATTATCTGCCTGAACAAGATTTTCGAAACGGTATTTGGAAATCATTCGCCCTTATGGATAGGAATTTTTATCCTAGCAATGCCAAGACTTGCTGCAGTGTGGATTCAAGGCAACAACGCGATTATGGTCAGCAGTTTTTTGATTTATATGTTCTATTTTGTCATAGAGGATAAAGAATATGTTGCCGGCATCTTCTTAGCTTTTGCTATGGTGAAGCCTCAAGTTGCGTTATTGTTCTGTATTCCACTGCTCTTTCGGAAAAAGTTTAAGACAATTATTGTTGGAGCAGCGATTGTTCTTGTCTTTTGGGCGATTACTTTAGTCATTTTACAGCAGAATCCAATTGAGTCTATTTCTTTAACACTGGAAAGAGGCATGAATCAGGAAGGTGATACCCGATATGCTGGTATCATGAATTTCCTGACTTTGTATGGCTTACCGAGAGGAACTGTCATGAAAATGAGTATGGCAGTTGGAATGATTATTGAATTGATAGCAATTGTTTTCTTGATGAGAAAAAGAAAAACAGAGTCGGAAAAATTCAACATTTACATTATGTTTTCGGTAACCTCTATTGTGAGTACATTGTGGATGTACTCTTCTCCCGGAGATTACGTTGTTCAGGCATCAATGATTCTTTTGTTAATCAGCTATTATAAGCATTTAAGTGATGATAGCAGTGTTTCCGCAGGAAAAAGAATTGGTGTTTTTGTTTTAATTTTGTTTGCATACAAATATGCCGACCATATTCTTGGATTTGCGTTAAAAGCGATTTTTAAGGATAATTTCTATATCGCGGATGTTTACAGCAACAACTTTATGGATTTGTGCTTCCTGCTTATTTTGTTTATCCTTTGCAAAAATGCTGTCAAAATCAAAGAAATCTGCACTACAAATAATACAGAAATAATCTAAGACCGTCTTGGAGGCACTATGCTCTTTTCCAGTACAACATTTATATACTTATTCCTGCCGTTAGTGCTCCTATTTAACTTTGTTATATTCAGGTGGAGCCGGCTGCTACAAAATATTAATCTTCTCTTTGCAAGCTTGTTTTTCTATGCATGGGGAGAACCGAAGTATGTATTTTTGATGATTGGATCGATTGTCGTCAATTGGTTCTTCGGACTGATGGTCAGCAAGAAGCGCGACAGACATACGCTTTGCAAATTGTTTATCGTATTGGATGTCATATTCAATTTAGGGGTATTATTCGTATTTAAATATCTTACCTTTACAGGTAATATCATTGATGCGTTATTTGGTGTTAATTTACCGATTCCTAATATCGCTCTTCCGATTGGTATCAGCTTTTTCACCTTTCAGGCGATGTCCTATGTGATTGATGTTTATCGTCAAAAGGGCGAGGTGCAGACGAATATACTTTATGTCGGATTGTATATTTCCTTCTTTCCGCAGCTGATTGCCGGACCGATTGTGCGCTATGAGACGATAGCTGATGAAATCAAGAATCGCAAAGAAACACTGAATGATTTCTTCGATGGCTTTGCGCGTTTTGTCGTGGGACTGTCTAAAAAGGTATTGCTCGCCAATACTTTCGCCATTTTAGCGGACAACGCTTTTGACGCATCGAAAAACGGCGACAACATCTCCGTGATGTTTAGCTGGTTGGGAGCTATTGCATATACACTTCAAATCTTTTTTGATTTCTGCGGATACAGTGATATGGCAATCGGTCTTGGAAGAATGTTCGGATTCCATTTTCTCGAGAATTTCGATTATCCGTATATTTCCACCTCAATTACGGAGTTTTGGCGTCGCTGGCATATGTCGCTCGGCACATGGTTCCGTGATTATCTCTACATACCACTTGGCGGAAGCCGTTGCAGCAAGGGACGCAATGTCTTCAACCTCTTTGTCGTTTGGTTCCTGACGGGGTTATGGCACGGCGCCAATTTTACCTTTATTGTTTGGGGCTTGATGTATTTTGTATTGCTTGTCATCGAAAAGTTGACGGGTATACATAAAAAGAACGGTAAGGTACTGAACGTGTTCAAATGGCTGTACACAATTCTTTTTGTTGTGCTTGGTTGGGTTGTATTCCGTGCGGAGTCGATTGGAGATGCGTTTGTATATCTCGGAGCGATGTTCGGGTTGAACGGCAATGCTTTTGCCGACGGTATGTTTACCGGCTGGTTTGAGCAGAATGTCATTATGCTCAGTATCGGTGTAGTTCTTTGTACACCGTTTTTCCGTTGGTTGAGTCAAAAGACAAAAAATAGTAATGTAATAGGATTTGTAAAAGCAGGCGGTTTGATTTGTTTGATGGTGCTATCGATTGCAAGTCTGGTCGGAAGCAGCTATAATCCGTTTATTTACTTTAATTTTTAATGGTTTATGAAAAAGTTTAACAAGAACAGCCTGATATTTATATTTGCGGTAGGATTTATTCTCGTTGGTATATGGGGACAGTTTTTTGACAATTTAAAAGCAAATACAACTCTCATGGTTTCCGAATTATTCCATGGTAATATTCATAGCGTATTTGATTTTAAAGCAGAGATTGATAAAGTTTCTGATAGTGAACTAAGTTATCATGATTCAATGATGGATTTGAATTCTGTTAGGGAGAATATTTCGGGTACTAAGATTATCAAAAAAGAGGATGATTTGTATGCGAAAAGTTCAAATGGCAGCATAATTGCACCTGTTAAACATTTTATTAATAATCTTGATATGGAGCAGATGGTGGAAGAAATAGATAAACTGAAAACTGTTTCCGAAGCAAACAAGGCTAAATTTCTGTATTGTGCTGCACCAAGAAAAGAAAATTACCAGACACTTCCGGCGAATATTGTGTCATACGATAAGGTGAATTATAACAATTTCGTATCATCCCTTAAGCAAAAAGGTATTCCATATATTGATTTTTCGTCTGCATTTTCTGATAATCAGATTACTGATGATGATATTTTCTTTGTGACAGATCACCACTGGAAGCCGTATTCCGGCTTTGTTGCAGCGGCTTCAATTTGTAAAGAATTAAATGCGCTTTATGGTTTTGGATATAACGTCGACTATACGGATATAAATAATTATCATATAGAGCACAATCGCGATTTGTTTTTGGGTTCATACGGGAAAAAGGTTGGTACTTATTTTACATGGCACGGCGCAGATGATTTTGATTTAATAACTCCAAAATTTGAGACCAATATGACAGAAGAACAGCCGTTTAAAGGAAGAGTTCGTAGCGGAGGTTTTGAGGACACGGTTCTCTATATGAAGAACATGAAAAAGGATTATTATAATGTCAATACATATGCGACATATAGCGGCGGCGATTTTCGTCTCCAGATTATGAAAAATAATATGAAATCGCATGGAAAGAAAATCTTGTTAATCCGTGATTCATATGCTTGTGTAATTGCGCCGTTCTTGTCCCTGCAAACTTCAGAGCTGCATATTTGTGATATGCGAAATTATGATTATTATGTCGGAGAAAAAATAAATGCTGAGGAGTATATCCAAAAGATACATCCGGATTATGTTTTGTTACTTTATTCTGGTGCTCCGAAGCTGGATAATGATGTGTTAAATTTCTTTTAAGAGAAATTCCTGAAGTGACAAACATAGTTTATTGTTATTCGCTGTTATATACTACATATTATTATAGTTAATGTGCTGAGAGTTTAGAATAGAAACTAAAGCCATTCTTACAAGCAGATAATTAAATATCTAAATTATTATCTCGTAATCGTTTTAGTGTTTTCTGTAATTCAATTTATTAAATTTCACAGGTAAGGTTATGAAGAAGTTAAATAAGAATATTATTTTGTTCGTAGTGTTTACTATTATAGTTATAGTAGGAATATATGGCGAATGTTTTCAAAATCTGCTATTTAACACTATTAACACTTTTAGTGATGTAAAAAATGGACATGTGAAAAGTGCTATCAGCAATATAAAAGAAATAGATAGTATTTCAAGCAAGCATTTATTGTATCATGACACTTTGATTGATATCAATTCTGTGAAGAATAATATTACCAATATGCGTTATGTACCGAAACTCGGTAGTAATACGGTAAAATGTGAATCAGATATGCTTTCGCTGATAAATGAAAAACAATTTGATAAAGAACATTTGCGATTTGTCGCGAATCGTGTTTCTGAATTGCAAAAGAAGTCTGAATCTGTTGGTGCGGATTTTATATATCTGGCTGTTCCGGAAAAAGGGTATTATCAAAATTTTCCATCTAATATCCGTGATTATAGCAAGGTGAATTTTGACAATTATCTTGATTGTTTGAAAGAAAACAATGTTCCTGCTTTAAGTTATGTAGATGAGTTTAAAAAGCGCAGTATGGACAAGGAAGATATCTATTACTATACTGACACACATTGGACAACGAATGTAGGGCTTTTAGCAGCTCAGATTGCTTGTGATTCTATAAACCAAAGATATGGAATTGAATTTGACCGAAGCAAGTTAGATATCAATAACTATAATCAAAAGCTGTACCCAGATTGGTTTTTAGGAGCGCTTGGCAAAAAAGTTGGCACATACTTCACTTGGAAGGGTGCGGATGATTTTAATTTGATCACGCCAAAATTCAAAACATCTTTAAAAGAAGAAAAACCATACGAAGATTCTGTTCGTAAAGGTAGTTTTGAAGACACTATTCTTTATGGCGAACAAATTTATGAAAAAAATTACTATCACCATGATCCGTATTCGGGCTATTGTGGTGGTAATCATCGTCTGCAAATCTTCAAAAATCAGTTGGAAAATAACGGTAAAACAGCATTGTTTATCAGAGATTCTTTTTCACACGTGGTAACTCCGTATTTCGCGTTGCAGTTTAAGGAATTGCATGTAGTTGATACTCGTGGAGATGATATTGATATTTATGATGAAAAAGTTGACTGGTATAAATACATGGAAGAATTGAAGACGGATGTCGTTATTGTGCTTTATAAGGGTGTTCCGTATGAGACGATGTTAGATTTTAAAGGGCAAATACAATAGCGGTATATATAAGTTATGATATTAGGCGGTGGTATAAATTCAGCGCAATGAGAGATTAGACTATATTGATGTGTGCAGAGCAATTGGTATTATTCTTGTTGTTTTAGGACATACCTATGGAATTCCGCATAATATGTATCTTTTTATTTTTTCTTTTCATATGCCATTTTTCTTCATACTCTCCGGTTTTGTATATAATGCGGATAAGAATCAAAAAATGAAATTTAAGAAATATGCTGTGAAAAAGTTAAGACCATATGTCATTCCATATTTCATTTTTGGAATCTTAAATCTGTTTTTTGAAATCTTTTGGAGATTGGTGGTTACGAAAGAAGTAATTGATTTCTCGTTTTTGTTTTTTCGAATGAAAGGGTTGATACTGTGTACGGATGACATGTCTGCTGCCGGTGCACCAATTTGGTTCTTACTTTGCCTTTTTGTTTCCGGTATAATATTTTTCCATATTCCAAGGTTAAGATTAAAATATCAATGCATTACGGTTCTGTTGTTTATTGTTATTCATTATATTTTGATAAGATTCTTGGGAGATTACGTGACATTTATTCTTGGCTTTCCGACTTTTTTTATAGCGGTCTTTTTTATGCGGGTAGGTTTTATATTTTGAGTGATTTTGGAAAGAAAACCTTTATTATTTCAAGGAACCAAATGCATTGTTATCTCTATTGCATTAATTTTGATTTCCGGATTTTTGGTAATTATTTCCCAGAATAGAGTGAATTTACGTTCTAATACATACAACAATTATTTGGTGTTTTTAATTGCTGCGGTTGCAATATCAACAGGATTAATTTGTTTAGTTTGCAATGCTAAATTCTTAAATACAACTTTTACACGTTGGTTGGGAAAAAACACTATTTATGTAATTGGGTGTAACTATATTTGTTTATATATTTGCACAGAAATATACTATTTGATACCTGTTGTAAAGAATTATCCGATACACTGGATTATCAGCTTTTTACTTACGCTTGTTTTATGCTTTGCTTGTAATGTGATATGTGACAAAATCAAAAAGTTATTTCAAAAACAGTTTAGGTCATAACACTTGACGTGATTCTTTTATTGTGACTTCAAGATAAAAGCGTTATAGGAGATTTGTATGCTCTTCAATTCTTACATCTTCATCTTTGCATTCTTCCCGATAGTCCTTCTTGGATTTTTTGGACTGAATTATTTTCAAAAATACACAGCGGCGAAAATTTTTCTGATAATTGCTTCGCTCTATTTCTATGGTTACTTTAACTGGTGGTATCTGTTGATAATTGTGACTTCGGTGGTGTTGAATTATTGTTTCAGCCGGATAATGCTGCGTGATAAAACATCTAAAACCGTCCGAAAAACAATATTTGTACTTGCATTAATACTTAATATTGGCAGTTTGTTCTATTTTAAGTATTATGATTTTTTCATCGGGAACATCAATTCATTGTTTCAATCGGATTTCCCGCTATTACACCTTCTTTTGCCGCTCGGCATCAGCTTCTTCACTTTCCAGCAGTTGTCTTACGTGATTGATAGCTATAAGCGGGATGAAAAAATCGCCGAGTACAATTTCTTTGACTACGCTTTATTTGTCACGTATTTTCCGCAGTTGATTGCGGGACCAATTGTCACCCATGATGAAATGGTGCCGCAGTTTGCCGACCTCAGCAAGAAGCGATTTAACGCGGATAACTTTGCAGCAGGCTTATACGCGTTTACCTTTGGCTTAGGCAAAAAAGTTGTGATTGCCGACGCCTTTGGATTGCTCGTAAACCAGGCATTTGCTGATGTATCGGCACTTGGCACTGTTAATGCAGTTTTAGCGATGTTGGCGTATACATTTCAGATTTATTTTGATTTCAGCGGTTATTGCGATATGGCTACAGGTATCGGCAAGATGATGAATATTGACATCACGATGAATTTTAATTCTCCATATAAGGCTGTTACTATCATTGATTTTTGGAAACGTTGGCATATTACCTTAACGCGTTTCTTTACCAAGTACATTTATATTCCGCTCGGCGGCAACCGCAAGGGAACTGTACGAACCTATGTCAATATTATGATTGTCTTTCTTGTCAGCGGTATTTGGCATGGTGCAAACTGGACCTTTATTGTATGGGGAGTCGTACACGGTATCGCAAATGTGTTGACCAGAATTCTTGATAAAACGACGGGTGTTTTTTCAAAACGGCAGAATAAAGCAATTAATGTAATTTCGTGGTTCTTAACATTTTTGTTTGTCAATTTAGCATGGGTGATATTCCGCGCCGATTCGCTGGCGGATGCTTGGACGTTTTTCACACAGTTCTTCCATTTTACCGGTTTTTCACAGACAACGGAAATGCTTCAAACCGTATTTACATCGGGATTCCAATTCTTGGGTCATCTCATTCCTAAGTTTTCTGTGATAATGCCGATTGCGTTGTTTGCATTCGCTTTCTTGGCGAGCGTATTTATGAAAAATACAAATCAAAGAATTGCGAATTTCAAACCGTCTATGCCTGAGGCGTTGTTGATGCCGTGTATGTTGGTGTGGTGTATTATGTCTTTTGCCGGCGTATCCACATTTCTGTATTGGAATTTTTAGGAGGAGCAGATGTCAGGAAAGAAATTTATCAGGATTTCACTGATATTGACAGCGGCTTTTTTAGTTTTGATTGCTGCGGTTAATGTAGCGATAGATCCCTTGTTCCAGTATCATAAGCCTTGGTTTGGTCTTGAGCCGGTAATTACAAACGAACGTTATCAGAATGCGGGTGTGATTAAGCATTTTGATTTTGATAATGCGATTTTAGGTACGTCATTATCTGAGAACTTTCTCATTTCGGAAGTCAACGATACATTTGGCGGTAGCAGCGTCAAGCTGACAATGTACGGTTCATCAATTTATAATATGACCTATCAGTTGGAACTGATGAAAAAAAGAGAAGTGAAGCCTAAGGTTATTCTGTGTGATATGAGTCCTATTTTATTCGAGGCGCCTAATGATACACTAAAAAATCCTTTGCCGACCTTTTTGTATAACGACAATCCGTTTGATGATGGAGAGTATCTATGGAACTTTTCAGTTTTAAATGATTTTACCTATCAAACAGTCATGCTAAATGCCAATCACAGTGTACCGGATTACAATACCGTATTTGTGTCGGAAGAAAGCAAAAACTTCGGAAGAGAGAAAGCAATAAGTCATTATTCAAGACCTGAAGTGAGTTCCAAAATGGTGGATACCGAAGGGTACTTAGCATTGGAAAAGAAAAATCTTGCGTTGTTTACTCAATACATTGAAGTGATGCCTGATATTGAGTTTGTTTTCTTTTTTGCTCCTGTAAGTATGTTGTATTGGGATGAACAGACCAGACTGAATCGAGTGCTCACATTAAAAGCAGCATATTTAGAGGCATGTAAAACATTGACAAGTTATAAAAATGTGAAAGTGCATTTTTGGGCTGATGAGGAAATGCTTGCAATAATGAGTGATTTAGATAATTATATCGATGCTTGTCATTACAATGGTCAAGTTAGTTCGGAAATGCTAAGAAGAATCAAGAATCAACAAGGCTTGATTAATAGCGATAATTATCAAGAACAGGTAAATACCTTATTTAGTTATATTGAGAGTTTTGATTTTGAGAAGTTGTTTGTATAGCTATTTCTGTTAGTGACATTTTGTCTATTGAATCACCCAGAAAGATTTCATGCTTTTTGTTCTTTTGCTCCATAATATAAGATGAATTCCTTTATCTTATTCTTATAGCTTTCTCAATGGGATAAGCTAGGTTATTCTTACTTTTTTATCATACAGAATTAGTATAAATAATTTTGTTTATTACGAATTTTTATATCTTGCAGAGGTCTTATGAAAACAATATCTTTCATCATTCCAGTGTATAATTCAGAAAAAACTATATCCAAATGTATTGCATCTATTCAGCGCCAAACATATAAAAATATCGAAATAATATGTGTTAACGATGGGTCTACGGATAATTCGTTATCAATACTTCAAAGTCTTAAAATAAAAGATAATCGAATAAAGGTTATTTCTCAGAAGAATCAAGGTCCTTTTATAGCGCGAAAACAGGGAATCTTATCAGCTAGCGGTGACTATACAATGTTTGTCGATGCTGATGATAAAATATGTAATAAAAACGCAGCGAAAGCAATTCTTGATACCTTTACTAATCATAAAGTGGAATTAGTACAGTTTTCGTTTTATTCATATCATGGACAATATATAAAAAAAAGACATAGAAATAGTGTTTTGGGAAATATTTCGCTCAAGGATTTGAAGAGAAAGTATTATTTTGACTATTTAAGTAGTGAGGGCAAAGGTGTATTTAATGTTATATTGTGGAATAAAGCATATATCACGGCGTTATTAAAAGATTCGGTAGCGAATTTTAATACGAACCTAAGATTCGGCGAAGATTTACTTTTGCTGTTAAGATATATTTCGGATTATAGATTTCATTCTATGTATAATATTGATTTCTGCTTATATTCATATTATACCGGTATAGGAATATCCAGTAGCTTTGATGAAAATATTATGGACAGTTATGGAGAGTTAAAAAAGACTCAGATGAATTTGTGTGATAAATGGTCATTGTGTGAAGATGCAAAATATTACTGTAATCTGGAATCAATTTATTTCCTGTTTGGTATTGTTAAATGTATGATTGATAATAAGAAAGATAAGCATAGTATTTTAGACTACATAAACAAATCAAATTCTTTTGAATGCATTAAAATAGCAAAACATTTTTTTCGCTGTGATTATTCAAAAGGTTTATATGAAGAACTAAATTTCTTAACAAGTAATTACTCTCCTGAACAATATTACCAGTATACAATTCAGCATAATCATAATAAGCCTGAATTATTCATGCACATCGGGAACTGCATCTGCAAATGGTTGTGCATTATCAGACAGCTGCAAAGCAGATAACCTGCCAAGTATTCCGCCGAAAAAAGGGTACACTACTCCCTCAATGCCATTAAGCTAAGAACAGAGAAAAAATACAACAAAGCGAAAATAAGAGCACATCGGCAACGGTGTGCTCTTTTTTCTAAAAAAAGGCAT
>FMUA01000046.1 GCA_900100595.1 Ruminococcaceae bacterium P7
CAGTTCTGAAGAAAGTCACGTTCAATCGTCAGCTGACCGATAGTTTTCAGCATGGTTTCCTTTTCTTTCTTCAGGGCTTCCTCCTTCCTGCGAGCTGCCTTTTCGGCTTTCTTCGGATTTTCGAAAATCATGCTCGCGTTCTCAAGAAACTCTGACTTCCAGTTCCGGACCATGTTGGGATTGAGGTTGTACTGCGAGGCAATCTCACTTAGACTTTTCTCCCCTTGGAGAACCTCGATGACTACCTTTGCTTTGAATTCCGACGTGTACGTTTTGTATGACATAGTTTGCGCTCCTTCCTTTAGTTAGGCTCTGCTGAAAAAGCTCTCCGATAGCGAAAAACAACAATATATCAAATATACTCTATCATTTCTCCACAAGATATGGTATAATACTCATATAGCGGATGACCCCAAAATCGGGGCGTTTTATAAAAAAACAGCGAATCTGAGGGGTGTTGAGGTATGTACATCAACGAAAACAGTTCACAAATGACAATGGAAGGCTTTTACGCTCCGTTCGCGGAGAGGCTCTCGCCCGGAAACAGATGGGTGAAGCTCAGCCGGAAAATGCCTTGGGACAAAATTGAAGAAGAGTATCTCAAAAATATCGACCTCAAAAACGGCAGACCGGCGATATCCTCGCGGATCGCATTCGGCGCGTGCTTCATTCGATCTGCCGAGAACATCACGGATGAGCGGACTGTTCAGGCGATCGCAGAGAATCCGTATATGCAGTATTTTCTGGGGCTAAAAGAATTCGATCCTGAGCCGCTGTTTGACTCCTCAATGATGGTACACTTCCGTAAGCGTTTTCCTGTCAATTTCGTCGCCGATGTGAACGAGTATCTCTGCACCGGCAAATGGCCTGAAGACTCCCGAAATGTTGACAGAAACGAATCTGAAAACGACGGGGATGATAACGATAACAACGGCACGCCGTCAATTGAGTTAGAGCAGGAGGAAATTGATTACGACACAAATAACAACAGCGGGCATTTGATTATGGATGCCACGGTCGCGCCGGCGAATATCAAATATCCAACCGACATCGACCTTCTCAACAAATCGAGAGAACATCTTGAAAAAGCCATATCCATTTATTGGGAGCTCGTACCGCACAAGGGTCATATGCTCCCGTACAGCAAGAAAAAGGCTCGCAAATCATTTTTGAAGCGCTCAAAAGACAAGAAATGGTCTAAAAACAAGGTCAGAAAAGCAATATCCGAACAGCTGCGCTATGTTGAGCTTGCAATGGAAAGACTGAATGAGCTGAGACCGCAGTTTGAATGTCCCGATGATTACCTTCCTACATGGCTGTTAAGACGGCTCAAAGTTATCCCTAAGGTTTATGCACAGCAAAAAGAAATGTTTGAGAACGGAAAGAGATCATGCGAAGATCGTATAGTCAGCCTTGAGCAGCCGCATGTAAGACCGATCGTCAGAGGAAAGCGTCCAAACCCCACGGAATTCGGGCAAAAAATTCACCTGTCAGTCATTGAAGGCTATGTCTATTTGGAACAGACCTCGTGGAATAATTTCAACGAATCAACGGATTTGATCGCCTGCATCAGGGAATATAAGCGCAGATTCGGCGTTTATCCAAAGGCGGTT
Organism: Ruminococcaceae bacterium P7; assembly: GCA_900100595.1. Classification (GTDB taxonomy): domain Bacteria; phylum Bacillota; class Clostridia; order Oscillospirales; family Acutalibacteraceae; genus Ruminococcoides. The sequence continues at coordinate 1,614 of FMUA01000046.1, forward strand.
TTAGCTGACCAGATCTACCAGACAAGATTCAATAAATTGTATTGCAAGATACGCGGCATACGCCTGTCGGGCAAAGCTTTGGGCAGAAAAAACGAGGTGCAAAAGGAAGCTGAAAAGCAACAAATGTACCGTGATTCCTGCGAACGGAATTGGGTCGAGGGAAAGAACGGTCTCTTAAAAACCAGATACGGCATGAGCCGAGTAATGAGCAAGTTGGATGGCAGCGCCAAAACCGACCTTGTATTCGCCATACTCGCAATGAACGCCTTCCGCAAACTAAGGGAGGAATTATTGCGTTTGTTCTTACGCTGTTGTCGTTTATCGACGATTATACTACGCGTTCGTGAAAGAGTTTTTCAGTAGAACCTAGTTAGACGCATTATACCATGTTCACGCATTTTTTCAATCCCGTGGTCCAAATTACAGGGACCATTATAAACAGATTCAACAACGGCGAGTCTGTCTCAGAACTGACCGAAGCAACAGGTGTTGCCCGAAGTACAATTTACGGGTGGATAAAAGCCGCTCAAAGCGATTCGGAAAACGAACCGGTTAACAAGAAAACCGTTAATAATTTGGAGAGTAAGGTTATTCGTTTGTCAACGCTAATCGAGATTTTGCAAAAAGTATTCGACGTCGAAAACATGATATATACGAAAACCCGGCGCTTTCGGATTCTGCCCGTTTTAATTCCTCTGAAGTGAATCGTCATTTCTTTTTTGTAATAGAAATTCGGGTATCCTTCGTATACGTCGAGGTTCCGCTCATCACGTTCGCTGACCTCCCAGACCGCAACAGGAACCAATCCATCGGGGCTCTGCTCAATGGTCAGGTAGGAGCCGGTCTTGCTCCCTTTGAACAGCAGCTCCCAGCCTTCGAGCGTTCCGGTTCCGATAATTCTCGCTTCAGGACAGCGCCTTATCATTTGTCGGACGTTCAGGTTGCTTCCGTAGGCAATGTAATATCTTTTTTCCATGTTCAAGACTCCTTTCAAATTTGCCTTCTACCACCTTAAGCCCGCCGAAGCGGGTAAGGCAGGTCTGTGACTATGTCCTTCAGGCTGTTCTGCCGAACCTGAAGGCGGGGTCTCCGTCAAGGCGCTTGGTGAAAAGGTCTCTCGCGGTTTTGAATTCGTCTCCGATGAATCCGAGCCTTACCAGGCAAGTCCTCATGGCGAATCGGGAATTCTCGGTCTGCATTCTTCTTGGGAGCGCGGATTTTTGTGCCTTCGCCGCTTGGCTGAGTGCCAAGCAAAGCTGAATGTAGCTTTTCAGCTGTCCGGCGTGAAGTCCGCCCTTGCGGGTTTCGGTGGGGTTGTCGAATTGGAAAAGTCTGAACTCGATCGTGCCCTTGGTGAAGGTCGCGTGGAGGTTGAGCATATGGTAGCGGCTCCGGTTGTAGTGTGCGCTCCTGAAATCGTCGCCGAGGGTCGAGTACCAAATCTCCGCAAGCTCGCTCATCGTGGTGGGCTTTGCAGCGTTCAGCCTTCCCAAGAAGGTGGGGTTGACCGCTTTGCAGTAACTGCTGAGTCGGTGGGCGTCAATGTTGATTGCCCTTGCGAGGAGGTGCTCGTGGCTTGCCATGATGTTGGCGAGGTTTCTCAGGCTCTGCGGTGTGTGCCCGTTCGCTCCGATGTGGATGTGGACTCCGCAGCCGAGGCTGGGGTTGCTCTTGGCGCCTGCCTTTCTTAAAAGGCGGGTGATTTTCTGAAGGTCCTCGATGTCCGCGTAGGTGAGGATCGGGGTGATCAGCTCCGCGCCGTCGCCGCTGATGCTGCTGTCGTAGGCGACCGTCCACTTGCGGTTCTGTGTATCGGTGCAGTACCATCTGTTTCCGTTGTGGTAAACCGTGTGCTCGGTGCCGAAAAATTTAGCAACCGTTCTGCAGGCTTTCTCGCGGGTGATTTTTGCCATCTCGATCTCAACGCCGATGGTCTGGTTTTTCATCCATCACTGCTTCCATAAACGTACAGCCTGATTCATATAATTGATTCCGATATTGATAAACGGAGAAGGGATAGGTTTTTGTGTCGTCGGGTGCTTTGAGAGAAATCCCATGCGGTTTGTCATTTCCTCGCACTGTATCCAACGAGCAGAACACATCGCGTACCGCTCCAACAGCTGTGGGGACACCTTCGACGCGCAGCCGATCTTTTTCAGCCACTCCCACGTTTCCGTGTAAATATCTTCCGCCTGCAGCTTACTGCCGTCTCGCTGTTCAGCAGACAGAAAATCATGCGGCTTAGGCATATCGACACCTTCGACTTCGGGAATATCCAACACTTCAAGTTTTCTGCCGCCGGGATTACCCTTTTCGGCTTTCTCCTTGACAGCGGATTTCTTACGTCCCGCACCGGGTCTCGCACCGCCTCTGCCGCCTGTATTATTTGATTTTGTTGGCATTTTTTCACCGCCTTTCACCGGAACCTTTAATTACCCTTTTGATTTCGCCTTTTTTGCGCACGTTACCCCGGGCCGTTGCCCGGCTGATTGGTCACAGAGACTGAGACCGCCCCTCCGATTTTTGTGTTGAAATCAAGCTGAATATTAGAGAAAACAATGCGAAAACTATAAAATACTTGCATTGTTTTCTAAAATATGGTATACTAAGCTAAAGAAAACCTACTGAGGAGGGGTTTTATGTATCGTAAAGTATTTGAGTACTTGGATAACTGGAAAAACAGTAAGTACAGGAAGCCTTTGATTATTCAGGGCGCAAGACAGGTGGGTAAAACCTACGCTGTGCTGGAGTTCGGAAAAAAGAACTACGACAATGTGGCATATTTTAATTTCCAAACAAATCAAACGCTTGCCGCTACCTTTGACGAAAACATCAGCCCGTCTTATCTGATACCGATTTTGTCGCACATCAGCAGTCAAAGTATTTTCAAGGAGCATACCCTGATCGTGTTTGATGAAGTGCAGCTGTGTGAACGAGCTCTGACTTCTCTGAAGTACTTCTGCGAGGAAGCGCCGGAGTATCATGTCATTGCCGCAGGCAGTCTCCTCGGCGTCGCGGTCAACCGCAAAAAATATGCGTTTCCCGTGGGAAAGGTCGACCGTTATACAATGTATCCGATGGATATTGAGGAGTTCATAACAGCTGTGGGCAAGGCTGATCTTGTCAGTCAAATCCGCGCCTGCTATGATGAAAACAAACCAATGCCCGCGGCGCTTCATGAAATCTGTCTGAAGCTTTACAGACAATACCTTGCGATAGGCGGAATGCCCGAAGCTGTTTACAGGTTTATCGACACCGATGACTATATTCAGATTCGTCATGTGCTTGAAACTATCGCGATGGATTATCTTGACGATATGAGCAAGTATCAGGACAATGCAAACGATATAAAGAAGACCCGTCTGACTTACGGAACCATCTCCACACAGCTCTCAAAAAAGAACAAACGCTTTCAGTACAAAATCATTAAAAAAGGCGCACGCGCTGCGGAATATGAAAACGCGATCGAGTGGCTTGTATCCGCAAATCTCATTCACCGTATTTACCGTGCCGAACAGATCATGAAGCCGCTTGAAAACTACAAGGACATTGATGATTTCAAGACTTACCTGTCCGATATGGGAATCTTATGCGCTCAGAAACAAATCAGCTATAATGACGTTATGTTTATGGATGAGGAGCTGCAGGATTTCAAAGGCGGCATGACGGAAAACTACGTTCATATCCATTTGATATCCGCCGGCTTTAAGCCCTTCTACTGGCGCAATGATAAAGGAACTAAAGAAGTGGATTTTATCATTCCCATAAACGGGAAGCTCATCCCGGTGGAGGTGAAAAGCGGCACGAATACAAAATCCGACAGTTTGAATGACTATGTACGCTATTTCAATCCGGCATGGTCAATAAGGCTTTCAGAGAAAAACTTCGGTTTTGAAAACAACATCAAGTCCGTTCCGCTGTACGCCGTGTTCTGCATTTCACAAAATGGATAATACCCGTATATTTACCCTCGAAAGGATAGCTCCTTCGGGGGTCTTTATCTGTCTCCAAGCTCGTGATGGATTTTGTTGTGGCACGAACGGCACAGCGCCATCAGGTTTCCGCGAGCATGAGTCCCGCCTTTGGATACAGGCAGCACATGATGCACCTCGTCCACCGGGGTGAGCTTGCCCTGTTCCAGACACATCTCACACAAAGGGTGCTCACCAACATAGCGGTCACGGATACGCTTCCACGCTCTGCCGTATTTCTTGTTGACATACGGGGAACGCTCATACTTGTCGTATTGCCGCCGTGCCCGTTTCCGATGCTCTTCGCAGTACTGCCCGTCACAGAGGTTCGGACAGCCGGGATAGGAACACGGACGCCGTGCTTTCTTTGGCATAGCCACATCTCCTTCCGGGCAAAAGAAAAAGCCCTGCGGCTGTTACACCACAAGGCTTTGAATTATTCGGTTTCCCTAATTATAGTATATCACTTTTGGCAGGTGGACATCAAGGGACAAAGGCGGACATTTCGGGCGTTTTTTAGATTTTTACCGGATTTTTGGGGAGATTCACATGGCTGAGCGCCTTGCCGTGCCAGCGGCGAATGGTGCGGGAGTCGGCATTCAGCTCAATCCCGATTCTGTCCCATGTGTAGTTGTGGATGTAGCGGTATCGTAATACCATTTGCTCATTAGGGTTGTCCACCGAGCCGATAACAGTCCGCATTTCTTCTTTTAGATTAACAAACAAATCTACCTCGGCGTCGATCTTGCGTTCCAATTTGTCGATGCGCTCGATGGCGCTGACGAACGGTGCGTCGCCGTTACGGGAACGCTTAACTTTTTCGTCCAATGCCGAAGAGGTGATGTTGGTTGCCATCATCCGAAGCTGGTCAACCTCGGCAATGTCCGAGTTGATTCGTTGGTTCAGTCTGTATGCCTGTCTGAAATACTCTTTTGCTGTCATTAAAATGCCATCTCCTTTTGTAATTCGTTGATGATAAAATCTCCGTCGGCGGTTGTAATGTCACGGAACCACTGCGACTGAAAAAATTCCTCGATCTCCGCTTTCGCGTCCAGCGCCGACTGCCTGTTCGGTCTCCTTATCAGAACCCTGAGAACCTTCTTGTAATCCTTTGCGGCTCGGACGATGATACTATACAAAACCTTCGGAATAAACGCGGAGCTGCTGATCGATCACGCTTGGGGCTGGGAGCCGACCACGATCGACTATATCAAGGCATACCGCCCGAGTACAAACTCGCTGTCATCGGGGCAGGTATTGAAGGAACCTTACGATTATGAAAAGTCGCGGTTGATTGTCAAAGAAATGACCGAACTGCTTGTCCTTGACCTCGTGAAGAAACGGATGGTTACAAAGCAGGTAACGCTTACCATAGGTTATGACCGTGAAAGCCTGACAGTGGTTTCGCGCGGCAAAACCATGAAAGATACGGCCTATGCCGTAAAGAAAACAGGTAAGCCGTATGAAGGAAAGGTAACCGCCGACCCTTACGGCAGACCTCACCCGAGGCACGCTCACGGAACGGGTAACCTTGACAGATACACCAATTCCACCAAGAAAATAATGCGGACGATGATGGAGCTGTTCACGCGGGTCGTTGACCCAGACCTTTTGATAAGGCGTGTTAATGTCTGCGCCTGCAATCTGATACGCGAAAATGACATTCCCGCGGAAGGCCCCGAGCAGCTCAGTCTGTTTTTTGATTATGAAACTGTCAAAAAAGAGCGTGAAGCAGAGAAAATTGAAGAAGAAAAAGAGCGGAATATTCAGAGGGCGATGCTTAACCTTCAGGGACGTTTCGGCAAAAATGCCGTTCTCAAGGGTATGAACCTCATGGAAGGCGCCACGACGGTAGAGCGAAACGGTCAGGTAGGAGGTCACAAGGCAGAATGAACAAGGATCAGAACGGACGAATCATCTATGCCGATATCTACAATCTCCCGCATTTCCAATCGAAAACGCGCCCGCACATGTCTTTATATGATCGCGCCGCTCAGTTTGCGCCGTTCGCCGCGCTTACCGGTTACGACGAGATGGTAACGGAGGAAGCTCGGCTGACCGACAAATCGATAGAGCTTTCCGAGGCGGAGCTTGAGGCGCTCAACCGCAAGATAGAGATGGTAGAGCTACTGCTCCAAGGCGGAGGGCATCCTACGCTTTCCTTCACCTATTTTGAACCCGACGAATATAAGGCAGGCGGGAAATATATCAAGAGAATCGGAGCGGTAAAAAAGATCGATACATTTAAGAAACTGCTTGTTTTATTCGGCTCGGATGATATGGAAAATAAGAAAATCCCGACAATTGATATACCGCTTGACCGGATTGTTGATATCAGCGGTTTCCCGGCTGAGTACGATGAATATGAAAACTGAAAGGATTGAATGGTGATGACAGAATTTGAACGTGGATTTGAACTGGGAAAGCAATCGGTGCAGCCCCACTGGATAAGCGTAGAAGAACGTCTGCCGGAGAGAAACGGTGATTATTTTGCCGTAAGCGAATCGCTGAACGACTACCCAATAGGACCCAAAGGCTCTGTGTGCGCTGGCTGGGCAACCTTTACCGATGGTCGATGGGAAGATGATATGTATGACAGTTGGAAGGTCAAGTATTGGGCTGAACCGATACAGTACATTATTCCTTCCGAATATATTGGTCGTGTCAGAATTGGCGGAATATGAAAAACAGCGTCTGTATTGTGAGATTATCACAGTACAGACGCTGCTTTTTATTCAAGGATATACGTTTCGTAGTTGATTCTGATCAGTGTTTCGCCGCCGATTTGTGTTGCGCCACTTCCAAAAGCGATCCTGCCGTTTGTGCCGACATAATTGATTGTTCCGTCGTGGTTGATCGCCATCACATCGGCAGCCAGCCTTGCGGTCGGTTTGGCACCGTCACAAAAAGTGAAGCCTTCCTGCTCGGCTTGTCGGAGAAATCGCTCTCTGAGTTCCGGCGTGCGAAGATAAACGTAAACGCGACCATTCATTTTGCTCAGTTCTCTGATTGTCTTTGACATATAAATGCCCTCCTGAAAGATATGATTTCCCATAAAGAGGACATAAGAAAAACGCCCATCGTTTGATGAGCGTTACCGGTCGATTTACAGTACACCCATCATTCAAGCATTACCACCTTGCCCGCGGGCAGGTTGGTGTACGGTCAACGAGCTTGTCTCTCGCGTACTCTTTATAGGTTGTCTTTATTATATTATTCATCCTCCGAGTTGTCAACCCCGTTTTTATCATCCGAGAGTCCTGCGACCGCGAACCGCATACCGTACTTAAAACCGATTTCAAAAACGCTGCGGCTCGTTGCGTCAAGCAAGAGATCGTGAGCAGAAACCAAAGCAGTCAGCATCGGCTTCAAATCATTGGGCAACTGCTCGGAAAGCGCGTTCTCGGCAGCGACAGCAGCTTCAAGAGCAGCTTTTTCGTCTGAGCCGTCTGCAACATCACGCTCACTTATGTTTATATTTCCGTAGTAAAGATCATCAAATAAACTCATAATTCCAACTCCTTTGACAAGTACCTTACCATAATAGCCTTAATATATCCAGAAACATTCAAGACATCATTTAGACAAATCTGTCATCATACAGGTTGACCATATCCTTGCCTTGGTTCGCGGAATATTTCATCGTCTGATAGGCGCCGCCCTGCTTTTTACAAACATAAAACACACACAAATCGGAGCGGTCAACAATAGCCCGGTTGCGGATTTGTATGGCTGATTTCGGGTGAGCCTTAGCGGATTCATCACATACTTCGACCGAATCATAATAGCTGTCGTAGTTTTTCCGGTTATGCGTATAATCCGATTTCAAATACGGCATGACCCAAGTGAGGGAGCAATTCCCGGCGTCTGTTCTCTTTTTGTATCGCAGAACAGCCGAAGACACGATCCGGTCAAATTCTCCGTCGCGTCCGACAAGAAACTCGACATATTCATGTTGCCGGAGTACTTGATCTATAACATTTTCAACCGCGTTTTCAACAGAAATAATATCATCAATCCTGCGGTGCCCGAAAAAACACACCGTGTATAACGAAAGCATAACAAACTCCTTTATGGGATATATCGCAATTATAACATACTTCTTTCAGAAGTGCGATATATCCCACACGATTTATCGTATATTTTTGTAAAATTATCTTACGATAAATCGTAAAGGAGTCGTGTTATGACAACAAAAGAAGCTGTCGCGCAGAGAATAATCGACCTCTGTGCCGAAAGAAACATTGCAGTCAATGCCCTTGCAAATATCTCAGGAGTCGCGCCGTCAACCATATACAGTATGCTGAACACCAAAAGCCAGAATCCCGGAGTGGTTTCCATCAAAAAAATATGCGATGGGCTGGAAATAACCGTTCGACAGTTTTTTGACAGCCCGTTGTTTGATGATACAGAACAGGAGATAAAATAGTAGTAACCCTGAATTATTCACGCCAGCGCCTGGTAATCGCTTCAACACCGGGAAAACACTGATAAAAATGAAAAATGGGCTTTCACCTAAAAGATGAAGCCCGCAAGGTATGGAAAAGGGACTTCAGATTTGGTATAATGTAGTTACGACACAAACAATAAACCAAAGGAGAGAAGTCCCATGGCTATTATAACAGGTACTGCATTGGAAAGCAACAAGAAATTTCGCGTAAATTTCGATGGTGGCAATCTTTCTTCGGATGGCGGTCTGCTTCTGCTCAAGGAGTTTTATCATAAGCTGGGTGTCAATTCGCT